>NZ_JBQFXE010000030.1:0-539 GCF_056540685.1 Ruegeria sp. AM2 | reverse complement strand
GACCAGTCGGTCTTCGTCTGCGCGACCTTGTGGGACCCGCCGCTGCGTGGACCGGTGTTGCCCCAGCACGCGACAGGCGCGTCTCTCGGAAACGTTCAGCTGGTTACGGACATGATCGATGCAGGCACGACGACGAGCGGGGCTCAAAAGTTTCCCTTTGCGGCTTCCGTCAGGATCAGCTTGTCCAGAGTCAGATCAGACACCGCGCGTCTCAGCCGCTCGTTCTCTTTCTGAAGCCGTTTCAGTTCCTTCAATTGATCAACACCCATTCCACCGTACTTCTTCCGCCAGCGGTAATAGGTTTGCTCAACAACGCCGATCTGCCTGATCGCATCAAGTCGGGACATGCCTTGCCCCATCAAAACTTCAACCTGCCGTAACTTCGAGACAATCTCTTCGGGCTTCGGTCTCTTGTTTGCCATTCGTCGTCCTCCGTTTCCTAAACATAACGGTGGACCAGTTCAGTTGGGGAGGCTCAGGCGGACCTCTTCCTTCACAGATCCAGACACCGCAACCTTTTGCACTGATTGAGAGAGTTC
>NZ_JBQFXE010000029.1:0-803 GCF_056540685.1 Ruegeria sp. AM2 | reverse complement strand
GCTTCACCGCGGTCCAGCAGCTTGCGGAACATCTCAACGCCGGTGCAGGTGGTTTTCGAAGTGTCGCGGATGCCGACGATTTCGATTTCGTCGCCAACGTTGATCACGCCGCGCTCAACACGACCGGTTACAACGGTACCACGGCCCGAGATCGAGAACACGTCTTCGATCGGCATCAGGAACGGCTGGTCCACAGCACGCTCAGGGGTGTCGATGTAGTCATCAACAGCCGCCATCAGTTCCTTGATCTTCTCTTCGCCGATTTCCGGGTTGTTGCCTTCCATCGCGGCCAGAGCCGAACCTGCGATGATCGGAATATCGTCGCCGGGGTATTCGTAGCTGGACAGCAGCTCGCGCACTTCCATCTCAACCAGTTCCAGCAGCTCTTCGTCGTCAACCTGGTCCACTTTGTTCAGGAACACGACCATCTTCGGGATGCCAACCTGGCGGCCCAGCAGGATGTGCTCACGCGTTTGCGGCATCGGGCCGTCCGCGGCGTTCACAACCAGGATCGCGCCGTCCATCTGAGCGGCACCGGTGATCATGTTCTTGACGTAGTCGGCGTGGCCGGGGCAGTCGACATGCGCGTAGTGGCGGTTCTCGGTCTCGTATTCCACGTGGGCGGTCGAGATGGTGATGCCGCGCGCTTTCTCTTCCGGCGCACCGTCAATCTGGTCATACGCTTTGAAGTCACCAAAATACTTGGTGATCGCTGCGGTCAGCGTCGTCTTGCCGTGGTCAACGTGGCCAATCGTGCCGATGTTGACGTGCGGTTTTGTACGCTCAAACTTTTCCTTTGCCAT
>NZ_JBQFXE010000028.1:0-1127 GCF_056540685.1 Ruegeria sp. AM2 | reverse complement strand
CATTTATCTTCGATAAGTACCCCTTATCATGAGCATTTGATTTGGCCGAAAAATGCGCGCAGAATGGCCCCATGAAGCCCCCCGCGCCCTATCTCCCCACCGCCTCCCCTGCTCTGTCACACGCAGACCATGAGGCGCTGACGGACCTCTATGTCCGCGGCACGCCCACCAATACGCTGCGCGCCTATGAGCGCGATTTGCTCTACATCACCGCCTGGAAGGCTGCGCGCTTCGGGTCGGCGCTGGACTGGCCGGAATCCGAGGCAACTGCGCTGGCCTTCATTCTCGATCATGCGCGCGATCTGGGCGACGCACCAGAAACGGATGTGGCGCGCGAAACGGCAGAAGCGTTAATTGTTCAGGGGCTGCGCAAGTCCCTCGCCTGCCCGGCCCCGTCCACTTTGGACCGGCGTATTGCGTCCTGGCTGGCCTTTCATCGGATGAAGAACCTGAACAGCCCCTTCGGCGCGCCCCAAGTGAAACAAGCCCGCTCCAAGGCCCGCCGCGCCGCGGCCCGACCTCCGGCTCCCAAGTCGGCGCATCCAATCACCCGCGATGTGCTCGAGCAGCTGTTGGCCACCTGCCACGGCTCTCATCGAGATTGCCGAGACCGCGCCATCCTGATGCTGGGCTGGGCTTCGGGTGGTCGGCGGCGGTCCGAGATCACTGGGCTGATGCGCGCGGATGTCTCGCTCAAGGCGTTTCAGGAACAGGGCCTCATCTGGCTGTCGCTGCTGGAGACCAAGACCACCCAAAAAGGTGAGACCCCCCGGCTGGTGCTCAAGGGCCGTGCGGCCCAGGCGCTGGTGCATTGGATCGAAATTGGCAGGATAGAGGATGGCCCCCTGTTCCGTCCGATCTCGAAAGCCGACCGGGTGCTGAAACGTCGCCTCAGCCCGGATGCGATCTACCAGATCGTCAAACACCGGCTGAAACTGGCCGGGATGCCGGAAGATTTCGCCTCGCCACACGGGTTGCGGTCCGGCTTCCTGACCCAGGCCGCGCTGGACGGCGCCCCGATCCAGGCCGCCATGCGCCTCTCGCTGCACCGCTCCATGGCCCAGGCGCAGAAATACTATGATGACGTCGATATCGCAGAAAATCCGGTCACGAATCTATTGGGGTGA
>NZ_JBQFXE010000027.1:0-1507 GCF_056540685.1 Ruegeria sp. AM2 | reverse complement strand
CTGTTCGGCTTGGTGCGCCATCTGATGTTGAGCGTTTGCCCTGTCCTGGTCGCACTGTGACGGTTGGGTCAAGTTCGTGTGACGTTGACCCAGCCCCTTGATCCGGGCCGTTTGGATGTAGAATCCGTTCCTGTTTCTTTCTCGTGTTTAGGTTGCGGTCAAGGCCTGCTGAGCGGAGCCGTTGCGTAGCTCAAGCGAAGCAGGCCGGGTGGCGCGGTTGAGATTGGCGTAGACGGCTGGAGCCAGCCCGCCAAGTGACGTGTGTGGTCGCTGCGTGTTGTAATCGATCCTCCAGTTTTCAATGATCTTTCGGGCCTCGGCGAGGTTACCGAAAATGTGTTCGTTCAGGCATTCGTCTCGCAGCCTGCCATTGAATGACTCGACAAAGGCATTCTGCATGGGCTTTCCGGGTGCGATGTAGTGCCAGCCGACACCAGTATCCTGGCACCACCTGAGAACAGCATGAGATGTCATTTCCGTTCCATTGTCGCTGACAATCATATCCGGCTGTCCGCGCCTGCGGATCAGTTCATCCAGTTCGCGCGTCATCCGCGCGCCAGACAACGAACGATCCACGACGGTTGCCAATGCCTCTCGCGTGCAATCATCCACGATGCACAACACTCGGAACCGCTGGCCGTCTTCGAAAGCGTCAGACACAAAGTCCAACGACCACCGTTGATTGGCCCGATCCGGGACGAATATAGGCCGCCGCGTGCCCAAGGCACGTTTGCGTGACCGCCTGCGACGCACCACCAGCCCTTCCTCGCGATAGAGCCGGAACAGCTTCTTGTGGTTCACCTCAAAGCCCTCTCTCGCCAACAGGATGCCCAAACGCCGATAACCGAACCGGCGACGCTCATTCGCCAGTTCGCGCAGACGCTTGCGCAGGGCTTCATCATCCTGGTTCTGCTTCTGATATTGAAAGACAGACCTGTGCAGGTCGGCCAGCTCACACGCCCGACGCTCAGACAGGCCGTGCCGATCCATCACGTCCGACACGGCCCGTCGCTTCACGTCAGGCGTCAGTAGTTTTTTGTCGCGAGATCCTTGAGCGCCGCGTTGTCCAGCATGGCATCCGCCAACATCCGTTTCAGACGATTGTTCTCATCTTCCAGCGCACGCAACTTCTTCGCATCCGACACGTTCATTCCGCCGAACTTGGCTTTGTATTTGTAGAACGTGGCATCGCTGATCCCATATTTGCGGCACAACTCCTGAGCTTTCACGCCTGCCTCGTATTCCTTGATCATTCCAATGATCTGTTCGTCGCTAAATCTGCGTTTCATAGTCCATCCTTTGCTTGGACGGATTACTAACACCTCAATGGCCTGATTTCAGGGGGCTGGGTCATCCTCAGTCAGTTGCTTTAGAGACCAAACCAACAATCTGAATAGTAGCGGCTTATCAACGATCCGGAGTGCCGCCGTTCGCCGAGACGTTCCTGGAAGTTAGTTGCGCGGACACAGCGTCATTTAGCTGCGGCTGCGCCAATGGCCGCTTCGAA
>NZ_JBQFXE010000026.1:0-2957 GCF_056540685.1 Ruegeria sp. AM2 | reverse complement strand
TTTTTTTGTGCTTTGGTTTTGTGGTGTTTGACGGTCTGAGCGCCGAGCGGTGAGCATGTTTGATCTTTTTTGTCAGACGGGCGCGCGGGCGCTGCTTGGCGGTCTGGCGGTTGTTGATTGGCTGCCTGGTGATCGCGGCCGGGGCTTCGGCGGGGCCCGAGGCGCCCTTGAACGACAAACGGATACAAGCCTGCATCCCCGGCCAAAGGCAACGCAAGAAAATCGCCGAATACGACAAGCGCCGCACCCGGATCGGGACCATGCTTGGCAGGCTCACACAGTGGAGACGCGGGGCAACAAGGTGGCAGAGATGCCCAAAGGTCTGTCTCTCAGCCATCGCCAGCAAACGCGTCACAATCGCAAATGCGCGCCTCAAATCTCAACAAGCTGGCCGGCTCAAACCGCCCGAGAAATACCGTCGCTAGTTCCAGGTGGTGCTTAAGGCGTCAAATGCGGCTTCGACATTCGGCTCGTCTTTTCGGGTCGCGAGGGTCACGAAACGCAGGCAGGTTTCGATTTTCACATTGTCCGAAATCGCAATCCCCCGGGACTGCATTTCCTCAAGCGCAATCGACTCTCGACAGAGGCTAAGCCCAATGCCCGAGCGGACCATTGCCAACATCGAGGGTTCCTGATCAACCAGACATACCGGCTCGGGCTGGCAGCCAAGATTTTCATACACGCGCGTCAGCAGACGGTTGTGCACAGATTTTTCGGGCGTTCCGATCCAGGGCAGCGCAGCCAGGGCAGGCCAGTCCTTGCCGGCCAAGCGCTTGTCCCAGCCAACCGGCGCTATCACCCTGTACGTAAATTTGGTCAGTTCCCGCTGGAAGAAGATCGATTCAGTGGGATCTTCCCGGTTCGGCTCAAAATCATCCAAATCACCCAGGAAAAACCCCACATCCACTTGCCCGCTCAGCAAGCGGTGTACGACATCTCCGCTTATACCATGCACAAGCTTTGTTTGCAGATCAGGATACCCGTCCACGAGCGCGGCCAGAAACGCGCCAAGGCGTATGAAGTCGGGATCAACAATGGTTCCAAGCTGCAGCGTGCCCCGGACGTTTCCGTTTATCCGGCGCGCTGTCTGGCCGAATTCGGCAAGGGCGGCCTGCACTTTTTCTGCTTTGGCCACAAGCGCTTCCCCGTCGCGCGTCAGCTCTACCCCTTTCGAGGTGCGATGGAACAGTTCCAGCCCGGAATCTTCAGACAGGCGTTTTAACTGAAGGCTGACGGCTGGCTGCGTGAGATGCAATTGCTTCGCAGCGCGCGAGATATTGCCTTCCTGCGCGACGGCGACGAATGCGTTGAGGATGCGGATGTCCGAGATGGGTCTCATATTAATTCTGCTTATATCATATGACTCGATTAGTCATTGGATTTGTTTGCGCCGGTTTTGGAAGATTGGGCCAACTCAATGAGGAGGCATCCATGACGACGACTGCAATCGGCCATTACATCAATGGTGAGGTTTACGGCGGTGCGCGCACCAACACTCAGGACGTGTTCAACCCGGCGACGGGGGCTCTGACCGGTCAGGTTGATCTGGCCTCGGTGGCGGATGTGGACAAGGCGGTTGCGGCGGCCAAGGCGGCGTTTCCGGCCTGGTCGAACATGCCTCCGATCCGCCGCGCGCGTTTGATGAACAAGTTCCTGAACCTGCTGAACGAGCACAAGGACGATCTGGCCCGCGCGATTACCGCCGAGCATGGCAAGGTCTTCACCGACGCCCGCGGCGAGGTTGAGCGCGGCATTGATATCGTCGAGTTCGCCTGCGGCATCCCGCAGCTGCTCAAGGGTGATTTCACCGATCAGGTCTCGACCGGCATCGACAACTGGACCCTGCGCCAGCCGCTGGGCGTGGTGGCGGGCGTGACCCCGTTCAACTTCCCCGTCATGGTGCCGATGTGGATGTTCCCGGTGGCGATTGCGGCGGGCAACACCTTTGTCCTGAAGCCCTCGCCGACCGACCCGACACCCTCGTTGATGTATGCCGAGCTGATGAAAGAGGCCGGTTTCCCCGATGGCGTCTTCAACGTGGTGCAGGGCGACAAGGTGGCCGTGGACGCGCTGTTGGAGCACCCCGACGTGCAGGCGATTTCCTTCGTCGGCTCGACCCCGATTGCGAACTACATCTACGAGACCGGCGCGCGGCACGGCAAGCGCGTGCAGGCGTTGGGTGGGGCCAAGAACCACATGCTGGTGATGCCCGACGCCGATCTGGACAAGGCGGTGGATGCGCTGATGGGCGCGGCCTATGGCTCGGCTGGCGAGCGCTGCATGGCGATCTCGGTGGCCACGCTGGTGGGCGACGTGGCCGACAAGATCGTGCCGATGATCGCGGAACGTCTGGCCTCGCTGAAGGTCAAGAACGGGGTCGAGATGGACGCCGAAATGGGCCCGATCGTCACCAGGGCGGCGCATGAGCGGATCACCGGCTACATCGCCAAAGGTGTCGAAGAAGGCGCGGATCTGGTGGTCGATGGCCGTGGCTACACGGTTGAGGGTCACGAGGATGGCTATTGGATGGGCGGCAGCCTGTTCGACAATGTCACCAAGGACATGACCATCTACAAAGAGGAAATCTTTGGCCCGGTTCTATCCTGTATCCGCGTCGACAGCTTCGCTGAGGGTGTGCAGCTGATCAACGACCACGAGTTCGGCAACGGCGTGAGCATCTTCACCCGCGACGGCAACGCCGCGCGCGAGTTCGGGCGTCAGATTCAGGTTGGCATGGTCGGTGTGAACGTGCCGATCCCGGTGCCGATGGCCTGGCACGGCTTTGGCGGCTGGAAGAAAAGCCTGTTCGGCGACACCCACGCCTACGGCGAAGAGGGCGTGCGCTTCTACACCAAGCAGAAATCCATCATGCAGCGCTGGCCCGAGAGCATCTCAAAAGGCGCTGAGTTCACCATGCCCGTCGCACGCTGATTGTCTGGTTGGGAGGAAGAACCATG
>NZ_JBQFXE010000025.1:0-3093 GCF_056540685.1 Ruegeria sp. AM2 | reverse complement strand
CTCAAGTATGAGCGTACGGTTTTATTGGTATTATTGCGGTTACGTTGTTTTTTGGTGTGCTTGGCTGATTTTTTGGGGTGCGTTTGTTTTTGCTCTGATTTTGTTTCCGTTGCGTTATTGGGAATTGTTGTCCGCGATTGTCAATAAGTTGGCCTGAGCTGCCATGGTTTGAGGGTGTGCAGTTGAGGATAGGTTTTGTTGGAGGCGTTTGGAGGGGTTGTGTTTGAGCTGCTTTTTAGCGGTTCGGCATTGATTTTCGCGCTGCATTTGGCCGGTGCCCTGGGTGCCGGATGTGACGGTCCATTGAGGAGGATGAGATGATTTTCAAAAGATTTACCACGGCGGTGGCCTTGGCCGCGGGCATGGCGGGCGGTGCGGCGCAGGCTGAGACGACGCTCAAGCTGGCGACGGTTGCGCCGCTGTCTTCGCCCTGGGGCCAGTGGGCGCAGGGTGTTGCGGACCAGATTGCCGAAGCTTCGGGCGGCGAGCTGAAGATCGAGGTGATCGGCGACGCGCAGCTGGGGGACGAACAAACCATTCTGCGCCAGGGCATGAAGGGCCGTGTCGATCTGGTGCTGGTGTCGAACATCCCGATGTCACTGATCGGACAGGAGCTGGACCTGGTGTCTTCGCCGTTTCTCTATGACAGCATCGAACAGGGCAGCTGCGTTGCGTTTGAACATCTCAGCGACATTCTGGGCCCCAACCTGCGCGAGGCGGGGCTGGAACCGCTGACCTGGATGGAAGTGGGCAACTACATCGTGTTTTCGCAGGAACCGGCCAGAACTCCGGATGCGCTGGCGGGTCAAAAGGTGCGCGTTGCGGCCACCACGGCGGATGAGCTGTTTGCCCGCAAGCTGGGCGCGGTTGGCGTACCGATGGGCACCTCGGACACCATTCCGGCGCTGCAGACCGGCAACGTCAAGGCGGCCTTCCTGCCCGGCGTGTTCGGAATTGCCATCGGCACCCACAAGGTCGCCCCCCATGTCACCGTCAGCAACCACACCCGCCTGATCGGCACCGTGGCTGCCTCGGGGCGGACCTACAAGAAGCTGAGCGATCAGGAAAAGGAATGGCTGTCGGCGTTCACCGAGGCCGGAACCGGCCTGTCGGCCACCATCCTGGGTGCCGAGACGGCGCTGCTGGGCCAGCTTGAAGGTGCGGGCGTGCCCGTGGCCCGCCTGACCGATGAAGAAGCCGCCGCCTGGCGCGCCGCGTCAGACGGCCTGCGCGAGGAACTGGCCGAACAGCTGGGCCCCAAAGCCCAAGCGATCCTTGAACAGATCGAGGCTGCCAAACAGGCCTGCGGATCTTAAGGCCGATGACGCTTCTTCGGTTTCTGATGAAGGTTGAAGCGGTTGTGGCAGCGTTGGCTTACGCTGCCACAACATTGCTGCTGCTGGCCGATGTGGCTGCGCGCGAGTTTTTCTCGCAATCCCTGTGGGGGGCGCAGCAGACGGCGGTTTTGTGCAGCATTCTGGCGGCGATGGTCGGCCTGACGCTGGCCACCGGGCGCAGCGCCCATTTCCGGCCCGAATTTGCCGACGGCATCCTGCGCTTTGCCTTCATCGACCGGCTGGGGGATCTGATCGCGGCGGTTCTGCTGTTGGTCTTCGCCTATTTCGCGGTCGAGTTCGTCCTGGAATCCAAAGCGTTCGCCGACCGCGTGCCGGTGGTGAACATCCTGCTGTGGCCGATGCAGATCATCGTGCCCTATGCGCTGGCCTCCTCGGCGCTCAAACATCTGGTGTTTGCCTGGAACCCCGACGCAAAGACTGAACTGAGGAACGCCTGACATGGATGGCATCATTCTTCTGGGCATCGTTCTGGCGATGCTGGCCCTGCGCCAGAACGTTGTTTTGATCCTGCTGATCGTGACCGCCTATATCCAGCTGGTCTGGGCCGGCGGCGATATCCTTTACGTGATCGAGGACCTGTGGTCGTCGATGGACAACAAGGTGCTGCTGGCCATCCCGATGTATATCATCGCGGGCAAGCTGATGTCGCGCGGCTCGATCGCGCGCGACCTGATCGCCATGGTGCGCGCCGCAACCGACTGGATGCCGGGCGGTCTGGGCATGGCTTCGGTGCTGTCCTGCGCTCTGTTTGCGGCCGTGTCGGGCTCATCCGCCGCGACCCTGCTGGCCGTCGGCGTGGTGATGTATCCGGCGCTGAAAGAGGCCGGCTATTCCGAGAAGTTCTCGATCGGGGCCGTCACATCCGCGGGCACGCTGGGCATTCTGATCCCGCCGTCGATCCCGCTGATCATCTACGGCATCGTGACCGAGACCAATGTCGCCAACCTGTTTCTGGCGGGCATCATCCCGGGCATCCTGCTGACCGCGATCTTTGCGTTCTACAGCATGGGCACCAACCTCAACAACGCGCGCGGCACGTTTTCGGTCAAACGTCTGTGGGATGCGGTGCGCAAGGGCATCTTTGCGCTGATGACGCCGGTGATCCTGCTGGGCGGGATCTATTCGGGCTATTTCTCTCCGACCGAGGCCGCCGCGGTGGCCGTGGGCTATGCCATTCTGGTCGAGCTGATCGTCTATCGCGAGCTGTCGTCGAAGGATTTCTTCGAGGAATTCGTCTCGACCGCCGTCATGCTGGGCACACTGTTCCCGATCGTGGCCGTGGCGCTGTCGCTGAAATCGGTTCTGGCGATCGAGGGTGTACCAGCCGCCTTTGCCGACTGGCTGCAGTCGGTCTTCACCAGCAAGGTCGCGTTCCTGCTGGCGTTGAACGCAGCATTGCTGCTGGTGGGCTGTCTGATCGACGTGGTCTCGGCCATCCTGCTGCTGGGCCCGGTTCTGCTGGCCGCAGCGGCGCATTTCGGGGTGAACCCGATCCAGCTGGGCATCATCATGATCATCAACCTGGAAATCGGCCTGCTGACGCCCCCCATCGGGTTGAACCTGCTGGTCGCCTCCGGCGCTTTCAAAAAAGGCTTCTCCCAGGTCAGCCTGTCGGTGATCCCCTTCATCATCCTCATGCTCATCGCACTCATGATGGTCACATTCATCCCACAGCTCACACTCTACTTCGTCCAATAAACACAAAAATCCCGGCCAAACAGGCCGGGACAAACAA
>NZ_JBQFXE010000024.1:0-4031 GCF_056540685.1 Ruegeria sp. AM2 | reverse complement strand
TCACCTAACGACATAGACTGACACTTCTGAGTGTCTGACGACTCTGGCGGCGTTTGGGCCTAGGAGGTAGTCTTTGAGGTCTGGTTTGTGTGCGCCGATGATGATGAGGTCTGAGCCGGCCTCTTTGGCGGTGTGCAGGATTTCCTGGTAGGCGGTGCCGGTGGCGACGACGTGGCGGATTTGGGCGTTTCGGGCCGCGCCCAGGGTGCGGGTGCAGAGGTCGACCAGCTGGGTGTGGGCCTCTTCGACCGCCTTGTCGTGAAAGCCCGGCTGGAAAAAGCCCGAGACCCAGCTTTCGCCAAAATCGGGCAGCACTGTCACCACGTCCAGGCCCGCCCCGTCCAGATCCGCCAGTTCGGCGGCGCGGTGAAGCACGTCGGCGTCCAGATCGCCATTGCTGATATCGACGGCGCAGAGAACGGATTTGGTCATGCGGGCTCTCCTTGTTTGGCGGCGCGGCCTTTCTGCAGGGCCGCGATCAGGCCCAGCAGGATCAGCGCCGGGATGAAGATCAGCTCTTTGGCGGGCTGATCCTGCGGCGCCTGCACGGCGGTGATGCGGACCGCGTCATCGGCGTAATAGTCGAACATGTCCAGCTCATCCGCGACAGGCGTGCCGAACAGCGGCTCATCGAGCTTGACCATGCCGTCCTCGTCCAGCGGCAGCAGGCCCAGAGCGTCCACCCGCGCCGCGCCATCCGCGCCTTCGGGAATGGTCAGAACCACGGTGGTCTCGGTCATGTTGCCGGTGTCAAAGTCAGGGCCTGCGACCTCGATCCGCATGGAACTGCCCGGGGTGGCCCCGCCCACGGCTTCGGTCAGCTGCGCCGGTTCGATCTGCGCGAACGGAGGCGCGATGCGGTTCATGAAGAAGTCCGGACGGAACAGCGCAAACGCGATCAGGATCAGCGCGACGCTTTCATAGATGCGGTTGCGGGTCAGGAACCAGCCCATGGTGCCCGCCGTGAAGATCAGGATCGCGATGGTGGCGGATATGGCCACCAGAATGCCCTGCACCCAGCCCACATCGATCAGCAGCAGATCGGTGTTGAAGATGAACACAAAGGGCAGCGCCACGGTGCGCAAGCTGTAGAAGAAGGCGGTAAAGCCCGTGCGGATCGCATCCCCGCCCGACACGGCGGCAGCGGCAAAGCTGGCCAGCCCCACAGGTGGGGTCACATCGGCCATGATGCCGAAGTAGAACACAAACAGATGCACCGCGATCAGTGGCACGATCAGACCGTCCTGCGCGCCCAGTTCGACGACGACACCAGCCATCAGCGAGCTGACGACGATATAATTCGCCGTGGTCGGCAGACCCATGCCCAGAATGAGGCTCAGCAGGCCTACCAAGGCCAGCATGGCGATCAGGTTGCCGCGCGACAGGAACTCGACCAGATCGGCCATCACCTGCCCCACACCGGTCAGCGTCACGGTGCCCACGATCACGCCCGCGGTGGCAGTGGCCAGCGCGATGCCGATCATGTTGCGGGCCCCGTCGAT
The DNA here is from genome assembly GCF_056540685.1 of Ruegeria sp. AM2. NCBI lineage: Bacteria > Pseudomonadati > Pseudomonadota > Alphaproteobacteria > Rhodobacterales > Roseobacteraceae > Ruegeria > Ruegeria sp. AM2. The sequence goes on along the minus strand of NZ_JBQFXE010000024.1, from coordinate 2,529 downwards.
CAGACCGTTCCACAGGTCGGTCACACCCGCCATGAAGGCATTGGCGGTGTCACTCTCACCCCGGAAGATCGATTTGAGCGGCTTCTGCGTCAGCAGGATCACAAACAGCAGCGCCGTTGCCCAGAAGGCCGACAGGCCCGGCGATTTCTGCTCGATCATCAGGAAGTAGACCAACACGATGATCGGCAGCAGGTAATGCAGTCCGGCCTTGTAGATCTCGGCAATGACCGGCAGTTCGACCTCTTTGGCGTTGGGATCATCGGGCACCAGATCCTCGACCCCTGCGGCCAGTTTCAGCAGGATCAGATAGGCCACCACAACCAGCGCCGACAGCACCAGACCCGAAGCCCCCGGCATCAGCGCAATCACCGCCTTGATCGGGTATTGGATGCCGTAACACAGCCCGGCAAAGCCCACGAAGAAGATCGCCATGCCGCCAATCGTCCGACCCATGGACACCACGCGGTTGCCCAGCGTCGGCATGTTCCGCTTCACCGCCTCCAGGTGCACGATATAGACCAGCGCGATGTAGGAGATCGCGGCAGGCAGGAAGGCATGCGTGATCACCTCAACGTAGGAAATGCCCACATATTCCACCATCAGGAAAGCCGCAGCCCCCATCACCGGCGGCATGATCTGGCCGTTCACCGAACTGGCCACCTCGACCGAGCCCGCCTGTTCGCTGGTGAAGCCCACCCGCTTCATCAGCGGGATGGTGAAGGTCCCGGTGGTCACCACGTTCGCAATCGACGAGCCCGAGATCAGACCGGTCGCCGCCGAGCCCACCACAGCCGCCTTGGCCGGGCCGCCCCGCAGGTGCCCCAGCGCGCCAAAGGCCATCTTGATGAAGTAATTGCCCGCACCCGCCTTATCCAGCAACGCGCCAAACAGCACGAACAGGAAGACGAACTTGGTCGACACGCCCAAAGCGATGCCAAACACACCCTCGGAGGTGATCCACATATGGCTCATCGCCTTCTTCAGGCTGGCGCCCTTCCAGCGAATGACCTCGGGCACCCATTCGGACGAGCCAAAGAACACGTAAAGCAGAAAGATCGAGGCGATGATCGCCATCGCAGGCCCCAGCGCCCGGCGCGCGGCCTCAAACAGCAGCACCAGACCCACCAGCGCCACCCATTTATCCGTATCATCCGCCAAACCGCCCGCATCGACGATCTTGTCGTAGAAAAAGAATCCGTAAAGCGCGATGAACGCGCCCAGCAGCCCCATGATCCAATCCTGAACGGGGATGTAATTGCGCGGGCTCGACTTCAGCGCGGGATAGGCCGCAAAGGCCAGAAACAGCGCAAAGGCCAGATGGATCTGGCGTGAGTTGTTCACCACCGCACCCGGCAGCAGCACGTTCGAGATCGGCGAGGCCAGCACCACCTGAAAGACCGACCACAGCACCGCAACGATGGCCAGAAACAGCCCCACATTGCCCGCCGGGCTGCGCGCGCCCGCATCGGACGAGGCCACAAGATCCTGAAGCTCTTCCTCGGATAGCGGGCGGTTGGATTGCGTGTCGGAACTCATCTGGCGTCTCCCCGTCGGTCCGCCTTGGTGGCGGTTTCTGCACCCCGGTGTCGTCCCGGGTGTGAAAGGGGCGCGCCCATCACAGGCGCGCCCCGCATCAGGTCCGGATTACTGGATCCAGCCTTTTTCCTTATAGTACTTCTCGGCACCCGGATGCAGCGGCGCCGACAGGCCGTCCGCGATCATCTCTTCCGGTTTCAGGTTGGCAAAGGCCGGGTGCAGCTTTTTGAAGTCGTCAAAGTTCTCGAAGACCGAGCTGACAACCGCATAGACCGCGTCATCCGACACATCCGCCGAGGTGACAAAAGTCGCGCCCACACCAAAGGTCGTGGTGTCGCCGTCCGAGCCGCGATACATCCCGCCCGGAATGGTCGCCGTGCGGTAGTAGGAATTGCCGTCGATCAGACCGTCAATCGCATCCCCGGTCACGTTCACCAGAACCGAGTCACAGGCGGTGGTCGCTTCCTGAATCGACCCCGACGGGTGACCCACCGTATAGATCATCGCATCGATCTGGTTGTCACACAGCGCCGCCGACTGCTCGGCCGCTTTCAGCTCGGAGGCCAGTTCGAAATCATCGATGGTCCAGCCCACCGCTTCCAGCACAACATCCATCGTGCCGCGCTGACCAGACCCTGGGTTGCCGATGTTCACCCGCTTGCCCTTGAGGTCCTCAAAGCTGGAAATCCCCGCATCCGCGCGCGCCACAACCGTGAACGGCTCGGGATGCACCGAGAACACCGCCCGCAGGCTGTCAAACGGCCCCGCCTCTTCGAACTTCGAGGTGCCGTTAAACGCATGGTACTGCCAGTCGGACTGCGCCACCCCAAACTCCAACTCGCCCTCGCGAATGGTGTTGATGTTGTAAACCGACCCACCCGTCGATTCCACAGAACACCGAACCCCATGCTCCTTACGACCCTTGTTCACCAAACGACAAATCGCACCACCCGTCGGATAATAAACACCCGTAACTCCACCCGTCCCAATCGT
>NZ_JBQFXE010000023.1:5000-6247 GCF_056540685.1 Ruegeria sp. AM2 | reverse complement strand
CTGGTTGCGGGAGTAGGATTTGAACCTACGACCTTCAGGTTATGAGCCTGACGAGCTACCGGGCTGCTCCATCCCGCGACAGGGTCGGAAAGTGTTTCATCGTTGTAGAGAGATGTGGGCTTTTACTAGGTTTGGCGGTGACCTACTCTCCCGGGGCTTAAGCCCAAGTACCATTGGCGCGGCAGTGCTTAACTTCCGGGTTCGGGATGGGACCGGGTGTTTCACTTGCGCTATGACCACCAAACCGAGGAAAAGCCCACGTCGCGACTTTTGCGGAGCAAAAGCGCGACGCGCAGGAGGCAGCGTATTCGCGAAGCGGATGCGCGGTCCTGCACGGTTATATAATCAACCAACATCGCGGCTAGGTGCTGCAACGTTGCCCAACTCAAGTTTGGTGTATGCTTTGGTCTTGTCTTTCCATTACTGGATCAAATCAAGCCTATCGGGCGATTAGTACCGGTCAACTGAACGCATTACTGCGCTTACATCTCCGGCCTATTGACGTGGTGGTCTTCCACGGCCCTCAGGGAGACCTTGTTTTGAGGGGGGCTTCCCGCTTAGATGCCTTCAGCGGTTATCCTGTCCGATCATAGCTACCCAGCACTGCCGTTGGCACGACAACTGGTCCACCAGTGGATCGTTCACCCCGGTCCTCTCGTACTAGGGGCAACTCCTCTCAAGTCTCCTACACCCACGGCAGATAGGGACCGAACTGTCTCACGACGTTCTAAACCCAGCTCACGTACCTCTTTAAACGGCGAACAGCCGTACCCTTGGGACCTGCTCCAGCCCCAGGATGAGATGAGCCGACATCGAGGTGCCAAACACTGCCGTCGATATGGACTCTTGGGCAGTATCAGCCTGTTATCCCCGGCGTACCTTTTATCCGTTGAGCGATGGCCCTTCCACTCGGGACCACCGGATCACTATGGCCGTCTTTCGACTCTGCTCGACTTGTCAGTCTTGCAGTCAGGCTGGCTTCTGCCATTGCACTCAACGAGCGATTTCCGACCGCTCTGAGCCAACCTTCGCGCGCCTCCGTTACGCTTTAGGAGGCGACCGCCCCAGTCAAACTACCCGCCACGCAGGGTCCCGGATCCGGATAACGGACCGCGGTTAGACATCAAGAGTGCGAAGGGTGGTATCTCAAGGGTGGCTCCACAGGTACTTGCGTTCCTGCTTCAAAGCCCACCACCTATCCTGCACATCACAATCCTGATGCCAGTGCGAAGCTGTAGTAAAGGTGC
>NZ_JBQFXE010000022.1:0-10533 GCF_056540685.1 Ruegeria sp. AM2 | reverse complement strand
TAAAACCGGTAACAACAAAGTGGCAGGATCGAGCAATGCCCGTCATCGTCATGGCAAGCCCCAAAGGCGGGGTTGGAAAATCAACATGCGCCGTTCTTCTGGCGTCTGAGTTCGCCCGTATGGGCGCGGATGTCACGGTGCTTGACTGTGACCCGAACAAGTCTCTTACCCGGTGGGCATCTCATGGTGCACCTTCCGGTGTGACCCTGAAGAGCGATGTTGGTCGGTCAGAGATCGTTCCGACCATCCGGAGCGCCGATGGAGACGGCAAGATCGTCATTGTGGACTTGGAAGGTGTTGCGTCCCAGCTCGTCAGCCGTGCCATCTCCCAGGCGGACCTGGTGATCGTCCCGATGCAGCCGACAGCGCTCGACGCAGAGATTGGCTCAGAAGCACTGGCTCTGGTTCGCGAAGAGGAGGAAGCGCTTGGGCGGTCGATCCGGCATGCTGTGGTGCTGACCAAGACCAGCGCAGCCGTAAAGAGCCGCGTTCAGAAGGAGCTGGAAGGACAACTTAGTGGGGCAGGGATCGACGTGATTGAACCGTCACTCGTGGCCCGCGCGGCGTTTTCCGAACTCTTCGCATATGGCAGTGATCTGACTGCAATGATGAATGACCCTGAAATGGTCACGGGCGGAAAAGTGGATAAGGCACTGATCAACGCTCAAGCTTTCACGGAGGCGGTTTATGAACGGCTCAAATAGGCTCGCAGGCCTCAAAGCGCGCCCAAAAGATACATCCGTCGAACAGGTTCGACGTGTCGATGAAGTGGGGGAGGCGAGGGGCTTCCTTGACCGAACTCCGCGTAAGAAGCCTGGCCGCAAACCCAGTCCCCGAACCCATCAGTTACATCCAAAGGTTCTTCCAAAAGTAGGGGAAGCCATTGCCGCCGAGGCTGAACGGCTAGGTGTCACGCAAGGCCAACTGATCGAGCAGATGTGGGCGAAGTATGAGGAGCTTGCTGAAGGGCAGGGTACTAGGTGAAGATAAACACCCGTAATAATTAACGAAGTAAGGATATGTTTCTGTTTTGTTCTATTCGCGAGATGTGTTACGGAATGACAGATACAAAACATTAAGAAAGGGACAGAGATGCCAGCAACAACAACGGTGAAAAAAAGCTCAACAGCTCAGTCTGATGAACCCGCCTCCGGCTCAGAGATCAGTCGATCTAGCTATTTCACTAGCGCCAAGAATGTTGCAGGTATCTTGAAGGGTGACTCAGCCCAGGCATTGGCAAGTTTACCCGATGAGAGTTTCAATGTCGCGATCACCTCACCGCCGTACTATTGGGTTCGTGACTACGGTTACGAAGGCCAACTAGGTCACGAAGAAACTGTTGATGCATACATCGAAGAGCTGATGAAGGTTTTCGATGAAGTGAAACGCACTCTGCATCCTGAAGGTGTGTTCTTCTTGAATATCGGAGATACCTTCTATTCTGGCAATGGACAGCCACATGGCAGTGATCCGAAGTGCTCATCTCGGAACTTTCTCAGAAGCAAGGTTCGGCCTGTTGATGTAAGCGGCTGGGACATACCCAAGAAGAGTATGATTGGCATCCCCTGGAAGGTCGCGTTCGCTATGCAATCTAGAGGTTGGACGCTCCGCAGCTCGATCATCTGGAACAGATGCAATGCGTTTGTCGAGCCGACTGCCCGAGACCGCCCTCATAGGCAGTATGAGTTTGTGTTTATGTTCTCAAAATCGAGGTTCTACAGCTTTGATCGCTCAAAGTTGGTTGAAGAAGATGTTTGGAACATTCCCATCGAACGGAATCGACGGGCAAAGCATAATGCAGCATTTCCATCAGAGCTTGTCCGACGGTGCATTGAGGTTGGCAGCCCTCCTGGCGGCCACGTTCTGGACCCGTTCGTCGGAAGTGGAACCACCATTTTCACGGCACTCGAACATCACCGAAACGTCGTCGGCATCGACATGAGTGACGACTACCTCGACTACGTACAGAGCACCTTAGAATCCGATGGACACGATCCTGTTGATTGGAAGATAGTAGACCAGAAACTTGCTAAGCCATCAGGCCTATGGGACCAATGGACCGGAAACAAAGCAAATTTCCGAAAGCCTGGTCGCAAAAAGAAGGAATAGAAAAATTTGAAGTTCTTCGAAATCCAAACAATAAAATCATCAATTGAAGAACTTCAAAAATTTAGCGCTAACTGGCTAATCCCAGCTTTCGTCTTTGCTGCAAACGACGTCGGCGAAGACGAGCTAGTTGATATGTCTAAGAATAAGGGCACTGACCAATTTCTGGACAATTTCTTTAACGGTGCGCTCATAGGGATACCTCCATTCCCAAGCGGAAATAATCTTCTGAGGCCCCGCCTTAAAGGCGTCACTTGGAACCGCGGTGACTTCGCTGGCGACTACATGATCCGCCAAGATACGAAAATGTGGGGCAACCTCTTTTCAAGTCGCGGTTACCGCGAAATGCGGCAGCGAGGGGAGGTCGAAGGCGAGAAAGCTACGGTCCGTTTGACCGATGCTTTTCAACCTGCGTTCGAGAGCGCCGTGCCTGAATCATTCATGTTCGAAGACTTTATGGTCTGGCTCTTCGCATTTTCAGGCTTTCCCGATCACATAACATCTTGGCAAGAGCTCTATGATCACCTGCTGACAGAGAAACTTGAACTGAACGAATTTAAGGCCCCTTACTTGGGGCGGTTTAAGTTGGCACCGGATCGAGCGTGGCCAGGAACAGTCACTGAGCGACCCACGGACGACGATTTTCTGTCGGAGCTTGCCCCTCGCTTGGAGGCGTTTTTGAATGCACCACAACAAGCAGAAAGCGCTGCCAATAGTACAAGCAAGGACTTGCTCAGCCCCGATGATCCAATCTTGTCCACGGTTCAGAGTGCGATTGCAAAGGACACGAGTCGATCCTTTCTTCTAGCTGGACCTCCAGGCACCGGGAAGACGAAGTGGGCGCATGACATCGCAGCCTTCTTGGCAGACGGAGTCGAAACGCGAGTGTTGTTCCTCCAGTTTCATCCAGCGTTCGGCTATGATGACTTCGTAGAAGGATTTCGCCCGGCGGTCTCTAAAGACAAAAGTGGTGGCGGAGTCACTTATGTCCTCGAACGTCGCCACTTCTTGAAGTTTGCAGAGAAAGCAACGAAAGACCCCGAGAACCTCCACGTTTTGGTCATTGATGAGCTGAACAGAGGGGACGTAGCTCGCATTTTTGGTGAGTTGCTCACTTATCTCGAACCCGACTACCGCGAGAAAGAATTTACTCTCGCCATATCGGGCGAACCGACGACGCTGCCACGCAACCTTATTGTGCTCGCGACTGCGAACCCATTTGATCGATCCGTAACGGATCTAGACGACGCGCTATTGCGGCGTTTTCTCGTTATCATGATGGAACCCGATAAGGTGTTCTTGGAGAGTTTCCTGAAAGAACGGGGTGTCGAGAGCCGGGTGCTATCACGTACCCTGCGAGTGTTCGATATCCTGACAGAAGCTTTTCCTGCCGGATTCGGACATACAAATTTCTTACATGTTCAAAGCATCGATGACTTGGCAGACGTTTGGACAGGACGAGTGCAACTCGGACTTCAGCGGACTCTGTTCCATGACCGACAGCGCTATGAGGCGCTCAAGACAGAGATCGAGAACCTTCTTCAGCTCGATGAAGATGCAGAAGCCGCTGGTACAGATGACGGGCAAGGCTGATCGCAGTGGTTGAGCCTGTTCGCGTAGTCGAGATTCAAGAGCGGGGCACTCGTTATTTTCCTCGAACCGATCTGTTCGACTCCGAAGGTCGTTCACTGATCCTTCCTGAGACACGCGCGCTCAATGCAATTGAAGTCAAAGATACATCAGACGGGGCGCGTTTGATGGCTCTCGGCCTTATTGGCTATCTACCACTGACGCGTTCCATTACCTTGAACATCGTTCCAAAGTTTCCGATTGCCAACCTTTGGACCATGCTCGAAGTCGGTGGCGAAACCTTCGCAAACGTCCTGCCAACGCTCCGACGCTATCAAACAAGCGACAGCCCGGCCCCTGTTCAGATACTCGCCCGAAGCTTTTGCCACTATTTGAGAGAGGCACTCTCCGCTGGATTTGAGCGGAGTTATTATCCTCGACAGAGAACCGGTTACTACACTCCCAGGGTCGAATTCGGCGCTACGATCGGCCGTTATCTGTCGCGCGGTAATCCTGTCGATACGGTCTCAAGCGTATTCGAGTTCGGCCAGGACTCACCCGTTAATCAAGTAATCAAAGCAGCGTGTTTGCGTTTTGCCCGGCTGATCCCGCATAGCGAAGACTGGGAAGGTGAAAGGCTGCTGTTCCAACAAGCGCTAGGCGCACTTCAACGTGTCCAGGAGCGAGAACCAAGCCTTCACGACTTCGACTTAGATCGATCTGTTTCACTTCGATTGCGCCAACACTACTCAGGTATGCTTCGCGTATACCAGTTGCTTCTGACAGGTGGAGGGATCGCGTTCACTTTCGAGCCTAGCGGAAAGGAACTGCCGTCCTTTCTTTTCAACCTCGACGACATTTTTGAGCGATTCATTCGCCAAACGTTCGTTCAGGGATTGCGGAGCCACAACATCGCCGTGCTGGATGGTAATAAACACCAAGGACGTCTCTTTGAGGATAACAGAACCTACCCTACTAAGTCCGACTTGATTTTCCGCCGATCAAAGACGGAGATCATTGGTCTGGGCGAGGTGAAGTACAAACCGAAACTCAAAGAAGCCGATAGATATCAGATAATTAGCCATGTTACCTCTGCTAAGGCTCCTATTGGGGTATTGTTCTCACCAACAAATGAGGGAGACAGTCAGCGTCTAGAGCGCATCGGCAGGCTTTCGACCGGCGCGCAGTTCTACCACTACCGAGTAAACATTCAGGGCGACATCAAATCTGCGCAGCAGCAGATGATTGACGATGTGCGCATAGTACTTCCTAAGCCCGCAGCAGTTCCAGCGTAGGGCACCGCTTCACACACGCCTCACGGTGCGTTCGCTGACTTTGAACAGTCGCGCGATCTCAGGGATTCCACGTTGCTCGACATCTCTCAGCCCCATAGGTCTCCCGCGCGATGTCGAGCCGTTCGCGCATTTCGCGGAATGCGGAGCGCGCCTGACGGGCTGCGTGGACCACAGCCCCGCGTTCAGTGACAGGCTTGTATTCCCGGCCCTCCCGCTCGGCCATTGCCTTTGCCCGCCGTTCCATGGAATTGGCCGCTGGCCCCAGCTTCAGCTCGGGATCGCGGTCCAGCTCCTCGGCAGAGAGTTGATCACCCCGCTCCAGCGCAGCCTCACGCTGTGCTTCCAGCGACCGGTGATCGACCCGCTCGGTCACCCCAGCCCGCTCCAGGGCGCGGTTCTGCAACTCGGCCCAAAGGCCGCGCATCTGTTCGACTTCTGGACCGCCGGTCTGCTTTGCGTCGAGCACCCGCGTCTTGGCCGTGAACCCCTCGGGTTCCAGCTTGCGGGTGGAGGTCAGAACATGGGCGTGATGATTGCGTTGATCGCCCTCACGGTGGGGTTCGTGGATCGCCACATCGACAGCGACGCCGTAGCGGCTGACCAGCTCTTCAGCAAACTTGCGGGTGATCTGAGACCGGTCCTCGTCGCTGATCTCGGACGGCAAGGCCAGCTCCCATTCGCGGGCCGTGACAGAGTTGCGGCGGGTCTCGCTCGCCTCAACTTCGTTCCAGAGTTTGGAGCGGTCCTGCGCCCAAGATGGGGCATTTTCCGGGGTGACAATGAAGGTTTCCTTGATGCCCTGCTTTCGGGTGTAATCATGGACGCGACCTTCGCGCTGGCACTCAATGCGCTCCCCGACACGGTAGGCCGCTGCCGCCGTTGCAGAGCGCCCGGCGCTGCGTTTGATCGTCTTCACAGAGAGGTGGAAGCTGGCCATGCGCCCTCCCTCGCCCAGTGATGCGGACAGTCATAACGCGCGCTGCTGACCCCGGCCCATGCGCCGACATGAGCCACCGGGTCAGCCGTCTTTTCCACGGAGGCCCGCGCTCCAGAACGCTGGGGCCGGAGGGGAAAAGACAGCCCGGCTGAAGGGGTGCAACGCACCTCTGAGGCGCGGGCTTGCCAGTGAGTTGCCCCCAAATCCCCAGCCTCATAGGGGGCGGGATATGGGGACAATTCACTGGCGGTTTGCCACCGGCAAACCCGGCAAGGAAGGACAGGCACGCGACTGTTCTTCTGCGCAGCCCGCAAGCGCGACACCCCCGGCAATCCAGCCCCGGCCACGGGGCACAGGATGCCGTCAGGGTGTGTCGGACCCGGCGTTCCGGGCGTGCTTGCGGGACGCGATCCAACCGCGCAGGTTGGTCCTAGAGGGTTTGGGAGAGGCGATGCCGTCTCCCATTTCGATGCGCTTCGCATCGAAGGGGTCTGCCATCGGCCGGGGCTTTGCCCCGGAGAGATCGCACGCAAAGTTCGGAACCGCAGGTGGAGAGTTTGCATAAGTGCGCCCTTGTCCTTTACAGGCCTACGGGTAAGCGCTTAGGTTCGATCTGACAAGAGATACGTTGCGACCCGCCCTTTTGAAAGATGGATTCCCGATTTGGCCGAAACCGAGCTTGAACGCGCCGAGAAACGCTACGCCCAGGCCAAGGCCCGCCTTCAGGGGTTGCGCAACCGGGAAGCCACGCGAAAGCGCAAGCTCGATACCAGGCGCAAGGTCATCCTTGGGGGTGCGCTGCTCGATCTGGCGGAACGAGACAGCGGTGCCGCCGCGATGGTGGAACGGCTGGTGCGGAACCTGTCCCGTGATCAGGACCGGAAGGCGTTTGCGGACTGGGGTAGTGATGGCGCGTCTGCTGTTGGTGGGTGGGACGCCTCCCCTGCCCCGCTCTCTGATCCTGACGGGTCCGGGTGATGCGTTCCGTCATGCTCTTCATGGGTGGACTGGCGCGGTTCTTCTATCGTCTGATCGCTACACCCGTTTTGCTCGGATGGATGATCGGGCGCACTGCATTCGGTGCGATGATCGGCTTCCTGATCGGTGGCATTGTCGCGCTTTCGACCTTTGGCCCGCCACTTGGTCAGTCGGCCTGGGAATGGGCGGTCCTTCTGCCGCCCACCTTCATCGGCGCTGTCTTCGGGTTCCAGTATTGGCGCATGGTCTCCGGGGCCGATGACTTCTTCGGGCTGACCGGCGACAGTCACGGCTCGGCCCGCTTCGCCACTCGCAAGGAGCTGAAGAAACACCAGGGCGGTGATGGACTTCTGATCGGACGGAATCCCGGCACCGGGCGACTCCTGCGTTATGACGGACCTGCCCATCTGATCACCCTCGCCCCGACCCGGGCCGGGAAAGGCGTCGGCACCGTCATCCCGAACCTGCTGGCGGTGGAGCGGTCGGTGCTGGTGATCGATCCCAAAGGCGAGAACGCGCGGATCGCGGGGGAGGCTCGGCGGCGCTTCGGGACCACGCACGTCCTCGATCCGTTCGAGGTTTCCGGGGTGCCGTCTGCCGCTTACAATCCCCTCGACCGGCTCACATCCGACAGCCTTGATCTCGGCGAGGATGCCGCCTCTCTGACAGAGGCGCTGGTCATGGACCCGCCGGGACAGGTCACGGAAGCGCACTGGAACGAAGAGGCGAAAGCTATCCTCGGCGGGCTGATCATGTTCTGCGTCTGCCACGAGGACCGGGACCGCCGGTCCCTCGCCACTGTCCGGGAATACCTCACCCTGCCCCCGGAAAAGCTGCGCGCTCTGTTGGAACTGATGCAGGACAGCGACGAGGCAGGCGGGCTGATTGCCCGCGCCGCCAACCGCTTCCTCGGCAAGGCGGATCGGGAAGCCGCCTCGGTTCTGTCCAACGCCCAGCGGCATACCCATTTCCTCGACAGCCCGCGCATTGCTCGGTGTCTGGCGCGCTCGGATTTCGCCTTCTCCGATCTGCGCCACCGGATTACCTCTGTCTTTCTGGTGCTTCCCCCGAACAGGATGGACGCCTACAGCCGCTGGCTGCGCCTCCTCGTCTCTCAGGCCCTCCAGGACATCGCACGGGATGCTGAGGCCCCTGTGGGCGCTCAGGGCGTGTCTCGGCGGCTTTCTACCCCTACCCTCTTCCTGCTGGATGAATTTGCCGCTCTGGGCCGTCTTGAGGCCGTAGAGCGGGCTATGGGGCTGATGGCAGGCTATGGGTTGCAGCTCTGGCCCATCCTTCAGGACATGAGCCAGCTCCGCGATCTCTACGCCGACCGGGCGAACACCTTCATTGCCAACGCCGGGGTGCAACAGGTCTTCGGGGTGAACGACTTCGAGACGGCGAAATGGCTAAGCCAGATGATCGGGCAGGAAACCTCCCGGTTCCAGACCGACAGCTACAAGCCGGGGGACAATCCCAGCTTTTCCAACAACCTCACGGGCCGCGATCTGCTCACCCCTGATGAAATCATGCAGATGCCCCCTGATATCCAGCTCCTGCGCATACAGGGCCAGCCGTCTGCACTGGCGCAAAAGCTGCGCTTCTACGCCGATCCAGAGTTCAAGGGGCTGTTTGTCCCGCAGCCGCAATGATTTGAAAGTGACCCGCCATGTCTGACAAAGCTGCCGCCCCTGCCCCGTTTTCTGATGGTGAGCTGCGCGAAACACTTGAACGGCTTGGCAACCTTGTCCTGGATATGAACGACTACGTTCAGGAGCAGACCAAAGCCGTCAATCATGCGACGACAGCAGCGAATGAAGCACGGCGGGCAGCAAAGGCCACACAGGATCAGACCGACCCGGACCAGTATGCGGAATACGCGGTCGAGGTGATAGACAAACGCCTCGAAGAGCGGATGAAGGATATCAGGCAGACAGCCAGTGATCTGCTGAAGGCGTCCAGCTACACCCGCGAGGTTCTCAGCAAGGCCGACCAGGACCGAACAGATGCTCAACGCCAGCTTTGGGAACGGGAACAGAAGCTGGATCAGTTCAAAAGCCGTCTGCGGTTGTTTGGTCTGTGTGCTGTCGTTCTGGTCCTTGCGCTGACGGTGACGCTTCCTCGCTTCTTAGCCAGTTACGGTCCCACATGCGGTGTCCTTGGCGGTGTTTGGACGACCACATCGACCAATACCGATGTCTGTGTGTTCTATCGGGAGTGAGCTGGATTTTGCACGTTCTGGACAAGCCTGACTGCGAAGGTGGGTGTTATATATGTGTTAGAATCTGTGTTACGCGTCTCCAAAATCCGCGTAGAGATTTGAAAAATATGTAATTTCCTTGCAGGCTGGTAACTGATAACACGAATCTTGGTAACTGAAATCCTGCTTTTGGTAACTGATAACACGAATCTTGACTGCGGTAACTAAAACCACGAATGTCGACTCATGGTAATTGATAACACGAATGCTCTCACCCCGCTCCTGCCGGATCGTCATCCGCAGCATGATCTGTTCATCTGTGATGTCGCTGATGCTGTCCTGAAGGACGTGATGCAGCACATGGAGCACCCGTTCTATTCACTCTCAAAAAAGCCGGAGACGACGATTAAGCGCTATGAGAATGGCGACAAATGGCTTCAGATCACGCCGAGCGTGAAGGGTCTGGCGACGATCTACGACAAGGACATTCTGATCTACTGCATCAGTCAGATCATGGCAAAGCTGAAGGAAGGCGAAGCCGTTTCGCCCCGTGTCCGGATCAACTCCAGAGAGCTGCTTATCTTCACCAATCGGGGCACAAGTGGCCGGGAATACCAGTCCCTGCTCGATGCCCTTGATCGCCTCGAAGGGACGCGGATCAGGACAAACATTGTCACTGGCGATGAAGAGCAAGTCGATGGCTTTGGCCTGATCGACGCTTCCTCGATCCGCCGAAAGCACGGTTTGGACGGGCGTCTCTTATGGTGTGAAGTGAAGCTGTCAGATTGGGTTTTCAATGCAATCCGGAACGAAGAGGTCCTGACCCTCCACCGGGACTACTTCCGCCTGCGCAAGCCCATTGAAAGACGGGTGTACGAGATCGCCCGGAAGCATTGCGGGCAGCAGAAAACCTGGCGCATCACGCTGGCTAAGTTGCTGCTTAAGACTGGGTCGCAAAGCCCACAGAAGCGTTTTCGGCAGATGATCCGGCAACTCGCAGAACATGACCATTTGCCGGATTACCATGTTACCTTTGAAGATGAAGCTGACATGGTGGTGTTCACTAATCGCGGCACGATGTCCCCTGGCCAGCTTGTTGAAGGCAGTATTCCACCGCTGCAGTCCGACACCTACGAAGAAGCGCGCCATGCAGCACCGGGTTGGGACGTTCGTTTCCTGGAGCGTGAGTGGCGCGACTGGTGTGTTGAGCCGCCCCGCAATGCCGACCGCGCTTTCATTGGGTTCTGCCGAAAGTGGTTCGAGAAGCGAGGCAGACCCTGAGATTAAAAACCGGTTATGGAAATAAAACCGGTAATAGATTTAATTCAGGTGTTGGATTTAATTCCGGTGTGAGATATAAAACCGGTAACAACAAAGTGGCAGGATCGAGCAATGCCCGTCATCGTCATGGCAAGCCCCAAAGGCGGGGTTGGAAAATCAACATGCGC
>NZ_JBQFXE010000021.1:0-18956 GCF_056540685.1 Ruegeria sp. AM2 | reverse complement strand
GAAACCTTTGACTATGTCGTCGTAGGGGCCGGCACCGCCGGCTGCCTGCTGGCCAATCGTCTCAGCAAGGATCCGTCGAAACGCGTGTTGCTGCTGGAAGCTGGTAAGAAAGACAATTACCCGTGGATCCACATCCCTGTCGGGTATCTGTATTGCATCGGCAACCCGCGCACCGACTGGCTGTACCAGACCGAGCCCGACAAGGGCTTGAACGGCCGCACGCTGCGCTATCCGCGCGGCAAGACGCTAGGGGGCTGCTCGTCGATCAACGGCATGATCTATATGCGCGGCCAGGCGCGCGATTTCGACAATTGGGCAAAGCTGAGCGGCGAAGAGGGCTGGAGCTGGGAGAACTCTCTGCCTGACTTCAAGGCGCATGAGAACCACTACAAGTTGGATGGCGGGGCGGACCCGGCGACCGGCGACAACAGCCGCTTTTCCGACCTGCATGGCCATGGTGGCGAGTGGCGTGTCGAAAAGCAGCGCCTGCAATGGGACGTGCTGGATTCCTTTGCCAAGGCCGCAAACGAGGCGGGCATTGAATCGACCGACGATTTCAACTCGGGCGACAATGCCGGGGTCGGTTACTTTGACGTCAACCAGAAATCGGGCTGGCGCTGGAACACCTCCAAGGGGTTCCTGCGTCCTGCGAAAGACCGTCAGAACCTGACCATTTGGACGGAAGCGCAGGTCGAACGTCTGACCTTTGACACCACCGATGACGGCGCAACCCGCTGTTCCGGCGCGGTTGTTCGCCGAGCGGGTCAGCCCGTAACTGTCAAGGCGCAGGCCGAGGTCATTCTGTCCGCCGGGGCCATCAACTCGCCGCAGATTCTGCAGCTGTCGGGCATCGGGGATGGCGCATTCCTGAAATCGCAGGGCATCGACGTGGTGCTGGACGCGCCCGCCGTGGGTGAGAACCTGCAGGATCACCTGCAGATCCGCGCCGTGTTCAAAGTGGACGGGGCCAAGACCCTGAACACGCTGGCCAACAGCCTGGTGGGCAAGGCCAAGATCGGCCTGCAATATGCGCTGCAGCGCTCGGGCCCAATGAGCATGTCGCCCAGCCAGCTGGGTGCCTTCACCCGGTCGGACCCCAGCCGCACCCACGCCAATCTGGAATATCACGTCCAGCCGCTGAGCCTTGAGGCCTTTGGCGAAGACCTGCATGATTTCCCGGCGATTACGGTTAGTGTCTGCAACTTGAACCCCACCAGCCGTGGCCATGTGCGCATCCGGTCGGGCAAATATAACGACGCGCCGATGATCGCGCCGAACTATCTGGACACCGAGGATGACCGCAAGGTCGCCGCCGACAGCCTGCGTCAAGTGCGTGAAATCATGGCGAAACCGGCCATGAAACGCTATAATCCGCAGGAATGGAAGCCGGGCACGCAGTACCAGTCCGATGAGGAACTGGCCAAGCTGGCGGGCGATATCGCCAACACGATCTTCCACCCCGTCGGCACGGCCAAGATGGGCAGCGCGGATGATCCGACGGCAGTGGTTGACCCTCAACTCAAGGTCAAGGGGATCAAGGGATTGCGCGTGGTCGATGCCTCGATCATGCCCGAGATCACCAGCGGAAACACCAACGCTCCGACTCTGATGATCGCAGAAAAAGCGGCGCGTTGGATTCAGGCCGGTATGTAGGCCTGAACGATACCAGGATCAGAGACCCGGGTTCTTGGGAGGACCCGGGCGTCTTCACATCATATATGGCCGAGTGCCCAACATTTTTGGCAAGGATAGTGCAAATGGCACCTGCCAGTGTCCGCCGACCTGCCGCTTGGCAGGGTCAAGGTGATCGATCTTGGCCAGCCCGACCAACGCGAAGCTGACCCGCAACAAACGTATCGTGACGCTGAACATTAAGATCAGCGAAGGCATGGATCGGGTTGGCGGGGATGAGGGTCGGTCTAGCCGTCGATCACGGCGAACAAGGTAGCGCTGCAATAGACGCAACCGCTTTCATTGCCCGCCACACTGCGACCAGTATGACTGCGAAATAGCGGGGCTTGGCCGCCGAATTGTCGGAACCAAAGGTGGTATTATTACCGAGCTGCATGTCATCTGTGATGATCAAGGACGCGTGCTCAGACTGTTGGAATCCACCGGGCAAATCTTTGGGCTTGGGTTGCGCACCGCTTGGGCTTGGTTTGGATGCTTGGCGATCGTGGCTATGACGTCGGCTGATTTCGAGAAACAGAGAAAGACAATAGGGATGCACGCCAATGTCGCCGCCAAAAAGAAGCGTGAGTCGACAATCAAGTGTGACAAGCCCAGATAAAAGCGGCGAAATCGGATCGAGATCACGTTTGGCAGGCTCAAGGTTTGGCGGCGCGTGGCAACACGCTATGACCTTTGTCCTACGGGCTACTTTTCAACCATCGCCCCGGCAGCAACCGTCATATTCCTAGTGTGACTCTTGCCGCAAATATCTGCCAGAAAAACACCAAGAATATTTAAAATGCTTTGCGCGATCAAATCTGGGATCTTGGTGGTTCAAAAGTAGATGACCTAAGACGTCGGCTTATATCCGCCGGGCGGCGATCCTAAAACTCTTTCATTCGCGCCCGTTCATCAATCGCCGAAACGTCCGCTTGCAAGCGCAACCTTCGCAAGATCGAGGTTCCGAAATTCAGCATTTCACCCCGAAAACTGGACATTCAGCATATAGCCCGTGCGATGAACGGTGACGATTTCGGCGGGCATCGTTTTCAGGCGTCGCCGCAAGCGATTGATCAATACGTCAATCGTCCGATCACCCGGGGCCCATTCCCGAGCGCAGGCAAATTGCGACAGCTCATCCCGAGTTTGAACCTCGCCCGTGTGCAGTAACAGGACGTGCAGCAGCCGGGCTTCGGCGGGTGCCAGAATCGAAGAACATCCCTTGGCTTCAAGACGGCGGCTGCGCGGGTCAAAAGACATACCTGCCGCTTCAAACCGTTCCGGATTCTGATCGGCGGCAGTGCGGGGCCGGGTATTCAGTAGCTGTCTGATGCGGCTGCTCAGTTCCAGCGGATTGAACGGCTTGGTGATGTATTCTTCTGCCCCCAGGCCAAGACCCAAAAGTTTGTCCCGGGTGTCGTTCATGGCGCTCAGGATCATGACTGGGCAATCGCTGCTATTCTTGACGGATTGCAAAAGCAACAGCCCATCGCTGTCTGGCAGTTTTCGATCCAGCAGTACCAAGTCAAACCGGGACGACGCCAACTCTCGTTCGGCTTCGCTGGCCGAGGCGACGACATGGCATTCGGCGCCTGAGTTTCCCACGATGTCACGCAGCATCAACTGAACGATGGGGTCATCTTCGATGCACAATACCTTGTGGGTTCTGATATCCGATGGCTGCCGCGTTGTTGAGGTCATACTCATTTCACCCCCCAAGCAGCCTTAAGCCGCAGCCACGACGGTAAGTCGGCCAGATCCTTGTCCACGGCCGGAATGAAGGGGGTCAGGCAGTCGACCGCATCCGCATCGCAGGCCGCTTCGAGCTTGCGCAACCCGATTTCCAGGTCAGTCAAACCCAATACCGCGCAGCTTCCGGCAAGACGATGCGCAGACAACGCCAGAGCGTGCCGGGGAGTGCCCGCCCCGGTCAAGGTGAGCGTCTGCCGAAAATTGGACCAGCTGGCATCGAATGTCTCAATCATTGCCGCGACCGTTTCCGGTGCAAGGCCCTGCAACCCGTCGAAATCTCCTTGACCGGCAGACAAGGCCGCGTAAGCGCGGGACCGAGACCCAAAGATTGCCGAGGCCAATGTGACCTGCCCTGCAGGTTTGGCCAGAACCTCATCAAAATCCTGTTGTTTTCCGGCCAGCGCTTCAATATTTGCCGTCAGCGCCAAGAACCGGGCTGGTTGACCCGACTGACTTTTCAACGACTTGACCAATGTGGGCCCGTCGCCGTCCGGCAAGAGATAGTCGACAACAAATACATCAAAATCGGTCAGCGCTGCCAACTGCATTGCCTCGCGCGCAGTTGCGG
Organism: Ruegeria sp. AM2; assembly: GCF_056540685.1. Classification (NCBI taxonomy): domain Bacteria; kingdom Pseudomonadati; phylum Pseudomonadota; class Alphaproteobacteria; order Rhodobacterales; family Roseobacteraceae; genus Ruegeria; species Ruegeria sp. AM2. The sequence continues at coordinate 14,965 of NZ_JBQFXE010000021.1, read as the reverse complement.
CTTGAGTGACCACAAGGCCGATGCGTTCCAGTTGCCGGGCGGTCACCAGTGCACCGATCGGATCGTCATCTATCAAAAGGCAAAACTGCGCCTCAGGGTGTGCGGCGCCAATCTCCCTTGCGTCCTCTCGATCATCTGGCTTGTGACGCCCCGCTTGCATAAGCGGCACTTCGAATGAAACGCGGGCTCCGTTCGTAAGGTTCTCGTAGCTGATCCTGCCTTCCATCGCCTCAACCAGATAATGCGAGATCGCCAGACCCAGCCCCGACCCTCCGTTTCCGGTGTCGCGCGCGATGGTTTTGCGAAACGGACTTTCTAGCGCAGCCGCGGCGGCGCGGGGTATGCCCGGCCCGTGATCCGTGACGTCAAAACGCAACAGGTCCTGCCCGGTTTCGTCCCGATGGTGGAGGACCGACACATCGACGCCGCGACCGTCATCTGCCTTTTGAGCGTTTGAGACAAGATTGCTGAGGACCTGTTGCGTGATGCCCCAATCTAAACAAACGGTTTTGGGGACATTGCCATCGACCTCGATATTCAGCGGCGATTGCGTCACATTCCGCCCGATCGTGGCGATGTCCCCAAACGCGCGGATTTCTTCGTGTAAATCCGTCTCTGATGGCCTTGGTACCGGAGGTTCATTCTCGAATTTTGAATAATCCAGAACATTGGTAAGCGTTTGCAGCAGCGACTTGCCTGCTCCCTCGATTATGTCCAGATAAGTCGCGCCACTGGACTGATCTGCGGTGCGCAACAACTCGGCGGCACCAAGGACACCATGCAGCGGTGTTCGGATTTCATGGCTCATCGTTGCCAGAAATCGCGACATACCCTGCTCGGATTGACGCGCCTTTTCCGCCTTGCGTTGCAGTTCGGTGACATCGTTGAGCAGAACAACATGGCCGATTGCGGTATTCTCGACCGCGTCGTGCAAAGTTCGGGTGCGAATGTCAAAGCACCTTGGCCCGTCCAGAGTATCCATCCAGATCGGGCCATCTGACGTTTGGGTATTGGCCATGATCTGATCTATGACGGATTGCAGGTTTTTCTTACGGCTGCGCATCGAACGCAGATAAATGACGTCTCCTGCCTGCGCGTCACGGCCAACGAACAGCTCGGCTGAGGCCTGATTGGCGTTCACAAGCCTGCCATCCCTATCCAAAAGGAAGGCCGCGTTTTGCAGGCTTTCAAAGATCGCGAAATACCGGTCCTTGTCCAAAGTGATTGCGCGCGACCTTTCCTGCAGCTCGCGCAGGCGCTGATTGTCACTTTTGTCGTTCCAATCCGCGCTGATGCTTAACTCGACCTCGTCAAAGAAATCCCTCACGCGAGAGGTTTCATTGTCGGACATGCCGCCGGGCAAATTCCTCAATTCTGACAGGTAAAGGTTGCGAAAATGCTTGAACAAACCGACATACATCTGAAGCGTAATGCCCAATGCGCGATGCTGACGCGCAATAATACGCATACGTGAAAATCGCGGATCGCGCGCGTAATCAAGCGTCGCCATCGGACCAGCAGGAGAGTCTGTCGAGCTTGTGAGGTAATCCGACAGAGAATCCGTCACGCTGACGATAGCCTCGACCCAGGCGGCCCGGATCGTGGTGGTGAAGGGAGCGTATCCGTTGGATTTTGCAATCTCGATGGATTGATCCACCAACGGCTCAAGGCGCTGGGTCAGGTAATCCGTCAGCGCTGTGATCTGGCTGTTTCGCCCGAAACTGGACGACGTGGCTTGATCTGTGTCGGTTGGCATTTGCGGTCAGTATGTTGGCCCGCCCTTTACGCAGGTCTTGGCATCAATAACAGCACTATTATCGGCCTCCGGGAACCCCCCCAGGAGCGATGTTAACAACTCGTTAACATCTCATAACAACTTCGCTGCCTTTGCGCGCCTGCCATTCGCTATCGTGAATTCAGCCACGCGACCCATTGAAATGGGCGACCAGCCATAGGGAGGAAGACTATGCTGCGCATGAAGCGTCGTGAGTTTTTGCAGACATCATCACTTGCGGGGGCCGGAGTGCTGGCTGCAAATCAGGCATGGTCCCTGAACCGGCTGGAACCGATCGAGGACACTCTGGCCGAGGAATACCCCTATCGCGACTGGGAAGACCTGTATCGCCGAGAATTCACCTGGGACAAGATCGGCAAGGCGGCGCATTGCATCAACTGCGTCGGCAATTGTGCGTTCGACGTCTATGTCAAGGACGGCATTGTCATCCGCGAGGAACAGCTGGCCAAGTACCCACAGATCAATCCCAACGTGCCCGACGCCAACCCGCGCGGATGCCAGAAGGGCTCGATCCATTCCGCCGCCATGTACGAAGGCGACCGCCTGCGGTACCCGATGAAGCGCGTCGGCGAGCGCGGCGAGGGCAAATGGCAGCGCATGGAATGGGACGAGATCACCGAAGAAATCGCCGACAAGATCATCGACATTTTCGAAAACCACGGGCCGGGTCAACTGATGACACATACCGGGTCGGGGAACCTGTCGATGGTCCGGTTTGCGGCGCCATACCGGTTCGCCTCGCTGGTCGGCGGGGTGCAGTTGGACATTTTCACCGACGTCGGCGACCTGAACACCGGTGCGCATCTGGCCTATGGCAACCCGCTGGAAAGCTTTACCTCGGATGCGTGGTTCGATGCCGACTATATCATGATGTCGCTGTTCAACCCGAACGCCACCCGCATCCCCGACGCGCATTACCTGTGGGAGGCCAAATACAACGGCGCGCGCGTCGTGTCGGTGGCACCGGACTATAACCCCTCGTCGATCCACGCCGATCTGTGGATGCCGATCAAACAGGGGGCTGATCCGTTTTTGGCCATGTCGATGGTCAACGTCATCCTCGAAGAAGGTCTCTACAAGGCCGATTTCGTCAAGGAGCAAACCGACCTGCCGGTGCTGGTGCGCACGGATAACGGCAAACTGCTGCGCGAGGCGGATCTGGTCGATGGCGGCTCGGATCAGAATTTCTATCACTGGGATCTCAACAGCAACGCTGCGGTGATGCTGAAAGGCTCGATGGGGTCCGAGGAAAAGACCATCGCGCTTGAGGGTATCGACCCGGCGCTGGAGGGCACCTTTACGGTCGAAGGGATCGAAGTCACGACCGTTTTTGAAAACGTCCGGGCCGAGGCCGCGAAATACACGCCCGAGGCCATGGTCGAAACCACCGGGATTGCTGCAGAAACCGTGCGTGGCGAGGCCCGCGCCATTGCTGCTGCGAAAAAGGCGATCCTGATGCTGGGCTTCAATGTCGGGCGTTATTCGAACGGCATCTACACCGGATGGTCACAGGCACTGGTGCTGGCGCTGACCGGGCATGGTGGCAAGACCGGCGGCATGGACACCTCATGGATCGATTGGAAACACGTGCCCTGGCTCAGCCTTGCGCTTTATGGGTTCGAGAAATTCCCCCGGCTGGAACCCGGCGGGCTGGGTGAATTTCAGCGCGGCCACATGATCGAACATGCGCGCGAATATTTCGACGCCGAAAAGCTGAAAGAGCGTGTGGGCTTTAACGTCGACGAGATGGAAGAGATGATCGACGAAAGCATCTCGGAAGGCTGGATGCCCTATAGCGGCGACGTCAAAGGGCTGATCTCGATCGCGGACAACAAGTTCCGCCGCAACAAATTTGCCGATAAATACCGCGACCGTATTCTGCACGAGGTCGAGGAACTGTTCGTCGATATCAACGTCCGCATGGATAGCACCGCGCAATGGGCCGACTATCTGCTGCCCGCCGCAAGCCACTATGAAGCGTGGGATTTGCGGTCGGTCGGGTTCCATCGGTTTATCAACGTCTTCTCGCGCCCCGTCGATCCGATCGGCGAGGCCAAGCCTGACTGGGAGATTATGGCCCTGCTGTCCCAGAAGATTCAGGAACGCGCCATCGCACGAGGAATCACCGAGGGTTATCAGGATGGCGATGTCACCCGCGATCTGCACACGATCTACGATGACTACACCATGAACCAGACCCTGCTGACGGATTATGACGCCACCAAATGGCTGGTTGATAACAGCCCCGAAATGGGTGGCGTGTCGCTGGAAGAGGCCGCCGAGCAAGGTTTTATCGTGATGAATGCCGAAGGTGGTAACAACCAGCCCATCCCGCCGGATGAGCCCTATAACCCGTTCGTCGCCCAGACCGTCGACAAGAAACCCTATGAGACGCTGACGGGACGCGTGACCTTCTATTGCGACCACCCGACGTTCGAGAAGATGGGCGCGACCGTCCCGACTGCGCGGCACCACGCGGGGGCCGAAGCGTCGAACTTCCCGCTGTCCTTCTATTCGCCACACACCCGCTGGGGCATCCATTCCAACTGGCGGTCGAACAAGTTCATGATGCGACTGCAGCGGGGTGAGCCGAACATCTACATCAACCCCAAACTGGCCGCCGAAAAGGGCATCACCGACGGATCGAACGTGCGCATCTTCAACAGCGCGGGTGAGTTTTTTGCTCAGGCCAAGTTCTATCCCAGCCTGCCCGACAAGACGATCATGATGGAGCATGGTTGGGAACCGCATCAGTACCAGCAGATGAAACCCATGAACAACACCATGGCCACGCTGATCCAGCCGCTCGAACTGGCGGGGGGCTGGGGGCATCTGGGGTTCAAGCTGTTCAAATGGAACGCGAACCAGCTTGCCCATGAAAGCGGCATTGACGTGGAACCGGCATAAGCGCCGCGCAAGAGGGAGGATTAAGACATGGCTGTGAAACGTCAACTGTCCATGGTGCTGGACCTGAACAAATGCATCGGCTGCCACACCTGCACATCGGCCTGCAAGCTGCAATGGACCAACCGCAATGGCCGCGAATACATGTACTGGAACAATGTCGAGACGATGCCCGGTACCGGCTATCCCAAGAACTATGCCGATATGGGCGGTGGCTTCGACGCCGACGGTGCCCTGCGGTTGGGCACCGAACCCAGCGCCGAGGATTATGGGGTCCCGTGGGACTACAACTACGAAGAGGCGCTGATGACCGGCACCGACCCCTGGCTGCGTCCGAACGTCAAACCCACCTGGGGCGCCAACTGGGACGAGGATGAGGGTGAGGGCGAATACCCCAACACCTACTACTTCTACCTGCCAAGGCTTTGTAATCATTGTGACAACCCCGCCTGCTTGGCAGCGTGTTCCCGCAATGCGATCTATAAACGGCAGGAGGACGGGATCGTTCTGATCGATCAGGAACGCTGCCGCGGCTACCGCTATTGCGTCTCGGCCTGCCCCTACAAGAAGGTGTATTTCAACGAAGAAATCTCGAAATCCGAGAAATGCATCTTCTGCTATCCGCGCATCGAAAAGGGCCTGCCCACGGCTTGCGCCAAGCAATGTGTCGGTCGCATCCGTTGGATCGGCTACCGCGATGACGAGGACGGTCCGATCCATACGCTTGTCGACAAATACAAGGTGGCGCTTCCACTGCACCCCGAGATGGGAACAAAACCAAACGTATTCTATGTGCCGCCACTATCACCACCCAAACTGGATGAAAACGGCGATACGACCACTGAATCCCGCGTGCCGTTGGAGTATCTGGAAAGCCTGTTCGGCGACGGCGTCAGCGCCGCGCTTGAGACGATCACTGCCGAACGCGCCAAAAAGGCCGACGGTGGTGAAAGTGAGCTGATGGATACCCTGATCGGCTATCGCCACGCCGAAATGTTCAAGCTCAGCTGATGTCGGTCTCTCTCTCCTCTCCCCCGCCCAAAGGTGACAGCCCCGCACGGGCGCAAGCCAAGGAAACCATCTGGCGTCTGGCGGCGCTGGCCTTTGGGCACCCTTCACGGGATTTGTATGAGGCCATCGCATCGGGCGAGTTTCAGGCGGCGTTCAGCGCGGCCTGGACGGATGTCACCGGCGCGGGGTGGCCCAAAATGCCGCCCTCATCCGACTATGACAGCTTTGAGGCAGGATATATCCGTGCCTTTTTGCACGGGCTTGGCGGCAAGCCCACAGCCGCCCTTTTGGCCGGGGATCACGAACATATCCTTGCCGGGCTGACGCGCCCTGTTTTCATGCTGAACATCGCAGCGTTCTACCGTCATTTCGGGCTGCAAGCGGCAACTTCGGACGAGGGGCGCAACGACGAACCCGACCACATGGCCAGCATGTTCGAACTGATGTCGGTGCTTTGTCATCTTGAGGCGCGCGCGCTGCGCGATGGCAAGGATGCCTCGGGCTATCGGCGCGCGCAGCGAGATTTTCTGTGCCGCTATCTTGGACCAACGCTGGATGCGGTGGCCGGGCTGCTGCGCCATCATACGGTGCAGCTACTGGACCCTACCTTGATGCAACTGGCCCAGGATCTGCACAGCTGGGCCGAGGCGCAGATTCATGAACTCGAAGCCCGCGTCGGCCCGTTCCGCGACCCCGATGCACCCCGCGCCGACACCTCACAGACCGCGACGCCCGCCCAGAACCTATGGGGATAAGGAGATCACAGATGCACAAAACGATCCCATACCTGACCGCCCTTGCACTGCTGTCCACGCCGCAGATCGCGAACTCGGAAACGCTGGCGGATGCCAATGTGAAACTGCTTGAGGCGTATGACAGCGTCAAAGTCTCGACCATTCCCGACGGGATTTACCTGCGCCGCGTGAATGACCCCGATGACATCATTTGGGACCGGCTGCCCGAATACCGCGTGTCGATGTTGCCCGCCCCGGCGGTGCATGAATCGGTCGAGTTGCGGGTGAACTATGATGCCGAGCCCAGCTTTCTATACATGACGCTGGCCCGCACGTCCGAGCGGTTCTATGTGCGCCTGCGCTGGGTTGATGACACCCCGAATGTTGCCACCGCCTTTGACAAATTTCGCGACGGCGCGGCGGTGCAGTTTGCGCTTGGCAGCGATGATACCTCCTATGTCATGGGCGATGGACCCGACAGTGCGGTGAACATCTGGTACTGGCAGCCCGGTGGCGACACCGTCCAGAACCTTGCCGCCGGAGGGCCGGGCAGCACCACGATGCTGGACGAACAGCCCGTCAGCGGCGACAGCCAGTATTTCAACAACGATGGCGACCCGAACGAATGGACGGTTGTCATGTCGCGCCCGATTGAATCCGAGGGCGCGCATAACACGTCTCTCACCCGCGACACGGTGCCAATGGCCTTTGCCGTCTGGCAGGGTGCGGAAAAGGAACGCGACGGGCTGAAACGTGTGTCGGACGGTTGGATTCTGCTTGATATGACGTCGGAGTAAGCCGTGGATTTCCTGACCCCAGAAGAAAAGGCAAGCGTGGTCAAAACCGATTGCGGACTGGGCCACGCCTGCCAGTTCTGCCCGCGCGAGGCCGAGTGTACGCTGGACAAGCCCCACCACAACAAGGTCCTGATCGAAAACCGCCTGCAACAGATCGACCAGATCATCGTGGTGCTGGCCAACAAAGGCGGCGTAGGCAAAAGCACTGTCAGCGCCAACCTTGCCGCCGGGCTGGCCCGCGACGGGTTCCGCGTGGGCGTCGCAGATGCGGATATCCACGGCCCCAATCAAAGCCGGTTCTTTGGCTTTGCCGGGGCTAAAATCCGCACCGCGCAATCCGGGTTGGAGACGCACGATTATCAAGGTGACGGGATCGCGCATCCGGTGCGGATCGGCTCGCTTGCTTTCATGCTTGAGGATGACACAACCCCGATTGTCTGGCGCGATGCCTATAAGCATGACTTTATTCACCACCTGATCGGCAGCTTCGACTGGGGCGCACTGGATTTTCTGATCGTCGACATGCCACCGGGAACAGGGAATGAGTTGATTACCCTGTGCGATATGCTCGAAGGCAGCAATACCTCGGCCGTTTTGGTGACTTCGCCGCAGGCGGTGGCGCAGATGGATAGCCTCAAGGCCGGGCGGTTCTGCAAGGAACGCGGGCTGCCGATGGTGGGCGCGGTGGTGAACATGGCCGGTGTGCAATGCCCCCATTGCCGGGAAGAATTCCACTTGTTCCCCGATGCGGGCGTCACGAAGGCTTTGGGCACGCTGGGGATCGACAAACTGGCCGAAATCCCTCTGTCACCCGAACTGGCCATGGGATCGGACAGCGGCGCGCCGATTGTGGCTGACCAGCCTGACAGCGTGGTGGCGCAATCTTTTGCACCAGCGATCCGGGCTGTGGCGGCGCTTGGGCAGCGCGACTTTCACCGCTCGGTCGCGGCATCGCTGCCCGGTGTCTTTGCCGAAAACTTGCAGGGCCAGGACATGCAAAACGCACTGGCCGAGCACGGAATAAGCACTGAACTGGCCGAATTGATGGATGCCGAAGCCGTGCGTTTGAAACAAGCCGGGGCGCAGAAGGGGAACGGATAAATGGATGGATCAGCCGACGTGATTTCCCGCCGGGGCCTGCTGCGCGGCAAGTTCGGATCCCGCCCCAGCGAGACAAAGGGATGGTATTCCGTCGAAGGCTTGCCGACCGGACCGGGAATTGTGTTTTGGGATGGTTGGGCCGACGCGGATGGGCTGTTTGTTGTCGGCGATGACGGTGTCATAGCCCATTTCGACGGCGTGGAGTGGGCCCGGATGCCCAGCCCTGCACCGGTACCACTTCATGCGCTGTGGGGCCGTGATCGGTCTGCGCTTTGGGCCGTGGGTTGGATGGGGCTGATCCTGCGTTTTGATGGCACGCAGTGGCACAAGATCCGGGGATGTGTCGTAGATGCGGATGGAAAGTACCCCTCGACCCCCGAAAACACACCACTGTTTGACATTTGCGGGTCAGACTCCGGTCAGGCTTGGGCCGTGGGGGACCAGGGGACAATCCTGCATTTCGACGGGACAGATTGGATGGCCGAAGACTCTGGCACCCGCGCACATCTGCGCAGCATCATCCGCTTGAATGACGGGCGGCTGTTGGCGGCGGGCGGAGATGGCACCGTGTTGCTGCGTGAAGCCGACGAATCCTGGACATCCCTTGATTGCCCCGTCGCCTCGAATTTCACAGGAGCACTGGCGCTGGAGGATGGCGGCGCGTTGCTGTGTGGCGGTCGCTATTTTGTGGATGCAAACGGCTTTCGTGGTGATCTGGTCCGATGGGATGGCGCGACCTTTGAAAAGCTATTCACCGACCACGAATTCAGCCGCTTTCGTGCACTCGGGCGCTCGGGTCGGGGTACGCTTGCCGTGGGCGATAGCGGACATATTCACTTGATCCGCGACACCCAAATTGACCGGGTTCAAAGTGGCACAGGGCATGATCTGCTGGGGCTGGTGCCGCTCCCCTCAGGCGAGGCGATGGCCGTGGGCGATTTCGGCACCGTGCTTGTCGGCGACGATCAGGCGCTGACCTGTTTTGCCCCAGCTGTTCAAGCCGGGGCCGAGCCTTCAGCCTGGGCCGAAATACCCAGCGGTACGGATCGGCAGTTATGGGGAATTTGGTACGACCCAACCCGTGACCAGCTATATGCCTGTGGCGAGGAAGGCAACGTATTGGTGAAGGATCGCGGCAAGTGGGAGGCCCTGCCCCCCGTCGGCGACCTTGGCATCCACGACCTGACCCGCGCGCCTGATGGTGGGCTGCTGGCTGCTGGGCAGTTGGGCGAGGTTCATCATTTCGACGGTTCCCAATGGCGCAAGCATTTCGACCTGCACATGGATGTCACCCTTCTATCACTGTGGTCGGACGGTGCAGGCCAGATTTTCGCCGCCGGCGATGAAGGTCTGGTGCTGCATTGGAACGGAGCGGATTGGCAGCGTATGCCGTCCGGTACCAAAAGCGCTCTTTATGGTCTTTGGGGCGTAGACGCAGAACACCTGCTGGCCGTAGGCGATTTCGGTCAGGTCATGCGTTGGAACGGCAAGCGCTGGGATGAGTTCAGCGCCGGAACCGAGCATTTCCTGTTCGACGTCTGGGGCCGCTCGCTCAGCGATATCTTCGTCGTTGGTCTGTCCGGCACGATCGGGCATTTCGACGGCACTCGCTGGACCATCACGCCGGTGCGGGCACGCAACGACTTGCTGGCAGTTACAGGAACTGATCGGAATGCAATGGCCGTGGGTGCCGCTGGAGCAGCCGCCCTATTCGACGGTCGGCGCTGGCATCTGGACGCCACAGGAACAACCGCCGGATTGCGTGCGGTCGCGGCGGACGCGCGAGGCCACTATTTTGCTTGCGGAGATGGCGGCACGATCCTGTCCCGCACCCCGGACAGTTAAGGCTCAGGTCTGCAGGATATAGCTGGCGGCCTTCTCGGCAATCATGATGGTCGGCGAGTTGGTGTTGCCCGACGTGATCGTCGGCATGATCGAGGCGTCAACGACTCGCAACCCCTGAACTCCGTTGACCCGCAGCTGCGAATCCACCACGGCGCTGTCGTCCTCGCCCATGCGGCATGTGCCAACAGGATGGAAGATCGTGGTGCCGATATCACCCGCCACCTTCGCCAGATCCTCATCGGATTGATAGGCTGCGCCGGGCTTGATTTCAGCCGGATTGTATTTGCGCATGACGTCCTGCCCGGCAATTTCACGCGCAAGCCGGATAGCACGGACAGCCACTTGCTTGTCCATCTCCGTACTCAGATAATTGGGGTCGATGGAAGGATGCGCCTTAGGATCGCCAGAGGTGATATGGATCGAACCCCGACTGCTGGGCCGCAGCGGCACGACACTGGCGGTGAAGGCGGGGAATGGGTGCAGCGGATCGCCGAATTTCTCAAGCGACAGGGGCTGGACGTGAAATTCCAGATCGGCGGTTTCGACCTCGGGGCCGGATTTGGCAAAGATTCCCAGTTGGCTGGGGGCCATGGACATCGGCCCCGATCGTTTCAGCATATATTCCAGCCCGATCCCCATCCGGCCCAGCAGCGACCCGGCCCGTTGGTTCAGGGTTTTGACACCCGCGACCCGGAACGCGACGCGCAGCTGCAGGTGATCTTGCAGGTTTTCCCCGACCCAGTCATTGCGGTGCACCACGTCAATCCCATGCCCGCGCAGATGTTCGGGTTTGCCGATGCCCGATAGTTCCAGCAACTGCGGAGACCCGACTGCACCAGCGGACAGTATCACCTCGGCTTTTGCTTTGAACTGCGTCACATGCCCATTGACCTCGGCTTCGACGCCCACGGCGCGTTTTCCATCGAACAGCACCCGCCGGGCCTGAGCCTGCGTCACGACACGCAGGTTGCCACGCTTGAGCGCGGGTCGCAGAAACCCTTTGGACGTGTTCCAACGCCAGCCGCCCTTTTGGTTCACCCGGAAATAGGCCGAACCTTCGTTGTCACCGCGATTGAAATCCTCTACCTTGGCGATCCCGGCTTGTTCCGCCGCATCGCGGTAGGCATCCAGAATCTCCCAAGTCAGGCGCTGTTCCTCGACTCGCCATTCGCCGCCGGTGCCGTGCATGGCGTCCGGCCCGGAATAGTAATCCTCGGACTTTTTGAAATAGGGCAGGACATCGTCCCAGCCCCAACCCGGATTGCCCATCTGCCGCCAAGTGTCATAATCCTGCGCCTGACCACGCATATAGATCATGCCGTTGATCGACGAACAGCCCCCCAGAACCCGCCCGCGCGGATAGTTCAGTGCGCGCCCATTCAACCCGTCCTGCCTGGCGGTCTGAAAACCCCAATCGGTCCGGGGATTGCCCATGCAATACAGATAGCCGACGGGAATGTGAATCCAGATGTAATTGTCTTTGCCTCCGGCTTCCAGAAGCAGCACCTTGTTGCGTGGGTTTTCCGAAAGGCGATTGGCCAGAACACACCCCGCCGAGCCGCCCCCCACGATCACATAGTCGAAATCTTCTGAGCCTTGGGTCATCTCGTTCCTTCTTGTCGTCAGAGGGGCAGTACCTGTTCTTTCAGTTACTCCGTGAATGCCAGTTCGGGCTGTGATCCTTGTCGACCAGCACCGCGCGGACGCCTTCGGGCAGATCGGGATGGCGGATGGCAACGCGCATGGCTTCGAATTCCTGTTCCAGGCATTCGGACAAAGTCAGCTCTTTGCCTCTGCGCAACAGGGTCAGAGATTCCAACAAGCTGCGCGGAGACGCATTGCGCAGCGCCTTCAGAGCGGCCTCTTTGCGTTTGCTGCGGTGCTGTTGCAGGCTTTCGGTAATCGTGCACAGCGTCGGTTGCGCGAAACAGACCGTCGTATCCGACAGCATCAGAATGTTAGGCTGATACCCAAGCGCCGCACAGAGATCATCGAGTATGTCATCTATCGGAAGATCCGTATGACACAGCGCCTTCATAAGCGCAGGCAAGGATTCGGTCACAGTCATATGGGTCGAAATCCCAAGACCATGTGCATCGAACCCGCGCACCGAGGCCCCGGTTAGGCCCATCCAGACCCCGCAATGATGTGGCATCCGCGACAGAAAATAGCTGCCGCCCACATCGGGAATGAACCCGATCGCAGTTTCCGGCATGGCAAATAGCGCACGTTCGGTCGCGATGCGATAGGCACCATGCACAGACAAACCCATACCGCCGCCCATACAAATCCCGTCAATCACCGAGATATAGGGTTTGGGAAACCCGGCGATCCGTTCGATCAGCGCATATTCCTCACGAAAGAACTGCTCGGCCTCGTCCAGCTTGTCGGCCAGAACCAGCTCGCGCACCCGACGCATATCGCCCCCGGCACAAAATGCCCGGTCGCTAGAGGATGTCAGAACCACGCAGAACACGGCCGGATCGTCCTGAAACTGGTCCAGGGCCGCGTCTATCTGGCGGATCATCTCAAGATTCAGGGCGTTCATCGCCTCGGGGCGGTTCAGGCTGATGATGCCTGAACGCCCTTGCTTTTCAACATTGACCAGTGACATGGCTTGTTCCGCCATTCTTCAGCGGTTGCGGAATACGGGTGCCCGCTTGGCGATAAACGCCGCCATGCCTTCTTTCTGGCCATCGGTCGCGAACGCGGCCTGGAACAGGCGGCGTTCATGCAGCACGCCCGGGGTCAGCCCGGTCTCCAATGCGTTGTTCACCGCTTCTTTGGCCATTGCCACGGCAGGGGCGTTCAAACCTGCAATCTGATGTGCCGCCTCCAGTGCAGTTTGCAGCAGATCTTCGGTAGGCACCACGCGGGCGACGATGCCCGATTCCTTGGCTTCGGCTGCGCCAATGGTCCGCCCGGTCAGGATCAGGTCCATGGCAAAGGCTTTGCCGATCGATTTGGTCAGGCGCTGAGAGCCCCCGATACCCGGCAGAATGCCCAGTTTGATCTCGGGCAGACCAAATTGCGCGTCTTCGCTGGCGATGATGAAATCGCACATCAGCGCCAGTTCGAACCCGCCACCCAGGGCAAAGCCGCTGACCGCCGCAATCACCGGTTTCTTGATGAACCGCATCTGATCCCAGTCGGCAAAGATGTCTTTTGCCAGCAGGTCCACCAGGTGCTTTTCGGCCATTTCCTCGATATCGGCACCCGCAGCAAAGGCGCGGGGGCTGCCGGTGATGACCACTGCGCCGATGCGGTCATCGGCGTCGAATTCCTTGAGGGTCTGCATCACCTCGGCGGCCAGTTGCAGGTTCAGCGCGTTCAGGCTTTTGGGCCGGTTCAGCGTGATCAGGCCAACACTTTCGCGACGCTCGACAATGATCTCCTCCAGCGCGATGCGCTCGGATTTGGCTTCGGGTGCGGCTTTCTTGGCGGTGTCGGCGGCTTTGGCCTTGGTCTTGTTGGTCGTCATGAGTTTTCTCCCGGAATCTGATTCAGTTCTTGAGACCAAAATCGGTCCAGTTGGTGCCCTCGGCGGGCGCTTCATCGGTGTGCTTGACCTTGGCCGAGCGATTCTGATCGTAGGATTCGAAATCCGCCATCTTCTCGGCCAGAATGGCCTCACGGTGCTGGTTCAGCCCCGGAGCGACCTGCGCCTGGTCGGGGTCCATATCCTTGTAGGCCGACAGCTTGATCGGGTTGCCGGCGGTGCGGAACGGCTTTTTGCCTTTGCCCTCGACCTGCACGATCATGTTGCGCGACAGCAGTTGCGGATGGTCCAGCAGCTTGTCGATGGTGTTGACCGGGCCACAGGGCACACCGGCCTCGTTCAGCGCGTCCAGCCAGTGTTCCATCGGCATTTTTGTGGTAACGGCCTCAATCGCCTCAACCATCTTGGGACGGTTGCGCACCCGCAGATCGTTGGACGCAAAATCCGGGTCCATCGCCAGATCGGGCGCGTTCAGTGCATCGGCCATCAGCAGGAACAGCTGGTCGTTCCCTGCGGCGATGACAAAGCGTTCATCCTTGGCCTGAAACGTCTCGAACGGGGCCAGCGAGGGGTGGCAATCCCCGGTGCGGGTCGGCACGACGCCTTCGACGTCATACCGCGCCAGAGCGGTTTCCATCAGCGCGGCCTGACAGTCCAGCATGCCGATATCAACCCGCTCACCCTGTGCGTTCTTGGTGCGTTTATACAGCGCCGACAGGATGCCGATCACGCCGAACAAGGCCGCGCCCAGATCGCCAAAGCTGGTGCCGACGCGCGCCGGGCGTTCGCCGGGCCAGCCGGTCAAGCTCATGACGCCGCCCATGGCCTGCACGACCATGTCATAGCCGGGCAGATCGGTCATCGGGCCGGAATGGCCAAAGCCCGAGATTGAGGCATAGATCAGATGAGGATGCGTCTTTGCCAGCCGCTCCGCGCCATACCCAAGTCGGTCCATCACGCCGGGCCGGAAGTTTTCGACCAGAACATCTGACGTATCCAGCAGGCGCTCCAGCAATTCACGGTCGCGGGGCGATTTCACATCCAGAACGATGCTCTCCTTGCCTCGGTTGAAGCTCATGAAATAGGCGCTTTCGGCGTCGATAAAGGGGGGAAAGGCGCGGGTGTCGTCGCCTGTCCCGAATTTCTCAACCTTGATCACCCGCGCGCCCAGGTCGGCCAGCACCATGGTGCAATACGGCCCCGCCAGTACGCGCGAGAAGTCAAGAACTGTGATCCCCGACAGGGGACCGCCTTCCAGTTTTTCGTCTTCGGGTTTCTG
>NZ_JBQFXE010000020.1:0-21908 GCF_056540685.1 Ruegeria sp. AM2 | reverse complement strand
GAAGCCGAAGCCGAAGCCGAAGCCGAAGCCGAAGCCGAAGCCGAAGCCGAAGCCGAAGCCGAAGCCGAAGCCGAAGCCGAAGCCGAAGCCGCCCCGGCACCGGTTCCCGAAAAAATCGTCGAGCGCACCATCGAAAAACGCGGCGGATTTGTTCCGGCCTTGCTGGGTGGCGCCATTGCCGCGGCTGTCGGGTTTGCACTTGGCAGCAGCGGCATGTTCTCGAGTGGCGATCAGGACGCGATTGCGGCGCTGGACTCCAAGCTGGCCGATCAGACGACCCAGATCGAAGCGCTGGCGAAATCCGCGGCCGACGGCGCGGATCTTTCCAGCAAGATTGATGCACTCACAAGCCAAGTCACTCCGCTGACCAGCGATGTTGACGGTCTGAAATCGAACCTCGATGGGCTTACGGCCAAGATCGACCCGTTGGCCAGCCGTCTGACCGAATTGGAAAGCGGCGCGCTAACCCAGGGGGCGACGCCCGAGGCGACGGCGGCCTTTGACGCCGAACTGAAAAAACTTCAGGAATCCCTGACGGCTCAGCGAGCCGAAGTCGAGAAAATGGTTGCTGATGCGCAAGCGTTGGAGGCCAAGGCGTCATCGGAAGCGTTGGCCGCCAGCAACGCGGCCCTTGTCTCGCGCCTGCACGCCCAACTGGATTCGGGTCAGCCCTATGCCGATCTGCTTGCCCAGTTGAAGGCTGGTGGTGTGGACGTACCCAACGCCTTGTCGGGTCCTGCGGAAAAAGGGGTTGCGACGCTTTCGGCGCTCAAAGACGCGTTTTCACCCGCAGCACGCACGGCTTTGGCTGATGCGCGCGACGCCGACAAGGGAACCGGTTTGGTGGCGTTCCTGCAGCGCCAGACGGGCGCGCGGTCGGTGACGCCGCAAGACGGCGATGACGCCGATGCGATCCTGTCGCGGGCGCAAGCGGCGCTGTCGGACGGTGACGTGGCGGGTGCGTTGAACGAACTCAAATCCCTGTCGGACGCGGCCAAGGCCGCAATGGCCGATTGGGAACAGGCGGCGCAAACGCGGGTCTCTGCGATGGACGCCGTAAATGCGCTTGCCTCTGGCGCGAACTCGAACTGAAGGGCCTGCCATGCTGTGGTCATTGTTTAAAATCATCGTTTTTGTTGCGATTGTCGGATTGCTGGCCATAGGGGCGATGTTCCTGATGGAAACCAGCGGCGGGGTTCAGATTACCGCTGGCGGCACGGAATACACTCTGGGGCCGTTGCAGTCGGTGATCGCGCTGGGCGTTATGGTGCTTGGAATATGGCTGTTTTTCAAACTGTTGACCCTGCTGGTCGCGACGCTGAAATTCCTCAACGGCGATGAAACCGCCCTGTCGCGTTATTTCGACCGCAGCCGCGAACAACGCGGGTATCAGGCGCTGGCCGATGGTCTGATGGCTTTGGCCTCGGGCGAGGGGCGGATTGCAATGACCAAGGCCGACAAGGCAGAAAAGCTGCTGAACAAGCCGGAACTGACCAACCTTCTGGTCGCGCAGGCGGCCGAGATGAATGGCGACACGAAAAAGGCGGCGGACACCTACAAGAAGCTGGTTACCACCAACGCCACCCGCTTTGTCGGCGTCCGTGGGATCATGAAACAGAAACTGGCCGAGGGTGATGACGAAACCGCCCGGAAGCTGGCTGAAAAGGCGCTTGCGATCAAGCCGCGCCACGCCGAAACTCAGGATATTTTGTTGGGCTTGCAGACCAAGGCGCAGGATTGGACGGGCGCGCGGTCGACGCTGACGGCAAAGCTTAAGGCCGGTCACCTGCCGCGCGATGTATTCAAGCGCCGCGATGCGGTTCTGGCCTTGTCCGAGGCCAAGGGCATTCTGGATGAAAGCGCGACCGTCGAACAGCAAGAGCACGCGATTGAGGCAAATCGCCTCTCGCCCGACCTTGTGCCTGCCGCCGCAATGGCGGCCCGCGCCTATATCGAAAAAGGCAAGCCGCGCGCCGCGACCAAAATCGTGAAAAAGGCGTGGGAGGTACAGCCGCATCCCGACCTGGCCCATGTCTTTGCTGAAATCGCACCAAATGAGACACCGGTCGAACGGATCAAACGCTTTACCGCGCTGACGCGCATCCACCCTGAAAACATGGAAACCCGCCTGATACTGGCGGAACTGAATATCGTGGCCGAGGATTTCCCCGAAGCCCGCCGCGCGATGGGCGATGTGGTGGAAAAACAGGGCGATGCGCGGGCCTATACCTTGATGGCGGCGATCGAGAGGGGCGAGGGCGCCTCGGACGCGGTGGTGCAGGGCTGGCTGGCGCGGGCGTTGAATGCGCCGCGCGGGCCGCAATGGGTTTGCGACAATTGCCATGACATTCAGCCGGAATGGGGTCCGGTTTGCCAGAACTGCGGCAGCTTTGACACGCTCAGTTGGCAAACCCCGCAAACTCCGGAAATCGCCTCGGCCACCGGCGTTCACATGCTTCCGCTGATCGTGGGCGCGTTGGAAGATAAGACCGAGCCCGAGGTCGATGAGGCCGAGGATGTGCCAAGCGAAGAGGTCATCGAGGCTGAGGTTGAGCCTGTTCGTCCTGATGTAGAGCCTGTGGTCGAAAAACAGACCTAGCGCGCTGTTTCGACGTCAAAGGCGTCGTTCCACAACTTGAACAGTTCCGCACGGCGGTTCTGATCCCTTGCCACCAGCAGCGCCGGAGACAGGGCGATGAACCGGCGCGCACTGGGTGGCAGGCCGGTATCCGCCGCATCCAGCCGCGCAACCAGACCGGACGCCGTCAGCAGCGATTGCGCCTCGGGTCCAAGGAGAAAGTCCAGAAACTCGGTCGCCGCCTGCCTGTTTTGTGCCTGTCGCGGGATCATCAGGGCGCGGGACAGGACCAGCGTGTAATCCTCGGGTAGGATCACACCCACACCAGGGGCCTGGGCGCTGGCGACATATGATCCCAAGACGTTGTATGCGATCAGAAACCGGCCCTGCGCCACGTCCCGAATGATCTCGGCTGAACAACAGGTGGCAACCGCGTCGATCCGGGCAAAGCCCTCGATCAATGACCCGAAGGTCGTCGCCTCAAGACTGTCGCCATAGGCAAACAGGTATCCCAGTCCCGAGGCCGCGATGTCATATGTGGCCACCCGCCCGCGCAACAGATCGGGTTGCGTGCGCATGGCATCCAGCAGCGCAAACCGGCTGCGGGGCACATCCTGATCGTTCATTAGAGTCTTATTATATACAATGACGGCCGGTTCAGTGGTGATCCCCCAAAGCTCATCCCGCCAGCGACGGGCATCGGGCAGAGCTTCGGTCAGGTCTGACTCGTACCGGAAACCACAGGCGGAATTCACCAGCCAAACCATCTGCTGAATGGCGGATGAAAGTACGACATCCGCCGCTGATGACCCGGTTTTACAAGCCGCGCGGCTGTGTTCGAACAACGCGTTCGAACCCCATTGTTCATAGGTGATCGCAAGGTTTGGATTGATCTCGGCAAAGCGCGCGACGACCGGCGCGATGATGGCAATGTCGGTGGTTGAGCGGATCAGCATCGGGTCATTGCCATCGCCGAACTGCGCCGTTGCCTCCTGTGCTTGCACCGAAATGGGGGCAACGGACAGAAGGACAAAGGTCAAAAAGCGGATCATCTCATGCCTCTGTGCGTGTGATGGGAAAGCTTAGCGCTGCGCGGAAACCGCCGTCGTCCCGCGTCATTTCGACCTTGCCGTCAAAGGCTTCGGCGGTTGATTTCACGATGGACAGGCCCAGCCCGGTGCTGTCCTCACCGGACCCGGTGGTGCGGTTGAACCGATCCCCCAGTTGCGCGGCCACGGATGTCGCGGGGCCGGGGCCCAGATCACGCACCCACAGCACGGCCCGCCCACCTTCCTGAGCGGCTCCGATCCGAACCGGAGGGTGCCCATGGTGCAGCGCATTGCCCAGAAGGTTCTTGGCGGCCTCGCCGATGGAAAACGCATCCGCATAAACCAGCACCGGATCTTCCCCGATATCCAGACGCACTTCGACACCCGGAGCGATCAGTTCGTGATCGCTCTGTTCCAGCACGTCCAGCGCCACTTCACGCAGATCAACCGGCCGTCGAGGTGCGCTGTCGATACGGTGGATGACCATGGCGCGGGACAACAGCTGATCCAGAAGGTTGCCCAGCGACCGGGTGCGCCCCAGCAGCCGGTCCAGCGCCCGTTTGCGGGCCGGGGCGTCGGGGTCATCCTGCGCAATCTCGGCCTGTACCCGGATCGCGGCCACAGGGGTGCGCAACTGGTGTGCGGTGTCGGCGATCAGATTGCGCATCGTATCCACCTGACGGTCCAGACGGCCCATAAAACGGTTCATCGCGCGCAGCATCACCTGCAATTCGCGCGGTAACCCATCGCTGGCCATCGGTGTCAGATCATAGGGGTCGCGGCGGGTCAGGTCTTCGGACAGTGCCTCAAGCGGGCGCAGGGCGGATCGGGTGACGAACCACGACATGATCAGCAACAGCAGGCCAGCGATCGCCATGGGCAGCAATGCATCCCGCATCAGCCCGGCGGTCATCGACTGGCGCGCGCGCAGGGTCTGGCCGACCACGATCTCAACCTCGCCCGAGAAATCGCGCTCGGCGAACAGCCGACCCAGCCGCACGAACCGCGCAGGTTCTCCATTCAGGTCGGCTGCGAAATACAGGGGCGTTCCGGGCTGATCGGGGATGTCTATGACCGTGTCCCTGTCCAGACCGGTGATGAAGGCACCTCCGGGCACTTGAACAGCGTAGAAAATCCGATCCTCGGGAGCTTGCGCAAGCAGTTGAAAGGCCGAAACCGGCAGATCGACCACGGGCGCGCCGTCCTGAATGCGCACTGACTCGGCAATATCGCTGGCCGCGCCCAGCAAAAGCCGGTCATAGGCCTGCCGTGCCGCGAGCCGCCCGTTGGCCCAGATCGACAGACCCACCAGAAAACCGCCCAGCAAAAGGATCAGCACCACCGCACTGAGCACCCGCGCCGTCAGACTGTGAGGCAAGAGAAACCTAACCATCCAGACCGATCCGGTATCCGACACCGCGCTGTGTGGTGATACTGACCGCGCTGCCTGCGAATTTCTTGCGCAGGCGGGCGATGTAAAGCTCGATGGCGTTTTCCCCGACATCCGCATCTTCGAACCCATATAGCGAGTCATACAGTCGGGCCTTGGACAGGAACTGCCCCTCGTGCCGGATCAGCGCGTCCAGCACGGCGGCCTCGCGCGCGGTCAGGGTCAGGCGCTTGCCGTCCAGCGTGGCGCTGCGATCCTTGGGGGCGTAGAGCAGCGGACCCAGCGCGATTTGTTCGCTTTTTCGGTCGGCATCGCGACGTACGAGGGCGCGCAGCCTTGCCTCAAGTTCGCGTTGATCGAAGGGCTTGCCCAGGTAGTCGTCCGCGCCCTTGTCCAGTGCTGCCACGCGATCTTCGACCGAGGTCAGCGCCGTCAGCATCAAAACCGGTGTCCGGTCCCCCGCCGCGCGCATCTTGCCCAGAAAGGTCAAACCGGACCCATCGGGCAGGTTGATGTCCAAAAGCATTGCGTCATAGCTTTGCACCGCGCGGAAATCCTGTGCGGATTCCACCGTGGCCGCCAGATCGCACACGACGCCGGATCGGGCCAGATGGGCCACGACACCCTCGGCCAGATCCTCGGCATCTTCGACCATCAAAACGCGCATGACCCCTCCCAAAGTCGGACGCCGAGCCTGTGACAGGTTCGTGACAGCATTATTCGGTAAACAGGTTTAGCCCGCAAGGAAAGACCCGTGCGGGGACCGGTTTTGGCTGCGGGGACGCGGCCCAAAAAGACCTGAGGAGGAGACACGAATGAAACTGTTTGGAACCAGCGGCGCGATTGCGGCTGCTGTTTTTGCCCTGTCCGGCGTTGCCGCCAGCGCGCAAGAATGTATTGCCCCGGCGAACCCTGGTGGTGGCTGGGACTTCACCTGCCGCCAGGTGGGTAAATCGCTGCAGGATCTGGGCCTGATCGACCAGACCATGCAAGTAGTGAACCTGGCCGGTGGCGGCGGTGGTGTGGCCTTTGCCGAGGTCGTCAACAAACGTGGCGAGGATAACGAACTGATCGTGGCCGCCAGTGCCGCCACCGCGACCCGTCTGGCGCAGGGCGCCTATCCGGGCAACACCATGGATCAGGTCCGCTGGCTGGCCGCCATCGGTGCGGATTACGGCGTGATCGCTGTGGCTGCTGACAGTCCGGTCAACACCCTGCCCGAGCTGCTGGACCAGATCAAATCTGACCCGACCTCGGTGTCGGTGGCCGGTGGGTCCGCTGTGGGTGGTTGGGACCACCTGAAAGTGCTGATTGCAGCGAATGCCTATGGCATCGAAGATGTGCGGTCGGTCAAATACATCGCCTTCGATGGCGGTGGCGAGGCTGTGACTCAGCTGCTGGCCGGTTCGGTTCAAGCCTTCACAGGCGACATTTCCGAGGCCAAAGGCTTTGTCGACTCGGGCGACATCAAGGTGATCGCGGTTCTGGCGCCCGAACGCCTGCCCGGTGAGTTTGCCGATTTCCCGACCGCCAAGGAACAGGGCATTGACGCTATCGGTGCCAACTGGCGCGGATTCTACGCCCCCGGTGGCATGAGCGATGAAGCTTATGGCGATTGGGTCGGAAAGATCGGCGATCTTTATGCTTCGGACGAGTGGAAAACCGTGATGGCCGCCAATGGTCTCGCTCCGCTGGACCTGCAGGGCGCGGATTTCCAAAACTTTGTGGCCGAATCCGTAGGTCAGATCCAGACCATCTCGAAAGAGATCGGCATCATCAAATAATCGGCTCTGATACTGGGTGTTTCGCGGTTGCGGAACACCCGACACACTCTCAAACTAATAGGAGACACCGATGAGTGACCGCATCTTCGGGGTCGTCGGACTGCTTCTCGCCATCGGATTTGCGTTTTCCGCCTTGGCGATTGAAGAGAGCTTTCTGTCCGATGCCGTCGGACCCAAAGCATTCCCGCTGATCATCGCCGCCATTCTGGGCCTGTCGAGCATCGTCATTGCGTTGCGCCCCGATGCCGAACCTGAATGGCCCGCGCTGGGTCGTCTGGTCGAAGTCGGATCGGCCGTTGTCATGATGATCCTTTATGCCGAGCTTTTGCCCGAGATCGGATTTGTCATCGCCACCGCCTTTGCTGCCGCCTATCTGGCTTGGCGTCTGGGCTCGGGCCCGATTGAGGCCGTGCTGGTGGGCATCGGCACCTCGGTCGGCATCTATGTTATTTTCCATCTGGTTCTGGGCCTGTCGCTGGCTCGTGGCCCGCTGGGGTTCTGAGGGGATATCATGGAAACTCTTGCATCCCTCGGAGACGGGTTCGCCATCGCACTGACATGGCAGAACCTGATGCTGGCCCTGCTGGGCTGTTTTCTGGGCACGATCATGGGCGCGCTGCCCGGTCTTGGCCCGTCAAACGGCGTGGCCATTCTGATCCCGCTGGCCTTTACGCTAGGGCTGGGGGCAACGCCGTCGCTGATCCTGCTGACCAGTGTCTATTATGGGGCAATGTACGGGGGTCGAATATCCTCGATCCTGCTTAACATCCCCGGAGATGAGCCTGCCATGATGACCTGCCTCGACGGGCACCCCATGGCGAAAAAGGGCTTTGCCGGTGAGGCGCTGTCGCTGTCCGGTATCGCCTCCTTCGTAGGCGCGTTTCTGGCCACATGGGGCCTGATCTTCCTTGCGCCGCAGTTAGTGAAGATCGCGCTGCTGTTTGGCCCGGCGGAATATTTCGCTTTGTTTGCGCTGGCCTTCATGACATTGGGCGGCGTGTCTTCGACCAATCAGGCGAAATCGGCCTTTGCCGCCGCGCTGGGTCTGGGGCTGGCCACGATCGGCGTTGACACCCAAACCGGCGTGCCGCGTTTCACCTTTGGCGAGGTTCACCTGTATGACGGGTTGGACTTTCTTGTCGCCATTGTCGGCCTGTTCGCCCTGTCCGAAGTGTTCATTTTCCTCGAACACCGCCACGGAGGATCGGACGCGACAAGCAGTAAGCTGAATATCGGGCGGCTCTACCCGCCGATGTCGATGGTCAAGAAATGTACCCCGACCATGCTGCGGACCTCGTTCCTGGGCTTCATTGCTGGCGTTCTGCCGGGGGCAGGTGCCTCGCTGGGCTCGTTCATTTCCTACTCGATGGAGAAACGTCTGGTCGATAAGGAAGACACGTTCGGCACAGGTGATCCTCGCGGTGTCGCCGCGCCTGAGGCGGGCAATAACGCGGCCGCCGGGGGCGCTTTGGTGCCCATGCTTGCGCTGGGTGTGCCGGGCTCGGGGACAACGGCGGTTCTGCTGGCGGTGCTGCTGGCGCTGAACATCACACCGGGGCCGCTGTTGTTCACGCAGAACCCAGATGTGGTCTGGGGCCTGATTGCGGCGCTGTTCATTGCCAACTTCATGCTGCTGGCGATGAATATCCCGATGGTGGGGTTGTTCACCCGTGTCCTGATGATCCCCTCGCGCATCCTGATGCCGATCGTGGCGATGGTCAGCTTTGTGGGCATCTACGGCATCTCGGGCTCCAGCTTTGACCTGCTGGTGATGATCGGGTTTGGCGTCATGGGCTGGGTTCTGCGCAAGCTGGACGTGCCGCTGGTGCCGATCATTTTGGGCACGCTGCTGGGCAACTCGATGGAGAACAATCTGCGCCGCGCCGTCACCATCGACAATGGCAACTGGTGGACCCTGATCGACAGCCCGCTGTCCATCGCGCTGTGGTCGATTGCGATTATCGGCTTTGTCCTGCCCCTGATCGTGGGCGCTCGGCTCAAGGCCAAGATGCATCAGCGCCGCGACGAAGAAGGCGCGATCAGCGACTGATCCAATGGGTGCCGCCCCATGCCGGGCGGCACCTGATTAGCCAATTGTCCCAATCAACTCCGTTTGCTAACGTCGCCCGCACGTCAGGGGAGGGCGTGCAAACCGAAATGCTGGACTATTCGCATAACGGCTGGCTTGTGGCGGCCTCGCTTGCAGTGGCGCTGATGGCGGGGTTCACCGGGCTTTACCTGACCCACGGCGCGTCCAAGTTGGACGATCAGCGACGCAAGCTGGTCGTGGCGCTGGCAGCGGTCATTCTGGGCGGCGGCATCTGGTCGATGCATTTCGTGGCCATGCTGGGGCTGCAGCTGCCGATCCTGTTTTATTATGACGCGCTGATCACCCTGATCTCGGCTCTGGTGGCGATCCTGATGGTCGGCTTGGCGTTGTTGCTGCTGCATTTCCGGCCCCGTACGATGCAGACAATCGCTGGCGCTGGCGTGATCGTGGGTCTTGGCATTGTTGTCATGCATTATGTCGGGATGGCAGGGATGGAGCTGTGCCGCCCGGTCTACAATGTGTGGGATATTGTAATTTCCACTGTGGCCTCGGTTGTCTTGTCCGTTCTGGCGATCTGGGTTGCCTATGACAACCGCACACAGCGCAACATCCTGCTGGGCACTGCCTGTTTCGGGCTTGCGGTCTTTACAATGCACTTCGTGGCGACCGGCCTTACGGACTTTGTCGCCAGCGACAGCGCGGGTGGGGCCGGGCCGGCCCTGAACAATCAGGTGCTGGCGATGGGCGTTACGGTGTCCGTGTTCCTGATTTGCGGGGCTTTCCTGCTGACCGGGATCAGCTTTATCGGCCCCGAGCCGGACGCCGTACCCACCCCAGCCGAGCCAGAGCCCGCCACACTGCGCGCCGGCGTTCCGTTCGAGCGCGAGGGACAGACATTTTTTGCCGAACCCGCGCGCATCGCCGCCATCCGGGCCGAAGGGCATTATACCGTTCTGTATATGGGTGCTGAAAAACTGTTCTGCCCCTGGTCGATCACCGAGGCCGAGGCGCGTCTGACATCGGATGGCTTTTTGAGGGCCCACCGCAGTTATCTGGTGAACCCCAAACATGTCTCGGGCTTTGAACGACACAAGGACAATGGCACCTGTTACTTTGATGACGTAGATGCCCTGACGAAAGTGCCGGTCAGCCGATCCCGCCTGACGGACATTCGCGACGCGCTGGGCGTCTGATCGCATCTCGTGCAGGCTATTCGCATTTCGTGAAACAAGCCGCGCGCCCGGTTTTCCCATACTGGAATGGCTGACACAGCCGCTCTTTCCTGAGTGCAGGTCCCCCAAGGCAATTTGTGCGGACCCAGGGAGGAAAAATATGATACCAGCCGGTTTTGAGTATCACCGGCCAGGCGATATCGCCTCGGCCATCGGCATTCTGCAAGAACATGGAGACGAGGCGCGTGTGATCGCGGGTGGGCACAGCCTGATCCCGATGATGAAACTGCGCATGGCCGAGATGGGCCATCTGGTCGATCTTCAGGCGATAGACGAGCTTAAGGGGATCGAGATCGGGTCTGATACCGTGACCTTGGGCGCGATGGTCACCCAGCACGAACTGATCACCCATGACGGTCTGGCCTCCGCCATTCCGCTGATCCGAGAGGCCGCGTTGCAAATCGCCGATCCGCAGGTGCGCTATATGGGCACTGTGGGCGGCAATGTCGCCAATGGCGATCCGGGCAATGACATGCCGGGGCTGATGCAGTGCATGAATGCGACGTTTGAACTCTCGGGCCCGGATGGCAATCGCAGTGTCGCCGCGCGCGACTTTTATGAGGCCGCGTATTTCACCGCCCGCGAGGACGAAGAAATTCTGACGCGTATCTCGATCCCGGTGCCCGGTGCGGGCGTCGGTCAGGCGTATGAAAAACAGAAACGCAAGATCGGCGACTATGCCACCGCCGCCGCCGCCGTGATGGTTGGCAACGGAACGGCTTCGGTTGCGATGACAAATCTCGCGGACACACCGATCTGGTCCGAAGAGGCGGGTGCCTGGTTGGCCGGAGGCAATGTCGATGGCTGCGTCGCTGCCATGCTCGACGCGATTGATCCTGTGGCAGACAATCGCGGCCCTGTCGAATTCAAGAAACATGTGGCGGGCGTCATGCTGCGCCGCGCCATCGACCGTGCGCAAAGCCGCGCGGGTTGAGGGGAGGACATCATGTCAAAAATGCACGTCAAACTCACCGTGAACGGCAAAGAGGTCGAAGGTCTGGCCGAGCCGCGCACGTTGCTGATCCACTTCCTGCGGGAAGATCTGAAAATCACCGGCCCTCATATCGGGTGCGAAACCAGCCATTGCGGGGCCTGCACCGTGGATATCGACGGGAAATCCGTCAAGTCCTGCACCACCTTTGTGGCGCAAGTGAACGGAGCTGATATCACCACTGTCGAGGGGCTGACCAATGACGATGGCAGCCTTGGTGTATTGCAGGAAATGTTCCGTGAACATCACGGGCTGCAATGTGGCTTCTGCACACCGGGCATGATCACCCGCGCGCATCGCCTGCTGCAGGAAAACCCCAACCCGACCGAGGAAGACATTCGTTTCGGCATG
Source organism: Ruegeria sp. AM2 (assembly GCF_056540685.1). Lineage (NCBI taxonomy): Bacteria > Pseudomonadati > Pseudomonadota > Alphaproteobacteria > Rhodobacterales > Roseobacteraceae > Ruegeria > Ruegeria sp. AM2. The sequence continues at coordinate 10,483 of NZ_JBQFXE010000020.1, read as the reverse complement.
GCAGGGAACCTGTGCCGTTGCACCGGGTATCAGAACATCGTCAAGGCAATCTCGGCCTCGGCTGACATGCTGAACGCTCAGAAGGAGGCCGCGGAATGAACGATCAAACCATGACCCCCGAAGAACGCGCCGCCAACCTCAAAGGGATGGGCAGCTCGCGCAAACGCGTTGAGGATGTGCGCTTTACCCAAGGCAAGGGCAACTATGTCGATGACATCAAGATGGATGGGATGCTGTTTGGTGCCTTTGTCCGTTCGCCCTATGCCCACGCCCGCGTTGTCAGCGTGAACAAAGAGGTCGCGCTGGCCGTGCCCGGCGTGGTTGCCGTTTTGACCGCCGAGGATCTTGCTCCGCTTGGGCTGCACTGGATGCCGACGCTGGCCGGTGACAAACAAATGGTTCTGGCCGATGGAAAGGTTCTGTTCCAGGGGCAAGAGGTCGCCTATGTCGTGGCCGAGAACCGGTACATCGCGGCAGATGCGGCGGAACTGGTCGAGGTCGATTATGAAGAACTGCCGGTTCTGACCGATCCGTTCGAAGCGCTGAAATCCGATGTTGTCCTGCGCGAAGACCTTGAGGGTCAGACCGAGGGCGCACATGGGCCGCGCAAACATCACAACCACATCTTCACCTGGGAACAGGGCGACAAGGACGCAACCGAAGCCGTTCTGGGCGAGGCCGATGTGGTGGCCGAAGAGATGGTCTATTACCACCGTACGCACCCCTGTCCGCTTGAGACCTGCGGTTGTGTTGCGTCGATGGACAAGGTGACCGGCAAGCTGACGCTCTATGGCACCTTCCAGGCTCCGCACGCGATCCGGACGGTTGTGTCGCTGATCTCTGGCGTGGCCGAGCACAATATTCGCGTGATCAGCCCCGATATCGGTGGCGGGTTTGGCAACAAGGTGGGGGCCTATGCGGGTTATGTCTGTTCAGTTGTGGCCTCGATCGTCACCGGAAAGCCGGTGAAATGGGTCGAAAACCGGATGGAAAACCTGATGTCCACCGCTTTCGCGCGTGACTACTGGATGCAGGGCAAGATCGCGGCCACCAAGGACGGCAAGATCACTGGCCTGTGGTGCCATACCACAGCGGATCACGGCGGGTTTGACGCCTGTGCCGACCCGACCAAATTCCCGGCGGGGTTCATGAATATCTGCACCGGGTCCTATGACATCCCGACCGCCTATCTGGCTGTCGATGGGGTCTATACCAACAAGGCTCCGGGCGGTGTTGCCTATCGCTGTTCCTTCCGCGTGACCGAGGCGGCCTATTTCATCGAGCGGATGATCGAGGTTCTTGCCATCAAGCTGAACATGGACGCGGCCGAGCTGCGCCGGATAAACTTTATCCGCAAGGATCAGTTCCCGTACCAGTCTGCGCTGGGCTGGGAATATGACTCGGGCGATTATCACACCGCATGGGACAAGGCGCTTAAGGCTGTGGACTACGAAGGTTTGCGCGCAGAACAGGCGCAGCTGATCGAGGATTTTAAGGCCGGCAAAACCCGGAAGCTGCTGGGCATTGGCCTGACGCATTTCACCGAGATCGTCGGGGCCGGCCCGGTGAAGAACTGCGATATCCTTGGGCTTGGTATGTTTGACAGTTGCGAAATCCGTATCCATCCGACGGGCTCTGCCATCGCGCGGTTGGGAACGATTTCTCAGGGTCAGGGTCACGCCACCACCTTTGCCCAGATCATCGCAAGCGAGATCGGCCTGCCCGCCGATGACATCACGCTAGAGGAAGGCGATACCGACACCGCACCCTACGGTCTTGGAACCTATGGGTCTCGGTCGACACCTGTAGCAGGAGCGGCAACGGCGATGGCCGCGCGCAAAATCCGCGCCAAGGCGCAGATGATCGCGGCTTATTTGCTGGAAGTCCACGACGATGACGTCGAATGGGACGTGGATCGTTTCGCCGTCAAAGGCGCGCCTGAGCGGTTCAAGACGATGAAGGAAATCGCCTTCGCCGCCTATAATCAGGCGATACCGGGGCTGGAGCCGGGTCTGGAGGCGGTCAGCTACTATGACCCGCCCAACATGACCTATCCGTTCGGGGCCTATATCTGTGTCATGGAGATTGATGTGGATACCGGGGAATGGGATGTCCGGCAGTTCTATGCGCTGGACGATTGCGGCACCCGGATCAACCCGATGATCATCGAGGGCCAGGTTCATGGTGGTGTGACAGAAGCGCTGGCCATCGCGATGGGTCAGGAAATCGCCTATGATGAGATGGGCAACGTCAAAACCGGCACGCTGATGGATTTCTTCATTCCAACGGCTTGGGAGACGCCGAACTATACAACCGACCACACGGTGACGCCGTCTCCGCACCACCCGATTGGTGCGAAGGGCGTTGGCGAAAGCCCGAATGTCGGCGGCGTGCCAGCGTTTTCCAACGCGGTGCATGATGCCTTCCGGCCTTTTGGGTTGGTGCAGAGCCACATGCCGCATGACCATTGGCGGATCTGGAAGATTGCAAATGGGTTGGGGATGCATGGGTGATTGGGTTCGGACCGACTTGGACCGGTCCGACCGAAGCAAGGGGGCTCTGCCCCCTTGGACCCCCGGGATATTTGTAGCCAAATGAAGAACGGATCCTGGTTTTGACTTTGAGTGATGTACAAAACGGCTTGGCCGCGCAAGGTTATGTTGCCGATGATCGGTTGGCGATGGCTTTGCATCTGGCTCAGGCATTGGGGCGGCCATTGTTACTGGAAGGCCCAGCGGGTGTTGGCAAAACCGAGGTCGCCAAGGCGATGGCAGCATGGCGAGAGGCCCGGTTAATCCGTTTGCAGTGCTATGAAGGGTTGGATGCCAGCCATGCGATCTATGAATGGAACTATCAGCGGCAGCTCTTGGCGATCCGGGCGAGTGAAGCGCAGGGTGGCGCAACTGAGGCGCAGTTGTTTTCGGATTCATATCTGCTGAAACGCCCATTGTTAGAGGCTATTTCTGAAGAAATTCAACCGGTGCTGTTGATTGATGAAATTGATCGGGCGGATGAAGAGTTTGAGGCTTATCTTTTGGAAATCCTCTCGGATTTTCAGATCACGATCCCCGAGCTTGGCACGATAAAGGCCCGCACGCGGCCTATTGTCATTCTGACTGCAAACGGGACTCGGGACCTGTCCGATGCTTTGCGGCGGCGCTGTCTTTACAGCTTCTTAAACTACCCGTCGAAAGAGGCGGAGTTGGCCATCCTGAAGGCACGAATGCCGGAGGTCGAGGCGAAGCTTGCGCGGCAGATCGTCGGCGTTGTTCAATCCTTGCGCAAAGAAGAGCTTGAGAAGACGCCCGGTATTGCCGAGATGTTGGACTGGGCTGCGGCTCTGTCCGGATTGGGCGTGAACGATCTGGCAAAATCTCGGGATGAGGTTCAGGCGACGCTGGTCTGCTTGTTAAAGACCGCTGCCGACTATGACGCAACACCGCTTGAGGTAATGGATCGTCTGATCGGAAAGGTGGCCTGATGCAGGTAACGCGTTTTCCGTCTCGGGCCGCTGGCTTGTCGGACCGCATGTCGGGGTTCATTGCGCATCTGCGCATGAACGGTCTGCGTGTTGGCCCGAAGGAAACCGGGGATGCGCTGGCGGCGCTGTCGGTTGTCGAGGCAACCGATGCGGCTCAGGCGCGGCAGGCGCTGTGCGCCGTGCTGGCCGGAGATGCCGATGACTGGAGGCGCTTTGACGAATTGTTTGATGCGTTTTGGTTCAATGCGGGAAAGCAGCGAACGGGATTAGCACAGAACACGCATGTCCGGGTTCAATCCGCGAAACCGATAATCTGGCAGGGGTTGGATCAGGACGGGGCAGAGTCTCAGACAGATGGAAATCAGGCAGCCACCACTCCTGATCCGGGCGACGGCGAGGCCGAAGGGATGGACGGGACGCTGATTGCGACCCGAACGGCCAACCTGTCGCGCCGAGATCTGCGGGAGTTGATGGATGAACAGACCCTAAAACAGGCGGAAATGGCCGCCATGCGGATCGCGCGCGCCATTCGGGATCGGCGATCGCGCCGCCGCAAACGCGCCTTGCGTGGGTCCGAGTTGGACATGCGGCGCATTCAACGGGCCAGTTTGGCGCGCGGAGGCGAGCCCCTTGACCTGTATCGCAAGGCCCGACCGCCGCGGCCGATGCGAATTGTGGCGCTGTGCGATGTCAGCGGGTCAATGACCGTCTATTCGCGAGTTTTTCTGGCCTTTCTAAAAGGGCTGATCGGCAGCGGATCAGAGGCGGATGCCTATCTGTTCCACACACGCCTGCTGCGGGTCACCGACGCCCTGCAAGACCATGATACTCTGCGGGCCGCCGGGCGGCTGTCACTTATGGCCGAAGGGTTCGGAGGCGGTACCGATATTTCGGGATCCTTGGAAAGTTTCCTGCAAGGATACGGGGCACGCGCATTGAATGGTCGAACGGTCGTTCTCATCCTGTCGGATGGGTATTGCAGTTCAGACCCACAGGCTTTGGGTGCGGTTTTGGAACGCATACGGCGTAAGGCCCGGCGGATTGTGTGGCTCAATCCGCTGAAAGGGTGGGAGTCCTATGAACCCGTCGCAGCGGCGATGCAGGCGGCAGAACCTTATCTGGATGCACATCTGCCCGCCAACACGCTTGAGGCGCTGGCCGCGCTGGAACCTCAGTTCCGGACGTTGTGAAAGGAGAACACATGCCCGGTTTTGACATATTCGACAGGATTGAGACGCTGCGCAAAACAGGTGAGTCGTTCTGTGTCGCAACAGTCCTGCGTACGGCAGATGCAACCTCGGCCAAGGCGGGTGCCAAGGCGGCGGTGACCCGCGATGGCGCGATCATCGGCCATCTGGGCGGCGCTTGCGTTCAACGTGCTGTGCGCAGTTCGGCGGTGCAGGCTCTGGCCAGCGGGGCACCCCAGATGATCCGCGTCAAACCCTCGGACAAGGTGGTGGCGATGACGGATCCGGACGGCGTTCAGACATTCAAAAGCGGCTGCCCGTCGGGCGGCACAGTGGATGTCCTGGTCGAGCCCTATCAACACGCACCGCGGCTGGTGATCTTCGGAGACACGCCGATTGCGATCGCTCTGGCGTCTCATGCGAAACTGCTGGGACTACGGGTTTACGCGAATGCTGAACATGCCGATGCAACGCAGCACTTCGACTCCAGCGCGCTGGAGGGCCTGGGTATTGAGCCCAGAGATTTCGTTGTCGTTGCGTCGCAGGGTCAAGGGGACGGTGCGGCCCTGAAGGCTGCGCTTGAGTCACCAGCCCGGCGCGTATCGATGGTGGCCAGCCGCCGAAAGGCGCAGGTTCTGTGTGATAAGCTTGAGGCGCAGGGCTTGGACCCGGCGCGAACCAAGGCGCTCAAGGCCCCGGCAGGGCTGCATATCCACGCTGTTGATCCGCATGAAATTGCCCTGTCGATCCTGGCAGAAATTGTAAATTGGCGTAACACCGACCGATCCGAGGAGACCGCTCATGATGAAAAAATGGCGTGACAGGTTGCGGGGTTTCTGGCCTTCTGACCGCAAACTGATGGCTCAGGAAGCTGCGGAAGAGGCGCTGCGCGTCTACCCGAGATGTTGTTGAACAAAGGACGATCCGAATGGAACTAAGTGACGAAATCCGCATTGCGGCCCCGCGCGACGTTGTCTACCACGCGCTTAACAATCCGGACGTGCTGCGCGAATGCATCCCCGGATGTGAGGAACTGACGCAGTCCGAGGCGGATCATCTTGAGGCCAAAGTGGTGCTCAAGATCGGTCCGGTGAAGGCCAAGTTTGCGGGTGAGGTGACCCTGGACACTGCCAACGCGCCCAACGGGTTTTCGCTGAACGGCGAGGGCAAGGGCGGTGCGGCCGGATTTGCCAAGGGCGGGGCGGACGTGACCTTGACCGAGGACGGAGCTGAAACGGTTCTTGCCTACACAGCAAAGGTGGATGTCGGCGGCAAGATCGCGCAATTGGGCAGCCGTCTGATTGCGGGGACCGCCAAAAAGCTGTCAGGCAAGTTCTTTACGCGCTTTGGTGAGATTGTCTCTGAACAACAGGTGTCCTGACAGACGGGCAACATGCAGGCCCCGCATTGGGGTCTGCGGTCAGGTCCTATCGAACGCAAAGCGCGTAATGTGTTCGTACACCTCATCGGGATAAAGAACTGCGTTCGGAAAACCCGGTTTGTTCGGCGCGTCGGGCCAGACCTGCGGCTCGATCGCGATGCCTGCGAAATTTCCGTAGATACGATCACCCAGGCCTTTGCGCATCGGCTCGTCAAGTTGCGCGGCCGTATAAATCTGCAGTCCTGGTTCGGTCGTTAGAACGGTCATTTGAATTCCCGATTGCGGCGCATAAAGGCTTGCCACCTTGCGGATGTCCCTGCGCGTTGGGGCGAGGCAGAAGTTGTGGTCGATCTCCTGCCCACCGATGGCCCGTGCAGTACCAAAGTCAAACGCGCTTCCTGCGGTGGGCAGCAATTCTCCGGTCGGGATCAGATCGTCGTCCACTTGCAAATAGGATGCGGCGTCGATCTGAAGGGCGTGGCCCGAGATATCGTTGCTGCCATCAAGGTTGAAATACCCGTGCGGGGCGAAGTTGCACAGGCTGGGGTTTTGACACTTCGCGCGGAGTGTCACCTGCAGGCTATTGCCGCCTGCGATCTCATAGAATGCCCGGACGTCCAGATGACCGGAGAAGCCCATGTGCTCATCAGGCATTGATAGCGACAGTTCAACGGATTGAGTATCGACATTCTCGATGCGCCAAACCTGATGGCTGCTGCCCTCAGCGCCACCGTGCAGCGTGTGCCGCCCCAGAAAATTGCGCTGGGTCTGATACTCCTGTTCAGCAATTCGATAGCGACCATTGCCGATCCGGTTGGCGAACCGACCGACAATGGCGCCGAAATAAGTGCCGCTGGTCAGGTAATCGTCCAGGCTTTCCCAACCCAAAACCAAGGGGTGCGGGACCCCGGACAACCGCAAGTCCTGAACTGTTGCACCGTAGGTCAGAATTGCCGCGTTGAGGTCCTGGCCTTTCAGCTCAATGCGGTCGATCCGCGTGCCGTCCGGCATGTGCCCAAATGTGGTGACGTTTGCTGGCATCGCTGTCTCAGGCGCGTGGACCGAACAGCTTGTAAAGCTCGATGGTCGTTTTGACGCCCACTTTCTGCTGAATGCGGCCCCGATGAATCTCGACCGTCCGGGGGCTGATCCCAAGCTCTGTGCCGATTTCCTTGCTGGATGTGCGCTCGGGGTGCGCAAGGATATGCTGTAGAACCTCCTCTTCGCGTTCGGTCAGAAGATCGCGTCTTTCGGCCAGTGCGCGGGCTTGCGCTTTGGCGGCCCGCAACCGAGAACCGACATCCTGCGCGGCCTCGATGCGTTCGATCAGCACCCGCAGATCGAAGGGTTTTTCAAGAAAGTCGATCGCCCCGGCCTTGGTTGCGCGCACGGATTCAGGAATGCCACCATGACCGGAAATGAAAATGATCGGGATCGTTGAATTGCGGGAAACCAGATGGTCCTGCAACTCCAGCCCATCCATACCGGGCATGCCGTAATCCAGAATGAGGCACCCTTCGGCATCTTCACCCACGCCGTCCAGAAAAGCCTGTGCGCTGGCGAAATGGTGCACGTCCATCCCGCGTTTAGTCAGCGATCGGGACAGCGCGACGCGCACGTCGTCGTCGTCATCAACAATGAATACGGTCCGAGAATTGGCCGTCATGCGTCATCCTCATCATGGTCACTGCGCCTGAGCGTAAAGCAGAACCGGGCGCTGCCACTATCGGTCGGCTCAAACCGGATCTCGCCGCCATTGGCTTTGACGATCGTGCGGCAGATCGAAAGGCCCAACCCCATGCCATCGCTTTTCTGCGTATCAAAGGTATTGAACAAGGTGACATCGCCGCTGACGCCCGGACCGTTGTCCTCGACCTGAACTTCGACCAGAGCGTCTGAAACGATGGTTTGAATTGCAATCCTCCGTTTGCGAGTGTCGCTGGTCGCCAAAGCGTCGATGGCATTGCGCAAAAGATTGACAAGCACCTGCGCGATCTGCGTCCGGTTCCCAGTAACTTGCGGCAGCGCTTCTTCAGTGTAATCCAGCCGAATTTGGTGCAGCCGTGCCTCGGCCTCCATCAGCCCAACTGTTTGCTGAATCAAACCATTCAGGTCAAACGGCATCTGGCGCCCTCGATCTTTGCGCACCACCTCGCGCAGGGCACGGATGATGTCGCCTGCCCGGTGGGCCTGCCGGTCAATGTCGGACAGGATTTCCACAAGTTCAGGATCGGCAGTATCCATCTCTTCTAACGTGAACTTGGCCGCATCGACGTTGTAGGAAATCGCACTCAGCGGCTGGTTCAACTCATGCGCCAGACCCGAGGCCATTTCCCCCATCAGATTTACACGCGCCACATGAGACAGATCGCGACCCAGACGGCGGGCTTCTTCTTCGGCCTGCTTCTGGTCGCTCACATCGTCGATGATGGCCACCGCATGATCGGGCACGCCGTTCTCGTCGCGGATGAGGATCGCGTTGACCCGCAGCCAGATCGGAGTGTTGTCCTTGCGGATGAACTGGCTTTCCGTGATGAATTCGGAATCCTGCAGCAGTGTATCGCGGAACTTGATCGCGATGTCCTGACGGTCGGGTGGCAAGATATCCGTCAGCGTCAGCGTCTCAAACGCGTTTTCGTCGAACCCCATGATGTCGCAGAGCTGGTCGTTGACCCGCAGGAACCGCCCGGTTTCCGGCGATATCTGCGCCATCCCGCGCGAGGCCAGATCCAGCGTACGTCCATAGGCGCGCTCAAACCGCTGCCTTTGGCGCATTTGCTGGGTCAATGCCTCGCCCGTATCTTCAAGCTCGCGGTAGGGGCTGTGCAGACCCTCCTCGGGCGTGATCTCACCGGATGAGACTTTTCGGGTTTGACTGGCAAAGCTGCGCACCGGCGCATAAATCCGGTCGGCCAGCGCCAGCCCGATTGCGCCGGTCAGGATCGCAATGGCCAGCGCGATCCAGATGCCCTGAACCCTGTTCTTCTTGATCTCACCGATAAAGTTATCTTCGGCTGCGTAAAGCCCAATCAACCAATTGAGTCCGGGTTCCGAAACTTCGATCAGCATGGCGACATAGCCCTGACCGTTCAGTTCAAAGTCGCTGTAGGTTGGTCCGGTTTCACCCGGTGAACCGTTGGGAACAAGCGTGCCAAATGCCTCTTGCGCCAATGGGTCGTCAATCTGATCCACGGTCGCAAGCTGCGGTGCGTCCATATCCGCATCCTGCCGGATCAGGACCAGAGTGGGATGGGCCAGAACCGCGCCGTCCGCGTTCAAAACCATCGCAGCGCCGCGACGCTCGGACCAGATGTCCAAAAGAAAGTCCGACAGGGCGTCGATCTGAATATCGATCCCAAGAATGGCGCGCAGCGTACCGTCCTTGTTCATCACTGGAACCGCATATGTGATCCCCGGTTGGCGTGAGGTGTAGAAAATATAGGGCGCGGTCCAGATCGGCTCTTGCGCCTGTTCCACCATCCGGAACCAGGGACGGGTGCGGGCCTCATAAGTGTCTGATTGGGTCACTTCGGTGTCGACCAGCGTGAACCGGTCGTTCCGCCACAGGAAATCGGCCGGGTGATCGGACTGCCCAAATTCAAATGGCGGGATGAACTTGGTCCGGTATCGTCCCGGTTCCTCGCTGCGCATGACATAGACAAAGCGACCGGTCTCATCCGCCAGATAGATACCGGCAAGCTGCGGTGCAGCCTGCAATTGCTGAAAGAAGTGACTTTCCAGCGCGCTGTTGTCGGCGATGTCCAGAACGTCGTTTTCCGCTAAGCGCCGCGTGGCGTCCAAGGCCTGTCGCGCCGGGTTCAGAAAGCTTTTGACCTGCCCGATGACATTCACGCTGACCTCGTTCAGCGAAATCCGGGATTGCCGCAACAGTGCGTTTTCCGAACTCACGAAGGTGGACAACGTGACGGTCAGAATGGCCAGGAATTGCAGTCCCCCCAGACACAAGGCCAAAGTCGCCCGCAGCGATCTTTGTCTGCGTGCGGGTTCAGCCTGTTCACGAAGAACCGCGTGTTTTCTGACCTGTTCCAAGCCTCTACCAAACACCTCTATTTTGGGCCCCGCGCCAACCGCAAAACGGTGTTGCGACAACAGGATGCCCACATCCCGGCCATACGCTATACGTAAACTAACGTATAGACACCCGTTCATTGCATTCGCTTTTCTCTTGCGCAGCTGAACGCCCTGATTCCCAACACGAAACAGGTCGATCAACGAAGAAAAAAACAGACAACAGGAGTGTCAAAGTGTTGAAAAAATCTTCAATCGCCGCGGTCGTCACCGCCGCTGTCATGGCCCCAGCTGCATATGCAGAAGAGTTTATTACGATTGGGACGGGTGGAGTTACGGGTGTTTATTATCCGACGGGTGGTGCGATTTGTCGTTTGGTGAACAAGGGTCGTAAGGAGCATGGGG
>NZ_JBQFXE010000019.1:0-22224 GCF_056540685.1 Ruegeria sp. AM2 | reverse complement strand
CGCGCTACGCGCGGCGCCGGGCCCAACCAGAGGAGATGTCTCGCCAGAGACATTGACGATGGGCGGGAGTGCTTCCGGATTGGCTCAATCCCCGAGCTTCGCGTGAACTTCGTCCAGATCAATCTCACTGATCGGCAATTTGTTGGCGGGGTTTTCGAAATCATATTTGAACAGCTCAAAATCCTGTTTGTAGATTTCATAGACCAGATGCATCGACAGGTCGTCGAAATAGTCCTCGACCGGATGCGCGCGCTTTGGCCCATGCCCTTCGGATTCGTTGAACCGTGGGATTTCCGGCAGGCTTACGGCATGCGGAGTCTTCAGGTGGTTAAGAACATCCTGCATCCCGTCATTGAACTTTTCCGTCCAAAATATCCGATCGTACCGCCCGCCGTTCACGATAAAAGTCGAAACATGGCCGGACATGGCCGACCAGTGTATGTCGGGGTCCATTGGCCTGCGCCACCGGATCGTGTCGCGGGCAAACAGCAGGAACCGGCGAAAACTGGCAATCTGGTCGAACTCGCCCTTACCGTCCTTGCCGCCCACATCGATCCCATAGTTGTAGATCAGCGTCGGCACCAGATTGCCACGATAGCGTTTCCCGTTTCTCTGAATGCCGCAGATCTTGTCGAAGAATGAGCTGAGAATCCGCGTGTACGGATTCCGCACGCATGTAAAGGCATAGGACTTGTGGTTCTGAACGTTGCCGGTAATCTGATCCCGGCTCCGTTCAAACGCCCACTTATGCAGACCGTCCTGCGCATCATGAATGTCGCCGTCAAAAAACTGTCCATGGTCCGAGAAATACATGATCTGACCAATGGTCGAACAGGCGCATTTTGGCACCACGCGGTACACCATGCTTTCGCTCTCGGTCATCCAGGTGCCGGGAAAACTCATCTGCTGCGCCTCCTGAACGGGTTGTAGACCGAATGGGTCCCCGCCTTTGGTGCCAAAAAACCAAAAATATTCTGTTTATTCAATCGCTCATCCTCAGTATCACGGTTGCAAACGGGCAGAAACGGAATTCGTGAAAGCAAATGGCCAGAATTGCCTATATATTACTGTGCCACAAAGACCCCGAGGCGATCATTGCACAGGCTGGGCAACTTACCGCTGCCGGCGATTGCATGGCGATACATTTTGACGCCCGCGCCAGTGCCGCAGCGTATTCCGAAATTCGGGATGCCTTGAAGGACAATCCGAACGTCACCTTTGCCGCAAGGCGGATCAAATGCGGTTGGGGCGAATGGTCGCTGGTTCAGGCGACTCTGAACGCCCTGACCGCCGCCGTCGAAGCCTTTCCGCGCGCCACGCATTTCTACATGCTGTCCGGCGATTGCATGGCTATCAAAACGGCGGAATATGCCCATGACTTACTCAACGAAACCGACAAAGACTTCATCGAGAGTCACGACTTTTTTGAAAGCAACTGGATCAAGACCGGGATGAAAAGGGACCGGCTGGTCTACAGGCACTATTTCAACGAACGCACTCAAAGCACGTTGTTCTATGTCGCGTACGAGTTGCAAAAACGATTTGGACTGACACGCGACATCCCCGCCGACATTCAGGTTATGATCGGTAGCCAATGGTGGTGCCTGCGCCGTCGGACGGTCGAGATGATCCTGGACTTTCTGCGCCAGCGTCCGGATGTGATCCGCTTTTTTTCGACCACCTGGATTCCGGATGAGACCTTTTTTCAAACTCTCGTGCGCCACTTGATCCCACGCGAAGAAATCGAAAGCCGGACACTCACGTTCCTGATGTTCTCGGATTATGGAATGCCCGTAACATTCTATAATGATCACTACGACCTGCTGCTGGGGCAGGACTACCTGTTTGCTCGCAAGATCAGCCCTGAGGCGCAGGAACTTAAGGATCGACTGGGTAAACTCTATGCGGCAAAAGGGGTTGAATTTCAGATCTCGGACGAGGGTCGCAGTCTCTTTGGCTTTCTGACTGGTCGTGGTCGGGTTGGACGACGCCATGGGCAGCGGTTCTGGGAAGCGGGAAATACGCTGGGTCCCGAACGGGAAATCTATCTGATCGTGTGCAAGAAGTGGCACGTTGCGAAGCGTCTGGTTGATCAGATCGTCTCGGAAACCGAAATTCCCTGCATCGAATACCTGTTCAACGAAGAGGAAACCGCCCTGCCGGATCTAGGCGGAATTGAAAAAACGCTCCTGAAACGATCACGACACAGACGTGCGGTTGTGCGGATGCTGTATGAAAGCTTTCAGTCCGACAAGCTGGCAATATGCGTTGACCCGGCGAGTTTGGATATCATTCAGGATTTCTGCAGCGACCAGGCAAAAACCCGAGTGCTGGAGATCGAGTGCGAATACTCTGACGACTATCTGATCGGTCACGCACGTCGTATTGGGCTGGCCGGAGAGCACAGCCCAACCAAAAACGTAGCCGCCCTGGTGCCCGCTCTGCGCAATTCTATGGCCTATGAATCCGAGTTAATCCGGAGTGCGGGGCTGGACGGGTATCTTCGGATCCGGGAAGCTGGCGCGCGTTCGGAAAACGAATTGGCAATTGCCGCATTCTTAGGTGTTACACCGGAAAAGGCGCAGGCCATAATGCGGCTGGATTACCTGTTCGCCGACTGAGCCGCGAAAACCCGGCGGCATCGCCGGGTTTCAGATTCAGATGTCGAATTTGACGCCCTGCGCCAAAGGTAACTCGGCGGAATAGTTCACCGTGTTGGTCTGGCGACGCATATAGGCTTTCCACGCGTCCGACCCGCTTTCACGCCCCCCTCCGGTTTCTTTCTCGCCGCCAAATGCGCCGCCGATTTCGGCCCCGGACGGCCCGATATTGACGTTGGCGATACCGCAATCTGATCCGGCTGCGGTCAGAAACTGTTCGGCTTCACGCATGTTCAGGGTGAACACACACGAGGACAGACCCTGCGGCACATCGTTTTGCAGTTCTATGGCATCATCAAAATCGTCGTAACCCATCACATAAAGGATTGGCGCGAAGGTCTCGGCCTTGACCGTTGCGGATTGGTCGGGCATCTCGACGATTGCGGGCTGCATATAGACGCCATCTGGCACGCCCTCGGTCACCCGGTTGCCGCCGAAGACTGTTCCGCCTTCGGATTTGGCGGCCTGCAGCGCAGCAGTCATCGCAGCACCCGAAGCCTCATCCACCAACGGGCCAATTAAAGTGCCCTCGGTCAGGGGGTTGCCGATGGGCAACCCGGCATAGGCTTTCTTGAGCCGCTCGACCAGGTCCGCGCGGATTGAGTTATGCACGATCAGACGGCGCAATGTGGTGCAGCGTTGACCCGCCGTGCCGACGGCCGAAAACACAATTGCACGCACGGCCATTTCAAGATCGGCAGACGGGCCAACAATCATTGCGTTGTTGCCACCCAGTTCCAGGATGCACTTACCGAACCGTTGCGCCACGACAGGCGCTACGGCCCGTCCCATCCGGGTAGAGCCGGTGGCCGAGATGATCGGAACGTCTTCGCTGGCAACCAGCGCCTCGCCCAGTGCGGCTCCGCCGATCAGGGTTTGCAACAAATGATCAGGCGCGTCCCCAAATCGCGCCAGCGCACGTTCGAAAATCTTCTGACAGGCCATTGCGGTCAGCGGTGTCTTCTCAGACGGTTTCCAGATGACCGGGTCACCGCAAACCAGCGCGATGGCCGCGTTCCAAGACCAGACCGCGACGGGAAAGTTGAAAGCCGAGATCACGCCAACCGGACCCGCCGGGTGCCAAGTCTCCATCATCCGGTGTCCGGGCCGTTCTGAGGCGATGGTCAGACCATAAAGCTGACGCGACAACCCGACAGCAAAGTCGCAGATATCGATCATCTCCTGAACTTCGCCCAAGCCTTCGGATGTGATCTTTCCGGCCTCCCAACTGACCAAGGCACCAAGATCATCTTTGGCAGCGCGCAGTTCTTCGCCCAGCAGGCGGATCAACTCGCCTCGGCGCGGGGCCGGAACGGTGCGCCATGCCTTGAACGCCGTCTTGGCGTTGGCAAATATTGACGCCATGTCCGATGGGGGTGTCTCATGCACTTCGGCCAGAGTGCTGCCGTCGATGGGCGAGCGTACGACCAAAGTGCCGCCGGACAGCTCGGCCTCTGTCAGGTCCAGATTGGCGAGTGTGGTTTGGGCTGTCATCACGATGTCTTTCATTTCTCAGGCCGCCTTGTTCTGTTCGGTTACGTCACCAGCGCGATAGAGCTGGCCAAATTCGGTGTTCAGGAAGTCGGTCAGATTGACCTGTTCTTGCCGCACAAAGCCGTGCGTCGGCAAAGCACCCGTCCGCATCAGATCAACTGCACCCAGTACGCCCGCTGCGGTGGTGACCTGAATGGCGCTCCAGACCTGACCGTTGATTGTGCGGGCATAGCTTTTATTGATCAGAGATTTCTCGCGCAGGGCACCGTCGATCCGGCCCTTTGCCGTGCAGTAGACAAGAACAACATCCTGATCGGTGCGCGGCAAGGCCGTTTCAAAGATGTCCTTCATCAGATCGCGGCGGCGTTCTAACCCCAGGTCGTTCAGCAAAAGCCGCAGAATGTCGCGATGCCCCGGATATCTGATCGAGCGATAGGACACCGCCCGAGCTTTGCCCTCCAGTGTTTCAGGCAACGTGCCTAGACCTCCGGAGGTGTTGAAACATTCATATTCTACACCGTCATGGCCAATGCGTTCGTAATCCTCAAGCGGCGCGGTTTTGACGCGCTGACCGTTCACAATCGCATCGCACGGGTTACAGTATTCGTTGATCAACCCATCGGTTGACCAGGTCAGGTTGTATTTCAGCGCATTTGTCGGATAGAGCGGCAGAGCACCAACGCGCAGTTGCAGGCTGTCGATTTCATCAAATTCCCGCGCCAGCGCTGCACCGGCAATGCCGACAAAGCCGGGTGCCAAACCACATTGCGGCATGAACGCTGTTTTGCAGTCCTCGGCCAGTTTTCGTACCGCATCTGTGGCCTGAACATCCTCGGTCAGATCAAAGTAATGCGCGCCGACTGTCTTTGCGGCCCTGGCAATGGCCGGGGTCAGAAAGAATGGCGCGGCTGACACGACTGCATCAAAACCTTCCAGGCCGCGGACAAGACTGCGCTCGTCTTTTGCATCGATTTGCCGCGTCGGTATGCCCAGCTTTTTGAACGCGGACAACGCAGAGAGGTCATGATCAGCGACAGTCACCGAATAATGCGGTGATGCCTTCAACATCACGGCGATCATCTGGCCAATCTTTCCAGCCCCAACCACACATATTTCCCAGCTCATTCTGCGCCTCCAAACTCTGTTTTCTTCAGTATGGAGAGCAAATTGTTCGACGCGCAGGGCATATCATGACGAAACGCCGGACATTTTCGTCATATCGTCGGATATCTTGCCATTATGTCGGAACCAATGCGCTGAGGCGCGTCGACGGGCTGAGCTTCGATCACCGCATCACAAAAGGATCGGGAATGGGATCATCGCTGGTGCGCAACCAGACCGATTTGACCCGGGTATAGTCCAGAACCGCCTGTAACCCGCCTTCGCGCCCATGGCCGGACAGTCCAAAGCCACCGAACGGTGCGATGGGGCTGACCGCGCGGTAGGTGTTCACCCACACAATTCCGGCGCGAATTTTGCGGATCATGCGGTGGGCGCGGGTCAGGTTTTGCGTAAACACACCAGATGCCAGACCAAAGGCCGTATCATTGGCGATACGAATGGCTTCGGACTCGTCGTCAAATGAGACGACGGACAAAACCGGTCCAAAGAACTCGGATGTCAGGCAAGGGGCGTCGGGTGCATCGGAACAGTCCAGGATAGTGGGCGGAAAGTAGAACCCCTCGCCCGACAGAACCGAGCCACCCGTGACGACCTTTGCCCCATTCTCGACTGACCGACGGATGAGGTCCACGGCATGATCACGCTGACGCAAAGTGCACAGGGGTCCGACCTCGGTTTCCATATCGCCGGGCGGGCCGATAACGACGCCCTCGGCTTTGTCTTTCAGTCGTTGTAGAAACTCATCCTTGATCGAAGCTTGCACGACCAGACGTGAGCCCGCCACGCAGCTTTGTCCGGTGGCGGCGAAAATTCCCGAAACCTGCGCGTTGACCGCGCTTTCCAGATCGGCGTCCTCAAAAACTATGAACGGGGATTTGCCGCCCAGTTCCAGCGACGTGGACGCCAAATTCTCGGCCGAGTTTCGCACCACATGACGCGCCGTTTCCGGTCCACCGGTAAAGGCGACATGGTCAATATCCGGATGAGACGTCAGTGCCGAGCCGATGTCCGGGCCCCCTGTCAGAACGCTCAGAACTCCTTTTGGAAATCCGGCCTGATCGAACAGCCTGGCGAATTCCAGCATAGGGGCCGGGGCGTCTTCGGAGGCTTTCAGAACGACCGTGCATCCCGCGGCCAGCGCAGGCGCGATTTTGACAGCAGACAAAAACAGCTGAGAGTTCCACGGCACGATCGCCGCGACCACGCCCACAGGCTCGCGCCGCAACCAGACCTCCATGTCCGGTTTGTCGATTGGCAGATGCGCGCCTTCGATCTTGTCGGCAAGGCCCGCGAAATACCGATAGTATTCAGCGACATAAGCGATCTGCGCGCTTGTCTCGCGAATGATCTTACCGGTGTCGCGGGTTTCGATCTCGGCAAGTCGCAGCGCGTGTTCCGTGATCAAGTCCGCAAGACGCATCAGCAGCTTGCCACGGTTTGTCGCCGTCATCTCCGCCCATTCCGGAGCCTCGAATGCAAACCCAGCGGCCGCGACAGCCCTGTTCACGTCGCTTATGTCAGCCTTGGCCATTTGCGCCCAGACTTTGCCCGTCGCAGGATCAATGCTGTCGATCCGGCCAGCGCCATCAGCAAACTCACCGGCGATGTAATGTTGAAAAAGCTGCATCGTTGCGCCTCCGGTTGCACTATTGAAAGGCTGGCATGACCTCGGCAATGAACCGTTCCAGCGACGCCCTCTTACGCTCGAAACTCATCGAGCTGTCGATCCAAAACGAATATTCGTCGTAGCCCAGCGCTTCGTAAGATTTCAATCGTTCGATCACTTTATCAGGTGTCGCAATGACCAGATCACGTTCCAGCGCTTGCGGTGAATAGAACGGATGCGCGGCGATTTCCTCGTCGCTCAGCGGAGCCATCAGACCCTGACTTATCTCGCGTTTGTTCATGAACCAAGCACCGAAATAGTTGTAAAACCGGTTTAACTCGACCGCTGCATCCTTCGCGTCCTCGTCACTATGCGCAACATAGGTGTGCATCAGCAACATAATGTCTGGCCGAGGCACCTGAGGAAACTTTTCGCATGCGTCATTGAATTTTGACATCAAGTCCCGCACCTCATCATCGCCGTTCCACAAGGGCGTTACCTGCACATTGCATCGGTTACTGACGGCAAATTCATGACTGTTGGGATCGCGGGCCGCAATCCAGATCGGCGGACCGGATGGCTGCAGCGGTTGGGGAACTGATGTCGTTCGGGGAAATGTGTGAAATTCACCCTCGTGTTCGTAATCCCCGTCCCACAAGGCCTGAACCGCCGGAACCAACTCGCGCATCCGCTGACCAGCCTCCCATGCGTCCATGCCGGGCATCAGGCGTTCGTATTCGTATGAATATGCACCGCGCGCGATGCCCAACTCCAGCCGGCCATCGGTGATGATATCGGTCATCGCAGCCTCTCCGGCCAACCGGATCGGGTGCCAGAACGGAGCTATGATAGTGCCGGTTCCAAGGCGCACGTTCTTGGTATGCCGGGCAATATCGACCAGATTCAGGAACGGGTTGGGCGCGATGGTGAAGTTCATTCCGTGATGCTCGCCCGTCCAGATCGCGCGCATTCCACCTGCATCCGCGATTCTACAAAGCTCGACAAATTCGTCGTATAGCTGCTTTTGATCCTGCTCCGGGTCAATGCGCTCCATATGCACAAAAAGCGAAAACTCCATCTCTCAATCCCTTTTTGCAACCGGTCTTACGTTGCCGCTGATTTCACTGCCCAGGTAGACACCAAAGTTTCCCATCCGACTTTCTTCAGCAAATCGTTCCAGCATTGCGCACATCGCCGGGTCGCTGATGTCTGTCAGGGTCGCCTCGGTCAGTTCGGTGAAAACCCCTTGTCGCGATGATTGATCTTCGGCCTGGCACAGGAACGAGAAATGCTGCGTCTGGCGCGCCTCATCTTCATAGACGGAATATACAAATCCTGGGGCCGCTGTTGTTTCTGTCCTAGCGATAAGCTGCTGCAGCGCTTGTGTCACGCCATCCCGCCCAACACGGGCCTCAGGCAAAGTTACGTGGCCGTGGCCGTCATCGACCAGCAGGATTTTGCCCCGGTATTCGATCAGAGCTGACACCAGTATGTCCTTTCGGGTGGTCATAGCCTCAGCCTCGACCGCAGGCGTGACATAGGCCCCTCGCGCATAGCCCAGACCGGGCTGCGTCGAATTTGCGAATGCTTCGACTTTGCCGATCAGGATAAGATGATCCCCCGCATCCACAGTTTGGTGCGTCGCGCAATCGAACCAGGCTGACACGTCGTCAAGGACGGGTGCGCCATTGGGGCCGGGCGTCCAACTGACAGTCGCAAACCGATCTTCCACGGGTCGGGCGAACGTGTTTGACACATCCTTTTGCGCATCGCTCAGAACGTTCACTGCAAAACCCGTGCTGCGCGAAAACGTATCGTAATTGCCCGAGGTTTTGGCGATGCAAATCAGGATCAACGGCGGGTCCAGCGACACGGAGGTAAAGGAATTCGCCGTAAACCCCACCGGCCCACCCGCATTGTCCAGCGTCGTTACCACTGTCACGCCAGTGAGGAACGTGCCGAAGGCGTCGCGTAGGGCACGAGGATCAATTCCGGTCATGGCTCGAAACTTTCAATTGCGCACCCAGTTCGTTTGCGACCAGCCAATCGACCAATATCTCGGTCACGCGATCCGCAGCCGTTAAACACATCATATGCCCGTGGCCTTTGACGACTATGGCTTTCCCATGTCGAACTTCGCTTGCCATCGTGTGTGACATTGCGGGTGTTGAGTTTCGATCCAACTCGCCCGTTACAGCCAGAAACGGGCAAGCGATCTTTGGGTATTCTTCCGCGTAAGTCTCGTCACCCTCGGCAAAGGCCGCATATGCTGTAGCGTAACCGCCGATGTCGACCTCGGACAACCATTGGGCGGTTTTTGCGCGCGCTTCCTGATAGCTGGCGCGGTTTGGGAACCAACGGTTCAACGGTGTTTCAATGTCAAACGAACCCGTACCGATGGACTTCGCACGTTGAATAACGGCATCTCGTGCCAATGGATCCCGACGGTACACGCCGTTTAACAGAGCAACTCCCTCGGTCCGCTCCGGCCAGGTCGCGCCAAATCCGCTTGCGATCAGCGCGCCCATCGAATGGCCCACCAATATGACACGTTCGATTTGCATTGCGTCCAGAACCTCTGCGAGCCAATCCACGAAGGCTGGTAATGCGGCGTCTTGCGATAGCGGAGAACTTGCGCCGTGCCCCGGCAAATCAAGGGCAACAACAGTTTGGGAATTCGCGAGTGTTTTGGCCTGAGCATCCCACGCGGCAGATTGAAGACCGACACCGTGGAGCAATATGATCGGCGCGGACGCCCCCGGATGCTCCGGCCCGCCGATCCAGTAGGACACTTGCTTTGCTGGGTCAGACAGCAGCAGGGTTTTCAATGTCATGGCCCAGCTCTTTCAGATCTTGGTAGCGATCGCCGATGCGGTGATGCGGTCGGCCACCAATCGAAGCGCCCAGCGCCACGACGATCTCATCCGGCGCTGGCGCGTCGGCGATCTGAACCTGAATGGTCAGATAGTGGCTGCGGCGGCCCCCATCGTTTTTGTCCATAAGCGGAATATGGATCGGAGCGTTTGCCGGCCCTCTTGTGTTCGTGAATGCAAGATAGGACTTGGCCCCCACTGCTTCGCGAAAGAAGTTACCGAACCGCAATGTGTGGATCAGCGCCGAGCCATGCTCAACTTCGCCATTCACGCCGACAACCGCTGATTTTCCGTACCCTTCGATCCGGTCCCCACCGCCCGCGGCATCTATCACCATTTCGGTCAGCGTCTGCCCAAGTCCGGGCGCGCAGTCCAAAATACCGGGCTTGAGGTCATCGACAAATTCTTGCCCCGCCCACGGGTTTCGCAAAACGGCCAGCGCGGCAATCATTTTCAACGGACGCTCTGCAAATTTGCCGCCTTCGATCAGGGTATCTTCAACGTGCAGCAGAGTTTTTCGGATTTCGGCAGGCACTGGTATCTCCGGTAGCTGATTCCACTCGTAATATGGTATACCATATGACAAGAAGTCAATCATACTTGAATTGGAAGTCCTTCTTTTGCTACTCCTTCGAAGATGAACACGCCCGCCCTTACCAAAGTGTCTCACACCCCGGTCACGCTCCGCGATATCGTGCAGGATCAGCTGCGCGACGCGATTATCGACGGGCGTTTCAAGCCCGGAGAACGTTTGGTCGAGCGTCCGCTGTGCGAGCAACTTGGCGTCAGTCGCACCGTTGTGCGCGAAACGATCCGTTACTTGGAAGCTGAAGGTCTGGTGGAAATTCTGCCCGGCCGTGGTCCGATCGTATCCCGCATGAGCTGGGAAGACGCGCGGCAAATCTATGAAATACGCCGCGCACTGGAAATCGCAGCAGCTCGTGCATGCGCAGCGGGCCTTACCGATGACATTAGAACCAAATTGAACGTGGCGTATGACGCGCTTGAAGCCGCCTTTGCTGACAAGGTTCCCGGTGTTTTGTTCCGCGCGTCAGCCCAGTTTTATGCCGAGATCTTTCGTGGCGCCGGTAACACCATAGCGCTCGAAGTGGTCCAAAGATTGAATGGGCGGATCAGCAGGCTTCGGATGATGACTTTGGCGCACACTGATCGAGCTCAACCAGGCATCAAGCACATGCAAGCCATACGGAACGCAATCCTTTCAGGGGATGCCGACATCGCCGAATTGGCCGTCTCGCGACATTTGGACGATACTACTCAAGTCGCTGAAAAGCTGCTTGCCAGCGAATCCAGTACGGATTGAAACCGTTTACGTCGGTCCAATCTCATTCAGCAATGCAAAAACAGGCCTGAGCTTCATCAACTCGGCCGTGGTTCGCTTTACCAGATGCGGGGATGTCACAAACCCAGCGTCACCGATATCGAGCCAGGCCGAGAATCCTTTTCGCCGCAGCGCCTCTTGATTGGGGTGATCTTTGTCATACCCAGATGGAACCCGCTTGAGCTGCGGTTCGGAAATCCGGACGCCTGCAGCGGCCATTTCCTGAGATAGCTTTGTCAACGTGGCACCCTTTGGCCCGGCCATTTCATCTCGAAAAACCGGCAGCGTCTCTTTGTCGTACTGAAACACACCGCACCCCAGCGACAGCTTCTCTGGTGACAAACCAAAAAACCACATGGGCGGTTGGGCCGCTTTGCTTTCCGGGGCAAAAGAGACATGAACATGCGCGTTGTAAGGCCGTTTATCGGTGGAAAACCGAACATCGCGGTTGATCCGATAGATATTGCCACCATGCGCTTGTCCGGTCGCGTCTTTCAATGCGTCGCACATGGCGGTCAAAAACAGCTTGGTCGGAGCTTTGATTTCCGCCTCAAAAGTTCCCTTGTTTTGCGCGAACCATTCCCGGTTGTTGTTGTCTTTAAGTTCGGTCAGAAAACGCAGCGCCTCGGGTGAGAAGTGGGCGAAACTGGTCATGTTTCCCTCCATTCAGGATTTCGCAGGCAGCGCAGCGGCATGTTCAAGACACATCTGGTGCCACCTGCGCAACGCGGTGTCATCGCAATCTGTATCGACAACGTGCACAAAGCCGCCCAGTTTTCGCGTCCCGTGAATAACTGGCAAGGCGGTCGGATAAGCCAGAGCGTCCGCTTCTCGGTCCTTGCCGACGCGAAACATGAAACGGGCTATGCCGTCTTTGTCCCGTCGCGCGCCGCTCAGCATGTTTCCGTTCAGGAAAAAGCAGATCCCGCCCATCATGCGTTTCTCGGATATTCCCGCATGCCCCTCGAGAGTAAGGCGCATGCGGTTGGCCAATGCTTCATCAATCGGCATCAGGAGGCCTCGAATAGGCGCCACAGCACGGCGACGGCCAGCACCGCCATCGTGGCTGTCGTCAAAGCAGCCCCAAGCGCGCGGCCTTTGGTGTCCACGCCTGCGCGAAGGCTGAAATAGTGCAGCACACGCGCCAACAACAGAACAACACCGCACCCGGCCACGATCCAAGCCGAGACCCCAACCACCTCTGCCGCCGCCAAGATCAGCAGCGCCAGCGGCACGTATTCGATGAAATTGCCATGTGCGCGTATGCGGCGAAGCAAGTCATCATCATCGCCATGTAGCAACGAAATGCCGGTCGCGGTGCGGCGCAAGCCAACCGAAATCGCCATCGGGATGCTCATGAGAACGAAAATCGCCGTCAGGCCAATCGCAATATATGGAATGTCTTCCATTGGTCGCCTCCCTTCCCGATCAATTCTGTGCCGCCATGCTCTCATAAGTGATCAATGCAAATCGCGCGCCCTGCGGATCGGTCAACGTGGCCACCCGCCCGACGCCCGGCATATCGACACACGGTTGCAATACTGTGGCACCACGTTCCGTTGCAGCCGCGACGCTGGCATCAACATCCGGAACCGTGAAAAAGATAGTCCAACTGCCGCTGTCCTCGGGCACGGGTGAGAACCCGCCGATCGCTGTTTCTCCGACCATCGCAGCCGAATAGCTTGATCCATCCTGCATCGGCATGTCGTTGATCGACCAACCCAGAACATCTTTGTAAAAAGCCTTGGCCTTCCCCTGATCGGGGCCGGAATGTCCGATCCAGCCGGAATTCCCAACGGTTGTCATCTCAAGAATACTCATCTTCATCTCCTTTGGCTCAACCCGCAGCATGCGGGTACGATCAAAGGACGCACGAGACTGGGGCAGACCTACAGCCGCGACAATTCTTTTTTGCAGATTTCAATTTTTTCATTAACCACAACACTTTCCGGGTCTGTCACGCCCAGGGAAAGTACGGTTTCGTATGCCAACAGGGCGGCCTTGTAGTCCCCCGTCTCTGACAGCAGGCCACCCCGCAATGCATGAAACCAGCGATAATTGGACAGCTTGTCTTCCAGCGCGCGCAGAGCTGTCAGCGCATGCTCCGGGCCCTTCGTCTTGGCTTGCGCGGCAATCAAGTTCAGCCGGATCACGGGTGTTGGTTGCAATCTGTAGAGTGCTGCGTAGTGGGCCTCGATCGCGCCCCAATTGGTTTGAGACGGTATACGCGCCCGCGCGTGTTCGAACGCAATCGCCGCCTGCATGAGGTAGGGACCGTGGTGATTGATCCGCTGCGCTTTTTGCAGCAAAGCAGCCCCCTCGGCAATGTCCTGACCGTTCCAAAGCGTGCGGTCCTGCTGGTCAAGCGGCACAAGCTGCCCAAAGCTGTCCTGCCGGGCCTCCCGCCGCGCGTGTTGCAAAAGCATCAGGGACAACAGGGCGATCTGCTCGCCCATCGCTGGAAAAAGCTCAACCAGCACGCGGGACAAACGGATTGCTTCTTCGCACAGGGTCAGTTTGATCTGGGTTTCCCCGCCTGAGGCTGACCATCCCTCATTGAACATCAGGTAGATCATCGCGGACACTTCGCCCAACCGGGTACCACGCTCCTGCGGGCTGGGTGTTTCGAACGCGACCGGATTCGAGGCTATCTTTTTCTTGGCACGCGTAATCCGCTGCTCCATGGCCTTGGGCTTGACCAGAAAACCGCGTGCAATTTCCCCGACACTCAGCCCCGCGACGATCTTCAAGGCCAGCGCAATCTGATCACGCTGTTCCAAGGCCGGGTGACAACAAATGAACAATAGCCGCAATACATCGTCGCGCAGTTCATCAGGGTCCAGAGGTATTTCAGCCATCGGTTCAAACTCCGGGCTGTGTCGTACTAAAATGGCCTGCTGCCGTTGCGCCTTGCGCACTCGGTCCAGCCCGGCGTTTCGGGCAGTGGCAAGCAACCAGCCCAATGGATCACGCGGTGCGCCATCTGTTGGCCAGGCGTTCAAGGCCTTGAGGCAGGCGTCAGAAAAGGCGTCTTCGGCAACATCAATGTCGCGGAAATACCGCGTCAGGGCAGCCAGCGCTCGCGGCCTATGAAGGCTAAAAGTGGCTTCTAGCCATTCCGACACTGGGTCAATCCAGCGACATCGTGCCACCAGCCCAAGCAGCAGGGCGCACTTCCAGCCGAGCCACCGGCGATGAAATCATCTTGGCATATTCCAATGCCTCTTCCAGATCACTGAACTCGGCAGCATAAAGCCCCAGAAAACTCTCTTTGGTTTCGGCAAACGGTCCGTCCACGACCAAAGGAGGCTGATCGACCGTCAATGCCGGATCGATCGTCACAGCGGCACTGGGCGGCATCAGCTTGATCGAGATAAAGTCACCACGCGCCCGCAGCGCCGCCTGCAATGCGACGTGGCCTTCCATCAATTCGTTTTGGCGCGCTTCGGGCAAGGCATCGAACACGCCGGCCTCTCCGTAAATGGAAATCACGTAAATCATTGATCATCTCCGAGTCAGTTGTCCCATGCTGCAAGGACGCGCCAAATTAGGCAAACCCGACAATTGGGCTGGTCAAAGATCAATTATGTTGGATCGGGCGGTGACGCCTGTGCCGATGATCAGATCACCTTTGACAGTCTACTTACGGGCGCGACATCAATTCCGCGATGACCAAACGGCGGAAACACACAAAGATGAGCGCACCAAAGATCGCATCAAATGCGGCAAACCAAAGAAACGGTCCCCCGTGCGTGACAAAGGTCAGCACCATCAGCAGGCGTCCCAGCACGGCTATGACATTCGGATAACGCTGATGAACCGGATCGAGCGCGCCGGGAATTTGCATGACGGTGACGAAAATCAGTGTTGCACCCCAGACCGAAGGCCATGGGTTTTCCGCACCGGCCGGCAGACCGACAACGCCCAGAGAAAAGGCCGGAAAAAACAGAAACAGCGCCCCGATGACCAGCTGAAGACCCAACGCCAGTCCGAACACGCGGCGGTGCGTTTTGATCCTCTCATCAGCTTGGGCTCGGGTCCAACTGACGGACAGTGTATCGGTCATGTCGCGCCTCCTTCCTTAGAACGTTTTGAGGTATTCGAGCAGGTCCGCCTTTTGCGCATTGCTCAGTTGGGTTCCGTAGACGTGGCCCGAATTCGAGTTCCCGGGCTGCGTCGTATCAAAGCAGAACGCGCCGTTATCCTCGCACGTCGGCGAGACGAACCCACCGTTTTGCATGTCGATCACATCTGAACGGCGTTTAAACTTAACGGGTCGGTCGTCGGGGGCCTTTAGTAAGTCCGCCAGAGTCGGAACGGAGCCGTTGTGCAGATATGGACCGCGCAACCACAGCCCGTCCAAAGGCATGTTCGCATAGCCATCCGTCTTTTGAAAATGCCGGAACGCATGGCGCGAGTCGGCGAACAACTCATCCAACTGCCGCCGCTGGAATTCGGTCGTGTAGCTGTCGAGCCTGGCCCGATCTGTTCCGACAGCGTCCACCGGCATCACCGTTCCTAGCTGATCTCCGGAAAACTCGTATCCCGTTTCGGTCTGACGGCCATGACAATCCAGGCAGTAAACCGCATAAAGCTCCGCCCCACGCGCCGCCGATTCAGCTTCCACTGGAATCGGGCTTTGTGGCGCAGGCAAATCAGTCAGCCACGCGGCAACCCGTTCTATGCGCGCGTGATCTGCTGTATCCGGCGTGACGCCGGCACCCAGAGCGGCTGACAAGTTACGCTCGGCAAGCGAGTGGTTGTTGCCGTCCCAATGCAATTGCATTCCGTCGCGCGGACCTTGCAGGAAAATGGACGGAAAATCAGATGCGCCGATAACCTCCTGCGGGGTCAGCGCATCCGCATCCATGTCAAATTCCAGAACCTTATACGGGTTGAACGTGTCGACGCGCCCCGGTCCCCATTCCGGCTGTCGCGCCAAAAGGGGCTGCAACGCATTGCGGGTTGCAAGCAACTCTTCCCGTATGCGCGGAACCACGGCGAGCCGCCAGAACAGGCGTTTGATCGGCCCCAGTCGATTGCCACTTTCGTCAATGGCCTCAAACAATTGTTCAGCGGCGAGCTTTGGGCTTGTCGATGCGTCCAACAGGAATTCTATGAAGGCATGGAATTGAAGGTTGTTTGACGGCATCCCCGGCACGATCACGGGATCGGCACCTTCGGTTTCGCGATACGTGCCTGCGTGGCAGACAGCGCAGTTGAACCAGACAAGTGTCAGGCCAAGTTGATCCCGACGGGATATGCCGATGGGCAGATCACTGCGGCCTTTTTCATCTTCCTGATACAGAAATCCAAAGGCTTCATAAGTTGTTTTACCATCAAATGCGTCCGGAAAGAGGTACGGTAGCGCTTGCCAGACTTCGTAGGGCAGGCCGCTGGACGTTTCCGATCCTATTGATCCGTGTAAAAAATGCTGCGTGTCGTCCTTGAAATGTTCGGGGCCTGCGCGCAACAAAGCCAGCAACAGCCAACAGGCCGCGACCAATGCCAGCAACCCGGCCAAGGCGACAAGGGCCACGAGAATGGTCAAAGGTAGCCGCCTGCGGCGCCGGTCCTGCAGGGCCATTTCGACAAAAGTGACGGGTTCGTTCTTCATTCCGCCGCCTCCGGAATCGGAGTCGGAATCTGCAGAACTGGTTTGGTCTCATAGATCGACATCAGTTCCTCGATCATCGCATCGCGGCTTTC
Source organism: Ruegeria sp. AM2 (assembly GCF_056540685.1). Taxonomy (NCBI): domain Bacteria; kingdom Pseudomonadati; phylum Pseudomonadota; class Alphaproteobacteria; order Rhodobacterales; family Roseobacteraceae; genus Ruegeria; species Ruegeria sp. AM2. The sequence goes on along the minus strand of NZ_JBQFXE010000019.1, from coordinate 5,418 downwards.
GAACCTGTCTTCCTCGTAACAGCCCATCGGGTGTTTTGGCGCATTGCACAGGCATTTGTTGCATCGCGTGCAAGGTTTTGGGGGCTCGTCCCGGCCCGCGGCCCAGTGCTTTATCAGGTCATTATTGGCCACCAGCGCGCGTGCGATCGACACACCGTCGCACCCACCCGAAGTGATTGCGTCCCGCACCACCCGAGCATTCTGATACCCGCCGGTATTGATGACCGGAATACTGACGGCCTGTTTGATCGCGCGGCATTCTTCCAGACTGATCCCCTCATCCGCTCGGCCTTTCTTCAGCCTGAACCACAGCCACAGGAACAGGGGGCGCAACATAGGGAACCGAAAAAACAGAAAGTTCCGGAACCCATTTGTCCCCGACGCGATCATAGCGTCATAGGTCACGGCCAGAACTTCTAGCGGCAGATCACCGGGCGGGTTCATCGGATGCGGAAACATCGATCCGGTTGAGATATGCAAGGCATCAACCCCGGCCGCTTCGCACCATTGCGCAACCTGAACAGTGTCCGACAATGTGTTGCCGCGACCTTCCCATGGAATGACGTTGTTATGATCGACAGCAGACAGCTTGACCTGAAGATGAAAGTCACGCCCGACCTTGTCGCGGATGGCTTCGATCACTTCCAGCAAGAACCGCGCGCGGTTGCGCAATGAACCACCGTAAAGATCAGTCCGGTCGTTGATTGCTGAGCTCAGAAATTGCGTGAACAAATATCCGTTTGCGGCATGCAGCTCGACACCATCCAATCCCGCCTCGCGCGCCCGCCAGGCGGCCTGGGCGAAATCGGCGACCATCTCCCTCACCTCGGCGGTGCTCATGGCGCGGGTGGGGAAACCGTGCAAGGTCTCATACGCGTTTGTCGGGCTTGGCGTTGGACGATGTTGATTGTGAATTCCCGGCAAATCCATCTGCCGCCCTGAATGCGACAGCTGGATTATGTATTTAGACCCGTTGGCGCGCACCGCTTCGCCCAGTTTCTGCCAAAGCGGAATGAACTCGTCTGTATGAATGGTGGCGTAACCTGCAATGATCCGTCCATCCATGCGCACCGGGACGTAGGATGAAATCACCGCGCCAACGCCGCCGCGTGCAAACTTGCACTCCCAATTGATCCGAGTCTGTGTCAGCGCGCCGTTTTCCGCATCGAAACGGCCCGAAATGTTCGATCTGAAGACCCGGTTCTCAACCTCAAGGTTCCGAAACTTCAGCGGGGTGAAGATTACGTCATTGTCCATCAAGCGTCCCCCGCCTGTCTCCAGATCTCTGCCAATAGCGCCAGAACCCATTTTTCTGCGGGACAATGACTCCAGCTTTCGCTGAGGAAAGCTGGCTCGGGATTCATTCCCACGCTTGCAGCCGCACGCGTATTCATCGCCACCAGAGTGCCAGGGCGAAGGCGTCCACCAATCGAGTCGCAATGCCGTTTGGCAACCCGCATGACGGTGCGCGGTGCCGCGACCGCGCGCAGGGCCGCCTGCTGTGGGTTCAGACGCGTCCTGAGTGACTCGTCCGCCCAGTCGTCGCGCAACCGATCAAGGCCAAGTGCCAGATTGTGCACCGCGATGCCGGTTCCATGAACGGCACCGAGACTGTCGTTTGACGCGCGGCCCAACGTCTGTTGGGCCTTCCTGAGTGATCCTGCAAAGAACCGAACCAACCTTTGGATAGGGTTGGACGACCGAAGGTGCGTTTCGATGGCCAACGCTGCCTCCCACGTCTCGTCAGCGGCGGTGTAGCTTGCGTCGAAAACCCGTCCCGTGATCTGCTGGGCAAGAACACCAGCGCTGCCGGTCTGACCTCCGCGCACATAGGCCACAATTTGCGCCATCGTGTCCGTGTCCCAATTTCCGGGCACAAAAATCTCGGAAAGGTCCTTGGAAAATGCGGCCCGTTTCGCATCACCTCGCATCATTGCACTTGGCAGCGCCGCACCGTCCAGCGACAGCGCGGTTTTCACCCGCCGCGACAACACCCTGTTTGCGACTGGCCCGCCCAAGTCGAAATCTCGGTCCAGCGCCGAATGGTCAGCGAGTTGACGGATTTCCTCGACATCATCGGTCAATATCAAATCTGCAAGCAGCGGGATGCGAATGTGACGGGCCACGGCTCAGGTCCCCGCGATTTGCCACGGGAAGAACGGATTTCGCGCATCCCCCATTGCCTCGGCCAGATCAGGACAGTGACGACGAACCACGTCCTTGAACCCGTTTTCCGCAACCCACCGGAACCCTGCTTCGGTATAAATCTCGGGCCGGAAATCATCGGTATAGAACCGGTCACTTTTCAACCGGCGTGAGGCCATCAGAATAAAGATGCGAAATGCCGTATCAGAAAAACCGAACCGCGGCGGTTGGTTCTTCGACTTTGCCTCGGCCAGTGTACCGACCAACAGATCGACCTTGTCGACCGTGCCATAGACATCGCGCAACGCGGCCTGCCAATCGGTGTCGTCGGTGATATCCTCGAACGTGTCCGGTCTGGTTGCGCCAATCGCTTCACGAAAGTCAGCGTATCGGGGAACGCCACGCTCGCGATCTCGCAATACATCCACGGCGGCCAAATCGATAAAGATGTTCGCTTCGACCTTTTTGTCCAACCGTCGCAGCGTTTCCGGGAAGTTATTCAGAACCAATGCGCCAGGGTTCTCTGTCGCCAGGGAATACAACACGTCGTCAAAGCTTAGCTCATCATAGAGCTTTCGGGCACCGGGACCTGACACTTCGGTAAGTCCGGCTTCGCGCAGCAGTGCGTTATCAATTCGGCTGCGAAAACTGAAACGATCCGGCATCAATGAATGTAGCCGATAGACCGAGCCGAACTCTTCGGTCATCGCATACGGGCTGCCGTGATGGTCTTGCGGCGAGCCAGGAATGCCCGACAAAACCTCACTGTCCGAGACCCGGCCCAGAGCATTGAATACGGTTTCGCCCATCAGGCCCCAGTAATTGCCGCGCATCGCCATTCTGCCTTCGGGGCTGTCCATCAAGGCAGGCGTCCACTCGACAGTGTGGATCTTGGCCATTAGCGCTGCATTCACAAGGCGCGCCTTGTGAAACAGCCAATCTTCGCTTTCGTCCGGATGATCTATACGAAGGCGGGCAACGATCGCATTGTGCTCACGGGCGAAAAGCGTGTGCAGAACCGACAGCCCCGTCCACCAGTTTCCATTGACCCCAGCCAACTCCTGGCCCTTGCGTTTCGCTCGCTTGTCCACCGGCAAGAGGCCGTTTTCCAACGTGATCTCTGCAGACGTTGGCTGACCTTTAAGCTTGGCGGTTCGAACAAATCGCAGACGTTCTTCCGTCGAACCATAAACCTGCGACCCATCCCACCAGCTTGTTTCGACATTGCGAAATGTCGGAGGCCGGTTGGCATCTGCGTCATTCAAGTCCCGGTCCGGCATGGTGCGCCGCACGGTCATCTTACCGCCCGGCCAGTCGTCACCTTCCGGCAACGGGATATCAAGCGGTTCCGCATCCGGGTCGTTGGAACCATGGCTCAACCAGTCATGAACCATGAATTGAATCCATGCGGCCGCCAGCACGTTCAGGTGTGGTACAGGAACAAATTCGTTCCGCTTCAGAAGTTTCTCGCTCACCAGCCGGGGACTTGGATCCATCAGGTCTTTTTCTGACGGCGGATACGTGTCCTTCATCGGCACGTTGCGTCCAAATCTTGTGCCCGTTGCCCCCATACGCGGCTCGGCAAGGTCATTGAATCGCCCGTCCGGCGTGCGCCAGCCGATGATGTCGAAATCCTCTGGACGATCGCTGTCCAAGGGCGCGGTTTCGGTATCAATCAGATTGTTGTTTCGCATGTTCACGCGGTGGCCGAGAATAATCGCTAGCGCAGGAAGAAACGGCCAAGCGTGCCAAACCCTAAATCTTTGAGAAAGCAGGGCGAATCTGCCAAGCAGAGTATCCATAAATCTTTCGAACACCGGGAATGCCCTCAAGGAAGAAAATGTGACAATAATCAAACAATTGATTGTGCATATCACAAATCCTGCGCCATTGACAGGTCAGGTGTTCCTGGCAGTCAGAGACTTATTGGGAAGACCGCGCAAGACCTGTTGCCTGACGAGGTTTGCTCGTTAAGTAAACTGGACGCGTCGCGGTTTCCTGACAATCGTGAGAACATTATTGGCTATCGCGGCCCGTGTTACGAATGCTTCCCTTGGGCGGCTGCCGCAGCGCGATGGCCATTTTCAATGCCCAGATCACCAGATCGCGCTTCATTCGGTTCGAAGTGACCCAACCGATCACATGACGTGAATGCAACCGCTATGACAACTCAGCGGTGGAAGCCTTCTTCAAAACGATTAAGACAGAGCTGATTTGGCCAAGGTAGTGGCAGGTATGGCGAGATACTGAACTGGCCATCTTCCAGTACATCAACGGGTTTTACAATCCGCGGCGTCGCCATGCAGCGTTGGACTGGAAAAGCCTGGTCGCATTCGAACGGAAAGTGGCCTAAATCATCAATGCGGCGCTGTATGTGGCGCTCATGACCTGTTGAGCGCAAACCGACACGACTTTACTCATGTTCTGAATTTTTGCGGAAAACTGAGAGCCAGGAAATTCTGACTTTTTCAACACTATCGGCTCTCTACGGCTATTCGCTGCCTTTCGTATCATCGGCTGCTCGCAGCCCAAAGCGGACCCACATCCATAGTTGAGCCTAGCAAAACGGACATCCAAGTGCCAGACAGCGCCAAAGCGTGAGCGACACGAGGGCATTGCAGTGTTCATCTTTGCTGAGCAGAGCAGACATCGCTTCGCTAAGGGAGGTTGCCTCCTTAAACGACGCAGAGACGCCACCAACAGGCCTAAGATCGCTCATTATCAGTGCTACGTGCCCAGCCCACCCACTTAGCGTGGGTACATAGCCTAAAACAGCGCGCGCGATCTCGTCGTTTGTGAGACGTTGCGCTGCCTTGTCCCGCCCACGTGGAAGCTGTCCGTACCCGCGAAGGCTTTCAAATCGTTTTAGGGTTTCACCGTATGAATGCGGTTCGGAAAGTTCGCGATGAAGAAGAATTGATAGGTTCTTTGCATACATGGTTACCGCTTAGATTGACTCAGACCTCTCATCAAGCTCGGAAAGGCGAGACAGATGTCTGAGCCCGTCCCTCTTGTTCTTCTTTATAAAGACTGGCCCCATTCGTGGATTGTTGTCCGAGATTCGACTGCTGCCCAATGACGGACGACTTACCATAGAACTCGTTGGAGAGTTGGCGGGTCTTTTGGCGCTCGGCACAAAGCAGAACGCCCGCAGCGTTTGTGCTACGGGCGGTTCTGTGACGCTGGTTGCGGGAGTAGGATTTGAACCTACGACCTTCAGGTTATGAGCCTGACGAGCTACCGGGCTGCTCCATCCCGCGACAGGGTCGGAAA
>NZ_JBQFXE010000018.1:0-32472 GCF_056540685.1 Ruegeria sp. AM2 | reverse complement strand
ACGCGGTGCATGGCTGCTGTTACCTCTTGAAGAAGCACTGTAGCTTTTTGTTGGTCTTCCATCTTGAAAGTCGAGATCTGAACGACTGGCATGAATTGTCCTTTCTGATCGGAAATACGGGACTAGGCCCGCGTCTGGAGATCTTGAAACATTGGTTTTGGGAATTTGAGCTGCGCATGGATGTCGCCACCCAAACCATAGCGGCCAATCGCGCCGCCATGGCTCATTTGGCTGCTCATCCAAAGCACGACCACGTTGATAACGCGGTTTCCATCAGGGCGGTCCGGCCCAGGAAAAGGATCGGGCAGAGCGGCTTCAAAAGTTGCCGCCCCAGAGCTGTCGGTCACGAACACATTTGGTACACCCAGTGGCCCGGGTCGTGTAGGGCCCGCGGGATCAAGATCGTGCTCACGCAGTGTCATAATCGTATAGAGTGCTCGCGGCAGCAAATTGGCGAACTCGAAGGTAAAGCGTGCAATGCGTGCTTCATCTTCGAGTGTAATGCGAAGCTTTCCTTGAGCTTGAATCCAGTCGTGTAGTTTCACCGGGCGTTGGAGCTGCCGGCCATGTTCAGGACGAAGGTCTGGGATGGGTGCTTCGTGAAACGGATAGCTTGGCCGCACATCGCTGTTCGCATCAGGATATTGCTGAGGCGCGAACACCATTGGGTAGTTGTTACAAGGCAACGGCAACGGCAATGTATGAAGCACTTTGTCGGCAAGGTGCTGCGGCAACGGAATGTCGGGCGAAAAAAGCTCCAGGATCTTGTACGGCGCCTTTTCACCGAAATCTGGCACCGTACTTTCGGGCGAGACGATAGCGCCCGTCCAATTCGTTTCGACACGGTCATCAATAGAATGGTTTATCGCGCCAATAACAATGAAATTGCCATCTTCGTCCATAATCTCACTCGGAGGATAAAGGGGCCCCTGTGTCGTCACTGACAGGTCGTAGGTTGTTTGTTTCATATCAGTTCGGCCTGGTTACGCCCGGCGCACCCGAAAGGTGCGCCGAGCAAATGGTCGGTTTAGGCAGCGCGGGCAGAAGCTTCAGAGTTTGTACTTGCGAGCGCACATTTTGCGGCGTCGAGCGCCAGTGTGGCTTCTTTTTCCGAGATGACCTGATGCGAATAGACGGTGAAGGCATAGCCAACGCGCGTGCGTGGCTCACCGCCTTGGATAAAGTCCATTTCGACCTGATATTTGTGGCGCCGTTCGTTCACGTCGCTCGACAAAACCCGATACTCAATATGTGCAGGTAAAGGGAAAACGAACCCATTGAACTCGGTTGTCATGGACGTGATGACAAAATAGGTCTTCTCTTCCATGTCAGTCAGCAGATATTTTTCAGTCACGGCGAGGAAAGATTGTCGCGCGGCTTCAACCAATAACATTCCCTGTATGTGCTGACCTGTCTGATGATCGCCCATCAGCTCACACCCGTGGTCGATTCGAAGATCCAGGGAATAGGTGTCTTCAGCGACTTTTGTCGGGCTACCGATCAATGTATTGCAAGATTTTCGTTTATGCGAAAATTCTGCGTCTGCGCGATCAGACAGATTTCGAAACAGAGTCGTATCCCATCTGCTGCCTGCCGGGTCTTGTACCGTGATCTGCTGGAGGAGATCGGCAATCTCAAGATCAGAAAGACCCTGGCCGGGCAGCAATCGCATCGGGCCTGACAGCATGTGTTCGGGCAAAGACAACATTGCGCGAAGTTGGCTCAGCGTCACTGCGGGTTTGTCCGATGTGAACTCCGTGAATTCGTCGGCAACAACGATCAGTGTGCCGAAGGTCAAGATTTTATCGGTCATAGCAAGTCTCCAGAATAAGTTGTGATTAATCTTCTCATCACCCGATTCAGGCTGCGAGTTTGGCGGTGTCCGCGTAGATTTTTGTATAGAGACCGTTGGTACCGCCGGTGATGTAACGATCACCGGCCTGCTGCACGATGGTACTGTAGCGCTCGGAGGAAAAGACTGCGGTATATGTTGCGGGGTCCACAGAAAAACCTGAAACAAACATAACGCCGGGTTGGCCGCTGATGACCGAATGATAGGCAAGAAAACTGTCCACCGTATCGGCATTGCGGACGACGTCAAAGATTGTCTCGTCGCGCCACTTGAGATAGGCGGCGTGCTCTTCGGGCTTTACTTCTACATGCCGTAATTGGATGTAAGGCGTGTCCGGCAGCATGCCGCCGCATTGTTTGGGCGCCTCGACGAAATCAAGCATCTCGCGGCGGATATCGCCACTTAAGTATTTTGCAAAATCAATTGCCACAGTGCCCAGCCGCCCACGCAACGCATTGAGTGCTTCCGCCGCATCCAGCTGTTCCAGCGTGACCACCTCGTCAGCTTCGAGCGCAACCAAGGTGCGACCGTCAACCATCGGCGCCAATGCGGCCGCGAGGTTCGATGCAGCGCCGGGCTTCGCGGGGTAGCGCGAAATCAATAGAAGTTCTGCGGACATATCCATCTCCTTGTTTCATGACGCTGGAGAGGACTGGCCAGTTTGGGGGGGAGCTATGCTGCCAGCCTACACCTCAGCGTTGTGTGAACAGAGATAGTGTTTTCCCAATTTGGAATCATTGGAGAATAATGCAAACGGGTTTTCCATTATCGGAAAATCTAGGAAGTCGCCGTCAGTTGTTGCTCAGGCCTCAGTATCCACGAAGACGCGCCCGACTGGAGACCACCAGATCGCTAAGAAAGTCCGCAAGGGCGCGCGTTCGGCGTGATTGCGCCAAATCGGACTGAAGCACCAGATATATCGGCTGATCGATTCCAATATCGGAGTCAATGCAGGTCAGATTTGCATCCTTGGCCAGGAAATGCGGTAGGACGGCCAGGCCCAAGCCGGCCGCTGCGGCCGATACCTGTGTCGAGAGCGAAGTCGTGATGATCGCCGGCGACCGGCCGCGGAGCACGCGTTCAACCCATTGTGCAGCAGGCAGATGGGCCTGCATCTCGCCCCAAGCAATGAATGCATCCATCTCGTAGCTGCCGCGATCCGTGCTGACTTGACGGGCTTTGACATAGTCGCTGCTTGCGTAGAGCCCATAGCCAAGGGTGCCCAGACGCTTGAGGGTGACGTTGCCGCGTTGCGGTTTGACCATGCGCAGCGCAAGATCGGCGTCACGGCGATGTACGTTAACGGTCGTGATATCGGTCACGACCTCGACCATTAAGCCGGGATGTCTGGAACGGAACTCGGGCAGCGCGGGAATAATCAATCCACTTGCAAGGTTTTCTGCAGTCGCCAAGCGGACCTTACCGGCCAACTGCGCTTGCTGCCTTGCGCCACTGCTCAGCGCCAGGGCCGCCGCCTCCATCGCCTCAGCTTTTTCGATAAGATCAGTGCCATCTTCGGTCAGCTGGTAACCCGTCTGATGCCGGACGAACAGGGGAACGTCCAACGCCTCTTCCAGCCGGTTTATCCGACGTGAAAGTGTGGCAATGCCGATGTTCAAGGCGCTGGCTGCCATGCTGAGCGTGCCATGCCGCGCCACGGCCAGAAAGGCCCGAGTGTCATCCCAGACCAACCCTTTAACATCATGCTTTCCGATTATGGAAATCTCGTTGCCATTATTCGGTAGTTTTTCCATTCATGACGTATGCCATGCTCGTCTCCTGATATTCAAGGAGGTCTATCATGCAAAAACGTAAACTTGGGCAGGACCTTGAGGTATCGGCCATCGGTCTTGGGTGTATGGGGATGAGCGAGTTCTACGGGCCACGCGATGATGCTGAATCACTGGACGTTCTGGCGCACGCCGTAGAGCTCGGGATCGACTTTTTCGACACTGCCGATATGTATGGGCCGCATCACAATGAAGAGCTTATCGGGACATTTCTGCATGAAAGCGGTGCAGATGTGCGTGTGGCCACGAAGTTCGGAATCGTCCGCAATCCCGGTGAATACAAGCGCAGCCTGAACAATCGCGCGGACTATGCCCGCGCTGCCTGCGACGGGTCCCTGCGTCGATTGGGGGTCGATCACATAGACCTCTACTACGTGCACCGAGTAAATGCGGAACAGCCGATTGAGGCAACGATGGAAGGTTTGGCGAAACTGGTCCAAGAGGGTAAGATCTCTCATATCGGCCTGTGTGAAGTCAGCGCAGAGACATTGCGAAAAGCGCATGCGATACATCCTGTCACCGCAGTCCAAACAGAGTTTTCCCTCTGGTCGCGGCAAGCTGAAGCTTCGATCCTGCCTACCTGCCGTGAACTGGGCGTAGGCTTCGTGCCCTACTCGCCGCTTGGCCGCGGCTTCCTGACCGGGCGGTTCCAATCTACCAACGAACTTGAAGAGGATGATTTTCGAGCTTCACTGCCACGCTTTGCCGAAGAGGCTATCGATCAAAACCTCCGCATCGCCGACGTGATCGCTGATATGGCTACCGAAAAGGGCTGCACCTCCGCGCAGCTCTCGCTCGCCTGGCTCTTGGCGAAAGGGGATGACATCGTCCCGATCCCGGGAACCAAGCGTCGACAATACCTGAGCGAGAATGCTGGTGCCGCATCGGTTGAACTGACGACGCAGGATTGTATCCGGCTCGAAAGTGCGGTCGCGCGGGTACCTGTGGTTGGCGAGCGCTACACTCCAGAAGGTATGAAGGGAGTGGACGCATGACCAACAGCCCACATGATACTGACCGCCGAACACGCGCCTTAGCCTTGCTCGAGCGGCTGGAAGCGGGCGCGCCCGCACGTGTGACCGCCAATCTCGATGCGTTCGATGTCGATGCAACCGAACTAATTCTCGGGTTCTCTTTCGCTGACGTGGTTGGTCGGGATGGAATAGATATCAGAACCCGCGAAATGCTGACGGTAGCGATGCTCGGGGCCAAAGGTACAGCACCCGGCCAACTAGATTTTCACATACGCGCAGCGATGAATTGCGGCGTGAGCCGGCAGGAAATTGTCGAGATCATTTATCAAATCGCAGTTTACGCGGGTGTACCCGCGGCGATGAACGCCATCGCCTCAGCCCGGAAGGCGTTTGAGGCGCTCGAAACCTCATCGTAGAAACGGAGTTCACAAACTATGCCCCAAGACGTTCAGCGCGCCGATTACCGCGCTTGGCTGGCTATTGCCGCACTCGGTACTGGCAGCTTTTCCATTGTAACCGCTGAGCTCGCGCCGATTGGGCTTCTCTCCCAGATAGGCGGCGATCTGGGAGTGCCTACCGGACAGGTCGGCCTGATCGTGACGCTCTATGCCTGGATTGCCGCGGTCGCTGCAATCGCGTCTGCGGTCTGGCTCGGTTCCGTACCGCGGCGACCGCTGCTGATCGGGTTAATGACAGTCCTCGCAGCATCAGGATTTGCGGCGAGCCTGTCGGAGAGCTTTGCGTGGCTTATGGGGGCTCGGGTTCTGGGCGCTATCGCCCATGGCGCATTTTGGGCAATGATTGGAACACTCGGAGCTCAGATCGTACCGGCCCGCCAGGTGGGTCTGGCGACCTCCATCATCTTCGGTGGTGTGTCAGTCGCTAGTGTGCTGGGCGTACCGTTTGCCAATTTGGTCGGCATCGAGGCAGGCTGGCGTATCGCATTCCTGGCCATTGGCATGCTGTCGTTAGGCATAGCGCTCGCGATGTGGATCACCGTGCCAACGGTGCAGGGCACCGGCAATGTAGGAGTGCGACCGCTGATCCGTATCTTGTCAAATAGCCGTTTCCAAAGAATTTTTGCGGCCACGCTTTTTGCCGTCACAGCACACTTCATGGCATATACCTACATCGAACCCTTTCTTACGGGGGCAGAGGAGGTTTCGATCCGGGCGGTCGCGCCTTTGCTATTCACCTTTGGAGCCGCTGGCATCGCAGCAAATATGGTGACCGGCGCACTGATCGATACGTGGCTCAAAATGATTGTGATGGTCTCACTGCTTCTGGCCTGCGGAGCGCTAAGTGCGTTGACTCTCTTCGGAGCCAGCATCGGCACAATGGGAATTGCCCTGGTACTTATCATCTGGGGTGGCGCGATCGCCGCAATCCTTGTGGGTCTGCAGACCTGGGTTTTGAAGGAAGCAGGCGCAGATGCCCTCCAGGCATCGGCTATCTATGTTGCGCTGTTCAACGGCGCAATTGGTCTCGGGGCGGCACTCGGGGCGGGTCTGCTTGAGACCACTGGCCTATCCAGCCTATTCCTTTGCGCTGCAGTGTTGGTTTGCGTCGGCTTCATATCAATTGCGGCGCTTCGCGAACCTCAAACGACCCCGGCTGAATAAGTCAGCATCTGCTGTCGCAAGACTGATCATCACGAATGACGACATGAGGATTTCTTTATGTGTAGAATGTTTGGTGTGTTGGGAGCAGGAGAAGGGTATTCGCCCCTTTCAGCTTTGCATCGGCTTGTACCTGGTGGTCCAGATGAGCAAAATCTTCGCTGGGGAGATGGTTGGGTGCTGGGCCATACTCGTCTGGCCATCAACGGTGTCCTGAACGGAAGCCAGCCCTATACTTCCCCAGGCTTGCACGGCCTGTTCGTTGGGGAAATCTACAATTACAAAGAGCTGGCAAGCCGGTTCGGGATTTCTCTTTCAACGTCAGGTACAGACGGAGAAGTCATTCTGCCGCTCTTCGCAAAATTTGGTCCCGACTTTGTCCGACACCTTGAGGGCATGTTCTCTATTGCCGTCATGGATGTTCGAGATGTTACCTCGCTCTACCTCTACACGGATAGCTGTGCGATCAAGCCCGTCTATTACGTGCAAAAACAAGACACCTTGGGCTTTGCATCGGAGATCGAGGGGCTGCCGAATTTTAAAGACGATGACAGGGAGATCCATGCCAGCGCCTTTGATCGGTATGGTGCTTATCGCGCCATGTTGGGGCGACAGACCATTTTTCCGAACGTCAAGGTGTTGGAGCCAGGGACGTATCTGACCTTCCGGAACGGCAAAACGGAGGTCAATGAATACACTCCGAATGCAGTCTTTTTTGCCGAGGGCGCAGCTACAGCGAGGGATTTCGAGCAAGACTTTGGTCTAGGCGTCAAAAAAACACTCATGACGGATGTCCCGGTCTGTACAACTTTGTCTGGCGGACTTGATTCAAGCTTGGTTGCAACACTGGCGTCCAAAGACCCCAGAATGACCCATGCTTACAACGTGTGGTATCAGGGCAACTGGAAAGAAGACGAGACCGCCTACGCTCGGGAAGTAGCGGCCGCCTCAGGTCTCGAATACCAGCAAGTTACGGTTCGGCATGATCGCTTCCCCGATCAGATTCAGGCAATGTGTCGGTCTCTGAGCCAACCAAATGCAGCCGCGCATTGTCTCAGCACGTTTGCGCTCTACGAAGCCATCGGCAAGGCAGGGTTCAAAGTCGCCTTGGTTGGAGAAGGTGCCGACGACTTCTTTGGCGGCTATGATCGCATGTACGACATCGCAGTGAGCGACGGTGACGATGTCGCGATCAATTCTTACGTGTCAGATTTGGCGGCAATCAAACCGGATCTTCGAACGCATCTCGTCACTAACGACGCGCGAAACGATAGGCTCGGCGAAGAATTCACCGATTTCCTACACAGCCTGCCAGGTGATAGCCTTATCCGAAAGGTATTGCACTTCGAAGCGCACCACCGGTTGCCTTACTACATTCTGCATCGAGTCGACGCGCTCAGTATGGCGAATTCCGTCGAAGCACGAGTGCCGTTCTGCTTGCCTTCGGTCTATCGCCATGCGCTTTTTGCCAAGGACAGTGACCTCATTGGGGCCGGCCGAAGAAAGGCACCTATCTATCGGGCCGGATCATCTGTGCTGCCAGCCAGCGTCATCAACAGACCCAAACAGCCCTTCTTGTTGCCAATCGCGGGTATGTTCCAGCCAGGCTATCCCGTGTATGAGCTGCTGATGGACACTATTGCGACACCGACCGTGACGGCACCCATCGTCAACATCACAGCGCTGCGCGAGATGGTCGAGCGCAATCAGCGGTCTCCGTCCAACAAACTCGGAAACACCATCTGGGCGTGGTTGATCTTCGAACTCTGGGGACAGGAGCACAATGTTCGAATTGGATGAACGGCAACAGTCTGTCGCCTTAATGGTTCTCTGTCCCATTAGCCTGGCGCTGATGGGGTACGCCGTAAAAATGAGTAGCCAGCTGCCCGTGGCATTGGTTTTGCTGGCCCGGTTTGGCATTTCCGCGCTTGTCTATTCCGCATGGCTTGGGATTCGAGGCTTCAACTTTCGCAAAATTCGACCGTCGAGACATATCTTGAGAACGGCACTCGGCTTTTCCTCGGTCGCCTGTTTGTTTGGTTCGATCTCGTTGATTCCATTGTCAACGGCCCTCTGCCTTTCCTACACGGTGCCAATTTTCTCTTATGTGATTTCTGTCTGCATAGGGCAGATCATAGCCGATTTTCGGTTTCTCTATGTCACCGGGGCCGTGGCGGCAATTGCGATGATCGTGCAGCCCTCTGCCGATGTCAGCCCGTTAGGGGCGCTACTGGGGCTTGCCTCAGCGTTCTTTGGCGCCTTGGCTCTGTTCGAGATCAAGAGAATTTCCAGCACGGAAGGCTCGGATGCAATTCTTGTGATGTATTTTCTCTACTCAACACTTGCATTGCTTCTGTTCTCTTTCCTCGCCACTGATATCAACGGTCTGCAACACAACATTGCGGTATCGGCCCCTGCTTTGATCGGCGTGGGGTTGTTTGGATTGCTTTACCAGTTCAGTCTTGTCGGCTCCCTGAAATTAGCGTCCGTAGCGACAGTCTCGCTCGCCTTGTTGGCGGCGATCGCATTTGGTTATGGCATCGACATCGTGGCCCTCGGGTCACGGGTCAGCACAGGGGCTTTGTTGGGAACCGCACTTTTGGCCGCGTGTATCGGTGCGTATAGTCAATCCAGTCAGAAATAGAGGGTGTTCCGATCAGGATAGCGCCAAACACACACAAGGCGATCCTGATCCAACAGTGGTCGTTCATACAACGCGCAGCATTCCGAAGATTGGGCTCACAGTCAGATTTCGCTGCGCTTTGCTTGACCGGCCGCTTTGTAGAATTCGCAAGGGCATTAAGCGTTCCGATATTTGAGGTCTCCACGCTCAATGCCCTTGCTACCGTTGCTCTCAGATGTTGACCGAAGGTCCACGGTAGATATTTCCGGCAAGATGAACGTCATCCCGGCTGCATCGCCACAACCAGCTCATCCACATGCAGCGCCCTCATTCCCGCCACCTGCGGCCCCTCGATGTCAGCTCGCACTGAATCCCCGATAAACAACACGCTGTCCGGCTCAAGCGCCAACCGCTCCAGAACATGGGCATAGATTTCCGGTTCAGGCTTGATGGCTCCCACTTCATACGAAAACACCTCGACATCCGGCGGATCGGGCAAGGCACGGCGCACAGCCAGACCGAAGGAACTGGCGAGATTGGAACAGATCGCCAGCCGCAACCCTTTGGCCTGCAACAGCCCCCAAATCTCTGACATGCCGGGGCGTATCGTGACAGACGCCACCTCTGACAACTCCCGAGCGTATATATCCAGCGCCATAATCGGATCGGCATCAGCAACATACACGTCCAACCAATCGGCGATGGGTCGCGGTTCCCGCATTAGCCGATGTTTCAGTTCAGCCCGTTTGCTAGGCGGCACTGCTTTGAACAATTGCCGGACCGCACCGCGTTTCTCGGTGATCTCGACCAGCGTTCCGAACGCATCGAAACAAACCGCCTCGATCCCGTCGAAGACGGGCGGCAGGTCAATGACTGAGGCCTGGGTCACGATCTATCTCCCTGTCGATTTCGCGGGTGTTTTCCTTCTCGTCGCCGCGATCCCTCTCTGTTGTGGCAACCATTCCAATGGTGCAGTAAGTACCAACAACAATCCCTAATTTCGCTGCATTGTCAGTCGCACCGCCAGCGACACGAGCATGATCCCCAGCAACCGGTCCAGCCATCGCGCCAGTTTTGGATCACGCCGAAGGCGGCCCGTTATCGCCGCACCACCGAACACAACAAATGGATCAACAAGAGCTGCCACACCAATAATCAGTAGGCCGTGTAGAAGAAGTTGTGCCCACTCTGGACCGGCTCCGGGCACAACGAATTGGGGTAGTATAGAAATAAAGAAAATCGCGACTTTCGGATTCAGCAGGTCAACCAGCACACCTTGCCTGAAGATCGCCAGATTTCCCCTGAGCGGAACCCCCTTATCAGTTGGCAGGTTCATTCCACGCGACAATAGAGAACTTATCCCAAGCCAGAACAGATAGGCTGCACCAACCCATTTTACGATTGTAAAAGCAACGATTGAGGTGGCCAGAATTGCTGAAAGCCCGATTGACGCGAGGATGACGTGCAAAGCAGCGCCAGTCCAGATTCCGGTCATTGCAGCAAACCCGGCCGATCTCCCTCCACGGGCCGATTGCCCCAGAATGAACGCGATGTCCGGACCTGGCGCTATGTTCAGAAGAACGGCCAGAGACAGAAAACTTGTCCAGTGCAGCAGGCTATAGTCAAACATCTCTTCACCCCCTCGAAATCGCTACGGTTTGCTTCTGCTTCGAAGCAAGCCAAACCGTCAGTGACACAGCCAAACCAAAACCGGCGACATTCGCGCCGATGGTTTCTGACAGCAAAAGTGCCGAAAACCCCAAGGTGAAAAAAACCTGTAGAAGCTGTAGCTGCGATATCCGCGCAATGCCTCCCAGGGCCAGCCCACGATACCAGGCAAAGAATCCAAGCAGTTGTGATACCAGCGCCAGATAAGTAAACGCTGCCAGGACCGGCAATGAACTGGACGGCGGCACCGGCGGTATGAAACTTGCCAACACGGCCAGAACGGGAAGCGCGATTATCAGACTCCAACAGGCGACGACCCATGCCTTGATATCGCGCGACAGCATACCTCCCGCCGCATAGCCGAACCCGGCAGAAACAACGGCCAGAAACAGATACAGGTTTCCAATACCAAGCTCGGCGCCATTCCGCCGGATCACGAACACCAGTGTCAGGGCCATTCCGGCCACGCTGAAGACCCAGAACAAGGCGGTGACTCTCTCCCGACCGATCAGAACGCCAAAAACAGCGGTGGAGATCGGCAAAAGGCCCACCACAATTGCGCCCTGAGACGCCGAAACAGTCTGCATCGCGAGAGAGATAAAGAACGGAAATCCGAAAACGGTGCCCAGGCTGCACCCGATCAATGGGATGAACTGCCTGCCGCGCGGTCGCTCCGGCCGCAGTATCAGCAACACGGCCCCGGCGACCAACGCCGCCACGATTGCCCGCCAGATCGCGATCTGGTCCGGTGACAGCCCCTGCAAGGCAATGCGCGTCATTGGCAGGGTCAGGCTGAAAGACAAAACGCCAAGCAGCCCCAGAAGAACACCCTTCCGCACATCCATCATGCGGATTTCACAACGGCGACTCGCTGCCCGAGTTCATATGCCTGCAAATGAGAGAGACAGGTTCTCAGGAGTGGAACGCGCAGGGCATGACGGGCTGCCCGTTCTGAGAGGTCGCCCAGAATATGGTCGGCTTCGGTTTCATTTCCACTGGCAATGTCCCTGAGCATTGATGCGGTAGATTGTGAGCTGCGATCCGTGAGCTGCTTTCTATATCCATCCAGGGCCGCTGATCCTGGCGGGAAACCCTCTGCCTCAGCAATGCGGGTGCATTCGTCCAGCAATTGCAGGATCAGATCCTCACCTTGCGCGGTCGCCAGGATCGTACCAATGCTTGCCCGCATCAGACAGGTCATTCCGGCAAGTGTGCCCAGAAAAACCAGCTTGTCCCACATGTCCTGTTGAATGTCGTTCCTCAAGCGCAGTTCGATTGGAGAGGCCTGCATCTGGTCAATCAACGCATCCGCTCGCCCATTATCAGCACCTGGATGCAGCGGGCCGAGGAAGAACCGGTTCAGATCGTTGAAATGGCAGATTGATCCGTCTGGGTCTACTTTGACGCCAAGATGGGCGACACCACCCCAGACAGTGCATTCGGGGAATCTTGCCTGGATAGCCTTAATGTGTCGGATACCGTTCAGAAACGGCACAATGATTGTGGCGTCTGAAACGCATGGGGAAACCGCTTCAAGAGCCGAATGCAGGTCATAAGCTTTGCAGCTCAAGAAAATGAAATCGGCGTCTGGTAGAGCTTTGGCATCAGTCGCCAGTTCAGGCAATCCGCTCCAGTTGCCCAACGGGCTTTCCAGGCGCAGCCCGTGCTGTTGCAGATTGTTGGCCCGGTTTTGCCGTACCAGCAATCGCGGCGCGAGTCCGGCTTCTGACATTCGGGCGGTGAGATAGCCCCCGATACCTCCTGCTCCCAATATCAGCAGATGCACGTTGATTCTCCTAAAGTAGACATCATCCACTTTATGAGAATATCGCTTCTCGGCAACAGCTATTTGTTGGCTGTCTGTGCGCCGGTTCCGTCGATTACGATGAAAAACACTGCTTCATCGTCGCCGGTATTGTGAAAGCTGTGTTCCTGATTGGCCGGGTAGAACAGGAAATCACCTGCGCTCAGCTTGTGAATTTCACTGCCGACGGTCACTTCCAACTGCCCCGATTGGACAAAGAGATGCTCTTCAACGCCCGCGCGGTGGGATGGAAACGGCTCGGTTGCTTGTCCGGGGGGCAAGGCATTCTGGACAAAATCGACACCCCTGCCGTGATAGAGCGGCGAAAGGGATCGTCTCACAAATCCCGAGCGGGGATCACGGTACTCCGGCTGATCCTCTGCACGCACGACAACTGCCGACGATGCCACCGGTCCGCCAATGAGTTGCGAAATCGACGTATCCAGCGCTTCGGCCAGTTTGCCAAGAACCGAGGTTGTCGGCATCGCGTCGCCACGTTCGATCTTGGAGATCATCGCACGGCTGACACCTGAAGCGTCCGCGAGTTTCTGGATTGTCAGACTGCGCTTCTGCCTATGTGCCTTCAATGACTGTGAGACTGCTGCTTCTACCATGATGGCAATTTGCCAATTGTGAATCTCAGGGGCAAGGCATTCTGGGTCTCGCCTTCTTCGCACCCCCTCAATGACTGAGGCCCGGGTCACGATCTATCTCCCTGTCGATTTCGCGGGTATTTTCCTTCTCGTCGCCACGATCCCGTTCGGCGTCATGCTCATCCCCCCGATCCAATTTCTCGCGCGGTTTGTTCAACACGCCTTCCAGACGCTCGCGGATCGACGGTTTGTCCACACCGTCGTCACCTCGATCCACCTCGGTCCCTTCCGACCGGCCCAAGGCTTCACGCAAGCGGTCATTGACCCGCCGCAGGTCCGGGGGTTCTTCGACACTCTGCCCACCGGCCTCCGGCTCTTCGCGCCCGACAATCCGCGCCAGCCGATCCCGGATGTCGCCATCTCCGCGATCCGCAGACCGATCCTTGCTGGCCGCCGCCCTGAGCGCCGCCAGACCGGCAGACACACGCCCCTGCCCGGCCTCGCGCTCGGCCCCATAGGTGTCCCGCGCCAGCTCCAGCCGCTCGCGCATCTCGGCAAAAAGCGCCCGCGCCTGGCGAGCCGCATGAACCGCCCTGCCCCGTTCAGTGACAGGTTCATAGTCGCGACCCTCGCGCTCGGCTGCCGCCTTCTCGCGTCGTTCCATCGCATTGGCCGCTGGCCCCAGCTTGACCTCCGGATCGCGGTCAAGCTCCTCGGCCTTCAGCGCGTCTCCCTGACTCAGAGCGTCTTCTCGCTGCGCCTCCAGTGACCGATGATCGACCCGCTCCACTTCCCCGGCCCGCTCCAGCGCCCGGTTCTGCAACTCGGCCCAGAGACCGCGCATCTGCTCGATCTCCACCCCGCCGGTTTTCGCGGAATCGAGAACACGGGTCTTGGCCGTGAACCCCTCCGGTTCCAGCTTCCGGGTAGAGGTCAGGACATGGGCATGATGATTTCGCTGATCCCCTTCCCGGTGCGGTGCGTGGATCGCTACATCGACCGCCACGCCGTAGCGGCTGACCAGCTCCTCGGCAAACTGGCGGGTGATCTGCGACCGGTCCTCCGCGCTGATCTCGGAGGGCAGCGCCAGCTCCCATTCGCGGGCAGTGACGGAATTGCGCCGTGTCTCGCTCTCCTCGGCAGCGTTCCAGAGCGCGGAGCGATCCTGCGCCCAGGACGGGGCATCCTTTGGGGTCAGGATAAAGGTTTCCTCGATGCCGCGCTTGGCGGTGTAATCGTGGACCCGGCCCTCCCGCTGACACTCGATGCGCTCGCCTGCACGGTAGGCCCCAGCCGCCGTCGCGGTGCGTCCGGCGCTGCGTTTGATCGTCTTCACAGAGAGGTGGTAGCTGGCCATGCGCCCTCCCCTCTCGCAGATGACAAACGCCACCGCGCCCGCGAACGTCGCCGCAAAGCATCACCAGGCACATACGTGCCGCCCGGCTCTTGGCCCGTGACAAGAACCGGGGTGATCGCGCAGAATGGGAGATGCAGCTTGTCCGCCCTCCTCGGTGTCGGACAGGTTGCACCTCTCCCTGTTGGGCGTAAGTCGATGGCTTCGGAACGATATGTTCCGGAGCCATCGCTGCCACGACCAACCGTCTTTTTCCCGGAGGCCCGCCCCCCACAAGGCTGGGGCCGGAGGGAAAAAGACAGCCCCGACGAAGCGAGCCAACGGCTCTCTGAGGCGCGGGCTTGCCCGTGAACTGCCCCCAAATCCCCAGCCTTATGAGGGGCGGGATATGGGGGCAGTTCACTGGCGGTTTGCCGGGGGCAAACCCGGCGGAGATCAAGGGTAACAACCCCACAGATCGACGCTCCCCGGAACGGCAAAGACAAAAACAGACCGGCCCCCATCGTGGGGCATCGGTCTCGATTTTGGAGCTGCCGTTCCGACCGCAATCCAACCGCGCAGGTTGGCCCTGGAGAGTTCGAGAGGCCCGGAAGGCCTTTCGTTCCGTCGCGCATCGCGGCGGAAGGGGTTGGCCATCGGCCGGGGCTTTGCCCCAGAGAGATCGCACGCAAATCTTGGAGCCGTAGGCGGAGAGTTTGCATAAGTGCGCCCTTGTCCTTTACAGGCCTACGGGTACGCGTTAACGGTGGTTGTGGCAAGACCACATTCGATGCAGCCCTTTTCGCCACATCCCGTTTTATTCCGCCCGCATTTTTTGGAGGTGCCGGTTTGGCAGAGACAGAACTCGAACGCGCCGAGAAACGATACGCCCAGGCCAAGGCCCGCCTTCAGGCCCTGCGCAACCGGGAAGCCACCAGACAGCGCAAACTGGATACCCGGCGGAAAGTCATCCTCGGCGGTGCACTCATGGATTTGGCCGAACGGGACAGCGGCGCGGCGGTGATGCTGGAGCGACTGATCCGCAACCTGTCCCGCGAACAGGACCGCAAGGCCTTCGCGGACTGGGGCGCTTCAGGGGAGGCCCCCTCCCCTGCCCCCGGTTCTGATCCAGACGGGTCCGCCTGATGCGCTGGCTGGCCTCGGTCCTGGACCGACCCTTCCGGTTTCTTCTGCGGCTGGTCTTCACCCCGATCCTGTTCATCTGGATGATCGGGGCCATGGGTTTTGGCGCGATGCTGGGAGCGCTCGCCGGGTTCTTTCTCTCGATCCCCTTCTTTGAAATCCCGCCCGGCCAATCCACCTGGGAACTGGTGATCTACATCCCCTGCATGATCATCGGTGCCATCTTCGGATTCCAGTATTGGCGTTTCACCTCCGGCGCAGACAATTTCTTCGGCCTGAACGGAGACAGCCACGGCTCGGCCCGTTTCGCCAGTCGCAAGGAGCTGAAGAAGCTGGTGAAGCCGGACGGGTTGCTCATCGGTCGGTCTCCCGCCGGTCAGCTCCTGCGCTATGACGGTCCTGCCCATCTGCTGACCCTCGCCCCCACACGGGCCGGGAAAGGCGTCGGCACGGTCATCCCGAACCTGCTCATGGCGGATCGCTCGGTGATCGTGGTGGACCCCAAAGGCGAGAACGCCCGGATCGCCGGGGCTGCCCGTCATGCTTTCGGTCAGGTCCATATCCTCGATCCGTTTGAGGTCTCCGGACAACCCAGTTCGTCCTACAATCCACTAGACCGGCTGACAGCCACCAGTCCCGATCTGGGCGAGGATGCCACCACGCTGGCCGATGCCCTGGTCATGGACCCGCCGGGACAGGCGCAGGAGGCACACTGGAACGAGGAGGCCAAGGCCATCCTCTCCGGGCTGATCATGTTTTGTGTCGCCCATGAGGAGCGCGACCGGCGCAATCTGGCCACCGTGCGGGAATACCTCACCCTGCCCCCGGACAGGTTCCGGGCGCTGCTGGAACTGATGCAGGACAGCGACGCCGCCCACGGGCTGATTGCCCGCGCCGCCAACCGGTTTCTGGGAAAGGCGGATCGCGAAGCCGCCTCGGTCCTGTCCAACGCGCAGCGCCACACGCATTTCCTGGACAGCCCGCGCATCGCAGGCGTGATCAGCCGGTCGGATTTCCACTTCGCGGAGCTGCAACAACGCACCGTGTCGGTGTTTCTGGTGCTACCGCCCAACCGGCTGGACGCCTACAGCCGCTGGCTGCGCCTGCTGATCTCTCAGGCGCTTCAGGACATCGCACGGCACGCAGAGGGGCCACAAGCTGTCATAGAGGCCCGGAACGGCGCGCAGGGCGTCTCAGGGGCCGCAGGAGGGCCAGAGGGAGCCTCACGGCCACCAAGTAGCCCTACCCTCTTCCTCCTCGATGAATTTGCCGCTCTCGGCCGTCTGGAAGCCATAGAACGCGCCATGGGGCTGATGGCAGGCTACGGATTACAGATCTGGCCGATCTTGCAGGACATGAGCCAGCTCAACGATCTCTATGGCAAACGCGCGGGCACCTTTGTGGCCAATGCAGGCGTCCAGCAGGTCTTTGGCGTGAATGATCTGGAAACGGCCCAATGGCTGAGCAGGATGATCGGCCAGGAAACCACCGGCTATCAGACCCAGAGCTATAAACCGGGGGATGCGCCCTCGATGACGCAAAACGTCACTGGCCGCGATCTGCTCACACCGGATGAAATCATGCAGATGCCGCCCGATCTTCAGCTCCTGCGGGTTCAGGGCAATCCCACGGCCCTCGCCCGCAAGCTGCGCTATTACGCCGATCCCGAGTTCAAGGGGCTGTTCCAGCCGCAAGACCGTTAGATGCCGCTACGGATACCAGATTGTACAGGCCAAATGTTCACATTATGTTCGCATTAAGTTTGATTGAAGGAGAATACCTATGACAAAAGTAGCCGTGATGCTGACGGAAGGTTTCGCAGATTGGGAATACGCATTGATTGGCGGGACTGGTGGCCCGTTTTATGGCCTCGACGTTCAGTATTTCGCACCCGAATCTGGTGAGCTGCAATCTCAGGGCGGGCTGACAGCAAGGGTTTCACAGGATTTCGAGGCATTGATGGCTTGGCAACCGACAGTCTTGGTGGTTGTCGGTGGTATGATCTGGGAAACTGACAATGCGCCGGATGTCAGTAATATTCTCAAATCCCTGCACGGCAGCGGTACCAGCATAGGCGGCATCTGCGGCGGCACACTCGCTTTGGCGCGAGCGGGTCTACTGGACAGCACCTCCCACACCTCCAATGATGGGGGTTTTCTCAAGAAACACGCATCAGGTTATCAGGGTGAAGCCTTCTATCAGGCAAGCGCATCGGCGGTTTCAGCGGATCGAGTGATCACTGCACCAGGCACCGCTCCGGCAAGTTTCACGGCGGCCGTTTTTGCAGCCGCTGGATTGTCGGACGAGGTGACTTCCCAGTTCAAAGGAATGATGGCCGCTGAACATAGCTGACATCGGATCTTCAGCCGAAAAACCAATAACGGGAAAGAAACACGAGCATGTCAGACCAGTCCCCCTCCCCTGCTCCGCTCTCTGACGAGGAGCTGCGCGAAACCCTTGATATGGTCGGCACGGTGCTGGCCAGCGTGTCGGATCGTGTAGATGCCCAGACCGGCACCATGGATCGCCTGGTCAAAACGGCCACAGAAGCACGACAGGCAGCTTTCGCGGCACAGAACCAGACCGATCCGGAACAATACGGCAATCTGGTGGGTCAGGCTGTTGCGGGGAAAATCACTGATCCGCTCAATCACATGATCCGGGTTGCCAACGTGTTGAGCAAACAAAGCAGTCATACCGAAGAGGTTCTGAAAAAGGCTGAACAGGACAAATGGGACATCCTCAATGACATCCGGGACCGGGAAAGACAGGTGGACCGCTGGAAAAACCGTCTGCCCTGGTTTGCTCTGGGCGCTATCGCTCTCATTGTTGCGCTGACGGTGACGCTTCCGCGTTTCTCAGCAGTCAACGGCACCACATGCGCTGTCTTTGGGGGGGAGTGGGTCCGTACAACAGAGGGGAATCCCGCCTGCGTCCATTATCAGGATTGAGGGTAGCGCAGTGAGTTATCCACAGGCCATCTGCAAGCCAGTGGGTGTTATATATGTGTTAGATATAGTGTTACGAGAATCGGTAGATTTCTAAGTAACTGTTTTTGTAAGCGAAAATTGGCCTGTTTTAGACAGCTGGTGTGTAGAGTATCGAAGAATGGTGGGTAGACTATCGAATAAAGGTGTGTAGAGTATCGAAGAACTTGGCGCACTGGTGGGCAGAGTGTCGAATAACGGTGGGTAGACTATCGAATAATGGCGCGGCCTAGAAAACGAACAGCTTTGCTACCTCAGAGGCATACGGAGCCAGACCTCTTCGTGTGCGATATTCTGGATGCGACACCGAAGAGTGACCGAGCTTCCATGGAGCATCCGTTGTTCTCGTTGTCGGTCAAGAAAGACATGGCTGCGTTTGAATACCAGCAAGGCAACGTGAAGGTGAAGATCACGCCAGCGGCTGAAGAAGGCCGTGCAAACGTCTTTGATCGGGATATTCTGATCTACGTGTTGAGCCAACTCATGGCTGCTAAGAATGAAGGTCAGGAAATTGGTCGCCGTGTTCAGATTTCAGCGCATGACCTTCTGAAAGCCACCAATCGCCACACGACCGGCCAGGCCTATGCCACACTGCGCCGTGCCCTCACCCGCCTCCAGTTCACCCAGATCGAAACCAATATCCATGACCATGGTGTCGGAGAATGGCGGTCCATCTCGTTCATTACCGATGCGCGGATCGTCAAAGAAGATTCCACAGGGCGGTTGCTGAGCGTAGAGCTGGAGATGGGGGATTGGCTCGTAAAGGCCATTGAGAACAAGAATGTTCTGACTCTTCACAAAGCGTATTTTCAGCTCCGGAAACCTCTGGAACGCCGATTGTATGAGCTGGCCCGCAAACACTGCGGCAAGCAGGATGTCTGGCGGATTGGTCTCGACAAGCTACAGCATAAGACCGGATCAACATCGACCACCAAAGAGTTCAAACGCCTCGTCAAAGCGATCTGCAAAGCGGATGAGGAACAAGGGCATATGCCGGATTACCGCTTCAGGCTGCTTCATGATGTATTGGAAGTATCACCCAAGCCTGAATTCCTTGACATATATCAAGATTCTGCGGACACCAGCCCGGAAATTTCAGTGCGGCTTTCCCCTGAAACTTACGAGAAAGCAAGAGAAGCCGCTCCGACATGGGATGTTCACTTTTTGGAGCAAGAGTGGCGGATGTGGATGAGCGAACCGCCGCGTCATCCCGACGGTGCTTTTCTTGGATTTTGTCGAAAGTGGTTTGAGCGAAAAGGTCGCGCCCCATAACTGATAATAGTTATCTAATTGTCTGATGCGCTTCAAAAGAAGGAACTTAAGGTGAAATCCCTTAGAATTAACGAGCATTCCGCATCTCTCCGCTTTATGGAGTTTGACGGGAATGGGCTTCCGCTGTTGATGCTGCATGGCTTGGGTTGTTCTGCATCATTTGAATATCCGGAACTCGCCCGTTCTAACCCGCTCGCAGAGCACCGTATAATCCTAATCGACATGCTTGGCTTCGGGTACAGCGATCAACCATTGGATTTCGGCTATAGCGTTAGCGATCATGCTGAAATTATTGCCGAATTCGCAACCAAGATGAATCTTGGGCAGTTTAATCTCTATGGCCACAGTATGGGTGGGACGGTAGCAATAGAAGCAGCGACCATTCTTGGCGATCAAATCAAAAACCTTGTCCTTTCGGAAGCCAATCTTGACAATGGGGGCGGAAAATTCAGCACAGATATCGCGCTGGCTGGCGAAGAGGTGTACACCACCCGCTTACATGCCGAAACGCTTCAAACAGCGATGCGCTCGGGCAATCATGACTGGGCGACGACGATGCGTTTCAGTCTCCCACGAGCGGTATATTATGGTGCATCGTCTTTGGTAGAAGGAGGTACGCAAAATTGGCGTGAACTCTTGTATCAGCACCCAGCTAGAAAGAGTTTCATATTCGGAGAACGGTCTCTTCCGCACCCTGATTTTGATGTCCTACCAAAACAGGGTATTGAAACCTTCTCTGTTCCCAATGCCGGTCATTCTATGGGGGTAGAAAACCCGCTTGGGCTGGCGAGTTGCATAGCGCGGGCAATACAAAGATGAGAACACCTAGTAGATAACAGATATTTGTTACCTGTTGACTGTTATCAAATACCTGTTATCAGTTATCAAAAAGAGGGCAGAACATGACACAGGTAATCAGCGTTGTGCAGGAAAAGGGTGGAGCTGGAAAAACCACGCTGCTCACCGCAATCGCCAGTCTGATGGTTGAAGATGGAGCCAAGGTTGCTGTGATTGACACCGATCCGCAGCGCCATCTGGAATCCTGGGCCAAAAAGGATCAGACGGCTCTAGACTGGCTGTATGAAGAAAACGACGAACGGCTCATTCCCACGGTTAAGGCACTTAAGAAATCTGAACAGCCTTACGACGCTATTTTCATCGACACGGCCGGTTTCAAGTCGGCAATGGCTATGCACGCTATTGCAGCGGCAAATCTGATCTTGATCCCATCCAAGGCCAACGAAGCTGACGCAAAGGGCGCAAAGCGCACATACTCCCACGTTCAGAGCGTTGCCGAAACCATGGAGAAGGAGATCGCCTCGTTCGTGGTGATGATGGATGTTGATACCAACACAAATATTACGCAGGCCATTACCGATGCACTCGATGCGCAAGAAATACCTCGTCTTCGCGCGATGTGCGCGCACCGAACCGGGTTCAAAGAAATGACCTCTACAGGAGCTGGACCGCAAGGATCGGCCAAAAGGTCCGCGCAATCGGTGTTGGCGGACATGCAGGGTAGGGGACTTATCAGCTATTACAGGAGCGACGCATGGCAAAAGTCAGCGTAAACCTCGAAGACGATTTCGATAGTGATGAGGCCACGACCAAAGTGCGTGAGTTGGCGGCACCATTGCCGAGTGTGAGCAAGGCCAAATCCGCTGCATTGAAAGATGCGCCTCGTGTCCAGTTTTCGTTCACGAATGTCCCGAAACCGATCAAGGACGCTTTTGACCAGGAGGCGCTGAAACGCGGTCTCTCCAAGAAAGAACTGCTTTATGCCTGCCTCCGATCTGGCGGCATCGAGATTCCAGATGCTGAAGAAATTGATGGGCGCAGAAGATAACAGATAACAGTTATCCATCCGCTGGAGCTGAAACATGAAAGCTCACCTCGAAAGACACGATCCATCCCAGAACATTGCGCGCTACTATCGCATGTCAGTTCTGCCCAATCTATTTGGGGAATGGACGCTTCGCCGAGAATGGGGCCGGATCGGTCGAAGTGGTCAGGTTCGTATGGATTTATTTCGTAGCCAGGTTGAGGCCGAGAGTGCCTTAGAGACATTGACGGATGCCAAGCAAAAGCGAGACTATGTGAAAGTTTAGCTCTGGATCGGATATCTCTATGTCCTTAGGACATAGAGATATCCGATCCGTATGTCAAACCAGTTGAATCCTTTCGACCAATCGAATCCTTGACTACTCTGTGTGCCATCTGTATATGTCCTAAGGACATATACAGATGGCACACGTATGAAGTTCACAGACGGGGTGGAACAAGCGCTCCTGAAGCGCGATCTGCCGATCATCACATATTACGATTTCTTCGTTCTGGGGCATTCGCTTTTCCAGAAACGTGAATGGGACGGAGAACCTCTCAAACGTATGCCGCAAGGGTGGGATCAAACCCGTGCGAATAACGCTATCAAGCGCATGGAAGAACGCAGAGCACTAGTCCCTGATTCCGATTTCAGGTCGGGTGTCTGGCGTGTCACGCAAGCCACTCGTGCGGGGTCGGCGGAAGAGGTCGTGTGTATTGCTGATCCATTTGCCTATGTCTCACATTTGTCAGCGATGCAGAAATACAGCCTGACAGAACGAAGTCCCAAAGCTCTGCATGTGACCACGCCGCGTCGTGATCTTTGGAACCAACTCCGAAATAACCGTGTGCGCGATGATCTGCCCGAGATCGAAGACATAGATAAGCCGGTGCTCTATCGGCCAGGCTTTAAGGATACAATTCGGCGGCGACCGGTCATTATGCATATCTCAAGCCACCCCTGGACGCCTGTGCCTCTCGGTGGCGAGGAAACCCGGATCACGTCTATCGGCCAAACCTTTGCAGATATGATTACAGAGCCGGGATTGTGCGGCGGGATGCGCCATGTCCTCGATGTCTGGGAACGTGACGCGGATCAATGGTTGCCAGAAATCGTGGCGGCCGTGGATCAGTTAAACAGCAAAATTGCCAAGGTCCGGGCAGGATATATCCTCTCGGAAGTGCTGGAGCTTGATGATCCCGCTATTGCGCGTTGGGAAGCCTTTGCGCAAAGAGGGGGATCACGGAAGTTGGACCCTGAAGCGGACTATCTCCCCGAATTTTCAGAACGATGGATGATTTCACTGAATGTCTGATGCAGAACACATGGCCGATGAGGCCGAATACGACATTGTAGATGTGGATGTGCGGGCCTGGGTGGAGGCTGCGCGCTCTAATCCAGCTCAGTATCGCGATAGGCAGGTTACGGAGATTGTTCTTGCGGCCATCGGGTTGGCCCCCAACCTGAACACAAACCTAGTCCTGAAGGGTGGGGCTGTGATGGCCCTTGCCTTCAAAAGCAACCGGGTCACGGCCGATGTGGATTTCACCTCAATCGTGGAACCAGCCGGGTTTGCGGATCAGATCGCAGATGATCTGAACGCCATCTTGCCCCAAACCGCAATCCGCCTTGGGTATCTGAACCTTCTTTGCCGAGTGCAAACCGTCAAGAAAATGCCCAAGCCGCTGAACTTCGAAGAGTTCGATTTCCCGGCTTTGCTCATCCGGATCGGTTCGGCCGAGCGCGGAACAGGCGAAGAAAAACGCTTGGAAGCCGGGCGCGCCATACGGGTGTTGGATATCGAGATCAGCTTCCGGGATCAGGTGTATGCCTTCCAAGAGCTGAACTTGACCGGGCCGGGGGTCGCGGTTCGGGCATTCACATTACACGAGATCATCGCTGAAAAGCTACGCGCGCTGTTACAACAACCGATCCGCAACAGAAACCGTCGCCAGGATGTCTATGACATCGCCTACCTGATCGAAACCAACGAGTTGACCGATGAAGATCGCCGCAGCATCCTGGAAACGCTGATCGAGAAGTGCCAGGCGCGCGGTATAGAGGCTACGCTGGAATCTATGGATGATCCTGAGATTCGGCGGCGGGCTGAGGTTGATTGGAACACGCTTGCCCTCGAACTGGATGATCTGCCGCCGTTTGATGAGCGGTTTGCCATGATGCACGAGCTGTATCTGTCGCTGCCTTGGCCACAATCTTGAGCGTAGCGGCGGGGCCACAACTGCTCGGTTTCTGCGGCTTGGTGAATGGCTTTCATTGACATAACGCAATTCTGAACTCATAAATCCCTAAAAACGCAACCCCGAAGAATCGGAGCAGTTATGGGGGATTTTGTGAAAACCCGCTTTCCCGTCGCTATCTATCGCGGCCTTATCATTGACCTTGAAGACCGCCTGCGCGGTGAGGCCCTGAAGGCGCATCGGATGATCCAGGATCATTCTGGCCTTGATCCCCGACGCGCGCGGGCGCTGGAAGGTCTGTCGCGCTTTCACATGATGGAGAAGGGGTTTCAGGAAGTCTGTGAGCTTCATGGTGGCGCGCTGCTTGATGGCGGCATCATTCCTGGTACGGACTTCAAAGTGTTTCAGCCGTTCATGCGTTTCGAACATGAAGGGCAGGGCTTTATCCTTGGCCTTGCCGCAATGCCGGAACCCAGCAAGCTGCCGGTGAAGAACAAGTCTCGGAAAGCTGGTGTGACCCTGAACTATCGTCTCTCGCCGCATTTCGACTTTGACGGGACTGCTCCGAAAGTCGGAGATATTTGCATTCTGTTTCTTTTTGCCCGTGACCCCGAACAGGCGGGCAAGATCAAAGAATTGGCCATTGGCGTCATTGATTCCGATTATGAACAGTACCTGTTTTACGAACGGATCGACCAGTACCTCGCGGATGACGGGGATGTGTCGGAACTCAGCTCGCCGCTTCCCACACCTCCTGCGTCGCCTGCCAGCGGTGCTGTCCGCCTGAAACGCACAATAAAGACCTTTGTGCCTCCAGAAGCGCCATCTGCGGATGACGAAGAGGGCGGCACGGCGTAAAGGGTGCCACCGGCACTGACAGGAGGGAACAATGCGTGTGGGAACACCCGGCTTCGTGCCGGAACGCCTCGTTGAGGCCCGCGCAGCTCGGCGCGTTCAAAGTATGAAAGAATTGGCCCGCATGTTGGGCGTAAGCCCCAGCTCGGTATCGCGTTGGGAAACCGGCAAACAAGCCCCCGAAGCGGATGCCCTGGCAGAGCTTGCTAAGGCTTTGCGCGTTCGGCGCGAGTTCTTTTTGCGCCCTGTATTCGATAGCCCGCGCCCGATGTTTTACCGCAAGCTGGTCAGCACACTGAAACGCGACCGCGAATATCAGGCATCCCAGGTGAACTGGTTGCATGAGATCAGCGATGTCTTGCAGCACTATGTGGATTTTCCGGAACTCGATATCCCTGACGTTTTGGACGGAGCCAGCTACAGCCAGCTCCGGGATGAGGATATTGAAGACATCGCGGGTGAGCTGCGTGCCCATTGGCAGTTGGGGGAAGGCCCCTGCACCAATGTTGTTGCCGTGCTGGAAAAGATCGGTTGTGTTGTCGGCTCTATCGAAATGGGCACCTCAAAGCTGGACGGAGTATGCAGTTGGTCGAAATCGGAAGACCGGCCTCACATATTGCTGTCTTCAGACAAGATGAATTTGCCCCGTCGCCAGATGGATGCGGCGCATGAACTGGGCCATGCTGTTTTGCATAGGAACGTCAGCACCGAAGCGTTGCGCGACGATCTGAAGGAGATCGAGCGCCAGGCTTTCCGGTTCGCCAGCGCATTTTTGATGCCTCAGACCACCTATGTCTCCGAGGTTCCAAATTATTCACTGGCCGGGTTGCTGTCATTGAAAGAACGCTGGCGGGTATCTGTAAAGGCCCAAATCAAGCGACTCGTCGATCTGGAAATCATCCCTCAGGACCACGCAACGCAGCTCTATAAAACCTATTCCGCCAAAGGCTGGAACCGGCAGGAACCAATGGACAAGGAATGGGCGGTGCCAAAGCCGCGTGTGCTGCGTGATGCTTTGTGCCTGATCGTAGATTCCGGCACGCGTACCAAAGAAGATTTGTTGTCCGTCGAGTTCACCATGCACCCCGGTGACATCGAGAACCTGGTCAATCTTCCGTCTGGCTGGTTTAGCAAGAAGACCGGTGATGTGGTGTCTCTGACCTTGAAATCCGATGCTTCGCGCGAAACCAACTCTCTTGCAGGGGGATCGGTCATCCAGTTTTCTCGGCGTGAATCGTCGTAACAGAAAGCCAGGTCATGCGTGTACCCATCGACATTTCAGAAGAGGATTTGGACGGCGACTACGGGACAGTGCCAGGGCTGGTCATCACCTGCACCCGCTGTCGCCACTCGGTGGAAGTATTTGGGACAGAAGATAACTCGGTGAAGCGGGGCGCTGTCATGTTGCGGGATGAATGCCCGCTCGATGAGGATAATTTCTACGCTGCGTGAGCAGACTTTCTCCATCAAGTGAGGTAGCGAAAACCGGGCTAGGACATCACAGATTCAGTCATTTCAGTCCATGAGATGTACTTCATGGACTGAAATGGGGTCTTACAAAGATCATATAGGGTAGATGTAATATACTGATAAATAAGGGTATACATATAGAAATCTGCCCGTAGTTACTTGAAGTGTATCTAGATATGATTGGTCCAACAGCGCATTTTTTCGGCATGATCGACCGAAAATTTCCAAAAGGATCTCCGATATGCCGTCTGAAAACCTCCTCTCCTCGCTCCTCGATGCGCCGCCAACTATCCTTGCGTTGCTCCTCGGCCTTGCGGCTGTAGGAGTCGCGGGTCTGGCCCTCCATGTGGTCCTGCGTGCCATCACAAAGGAACGCAGCGAATGAATATGCGGAAATGGGTGAAGCTCCCTTCCGCCTGGCTAGAAGATGGTGGATTGGCTGCATTCAAATGGCGTGCTGGTGTTGGTGCATCTGAAACTGCTGCACTCATGGTTTTGATCGCGGTTGCGCATCGCGCCGATCTCAATGAAGGCTTGGCCCGCACCACCTATGACGAGTTGACCACAGCCACCGGCATAAGCCGGACCAAGGTTTCAGATGCTCTCGATGTATTGGCGGCTCGGAACCTGGTAGTCCGGGAACCAGACGGACGTAGCACCTACCGGCTCACCAATTACGGTGAAGGCCATGTCTGGGCGGCACTACCTGCGAAGCCCCTCTATGATCGTGATGGCGCAATCCCGATGTTTGAAGATTTCCATCTTCGTAAGGCCGCAGAGCTGGATGCCCTGAAAATTTACCTCACGCTTGCAGCCAGGCGGGACGCATCTGCGAACGTGACCCGGATTACCTATGATCAGATCAATGCCTACGCTGGCGTTCACCTCGGCCGGATCAAGCGAGCACTTGGGATTCTGAACATCAACGGTCTGATTACGGTTGAAAGCTATGAACGGAAGGACGGGAAACCAGGTGCGGCACACGGCTATAGGCTGTCACATCTATTCCCAAGTCGTCACGCTGGAACCACCGGCCGCATGGGCGGGATGAGTCACTTGTTCCCTGAACTGGAATAGCGACGTGACAGATAAAACCTCGATTACACCCGACGCACTGTCCGTTCGCTGACCTTGAACAGTCTCGCGATCTCCGCGACGGCGCGTTGTTCGTCATCACGCATCCGGCGTACTTCGTCTTTCTGCGCTGTTGTCAGGGCAGGGGGCCTACCCCCGATCCGGCCACGTTTACGAGCTGATGCAAGCCCCTCCCTCGTGCGCTCGGAAATCCGCTCCCGCTCAAACTGGGCGATGGATGCGAAAACATGGAAGACGAGCCGGCCGGCCGGCGTCGTCGTGTCAATATCCTCGGCCAGGGATCGAAAGCCGGCACCATGCTCACGGATCGTCTCAACAATCTCCAGCAGGTCTTTCAGGGATCGCGCCAGGCGGTCGTACTTGGTGACAATCACAACATCACCATCGCGGAGCTGGTCCAGCATCTTGTTCAGTTCAGGCCGCTCTCGTTTTGATCCGCTGATCTTGTCAGAGAACAACCTCTCGGCCCCGGCCGCCGTCAAGGCGTCCGTCTGTACGTCAAGATTCTGGTCTTCCGTGCTGACGCGCGCGTATCCGATAATCATGCAGCGATCTGGTCAGAAACGTAGGGTTTTGTCCAGATCGCACAGATAGTCGCTAAAATCAGCCGTGATTATTGCCCAGCCAAAGCAAGAACCACGACACCAGCCAGAATGACGCTTGCCCAGGTCAGGCGGTGTTTCAACTGGCCTTCGCCAAGCAACAGGCTTCCCATCAATACCGTCAGCAGAACGCTCAGCTCGCGGATCGGAGCGACGAAGACGACCGGGGTGAAGGTCAGCGCTATGAGGACCAGAATATAGGCAAGTGGATTAAATACCGCGATGACCAGCACGCCCAACTTGTGCTGTTGCCATATGGCCCAGACTAATGCGCGACGGCGCAAGGCAAGCGGCGCTAGCAGAACCGTTCTGCCCACGCTGGACACGTAATCCAGCAGCAGCGGCGGGATCATCAGCGCTGAGACTGCATAGGCATCCCATGCGGTGTAGCTTCCGATGAACAGTCCGGCCATCAACCCGAAACCGAGTGACAGCAAGGCACTGCCCCCAGATCGGCGAAACCCGCCTGTCAGCATCAGAACGCCGAAGATGATGACGGCTCCGCCTGTGGCAATCTGCGGCGTGATCTGCTCACCCAGAAACAGCAGCGCAAAACAGGTGGATAGCAACGGCCCAGTGGCGCGCGCGGTTGGATAGACCAACGACAGGTCGCCCTTGCGATAGCCGATCTGCAACAGCAGGAAATAGCCCAGATGCAGGGCCGCGCTGCCCGCGATGAAGAGCATTTGCGTGGCGTCAAATAACGGGATGCCCGCCCCGATCCAGACGGCCAGCGGCAGGTAGATCACCACCGACAGAGCTGAGAAAAGCCAGACAAGTTCCGGACCGGCATTGATGCGTTTGACGAAGAAGTTCCAGGTTGCGTGACAGAATGCGGCTGTCAGGACGAGCGCGAAGCCAAGGATGGACATGTATTTTACCTCAAAGACAAGTTTCAAGCAGACGTGCGTAAGCACGCCCGTCCATCCCCCCTAGCTTTCTCGTCTTTAAGGTGTCCGCCCGTGCACGGGCTCATAACGGCGCTCGGTCCAGACCTGATAGATCAGCGGAACCCTAGCCGCACATGGATGGGCAAAAGCACCCTACCATCGAAGGTCAGGCTGTAAAGGCCCACCTTGCGCACCTAGCGCACGCCGAATAGCGTGAAGCCTGTACTCCTTTGAAGCCGATCGTTTTTTGAAAGGGATGATATGGACCCGTTTCTGTTTGCCGCATTTGTAACCACGACACTGCTATTCGTCGCTGTGCCGGGGCCATCTGTGGCGTTCGCCTCGGCTCAGGCTGTGCGCCATGGGACAAAGGCGGCTGCGATCACTGTGGCTGGCGATGCTTTGGGAACCGTGGTTCACATCAGCGTCGCGGTCTGGGGGCTGGCAACCCTGATCGCGATCTCTGAAACAGTTCTGCCATTCCTGCAAATTGCGGGCGGTGCCTTCATCATCTACATGAGCATCCAGTCCTTCAGGGTCTCTCGCCATCCAGTCAAAGCGCCAGCGGCCACCAACCACCGCGTCACCTTCTGGGCCGGTTTCTTTGCTTGTGTGACCAACCCGAAGGCCATCGTGTTCTTCGTGGCGCTGTTCCCGAGCTTTATCTCGCCCGATCACAACATCCTGCTTCAGAGCGTAGTCTACGGGGTTATTTTTCTGGTCCTCGATGCGGCGTCCATTCTTGGTTACGCGTTTCTGGCGATGCACGCGGTACGCAAGGCAACATCCCGTTGGCTGAATGTCGAGGTTCTGAGTGGGCTTGGCTTGTTCGAGGTCGGGGTTGGAATGGTGGTCAAAGGTTATCGCGCCATACCGTCGAACTGAGCTGGGGCACTTATTTCCCAAACCCTATTGGCCCGAATTCCAGGAGAGAAATGAATGCATAAACACCACGAAGGCGGTTGCGAATGTGGCGCGGTTCGATATGTGATATCAGGTGATCCAGTTGTGATCTATGCCTGCCATTGCACAATTTGCCAAACGCAATCCGGTAGTGCTTTTGGCTTGGCCATGCGTGTTCATTTAGAAGATTTTACGATCTCGGACGGGAAACTGAAGTCCTTCCAGAGGACAGCGGAAAGCGGGCAGGTTTTCACAAACTCATTTTGTCCTGAATGCGGTACACGCATTCACCATCATGCCAGCAAGGCACCCAATCATCTGAGCCTGAAGCCTGGCACGCTTGATGATACGAGCTGGCTGCAACCTACCCACCATGTTTTTGCACGAAGCGCACAACCCTGGTTCATCTTTCCCAAGAACGCTCAAGTCTTTGATACAGTGCCTCCGGATCGCTCTTGGCTGGCAGGTGGCGAGTGATTGACTACCTTGGTCGCTAGAAGATGATGACGGCTTACCTGAATTCCAGGCCAAAAACCTGCCAAAACCCATTCTATTTCGCCGGGGGTTTTTGACCGGGTTATGCGTTTGATTTGTCGTGGGGTGGAGCAGGGCGGCAAAAACGACCGACTGAAAATGGTGACTAATTTAGGTCTGATGTGCGGGACAATGCCGACATTCACTCTGTTCTTGGCTCTGGTAAATGCCCAAAGCTGATTGCCAAACGGTTCCAAGCATTCATCTGGGCAATAATAAGCGTCAGATCGACAATTTGTTGTTCAGAGAAATGGTCTGATAGCGCATCGTAGAGAGCTTTCGGCGCTCCATTCTCCGCCACCTTTGTAACCGCCTCCGCCCAAGCGAGCGCCGCTTTCTCAGCGTCGTCAAAGAACGTCACTTCCCGCCAAACTGTCAGGCAATCAAGTCGTTGCTGTGTCTCACCAGCTCGCCGCGCCTCACTGGTATGCAAGTCGACACAATATGCGCAGCCGTTGATCTGTGATATTCGAAGCTCAATGATTGCCCTTAGCTTGCCGTCTATAGACGGCATATCTTTCTTTGCTTTCGCCATGCTCGCGATGGCGGGACCGTTGATTGACACATAGTCGAGCCGTTCAATCATTCTCTACTCCAATTTGTTCCTTGCAGCATGTCATCTTTGATTGAGACTGACCAGTCAGGCTTGTTCCGACCGGGTCGAGCTGAGAGCGGCCTTTCAATCTGGTGTCCGTAAGGGGATCGATCAGCGGACAATTTCTCGCCGTGGCAACCCTTCAACAAAACTGGCTCAAAGCGTGTCTCATATAAATGGTACGATATAAATTGCACTGAAGGGGCCTTATTCGTACAGTTCGACCATGAACGCTACACTTATCGGATACGCCCGCTGCTCCACCGACAGCCAAGACCTGAAAGCGCAGAAACAGACGCTCGAAGATTTGGGGGTCGCCCCAGATCGCATCTACACAGACCATGGGCTGACCGGCACGAACCGGGCGCGGCCAGGGTTGGATCAAGCCATCGCCGCTGTGCGGGAAGGTGACACTCTTGTTGTTCCAAAGCTTGACCGGTTGGCCCGATCTGTCCCCGATGCCCGTGCCATCGCGGATCAGCTTCAAGACAAAGGCGTCAAGCTGGCCCTCGGTGCATCCGTCTATGATCCAACCGATCCAATGGGAAAGATGTTCTTCAACATCCTCGCCACTTTCGCAGAGTTCGAGGCCGACCTGATCCGGATGCGGACCCGTGAAGGCATGGCCATCGCCCGAGCAAAGGGAAAATTGCGCGGGAAACAACCAAAGCTAAGTGACAAGCAGCAGAAAGAACTCTGCCGCATGCATGGAACCGGGGAATATTCCATCAGCGATCTGGCCGAAGTGTTTTCTGTATCTCGGCCGACCGTCTACAGAACACTGAAACGGCACCAGACCTGACCTTCGTTGCGCCATGATCGAACTGAAATGACGCGGACAAAGCACCATTTCGCTGCAGCTGCGCCAATGTCTGCTTCCATTCAATGCCCCGGAAGGAAATGGTTTGGACCATCCCTCGACCGTCCGATTGCACGGTTAGACTACATATTGGGCAGGCGAAGCCTGAAGTATTCGCCATTGATTGGTAGCAGCATGCGCAACAAGTTCTGCGTTCGATCCGACAACAACCGGAGTGCCAACGGAATTTAGCATTGGCAAGTCTGATATGTCATCGCCAAATGCCTTGCAGTCTGCTGGGTCAACACCTTGTTCGTTGAGAAAAGTTCGGATTGCTTTTGCTTTGCCCATTCCAATTGTCTGGGGCGTTCCGATTTCGCCTGTAAAGCAACCGTTTGCTCCCAATTCCATTTTGGTCGCGAGAATCCAGTCAACACCAAGGTGATTTGCAATTGGATTAAGCAAGGCTCTAAATGATCCAGATACAAAAACCGGTTCGACGCCTTGTGCCTTGAGATTTCGGAGTTCTGCCACAGACTCTACCATAAAGAAACGTTCCGGGACGGCGAGCCAAGCAGATGCCCAGGCGGTCGCTGCTTCGCCAAGCTCTTCTGGTCGAATGGCGGCAAAGTAACGATAGTACTCCCGGTTAAGAACTTCGCGCGTCGCGTCAATGCTACGCATTCGGGCAAAATCAGTCTCGAACTCCCGCAGGCTCGCAGGATCGCCCCGCCAATCCACAGTCCAGAACTGGTAGAAATCGAACATGCTTTTCACCGAGATCAAGGTGTCGTCGACATCAAAAAAGGCGAATTTGTTCACTTTCCGTCCTCCTCATAGGCCTTCCTACGACTCAGAGTTGGGAAATCGGGATGCGAACCTACCACTCCGGCATCTGCCCAACGGGTGGGCTCGACCTCAGTGAGGAAGACGCTGATCTTGTCCAGCGGTATACCGGTCACGCGGTGCATGGCTGCTGTTACCTCTTGAAGAAGCACTGTAGCTTTTTGTTGGTCTTCCATCTTGAAAGTCGAGATCTGAACGACTGGCA
>NZ_JBQFXE010000017.1:0-35063 GCF_056540685.1 Ruegeria sp. AM2 | reverse complement strand
CGCGCACAGCGCGGCGCTATGCCCAAGGCCGCCAAAGGGGCTTGGCGAAGCCAAGGCGCTTGCGGGCGCGGGAGAGCTTTGTATTGCTATAGGGCCGACTATTCGTACTTTTCGAGAAACGCCTCGGCCCTAAGGGTCCTGAAATCCGGGAGTGCGGCCCGCAAGCGACTGTTGTCCCAGTCCCACCAGGCCAGGGCCATCAACCGGTCTGCCACTTTCCGGGGAAAGCGTGGACGGATCGGTTGCGCCGTTACGCCCCCAACAATTATATACGGATCGACATCCTTGGTCACGATAGCCCCAGACGCGACAACGGCCCCATGGCCGATCTGAACTTCTGGCTTGATGATCGCCGCATGCCCGATCCAGGTATCGTGTCCGATCCTCGTCGTTCTGCTGGCACGGTGCGCGAACCACGCTGCGTCGTCCTCGACATCATCCCAATAATCCGCCGATCGGTAGTGGAAGTGATGCAGTGATGCTTTCTCCAGCGGGTGGTCTGTCGCTCCGATCCGCGTGAAGCTGGCGATATTAGCGAACTTGCCGATCTCGGCATTGGCAATGTCGCATGTCCGGTCACAATACGAATAGTCGCCGACGACTGAATTCGCCACACGCGTTCCCGCACCGATTTCGACAAATTCCCCAAAGCTGCTGTTTGAAATTGCGCAGTCCGGATGGATAAACGGTTGATCCGGTCGAAGTCGAGCCATCATTGTTACCTTTTTTCGCAGAAGCGCTTAGATCTTGGTCGCGGGCTTTGCTTTTCTCGGCTTTTTCCCGGCCTCACCCTCTATCAGCCTCCGACGCAGCCAACCCGAGAACCAGTCCATCAGCATGACCATCAGGATGATCAGGACGATGTAATAGGCAACCTCTTCCCAGTCTTTCTGCGTGATGATTGCCTGTGTCAGCAAAAGACCGATTCCACCACCAGTAATCGCGCCAATCACAGTGGCGCTTCGGGTGTTGGATTCAAGAAAATACAGCAACTGGCTGAGCAGCACGGGGGTCACCTGCGGGATCACGCCAAAGCGATAGCGCTGGGGCGCATTGGCACCGGTGGACTGGACGCCTTCGATCTGTTTGTTGTCCACATTCTCCAATGCTTCCGAGAAGATTTTTCCGAAGGTTCCTGTGTCCGTCACCAGAATGGCAAGTGCTCCGGTCAGCGGCCCTGGGCCAAAGGCCCGAGCCAGGACGACCGTCCAGATCAACGCGTCCACACCGCGGACGAAATCGAACACACGGCGCGTCAGAAACCGAACCGGTCGGAGAGGATTAAAGTTGCGGGTCGCAAGAAAGGCCAGCGGCAACGCGACCATGCCTGCGCCAAGGGTACCGAGGAAGGCCATCAGGATCGTCTCGAAGATCGCCCAGGCCACGTCCTGATGCCGCCACATTTTGTTGGTCCAGAAATCGTTCAGGATCGCACCGGCCTCACCATTCACCGCGAGACCCAACAGTTGCGGGAAGGATTTGCCGTAGTAAGGGCTGTCGAGCGTGAAAAAGAACAATTCCCACCCGGCGAAGTACCGAAACACTTCGGAACGGTTCCGTGTCACGGTCAGGCGGCCAGCATCCGTCGTAATCGCCATCCGGTTTTTCGAGACGTTTATCCAGTCGGGCACATCGCCCGCTGGCAATTCGGCCTGAACGCCAGCCGAACGGGTCGGTGTTGCGCGTACTGTGCCATAGCCAGGGATGTCATATTCGACGGTCTCTGGGCCAAAGCGCACGACGTGGCCGTTTTCCAGATCAATCACCGTGATCTCGCCCAGTGTCACCCAAGTTGGCGCTTCGCCTTTGGGGTAGGCACCTTTACGTTCGCCTTCAATCGCAGCAGAGACTTCACCAGTTCGATTATCACGCTCGATATGGGTTTTGTAGCTATAGCTGTCGGCCACCAGCGTCTTGCCGTTGTCCCAGTTCGCGCGCTCGGCCAGACCGGGGACATCGAAGGCAAAGAACACGTAGGTCAAGTATGCCAGCACCAGCGCGGGCAGCCCAAAGTTGACCATGCGTTTGCGGTTGAACAGACGGTCGGCTGCGGCCTTCAACGCGTCAAGGCTCGGATCAGTGGCGAAGGTACTCATGCCCGGGCTCCTTTCTCGGCTCCGTTGGTCAGGCGCTCGCGCAACAGGCCCGAGATTTGGTCGGTCACGACAATGGTGACAAACAGTAGCAAAAAGATCGCGGCGGCCTGATCATATTTGCCGTGCCCCCAAGACATGGCATTGCGCAGCTCATAGCCCAGCCCACCTGCGCCGACGAAGCCCAGAATGGCCGACGCGCGAATGTTGATTTCGAACCGCAGCAGCGCGTAGCTGACATAATTCGGCCCGACCTGAGGGATCACGCCCAGATACATCCGCTGAGACCAATTCGCACCAACCGAGTGCAACCCTTCGACCGGTTTCAGCGAGGCGTTCTCATTCACCTCCGAGAACAGCTTGCCCAGCGCGCCCGCCGTGTGGATGGCGATCGCGATCATCGCAGGCACCGGCCCGCCGCCCAGCACGAAGATCAGGACCAGAGCGATCACAATCTCGGGGACCGCGCGGCAGATATCGGCGATGCGGCGAAACAGCGGGATCAGCGCGGGCCAGAGCGCCATTCCGCGCGTGGACATCAGCGCCAGAAACGTACCCCCGATCACGCCGATCAGGGTCGAGGCAGCGGCGATGTTCAACGTCTCGGCCAGTGCGGGCAGGAACTTGACCATATTGGCTGGCAACGCCCCAATCTTCTCCCATGCCTCGGACAGGACATCGGCGGGATAGTCGAAGATGTGGCGCCAGCCATCCGCGAAGCTGCCCGCGTTACGGTCATCGGCGGTGCGGAACCCAGCGGCCATCAGGGCCACGAATACGATCAGGAGGATACCACCATAGACCCGTTTGCGTCGCGTCATCTCGGTATAGTCGGTCCGAATCCGGTCGACGGTCGGGGACCCTGCGGTCAGGTCTGTCATGGAATGCTCCTGAGTGGAAAACGGGGCCCGGCTTTGACACCGGACCCCGGTCTTTGGGGTATGCAAGCTTAGTTGGACTTTAGCTTGCGCGCTTCGACGATCGAGACATAAGCGTCATGGGTGATCGGGTCGAAGCCCTGAACCTCGCCACCAGCCAGATTATAGGCACATTCCGGGTCGGTTTCGCCCAGCGTGTCGATGATGTTGGTGACGGAAACGCGCACCTCTTGGGGCAGCGCGTTGCGCAGCACGACCGGCTCACCCGGGATCAGGTTCGAGCGCCAGATTTCAACCAGATCGTTCATATCCACCAGACCGGCATCCACAGCCTTGCGCAGCGCACCAAAGTTATAGCCGTCTTCCCAGTCGCCCTGTCCGTCGGCCCAGGTCACACCGCCGTCAACGTCACCGTTCTTCACGGCAACGATGGTCTGTTCGTGACCGCCGGTGAATTTGACCTCACCGAAATAGTCGCCCGATTCCATGGTTGCTCCGGTGGATTGCGGGATTTCAATCGATGGGATCAGATAGCCCGAGGTCGAGTTCGGATCGCCAAAGCCAAAGGTCTTGCCCTGCATGTCTTCCAGCGAGGTGATGCCGCTGTCCTTACGGGCAAAGCCGATTGAGTGATAGCCGATCGAGCCATCGCTGTTGACCTTGACCAGAATCGGCGAAGCGGCGTTTTCATCGGCAATGTGCAACGCCGCATAGGAAGACGGGCCCATCAGCGACAGGTCGATATTGCCGCCCAGAATGCCCTGAATAACGCCGCTATAATCGGCAGGGGCAAACAATTTGACCGGAACGCCCAGTTCATCCTCTAGCATGGTGCGCAGACATTCGTTGTTGTTCAGACGGTCCTGAGCGTTTTCGCCGCCCAGAATGCCGATGCGGAATTCGGTGATACTTTCGGCCATGACCGGCGCGGCCAGTGCAGTCGTAGCCGCCAGGGCAGCAATCAGTTTTTTCATCTGTCTCTCTCCAGTTTGATTGCCGGCCTCTCATCGGGCCGGTCGATGAAAGGGGTGTTGGGCCTAAATGGTCGCTTCAGCTTCCATCAAGGCTTTCTGAGTCGCATCCAGCGTCTCGATCTCGGTCGAAGTTGCCTCCTCCGAGAAGCTGGCATCAGCGCCATAAATCTCGCGGGCAACACCGGTTGTCAGCTGCTCGGGCAGGCCGTCAAAGACGATACGCCCGTCACGCATCCCAACAACGCGGTCGCAATAGCGGCGTGCCGTGTCCAGAGTGTGCAGGTTGGCGATCACCGTACGGCCGTCCTCTTCATGGATACGGCGCAGCGCCTGCATCACAACCTGCGCATTCATCGGGTCCAGCGAGGCGATAGGTTCGTCTGCAAGAATGATGCTTGGATCCTGCATCAGCGCGCGCGCAATGGCGACACGCTGTTGTTGCCCGCCCGACAGCGCTTCGGCCCGTTTGGGCGCGTGTTCTGCAATGCCCAGACGATCCAAAATGTCGATGGCGCGGTGGATCTCATCCATCGGGAACAGGTTGAACATTGTGGCCAGCGTCGAATGGCGGTTCAGCGTTCCATGCAGCACGTTCGAGACCACATCCATGCGCGGCACTAGGTTAAACTGTTGAAAGATCATCGCGCAATCAGCCTGCCACGCGCGCTTGTCCCGCCCTTTCAGCGTGGTGACATCGCGACCCTGGACCATGATCTCGCCACTACTGGCATCGGTCAGACGGTTGATCATTCGCAGCAGAGTCGATTTGCCGGCACCCGAACGGCCAATGATGCCCAGCATACATGGTTTGTCGACCTCCAAGGTGGCCGCATCGACGGCTATATTGTCGCCAAAGCGTTTGGTCAGTTTCTTGATGTGCAGCACGGGCCACCCCCAAATGATGTTGGCGGTCAGCTAAAGGCGATGTTCAACGTCTTTGTGTCGGTTGAGTGAAAGTTTTGTAAACGCGGCGCTTTGGGTAGTTGCCCTACCCTTTGGCGTCCATCACAGGTATATGCGGGCCGACTCTTTACCTACGTGAGGCCGCCAATGAGCTTTGACCGCAACATAAAAATCGCTCCGTCGATCCTGTCCGCCGATTTCGCCAATTTCGGGGCCGAGATTCAGGCGATCGAAGCGCAAGGCGCGGACTGGGTTCATATAGATGTGATGGACGGGCATTTCGTACCAAACCTGACCTTCGGCCCGCCCGCTGTGAAAGCGTTCCGGCCACATGTCAAAACCGTGATGGACGTCCACCTGATGATCGCTCCGGTTGATCCTTACATTCAGGCCTACGCCGACGCAGGCGCGGATGTTCTGACGGCTCATATCGAGGCCGGGCCGCACACCCATCGCACGCTGCAAGCCATCCGGGGCGCAGGGATGAAGGCCGGTGTTGCGCTCAACCCCGGCACGCCGGCCGAGGCGGTTGAACACTTGCTGGACCTGACTGATCTGATCTGCGTGATGACCGTGAACCCGGGCTTTGGCGGCCAGAAATTCATCGACATGACCAGCAAGATCCGCCGTTTGCGCGAGATGATCGGAGATCGCCCGGTGCATATCGAAATCGACGGTGGTGTCGATCCGACCACCGCGCCATTGGTGGCTGCGGCAGGGGCCGATGTGCTGGTTGCCGGGTCTGCTGTATTCAAGGGCGGATCAGTTTCCGATCCCGACGTTTATGGCAAAAACATCAGCGCCATCCGTTCCGCTGCAAAAGGCATCTGAACGCGGGTGCCTACGCGCTTTGGAATGATCGCAATCACACTTTGACAGGTGCTTGCAATGCGGACTTCACGGCATTGCGATCAACTTAACATATCAAATTTCCGCATTCGCGCTAGGTTCGGATGAACGGATCATGCCGCAGCAACGCAACCTGGCGGTCATGTCCCCGAAAGAACCAAAGCAAGGAGCGACAAGATGTGTGATATTTGTGTGATGGACGCCGTGAAGGCCCGGATGCTGTCCCGGCGGTCCTTCTTCAAAGCAGGTGCGGCGATGGCGGCAGGAACGGCGTTGGGTGCGGCAACCACGACTCCGGCCATGGCGGCGGGTCACGGCGAAGTGGTCGATATGAGCCATGTGTATGACGCAGACTTTCCTACCTATTTTGGCGCGCCCGGCATTTCGACCGAACAGGTGTTCAGCTTCAAGGACAACGGCTTTAACCTGTTCAATCTATCCGTCAACGAACACACCGGCACGCATATTGATGCGCCGTTGCACTTTTCAGCCGATGGTCAGGCCGTACATGAAATTCCGGTTTCAAACCTCGTCTGCCCCCTATGCGTGGTCGACATCGCCGCCCGAGCAGCCGAAGACGCCGACGCGCAGGTCACCCCTGACGATCTGAAGGCATGGATATCCGCAAATGGTCCGATCCCGGACGGCGCGTGTGTTGCGATGCATTCGGGCTGGGGCGCGAAAACCGGTTCTGCCGAATTCCGCAACGCCGATGCTGAGGGCAAAATGCACTTCCCCGGCTTCCATGTGGAAGCTGCGCAGATGTTGATTGACGAAACC
The DNA here is from genome assembly GCF_056540685.1 of Ruegeria sp. AM2. Taxonomy (NCBI): domain Bacteria; kingdom Pseudomonadati; phylum Pseudomonadota; class Alphaproteobacteria; order Rhodobacterales; family Roseobacteraceae; genus Ruegeria; species Ruegeria sp. AM2. The sequence goes on along the minus strand of NZ_JBQFXE010000017.1, from coordinate 28,586 downwards.
GGAGCCGTCGCGATCGCCGTGGATTCTCTGTCCTTAGATCACGGCCCTTCCGGGGACTTTGCCACGCATTATGCCTGGTTGCCCACCAACCGCTACGGAATCGAAAACCTTGCCAACCTGGATAAGGTTCCAGCCAGTGGCGCGACGCTGGTCGTCGGCGCACCGGCCCATCGCGGTGGTTCGGGCGGGCCGGCTCGTATCTTTGCGATGGTCTGACCCTCGACTGATCGGCAGGCGGTGCATCTGCGGCCTGCCAACACTCAAATAAGCAAGGCTTGCATCTGACGCACAGCGGCTATTCTGAAACCTGACTGGCCGGCTGGACCGCAAGGGCCTATGTCGAAGGGCGAAACTTTGACCGCAAAGAAGTGTCCCATGCGCCATTCCCTCTCTCCACGCCCCGCTCTGCAAGCTGCATTTAAGGTCGCGCACGACATCGCGGGCGGCATCTTGGCAACAATTGATCGGATCGGCGAGGCGCGGGCCAAATCCGAGTTGGTCTCACGTCTGTGGTCGCTGAGCGATTCAGAACTCGAAGCCCGCGGGCTCAGGCGCGAAGACATCGTACGTTTGGTCATGGCGGACGCTATTTAAGCCGTAGCGCCTTTCATTCGCGCCGTATACGCTGCGTAAGGTCCGCCCATTCGGCGGGCTTTTTTGCGGCTCAATACGTTACCAGTTTCTTCATTCGAAAGAAATTTCGTTACATTTTTCTTGCGCCGAATCGCCTGGAGCGGTATTAACCGACCTATCGGTCACTTAATTATCAAGATACCGGCAATGCGACTTTTGGGTACGAGACACCAATCTCTGCTGGTTTAAGCCGCTCGGATAGAAGGAAATCTGACATGTACGCGCAGATGGTCAAAACCGCAGGCACCAGCGTAAAGACGCGCGAGGAAATGTCCGAACAAGAACGCGCCTTTCAGGACAAGATCGACGCCGATATCAAGATCGAACCCAAAGACTGGATGCCCGACAATTACCGCGCCACCCTGATCCGTCAAATTGGCCAGCACGCCCATTCCGAGATCGTCGGACAACTGCCCGAAGGCAACTGGATCACTCGTGCGCCAACGCTGGAGCGCAAGGCGATCCTGCTGGCCAAAGTGCAAGACGAGGCCGGTCACGGTCTGTATCTCTATTGCGCCGCCGAAACGCTGGGCGTCAGCCGTGATGAGTTGACCGAAATGCTGCTGGACGGGCGGATGAAATACTCGTCGATCTTCAACTATCCGACACTCAACTGGGCCGATATCGGCGCTGTCGGGTGGCTGGTCGATGGGGCCGCCATCATGAACCAGGTTCCGCTGCAGCGCACGTCCTACGGACCGTACTCTCGCGCCATGATCCGTATCTGTAAGGAAGAGAGCTTTCATCAGCGCCAAGGTTACGACGCCATCCGCAAGATGGCCGAGGGCACCCCGGAACAACGCCGGATGGCGCAGGATGCGCTGAACCGTTTCTGGTTTCCTTCGCTGATGATGTTCGGACCTTCTGACAAGGAATCTGTCCACTCGGCGCAGTCGATGGCGTGGAAAATCAAAATCAACACCAATGACGAGTTGCGTCAAAAATTCGTCGACCAAACGGTGCCTCAGGCTGAATATTTGGGCCTGACGATCCCCGACCCTGATCTGACTTGGAACGAAGAGCGCGGGCATTACGACTTTTCGGAACCCGACTGGTCCGAATTCTTCGACGTTCTCAAGGGCAACGGGCCTTGCAATGTTGATCGTCTGGCCGCCCGCAACAAGGCCTGGGATGACGGCAAATGGGTGCGTGACGGGCTGATGGCCCATGCCCGCAAGAAACGCACGCGAAATCTGGCTGCCGAATAACGCCAAGGAGGATACCCGATGAAAAATGAATGGCCCCTTTGGGAGATTTTCATCCGCGGCCAGCATGGGATGAGCCACCGCCATGTCGGCTCGCTACATGCACCGGACGCGGAAATGGCGATCAAGAATGCGCGCGACGTCTATACCCGCCGCAATGAAGGCGTTTCCATCTGGGTGGTTGAAGCGAACAACATCACGGCCTCGTCGCCCAGCGACAAAGGTCCGCTCTATGAGCCCAGCGAAAGTAAAGTGTACCGCCACCCAACCTTCTTCGATATCCCCGAAGACGTGGGGGCGATGTGATGACGCGCGATGACGCATTCCTGCAATTTCTTCTGCGGATGGGGGATAACACCCTGATCCTTGGCCACCGCGTCAGCGAGTGGTGCGGTCACGCGCCGGTGCTGGAAGAAGACATCGCGCTGGCCAATACCGCGCTGGACCTGATCGGGCAGACACAAATGTGGCTGGGCCTCGCCGGAGAAATCGAAGGTGGCAAAAGCGCCGATGATTTGGCCTTTCTGCGCGATGCCTGGGATTTCCGCAACGTGTTGCTGGTCGAGGTCCCCAATGGCGATTTCGGACGCACCCTGATGCGTCAATTTCTGTTCGATGCGTGGCATTCGATCATGCTGGGGCGTCTGATGACATCATCTGACGACCGGGTCGCGGCAATTGCGACCAAGGCCAGCAAAGAGGTCGCCTATCACCTCGAACGCTCGGGCGACACAGTTGTGGGGCTGGGCGACGGAACCGAGGAAAGCCATGCCCGGATGCAAGAGGCGCTGGACTACCTCTGGCCTTACGTAGGTGAGTTGTTTGCCAGCGATGATATTGATGCCGAAATGGTTGCGGTGGGGATCGCCCCGAACCCGGCTGATCTGCGCATAGAATATGACGCTTTGGTCGAACGGGTGTTGACCGAGGCGACCTTGACCATCCCCGAAAGCCGCTTTGCCCACAAAGGCGGACGCGACGGGCGGATGCATACCGAACATCTGGGCCATTTGCTGACACAGATGCAGTGGCTGCAACGCGCCTATCCCGGCGCGACGTGGTAAGGATCGATGCGGGCCTCGACCGATCAGGTGTGGGAATGGCTGGACGCTGTACCCGACCCCGAGATCCCGGTGATCTCGGTCGTCGATCTGGGCATCGTGCGTGATGTACAATGGGATGAAGATACTCTGAGGGTCACCGTCACCCCGACCTATTCCGGCTGTCCGGCGACGTCGGTGATCAGCATGGATATCGAAACCGCGCTGCGCAGCCATGGTATCGATGACCTGCGGATCGAGACCACCATCGCGCCCGCCTGGACCACGGATTGGCTCAGCGACAAGGGCCGCGCGCGGCTTGAGGAATACGGCATCGCCCCGCCGCAACCCGCCGGTGGACCTGAGCGCTGCCCGCGTTGCGGCAGTAAAGCGGTTGAGAAAGTCAGCCAGTTTGGCTCGACCCCGTGCAAAGCGCATTGGCGCTGCACCGATTGCCTGGAACCCTTTGACTATTTCAAGTGCATCTGACGGAGGATCAACGGATGGCACGCTTTCATGATCTGAAAGTCACGGACATTCAAAAAACCATCCGCGATGCGGTGGTGGTGACGCTGAAGCCGGTAAACGGAGCGGCCGAGGCGTTCGATTTTATCCAAGGCCAGTATCTGACGTTCCGGCGCGATTTCGATGGTGAGGAATTGCGCCGCTCTTATTCGATCTGCGCGGGCAAGGAAGACGGCATTCTGCAAGTTGGAATCAAGCGCGTAGACGGCGGGGCGTTCTCAACCTGGGCCAACACCGATCTGAAAATTGGTGATACGGTTCAGGCGATGCCTCCGATGGGCAGCTTTCACACCGCAATCGATCCTTCTGCAGAAAAGCAGTATCTGGGCTTTGCCGGTGGGTCGGGTATCACACCGGTTCTATCGATCCTGAAAACCACGCTCGCCCAGGAACCTCAATCCCGGTTCACGCTGGTCTACGCCAACAAGGGCGTCAATACGATCATGTTCCGCGAAGAGTTGGAGGACCTCAAGAACCTTTACATGGGCCGCTTGAACGTCATCCACATTTTGGAAACCGACGCGCAAGAGATTGAGCTGTTCACCGGTTTGGTCACGCAAGAGAAATGCGCCGAGCTATTCGCGCATTGGATCGACATCCAAAACGTCGATACAGCCTTTATTTGCGGGCCCGAGCCGATGATGCTGGGCATTGCCAGCGCGCTGAAGGGTCACGGGTTGAACGACAGCCAAATCAAGTTCGAACTCTTCGCCAGCGCGCAACCCGGGCGCCTCAAAAAGCGGGCTGTTGGAACCGAAGCTGCCTCGCAAGCCAATCAAACCAAGGCGTCGATCACCATGGACGGTGCGACACAATCCATCACGATGCCCAAGGATCAGTCGATCCTCGACGCAGCGTTGGAAAACGCGATGGATGCACCGTTCGCCTGCAAGGCAGGGGTCTGTTCGACCTGCCGATGCCGGGTTCTGGAAGGCGAAGTTGAAATGCTCGCCAATCACGCGCTGGAAGATTACGAGGTCGAGAAGGGGTACATCCTGAGCTGTCAGGCCTATCCGCTGACCGACACCGTCGTCGTTGATTACGATCAGTGAGGGAGGGAGTGATGGCCGAAGACATGACACTCGAAGCCTATCTGGCCGCAGGTGGCGTTCTGACCAACCCGACCAACGTACCCTCGCGCTATCGCGCCGAATTGATGAAACTGATGGCGACCTTTGTGGACAGCGAATTGGCGGGTGCTGCTGGGTTTGCCGATGTCATCAATCAGGGTCCGGGGATCAAGGAGCGCATCGCCGCGGCGCGGATTGTGTTGGAAAAAACAGACAACGCGGATCGAGTGCTTAAGATCATGGGTGAGTTCGGGGCGAACACAGATCGATACGTCACTCACCATCCTTGGACCGCGCGTCTGGACCGCGATGCCGATATTGGCGCGACGCGCAGCGAACATGACATGCGGCTGGCCGTGTTCAACTATCCTATTCAGGGATGGGCGGACGCCGTCGTCATGAACCTATTGATGAGTCAGGCAGTCGCCGTGCAATTGGCCGAGTTTTCGGGCATGTCCTATCAACCGCTCGCCGAGGCGTTCCGCGAGATCGCCCCGATTGAAGCCCATCATGGCGAACTTGCCTTGGAAGGCGCGTTGCGGTTGGTGGAACAGGGGCACGCAACCGAAATGCAAAGCGCGGTTGACTACTGGTGGCCTCGGGTTGCGGCCAGTTTCGGGGCCGGTCAAGCAGACAAGATCGACGCGTTGCGGAAAATGGGATTGCGGCACAGAACTGGGCCGGAAATGTTGGCGCAATGGCAGGTCGCAGCCTCTGACTTGATCCGTCAGGTCGGTCTGATCGCACCGTAGTTTAAGATGTCCGTTTGCGGCTGATCAGTCCGTATTTCATCGCCCAGGACCGAAACGAGCGGCGTTTGGCCTGCTTGGGCATGACTTCCTGCTTGGATTGCGACCCGCCTTTGCGATTGAACTCATAGACGTCGATAACCCGCTCAGCGCAGCCACAAGCTTCGCCCATACCCACCTTGGCGAAATAGAACTTTTCGAAATTCTCAGGTTTTTGCATGGCGCGCCCTCCGCAATCATTAAACGGCGGACACGTGCGGAAGCCAACTCAAATCTTCGAAAGATCAGAACCCGCCGACACCTGACAAGGTCAGGTCGCTGACCAGATCAGCATAGCGCTCCCGCGCCTCAGTATCCGCGCCCGTGTTCCACATGTAGAACCAATTCAGCATACCAAACACCGACATCGTCGTCGCACGCAGCTTGGGTTTGTCATTCTGAAACGTATCCGGCGCAAGTTGAGCGATGATGTCGCTTAGGAAAACGACCATGTCGCGCTGATAACCGCGCAGCAGCTTTTGTTGACCTTCTGGCAAGGCCGACATACCGCCGGTCTGAACCCTGTGCTCGTCATCGACGCCTTGATAGGCGAGCAGAATTTCACACACGGTTTTGCGCAGGCTCTGCGCGGGGCTCAGCCCTTCCAGGTCCAGATTGCAGACAAGATCGCGCAACTGCCGCAAATAGCTGTCGAGCATGTCGAACAAAATGGCGTCCTTACTGTCGTAGTAGTGATAGATATTGGCCTTGGAGATCCCGCATTCGCGCGCCAGTTGTGACATCGAGGCCCGGTCAAAGCCCTCTTGCGCAAAGACGCGCGCGGCGGTTTTGAGAATACGCGCGCGTTTGTCGTCATGGTCTTTTGCTATGGTACGGGCCAATCGGGCGACCTCCGGGTCAGGCGTTTCTGTTGTCGATCACACGGCGGGCCTTGCCCTGACTACGTTCAACCTCGCCGGGCTCGCCTACATCTATCTCGGTGGAAATGCCAACAACTTCCTTGATCCGGCGCGCCAGCATACGCGCGGCGGCGGTTTTGCTAAGCTCGTCCGCCGCGTCCGGCGCGGCCTCGACATGTACGCGCATCGCGTCCATCCGCCCCGCTCGGTACAGTTCGATCTGGTAGTAGGGCGCAAGGCCGCCGGTCGCCAAAACCTGCTCTTCTATTTGGCTGGGAAAGACATTCACCCCGCGCAGGATGATCATGTCATCAGAACGGCCGGTGATCTTCTCCATCCGCCGCATCGACCGCGCAGTGCCCGGCAGCAAGCGGGTCAGGTCGCGGGTGCGATAGCGGATCATCGGCAGACCCTCTTTGGTGAGCGTGGTAAACACCAGTTCTCCCATTTCGCCATCGGGCAACACTTCGCCGGTCTCGGGATTGATGATCTCGGGATAGAAATGATCCTCCCAAATCACCGGGCCGTCTTTGGTCTCAACACATTCATTGGCCACGCCCGGCCCCATGATCTCGGACAGTCCGTAGATGTCGACCGCATGCATATCAAAGGCTTGCTCGACCTCTGAGCGCAAGGAATCCGTCCACGGCTCGGCCCCGAAAATGCCAACAGACAAGGAACACGCGCGTGGGTCCAACCCGATCTGGTGAAACTGCTCCAGAATATTGAGCATGTAGGACGGCGTGACCATGATCCCATCAGGTTTGAAATCGGTGATCAGATCGACTTGCCGAGACGTCTGGCCGCCGCCCATGGGGATGACCGTGGCACCCAAACGCTCGATACCGTAATGCGCACCCAGACCGCCAGTGAACAGGCCATAGCCATAGGCGCAATGCACCATGTCCCCACGCCGTAGCCCACTGGCGCGCAGCGAGCGGGCGACAAGGTCGGCCCAATTGTCGATGTCTGTTTGCGTGTATCCCACGACGGTCGGTTTGCCGGTGGTCCCAGACGAGGCGTGGATGCGGATGATCTGCTCGCGCGGGACGGCGAACAGGCCAAACGGGTAGTTGTCGCGCAGGTCGTTTTTGTAGGTGAACGGAAACCGGCTGAGATCACTTAGCGAGCGCAAATCATCAGGGTGAACGCCCGCCTCATCAAAGCGCTGGCGATACATCGGAACGTTGTCATACGCATGGCGCAGCGACCATTTGAGGCGATCCAGCTGTAAGCCGCGTATCTCGTCGATCGACGCAATTTCGATCGGGTCCAAGTCCGCTTTGTTCGGGCTTAGATCTTTCATGCCCGTCTCCTCCCGTTATGGTTCTTCTACAACCGATCCCTTGACGGCCCGTGAAAAGCCTCGGAACTCAGCCACCTTCTGGTCGTCCTGATTTGTGACCGTCACGTCGTATATCCCGCTGCGCCCGGTCAAACTCAGTTCAGTGGCGCGGGCGGTCAGGCGGTCGCCTTGACGACCAGGCGAAATAAAGCTGATCACGTTGTGCTGGGCGACGGTCGATTGGTTGCGGCTGTTGCACGCAAAGGCAAAGGCGCTGTCGGCCAGCATGAAGATCACGCCGCCATGGCAGATACCGTGCCCGTTGCAGTGGTGCGCTTCGACGGTCAGGGTCAGCGTTGCGGTCCCTTCGTCGACCTCGCCAAGCTCCATCCCCGCCCATTTCGAGGCCTTGTCGCGTGACCACATGGCTGTTGAAGCTTTTGTTGCAAGGTCCTTCGGGGTCATCTCAGCACCCTTTGAAAACCGGTTGGCGTTTGTTCAGAAAGGCACTGACCCCTTCGGCATAGTCGGCGCTTTCTCCGCAGGTTTTCATCGCGTCGGCTTCAAGTTCCAGATGATCCGACAGCGTGTTGGTCGCAGCGGCCTGGATGGTCTGTTTTGTTAAGCCAAGTCCCAAGGTTGGTCCGTTGGCAAGTTGTTCAGTCAACGCGCGCGCCTGCGCCATCAGGTCGTCATCGGGTACGGATTTCCAGATCATGCCCCATTCTGCGGCTTGGCGGGCGGGTAGCGGTTGGCCGGTCAACGCAAGCCCTTTGGCCCGGGCCTCACCAATCAGGTGTGGCAGATGCCAACTGCCACCTGTGTCCGGGATCAACCCGACTTTTGCGAAAGACTGGATGAATTTTGCGGACTCGGCGGCCAGAACGATGTCGCAGGCCAAGGCCAGGTTTGCCCCGGCACCTGCGGCCACACCGTTGACCGCACAAATGACCGGGAAATCCAAGGACCGGATCCGCCTTACCAGCGGCGCGTAGAATTTCCGCACGGTCTTTCCCAGATCGGGTGGTCCATCCATCCGCGTCGGATCGCGGTCGCCCAGATCCTGACCCGCGCAGAACCCGCGCCCCGCGCCTGTCAACAACACGGCCCGCGCGCCATCGGCTCGCGCCCCTTCAAGCGTCGAACGCAAAGCCAGATGCATCTCTTCCGTGAAACTGTTCAGCCTTTCAGGTCGATTCAGTGTGATTTCAACCCATTGACCATGATCTTGCGAAAGAATCGTATCGGACATGCCAGGTTCGCTTTGCATTTGTTTCAACAAACTTCTTGCATAAACCGAACGGTTGGTCAATAAATTCTCCAAGCTTTTGTGACTCGTCGGAGCAGCAGGCCCAACGCAACTCCGTTGATAGTTACAAAACGAACCAATACCTGATTCACGACTTGCGCTTTTGAGGAGGAGACCCGGTCATGACGTTTTCCAGAATTAACACGCTTTTGGCATCTGCCGCCCTGGCAGTTTCCGGTACGATCGCCTTTGCGGCCGATTATACCCTGACGATATCCAGCTGGGCGCCACCGACCCACGGGATCAACGCAAAGATGTGGCCCAAATTCGTTGAGATGGTGGAAGACGCTACCGACGGAAAGGTGACGGCAGAGCTGAAACTTGGCATCGCCCCGCCCCCGGCGCAGATGGACCTGATCATGGACGGTGCCGCCGATGCCTCGATCATTTTCCATGGCTACCAGCCAGGCCGCTTCGTCACGACCAAGCTGATCGAATTGCCAGGCTATGAAGGCTCGGCCGAAGAAGCATCCGTTGCCTATTGGCGCGCCTATGATCAGCACCTCAAGGCCGCTGATGAACATCGCGGCGTGAAGGTCATCGCGCTGCACACGCATGGACCTGCGCAGTTGCACTCTAGCGCGCCGGTCACCTCTCTGGACGAGGTTTCGGGGCTCAAGGTTCGCATTCCGGGCGGTGTCGGCGGTGACGTTGGCGCAGCACTCGGCGCGACCGGCATTCAGGTGCCTGCCCCCAAGGTCTACGAGACGTTGGCGTCAAAGGCCGCTGATGGTGTCGTCATGCCGCTTGAATCTCGCAAGGGCTTCAAGCTGACCGAAGTGGCGCAGAACGTCTATGAAATGCCGGGTGGGCTCTATCGCGGCTCATTCGCATTTATCATGAACGAGGATACCTTTGCCGACCTTCCGGCAGATCTACAGGCTGCGCTGGAAGACAACGTTTTCGGCGAGCCGTTGAGCCGCGAGATCGGCAAGATCTGGGACGAAATCGACGCCACCGGCCGTGAAGCCACCGAAGCGGCGGAAGGCAACGCTATCAACGCGGCCAGCGACGCGGATATGGAAAAATTCTCAGTCATTGCCGAGGATATCCGCGGCAAGGTCATCGCCGAGGTCGACGCAACCGGCGTCGACGCGCAGGCCGCTTACGACATGATCAATTCGGAACTGTCATCGAACTGATCCGGTTGTGGGGCGGCTACCTAGGCCGCCCTGCCCCACACTGCGCGAGTTTCCCATGACCCCAATAATTCACTTTGTGCGCCGCGCCAGCGCTCTACCCGTCATCGTGGCGAGCGTTGCCTTGTTCACCCTGATGGTGATGACGTTCAGCGATGTCATTCTGCGATCAGTATTCAATGCGCCGATCGAAGCCGCAACGGAATTGACGCGCATCTTGATGGCCATTCTGGTGTTCTCGGTATTGCCCATCGTCTCGACTACAAACGGTCATATCGCGGTGGACCTGACGGACGGGGTCTTCAACCGTCTTCATCTGTCGCGCGCGCGGGACGTGGTGATCTATGTGGTCTGCGGCATCATGCTGTTCTGGCCGACGCAGCGCGTCTGGGTCCTGGCCGAGCGCGCGCGGGATTATGGGGATGTCACCGAGTATCTCTCAATCCCGACTTACCTGATCGGCTGGTTCATCGCGCTGTCCGTCGCGGTCACCGCGCTGGTGATGATAGCCACCGGATTGCTCAGAGCTTTCGCGCCCCATACCTTGTCGGAGCCCATGCGATGACTGCGGCGCTGATCGGCTTTGCCATTGTTCTGTTGCTGGCGCTTGTGCGCCTGCCTATCGTCTTTGCGATGGGCCTCGTCGGCACGCTGGGATTTGCCTATGAACGCGGCGGATCAATCCTGTCCGAGCGCGGGTTAAAAGCCGCAATGTCCATGGTGGGCCGCCAGATCACCGACACCGCTCAGGACTACGGCCTGTCCGTTGTACCGCTGTTCATCCTAATGGGGCTGTTTGTGAACAAGGGTGGTATGGCACGTGAGCTTTATGCGGTGTCCAACGCGTTTCTGGGTCACCTGCGCGGCGGGATTGCGATGGCAACGGTCGCCGCCTGCGGAGGGTTCTCGGCCATTTGCGGATCGTCGCTGGCCACAGCGGCCACCATGTCCAAGGTCGCCATGCCGGAAATGCGCCGCTACGGCTATTCGGATGAGTTATCGACCGCCTCCATCGCGGCTGGCGGCACGCTGGGTATTCTGATCCCGCCCTCAGTCATTCTGGTCATCTATGGCCTGCTGACGGAAACTTCGATCGGCAAGCTGTTCATGGCGGGGATCATTCCCGGCATCCTTGGCATTCTGTTCTACCTGTTCGCCGTGCGCTGGACCGTCTGGCGCAACCCTCAAGCCGGACCCGCCGGGGAACGCGCGTCCTGGGGTGACCGCCTGCGCGCCTTGGGCTCGGTCTGGGCGGTTCTGCTGCTGTTCTTTCTCGTCATCGGAGGGCTCTACGGAGCGTTCGACTTTGAGCCATTGAACCTGACGTTCTCGCCCACTGAGGCCGCTGGAATGGGGGCCGCCGGGGCCTTTCTGATCGCACTCTCCAGGGGCGGTCTTACCGTCAGATCGACCTTTGAGGTCCTGAAAGAGACCTGTTTTACCGCATCTGCCCTGTTTGCCGTCCTGATCGGGGCGCAGATCTTTTCGAACTTCATCAACCTGGCAGGCTTGCCCGAGGCGCTGATCGCGCTGGTCACTGCCTATGATGTATCGCCCTTTGTGGTCATCCTGATGATCCTAGGGATCTACATCATTCTGGGCTGTGTCTTCGAATCCCTGTCGATGCTTTTGCTCACGGTCCCGATCTTCTTTCCGCTGGTAACCTCGCTTGGATATGATCCGATCTGGTTCGGTATCGTCGTTGTGGTTGTGACTGAAATCTCGCTGATCACCCCGCCTGTGGGCCTGAACGTCTTTATCCTGAAGGGCGTGGTCGGAGACGTCTCGACCGGCACCATATTTCGCGGTGTCACGCCGTTCTGGGTGGCCGATATCTTCCGCCTCGCACTGATCGTATTGGTGCCCGTCCTGGTTCTGTACCTGCCGCAGCAAATGGGTGCGTTGGGTCACTGATTTCCCCATCAAAGGAGAACGCCATGTCCCTGCTTAAGATATCCAGCTTTGCAGCCGGTGCGTGGGTCGCCCCGGATGAAGGCGCACGGACGATCGCATCGGCCATCACCGGTGCGCCTTTCGCCAGCGCGGGGAATAGCGCCCTGGATGTGCAGCTAATGCTGGACTATGCGCGCGACACGGGCGGTCCGGCCTTGCGCGCCATGACCTTTCACCAACGTGCCCGCATGCTCAAGGCATTGGCGCAGGTGCTATCCGAGAACAAACACGCGCTTTACGACCTCAGCTTTGAAACCGGCGCGACGCAGAAAGATCACCTGATCGATATCGACGGTGGCATTGGCACGATGTTCGTTTTCGCCTCGAAGGGGCGGCGAGAGATGCCGGACACGAAAGTCTATCTGGACGGGGACCCCGAACAGCTTTCGCGCAACGGTACCTTTTTGGGTCAGCACATCTGCACACCACTGCAAGGCGTCGCCGTGCATATCAACGCGTATAATTTCCCGGTCTGGGGCATGCTGGAAAAGCTGGCCCCAACCCTTTTGGCTGGTGTCCCGGCCATTGTGAAACCCGCTACCAACAGTTGCTATGTCACCGAACTGGCGGTTCGGATCATGCTGAACAGCGGAATTCTACCCGCGGGGGCCCTGCAACTGGTGTCAGGAGGGCTGGGCGATATGCTGGACCATCTGACCTGTCAGGACGTCGTCAGCTTCACTGGATCGGAAAACACGGCGCTGACCCTGCGGCAAACACCGGCCATCCTGCAGAACTCGGTCCGGTTCGTGGCCGAGCAGGACAGCCTGAATGCGTCGATCCTAGGTCCTGACGCGGTACCGGGCACGCCGGAATTTGATCTATTCATCACCGAAGCCGCCCGAGAAATGACGACCAAGGCGGGCCAGAAGTGTACAGCGATCCGCAGGATCATTGTGCCGGATGTGGTGACCGGGGCAGTTATCGATGCTTTGACGGGGAAACTAGCGAAAATCTCGGTCGGAGACCCGCGCCTTGATGGCAACCGTATGGGCGCATTGGTGTCCAACGATCAAAAGCACGATGTTTTAGCCAAGGCCAACCTGATTAGCCAGGAAGCCGAACGTGTCTTCGGAAACCCGGACAGCTTCGAACTGAATGGCCCCGAAACGGGTGCATTTGTCCCACCGATGCTGTTTCATTGCTCGGACCCGGACGCCGCTCAGCGCGTTCACGATACCGAGGCATTCGGCCCCGTTTCCACAGTCATGGGGTACCGCGACGTGGATCATGCCATTGCGCTTGCCAATCGTGCGCAGGGGTCGTTGGTCACCTCGGTGATCACGCATGATCCTGATGTCGCCCAACAGATGGTCATGGGTACTGCCGCCTACAATGGGCGTATCTACCTGAATGACCGAGACTCGATGGCGGAATCCACCGGCCACGGCTCTCCCTTGCCTCATATGGTCCACGGTGGTCCGGGCCGCGCAGGCGGTGGAGAAGAGTTGGGAGGAGTGCGCGGTGTGAAACACTATATGCAGCGCACGGCGGTTCAGGGCTCGCCACGGTTGTTGACGCGGATCGGGTCGAACTGGCTGCCCGGTGCACCTGAAATCAAAGGGCCCTCACATCCCTTCACCCGAAAGTTTGGCGAGTTGGAGATTGGCGAGACCCTACACACGGCTTCACGCACTGTTACTTTGGACGATATCGAGCATTTTGCCCAATTCACCGGTGACACATTCTACGCCCATATGGATGACGAAGCCGCCGCAAGAAATCCCTTCTTCCCGGGGCGGGTGGCGCATGGGTATCTGCTGCTCAGCTTTGCGGCCGGTTTGTTCGTCGAACCGAACGAAGGGCCGGTTCTGGCCAATACCGGGCTCGACGGCCTGCGGTTCATGAAACCCGTTGTCGCTGGTGACAGCATCAAAGTATGCCTGACAGTCATGCAAAAGACACCCCGCAATCAGGACTATGGCGAGGTCCGCTGGCATGTCACCTTGACGAACCAGAATGACGAACAGGTGGCCGACTATCAGCTGCTAACAATGAACGCGTTTTGAAACCCGCCCGCAAAAATTGATTTTTCTTATGTGGCCGAGCGGTTTAGAATGCCCTTATGACCAGCCAGACGACGTGGTTCGATAAGGCCGTGGCCGAACTGACCGATCCCCGGGATCAGCGAGTGTGGTCGGTAATTGTTTCGCTGTTCGGTGACATGGCGCAAGAACCGGGTGCGCAGATTTCCGGCGGCGCTCTGACCCGGATCATTGAGCCAATGGGCATCAAGCCCGAAGCCATTCGTGTTGCAGTGCATCGATTGCGCAAGGATGGATGGATTCAAAGCGATCGCATTGGTCGCGTGTCCCGACATTTCCTGACAGATTTCGGGCGCAGTCAATCTGCGGCCGTTACGCCACGCATTTATGCCCGCGACCCCGAACCGGTGGACAACTGGCACCTGCTGATAGCCGAGGATGGCACCGGAACCCGGGTTCTTGATGACGTTATGCTAAGCCATGACTACACGCCGATCAGCCGGAATGTTGCATTGGGCGCGGGGCCTGCGCCCGAGCACACCGAAGGGCTGTTGGCATTGCAGGTCAATCCGAAGGACGCGCCCGAATGGGTTCGTGATCGCTTGTGTCCAGTTGAGTTGCGGGCGGCGTGCAAAGCGCTCAACGAGGCTGCATTGCGGGTCGAAACCTCACGCCCGAAAGGCTGGGTTTCCACCTCGTTCCAATGCGCGACCTTGCGCACATTGTTGGTTCATCGCTGGCGACGGGTTGTTTTGCGCCAACCCGACCTGCCAATGGGCTTTTACCCGTCCGATTGGGCGGGGCCGCATTGTCGCGAGACTGTGTTTCGCCTGTTGGACACGCTGCCACGTCCGATGCCTGACATCCTCAACGATACCGCATGACGCCGAGACCCCGTCCGAAAGGCTGAATTGCGACGCCTCAGATCATACAAAACGCGTGGTGCTATCGAGTTTTGGGCAATACACTTGTGACACAGATGCGGATGGAGGTTTGGTATGATCGTTCTGGCTATTTTGGGACTATTGGTTGCATTCCTTCTGGCCATGAACCTCTGGACCCGCCGCCTGACACGACAAGGCCACCAGATCGTACCCCAATTGGGAGAGGTCGTGCAGGTTCCGGGTGGCAGTATCCACTACGTCGAAAAGGGTGACCCCGAAAACCCGACCATTGTTATGATCCACGGGCTTTCCGGTCAGCTACAACATTTCACATACGCTCTAATGGACAAGCTAGCCAACGACCATCACGTGGTCGCCGTCGACCGACCCGGATGCGGGTATTCCACCCGCGACACCGCCGAATTGGCGGCGCTGCCGGAACAGGCCCGGATGATTCATGACTTTCTTCAGATCAAGGGAATACAACGCCCTGTTCTGGTTGGTCATTCACTGGGCGGCGCGGTATCATTGGCAATGGCATTGGACTACCCCGAACATGTTCGGGCCGTCGCCTTATTGGCCCCTCTGACGCACGAGATGCCCGAGACACCGGCTGTATTCAAACCGTTGGAGCTTAGAACGGAGTGGCTGCGAAATCTCATAGGCCACACAATCGCAGTTCCGATGGCCAGAAAGACGGCTCCGCATGTGCTAAAGGACGTGTTCGCACCAGAACCCGCGCCTGATGACTTTCTGGACCGCGCCGGCGGGGCTCTTGGCCTGCGCCCGTCAGCTTTTGTCACTGCGTCTCAGGATGTAATTGGGATGCAAACCAGCTTGGGTGCCATGGTTAAACGATACCCAGACCTTCAGGTGCCAGGCGGGATTCTGTTCGGCACCAAAGATCCGATCCTTTCCGCGGCAGACCACGGAGAACCCATGACGCGATATGGCCTTACTTACGAGCCATTGGACGGCCTCGGCCATATGATCTTGATCACTGTCCCAGACATATGCGCGCGATTTGTCCGCGAGGTTGAACAAATGAATTCAATTGCGAACACCCAATCCGACCATGCTTAAACCGAGCACCGAGAATTCAGCGATGATCTGCTCTTTTCCCTCTTGACCCTCCGCATTGCCTCGCTTAAATCGCCACTCACTCGTGGCGGAGTAGCTCAGTTGGTTAGAGCAGCGGAATCATAATCCGCGTGTCGGGGGTTCAAGTCCCTCCTCCGCTACCAAAAATCCCTTTAAGCTTCTGAAATGCGGACCTGAAACTGCCTCATTGGCCTGCACTGAGGCGAGCAAGTGGTATTGCGGTTATTGCATTTAGCCAGCCAAACAGGGACTGCCGCATTCACAATTGTCGAACCAAACCAGCGTCGCGCAGTAGCCCCAATTGAATTGCCGCGCTTCGACAAGGGTCTTGGGCGTTGGAAATACCAAAACCGGACAAGCTGTTTTCTTTCGATGCTGTAACGTCAAACGCAAGAAGCATCCCAACACTCTGAAACGCCCGAAATACATTACCCCACTTCCGGTCACTGTTTCGCAAAAACAAGGAAACATTGCAAAAATTGACGTTTGTTGCTAATGTTTCCTTTTTTTCGGAGAGTGTTCCGATGCTAAAAGTAAAACTATTTCTTGCAATCGCCGTGACTTTTTGCGCGAGCCTATTGGGCAGCGCGACGTTCGCGCGGCACGAGTTTCCCAACAGGCAATCCGAAAATGATATCTCAGAGCGTCTGAAAAGTGCCGCAGAAAACCTGAAAGACGACCAGACGAAGCCCTCTGGTTATATATTTGAAAAATATACACAATGGTACAATTGGAGCAACTGGAACAATTGGCAAAACTGGGGTAATTGGTAAAGCCATTGCCATGAATTACGCCGGAGTCAGTGGGATACAGCTTTTGGTGCTGCAGCCCACGCCATTTTGCAACCTGAATTGTTCTTACTGCTATTTGCCAGACCGATCCAACCGGGCGCGGATGGACGAGCACACGCTAGATTCGGTGGGACGGCATGTTTTGGCGAGCCCTGTCTTCACCGATGCGTCCACGCTGGTTTGGCATGCCGGGGAACCTCTTGTTTTATCGCCTGATTGGTACAGGCGCGCACGCCAAATTCTTGAGGCCGCCGGCGGGCGCAAGATTGCAAAACAAAGCTTTCAAACCAATGCAACCCTGATCGACGATAACTGGGTCGCCTATTTTTCGGAACCAGGTGTAAGCGTCGGGGTAAGCCTGGATGGCCCCGAAGACGTCAATGACGCGTATCGGCTGGACCGAAAAGGCCGTGGAACCTGGCATTCCGTCATGAGAGGCATCAACAGGCTGCACGACGCTGATGTTCCGTTTCACATCATTTGCGTCGTAACCCGCAAAGCGTTGGACAGCCCCAGGCGCCTGGCCGAGGCCTTGATTGCAGCCGGACCGACATCCATTGGCCTCAACATCGAAGAGATCGACGGCATCAACAAGACGTCCTCGCTGCTGGACAGCAACCACGAGGACAAGGTCCGAACGTTCCTTGACGAATTTCTTGACGTTTTTGACGCCCATGCCAACCCGCCGCGGCTGCGCGAACGCGACGTTTTGAATAATCTGCTGGCGGTCAAAAGAAACGGCCAAACAGTCAAGAACCAAGAAAACTCTCCGGGTGCCATACTGTCGATAAGCGCGACAGGAGATATTTCAACCTATTCGCCGGAACTTTTGGGCACAAAATCGGCCGAGTTCGAGAATTTTGTGTTTGGAAATATTAACGAAATCCGCGATTTGAGCGACATTTACCTAAACAGAAATTTTTTGCGCTGCCAAAGCGCCATCTCGGCGGGCATATCGAAATGCAAACGGAGTTGCGGGTATTTTCCGTTATGCGGCGGCGGCGCACCAGCAAATAAATACGGTGAGACCAGACGATTGGACATTACCGAGACTGCATTTTGCAGGACCTCGATCAAAACCGTTTTGGACACGCTTGTGAACAGAAACCTTGCCCAAGCGAAGCAACCGGAGATCGGATGTCATGACTGAAGATGAGCAGGAGCCACTTCGCAAAGGGTTTTCGGTTAGAAACTCGCTTGGGTTTTTTGTGTCGGAAAACGCCCGAAAATTTGCCTTCTACTCGTTTCTGGTTTTGGCGGCGCTCTATCTTCCAATTCCGTGGATTTATCATCAGGTTCAAGGCTGGTTCCACGACCGCGGTATCTTCTATGACGCAGCGAAAGAGGGTCTGATTACAATTGATTCACCACAACTCTTTACGCGGGAAAGACTGATCAACCAACGGCTGAACGACAGTGCCTGGATCGATGGACGGATTGCGGTCGTCGATGACATGATATCGGAAGGCCGGTTTGGTCAACCAAATCAAATAAGAAGCCAATTCGTTTCGACAGCCGTCAGCAAGGGCGACGAGGCTGCTTCCAACGCACTGCAGGATGGTCATGTGGAAGAAGATAACATGTCCGTCGCGGTAAACCCGCTGGACGAATTTTCTGCTGCGCAAGAATATCGACTGAATTTGGTTCAGCAAAAGTTTCAATCGGTTCTCGATGATGCACACGACACGGATTCAAACACGCTGCAACGCCTGAATTTCAACATGACCATTCTGCCGGGTCGGAACTACAGCACCTCGGTCGCGGCAGTGTCGATCCGTTTGCAGCAGCCCGAAGATCCTGAGTGGCTTTTGCAGAAATACGGCGAACTTCTGGTCGATGTCCGGGAAGAGCTGCAGAACACGGCCCGTCGAATGATCGCCGACCGCATGTCGATCGACCGGCCTGACAGCAACTATGCGCTAAGCTCGGATATCGACCACTTGCTGCGAACCGTACTGATCAACAGCGCGCGGCGGAAGGCGGATGCTGACGGTACACCTGACCCGGAAGCTACGGTCAGCATGTATATCGAAGGCGCGCAAGAGAGACTGCGAGAAGACTATCAGTCATCGATAACCGGCAGTTTCAGAGCCCAACTTCTGCGTGTCGGGACGGGAACGAAAATTGGCCCGCTTCTGGCAAACTACTTCTTCCCGTCGCAATCGCCACCACCCCCTCAGAACCCAGGGATCAAAGAAGCATCCAGCACCCAGCAACCTGCACCTCCGCCTGAAAGAAACTCCGGCGGGCCAACAAAGCTGGCTTCTTCGCTTGAGCAATTGGAGGGATTCTGTGGGGCTGTTGAAAACCCAACAAACGTTTGGGCTTTGTTGCCAATTGAATTCGGCACTTCTCCAGAGTTTCGCCAGCTTGTGAACGAATTTTCAGAGAATGCAGCCCACCTGACGCGATACGACTCAGCTCAAACATCGGGGGAAAGCAAGGATGCTTCGCCGTTGCTACCGCCACAAAGAAGTTCAGAGGTCGGTCTCCGTGAATTACTGGTCGATAGCAGTTTGCGCGTTACATGTCCGGAACGTCAAGAAAAGCTGGCACATAAGGCGATGCTGCAGGCCCTTGGATGGCTGGAATTGCCGCCCGAAGCAAAGCCAGATTGGGGCGAAGCTTGTTTCAGGCCTATGCACGAACCAAGCAAAGCGTTCAAAAACCCCGGAGAAAGGCGACGCAAGTGTTTTGAACTTCGGCGCGCGCTGCTCAAGATTGGTGTTGTCAAACTGGTCCATGCCGAATTGATGACTACCCCGATCGATACCGTTGGCCGTGTCCGCCTGTTGACGGATTATTTTGACATCAGTTCTTCGCGTTGCGACCTAAAAACCTGTGAAATTGTTGTACGGACCATTTCCGAACGCCAACGCGAGTCTTTGCTTGAAGAAATGAAGTTCGACCCGTTGAATAGCGCACCATTGACCAAAGAACAGGTCGATGCTGTTCATGAAATCGAAGAGGTGGCGCTTAAAACCGGACGGCAGGAGGCGCTCAGGCTGTTTGCCGAGCTATCCTGCTTTGCAAATGCACGCAGTTATATGGTGTACCCGCGTCAAGGACTTGGACAAAACATCGCCATTAACGAGCAACGCAATTGGGCCGTCTCCTGGTTGCTTGGCGAAAACTCAGCTGTTTCAGAATCTCGGGTCGCACTGGCTGACCACGAAAGAAAGAACAGAGTGTTCGGAATTGGGGACTCGGGGCTGGAAAGTGAGAGCGATCAATTGGAATGCGGACCGTCCTTTCTTTGGGTTCTGAACAATGTTCGCGTTGACTCTGATCTGATCGGAATGCTCGAAATCTTGATTGCGAACTACGAACAGATCGCAAGGAACGAAACAATCGAGAATTTGGAGATCCAGACAAAGCTGGATGTGACGTGGCTATTTAACCTCGCATGTCTTCTAGAAGTCGAAACGTCGCTGACCAACACGGAAACGAAGCTGAAAGACCAGCGGAGATGTCTGGAGAGGGCCAATACATATACCCTTGATGAACCATTCCCAAAACCCGAAAATTTCAATCTAAACCATGTCACAGCCGTTGTTCGCTACCTGCGTCAGAAACACACAATAATCTCTTGGGTCGTGCAGCCCGAAGACATGTGGTTGCAGCGTACCCGTCACACCGCGCGTAGCGTTCCCCTGTCGGCCATCGTATCCTTGCCCAGCTGGTGGCCGGGTGTCGAAATTGTTGCCGAAACATGCTGGCTGCGGCCCAGAAACGTAAACCTTCAGAGCGGTCGCAGCCTTTGCCATGACGTACCAGAAGCTGAAAAGGAAACGACCTGGTACGGCGCCAAGAGGACGCCCCGCGCGGGCGGCCTGTCAGAAACGACACAGACTTTGCCATTGCCCTACAATCTGGAAGACGTGTTACCCAAACTCGGGTTCTTCCTGGTCAGATATCCGTACATCGATCAGTTCGATCCCCAGGCGATTTCGGTTGAATCTGGGCGCGAGGTGAAACTTCGCCTTACCGGCAAACGGCTGTGGAAAAACCCGATGGTGCGCATCGGCGAACAGTGGCACGACAAGGTAGAGGTGCTCCCGGATATGTTGGGCATCGTGGCCACATTCAAGTGCCTCGACCCACTGACCAATCGCGCCAAGCAGCAGACAGACGTTCCTGGCGGCGGGCCGATCTCAATCTGGAGCAAAGGAGGGTCGCTGGTGCGACCACCCGTTCTAAATCTGGATCGCGACCCGGCAGGTCCCAAAGACAATCAGCAGGAAAACGCTCTGTCCGAGCAACGGCAAGTGCAGGTTTGGACGAGCGAAGGAAAGACGGGTCTTGTCAGCATTACCGTCAGGGCGTTCCGCCCAAATTTCACCTATAACGGCCAGTTCGAACCACCCTGCTGGGCGGAACAAGGGATTGTGACCGGAGATTAACGCGCTATTGCTGTGTTGCGCGTTGATACTCGTGTCTTTTCCTGTTCCAAGCGGCTCTTCGCGCCCCAAGATTTTGCCACGACTTTTTTTTGCATGCTCGGCAAGGGTGTATTTATGTTTTCGTTTGCAAGTTGAATTTGCGCGTTCGGGTCGCCAATTCGGACGATCCGGCCAAATTGTTGGACCACCCGTACTGGGATCCGGTGAATATCATAGTTGATACGGAAGTCACAGTCCTGGAGGTTCTGCCCTTCTGACCTGCAGATCCTTGCGGATGCAATCGCCAAACCGGGACAGCAAGGCATCGAGAATGCGGAGCAAATTGTGCATCAAACCGGGGCAATCTACATCTTTCCAACAGTAGGTCATCGCAATCTATCGTTGCAAAGCAACGACATAGCTCATTTTCCCTGCGGATAAAATGGTGCCCGGGGGCGGAATCGAACCACCGACACGAGGATTTTCAATCAAGTTCTCATACGTAATTTCAATAGGTTACAGCAAAGTGCATCACTTCGTGTATAACTTTTGAAACTTTTAGGGGCGAAATGAGTTTAAGATATTGAAACTAATAAAGTAATCACGCCGCCGACGCCGCCAAACGGGTTTTCTACGGTGGTCGATCCGGCGACTGTGACTGACCCGGCCTCTGCCAAAAATGGGCACCCACCGAATACCGGCGGGCACCTTGTCTTCAATGCTTCGGCAACGACTTTGGCGTTTTATATGCATCGACGATTGCAGTTGCCTGATGCGAAGCAATGCTCCCAGCCTTAACTTTGCCTTTGAGGTAGGTGGAAAGCTTCTTCTCTCTATAAACCTCACGCTTCCAGCGGTTGAACTCACCCAAGGCATCTTCGGGATAGCAAAACGCCTCCTGCGGTCCAGCAGCGGACTGCGGGTAATAGCTAGGGTACTGATGAGAGAACTTTTGGCGCATACCGTAAACGGCATCCAAGTTTTCTTCCTTCCAGTACTTCGACCAAGCCATTCCAACGCTAATATCCGGCACAAAACTGGAGTCAATTTTGATATCCCGAGCGATCAACGCAGCGAACATGTCGGCAATCTCTTCAAAGACACAGAAATATCCCTCAGGCACTGAGCCATAGACAGAGCCCACACGGTCCATGAACTGTTTCGTAGAGAGATCTCGGATAGATGCACCACGAGAGAGGCCAACTTGTTCATAGACAAAATCCACGAACCCCTTCCGGGCAAGTGTCCGGTAAGCCTTTTTGGCATGCTCATTGGACGCAGTGCTATCCAGCGCATAGTATTCCAGAACAGCCATGCATACGTTTTCGGGAAACGCATGATAAATGGTACCGCCACGTGGCACAGGAAGGAAAGCGTAGGTGTCATCGCCCTCCATTTCCCGGATATTTTTCTTTATCGTTGCGATACGTTTCTTGACAGGTGTTTCCTGCCAGTCATTCGTAATTTTGATGATGGTCGAGTGGTCGACGCCACAAAGCCGAGAGAGGCCACGTCCAGTCAGATAAGGGGCGCCATTGCTGAGCACGCCCATACCAACACCATCTGATTCAACTTCGGAAACAATGGTCAGGTCAAACTCCAATTGACCCTTGGTGCTCTTTTCAGGTTCTTTAGTCACTTATTTCCTCATAAACAGAAGGTTAGGGTTATGCCCTTTCGGGCTTTTCTTCTGTTCCACCCCTGAGGATAGAGGGCTTTAAGGTTGTGTAACGTGCACTTTGTGCTTACGTCACGAATTGTGAATGTGCTCTCATACCTCAGGTCCATCGGCTAAATCGCCAAATGGGCGCAGAACTGTTTGTATGTAAGAGCTTAACTCTTGGTATCAAGGCCGCCTGCCAATTTGGCAGGCATTTTTTTCACATAACCTCGTACAATGAATGAATAGCTGAAAAACTGGCCAATCAGATCACCAACGACCAAACTTTCGATGCAGATCGCAGCAATGAGCTTCTCAACTACCTCAGGCCACCTTTGTAACTCTATCAGGCATGACAGGCTCATCCTTGTGGCGATCAGCACCACCTTTGAAGCTAAAGAACATTGAACGCTGCCTCAGAATCTCCTGAGGGTCTTTGAACTGAATGTTTCGGCGGGACCCGCTGCGCCCAGCGGCGGCGGCTGAGATCGTGTCATAGAGTGCAGGTACTTTTATGGTTTTCCCCTCAAAAATATCATCCACCGTTAGAATTTGAATGGCTGGAATACGACCTATGAAAGTCTCAACATAGCCCGCTTTGCGGGCTTCCTCCAACATACCCTTGGACGGTTTGTGCGCAGAAATGAAAACCCCAATGGCGTTCGGGTCAGATGTATCGCGACGTTCTCTTTCCAGAGTTCCGATCAGGTCCCTAATCATTCCGGGATTGAGGGATTTTCCGCCTTTCACCGACACTATTCCTCGACTCTTTTCGTCCTTCTCAGCAAGCCAGAAGAAGGAGCCATCTACTCCGCCATCACCTCTAAATTTTCCAGAGTGCATTGCTCCTACGGCTGCGACAGCCCATTCCTCAAACTTAAATGGATGCTTTTCAGCTAGATACCTCGCAGAGTCAGCGCTTTGCGGAATGCCAAACACCTCGAAATCTATATCAAAAAACTCATTTATGAGCCGGTCCTGCACTACACGCATTGCCTGTACAGCGACATCAACGCCAATCCATTTTCGTCCCATCGCTTGAGCGGCATGTAGGGTAGTACCGCAACCACAAAATGGGTCCAAAACAACATCACCTTCATTGGATGACATTGCTATAATTCGCTCCAAGAGTGCTAAAGGCTTTTGTGTCGGGTAACCAAGACGCTCTTGGGCCTGAGAGTTGAGCGGAAAAATATCGGTCCAGACATCATTTAGCGCTATGCCCTTCTGCTCATCCAGATACCGTTTTAAGCGAGGCACTTTTCCGGGTGCGCTTTGATGAACTAGACCATTGTCGTATGCTTTCTGCATCCTTTCTTTAGTCCAGCGCCAGACGCGCTGTACACCAAGAAATTCATAGTCAAGGTTTGGCCTATTCTTGTTCGGGTTTAGCAGGTTGTCCAACGTGTACAAACGACCATCAGCATCTCTGTTATTGTACTTTTTTGCCGTTTTTTCTGGTAGGTCAGCGAGATCATACGGTTTATAGATTGCGTCTTCATTCCACGTCGCTGCGTCGGTTTTTTGGTACGATAGAAGCAAGTCGTGAGTGTTGGGCAAGCGCCTCTTCATTAATGACTTGCCAGTGTTGCGCTGCCAGACAATCTCATTTTGAAATCGACCTGCCCCAAAGATTGCGTCCATCATCATCTTTAGGTAGTGGCTGGCCGTCGGATCACAGTGCAAGTAGATACTGCCAGTCGGCTTTAACACACGTTCGAGTTCGATAAGACGAGCTGCCATCATAATCAGATAAGCCAGCATATCATTCTCCCCCAAGATTCGCCGCAGGGAGCTGACAAATGTGCCTACCTTTCCAGAAGTCATTTCGAGGTATTCAAACGTCTCTTCAGCTGCCTCACCCCAAGTCCAAGTGTCTTCAAAGGTAGCAATCTGGGCATCCGACCACTTAGATTTATCCGGCGATCTAAATAGCAAGTTGTAATTAGCGTTCGAGTTGAACGGCGGATCAAGGTAGATCAGATCAACGCTTTCATCCGGAACATATTCTCGGAGGATGTGAAGGTTATCTCCAAAATAAAATGCGTTCTTCATTTCAAAACTCCACCCCCCGGTGGCTCTGCGTGAAAAAACTGGCACGTTAAAAACAAAAAAACATAATACAAATCATATAGATGGAGCAGCCGATACAAAATTGATGCGTCGAGGACACGGTTTGTCCGCCCGCTTTGCCCGTCAACCACAAGATGTAGTACAGGCTTTTCTGGCCAACAGAGTTCACTGGGTGTGATAGCGGGTTAGGCATATGCAATTATAGAGCGCTTCAAGAAATCAAGTGCCCGCCCGATCAGATCTAGAACGTCTTTTTCTTTCGCTGATTAGCTGCTACGACTGCCTCTGACATGGCAGACGCGGCCATGTTGGGGCGTGGAAACCCCTTCTCTGACTAGGCCGTAAACTCGGCTGAACACCTTTGACCTATGGTCGGGGTGCCTGTGTTATACAACAGGCTCCGGCTAAAGGCACAGGGTCCGTGTCAGAGCGGATTTCCAACACCCCGATCACCAGTCAACGGCGAGGGCGCTCGCAGATCGGGACATGCTGAATAAGACCACCACACTATCGATGCAGACAGAAGCACGGGATACCGTTCCCGCCGCTTCCAAACCCGTTGGCCTTTTCCTTTTCAGAAGGGACCAACGTCTGGCCGACAACCAAAGCTCGTCATTCGGGTTTTGAGATCAGCACAATGACACCAAACAGGAAGTACAAAATGAACAAGAACCTTGTCGCCGCATTTCTTATTGGGCTTGCAGCATTGGCGCAATCAGCACAAGCAGAAGCCATTTTCACACCCAAGGCTTGTGCTGCTCTGGCGGACATCGAGCAGGCTTATTCATCTTTGACCGATGAGCAAACCATGGAGGTCATGTTCTTATCGGAAGAAGAAAAGCAGCAGGTCCTCCAACTATCAGCGGACACACTCATTCAGACGCAAATTGCAAGTTCATTTCCAGATACGGAACGCAACGTGGCATATAACGCAGCAGCCATGGGAGTCGTCTTCGGCACCCACCCAGACGTATTTACTCAGATTGAAGGAATGACCGACATAGTTTTCGGCTACGTAACACTGGCCAACACGGTTCGGGCTTTTGAATGCCCGTAACGCAGCCAGATCACTCCAATACGATGTCGCAATACTGGCCGTAAGTCGGTCGGCGTGGATATACATCAGTGCTTCAACCGAGGAATATCAAATATGATCAACCGCATAGTCTTTGCCGGATTTCTGTCCCTATTTGCCACGGGGGTAGTGGCCGAAGGCTTTACAATCTCATTTTCATGGGATGGCCTGAAGTCCTGCACGTCAGGAAATCCAAACCGTGTCGGCAACCCAAGCTTTGTGGTCAAAGGCCTGCCCGAAGGGACGCGGTATGTCCGGTTCACGATGACCGACTTGGACGTGCGCTCCTACAACCATGGCGGTGGTATCGTGAAGATGTCAGCAGATGGCACGGTTCCATCGGGGGCGTTCAAATACAAAAGCCCTTGCCCACCGAACGGAGCTCACACCTACGAATGGACTGCTGTAGCCCGCACCAAGAAATCTGGCGGCAAGAAGCTAGGAATCGCCACAGCGCAACGTCAGTATCCTGAATAGAGTGACGGGTTGGCTAAGTCGAAACTGCTGACAAAGGCGCAAGGCAACTTCATTGCCTTGCTCCATCATCAAGAGATAGTCGTCACAGATGTCGATAGGCTGCTGGGGTCGGTAACCCGACTTTCCACCAGCCAACATGCTCACAACTTTCGCAAAAAGTGACGCTGGGCCGAGTTGCTATCTTCGCTTGAAGGCTCCCCCAGCCACCATCGAGAGCTGAATATGTCAATCGGAGAGGCGCTGCACGACGGGCAATGCCATAAGTTTGCCGCCACGGCCTTGGCCCCCAACTTCTCGTCGCAGTGCAAGCAAAACCATGTATCACTCAGACCACCATTGATCGGATGAGAAACTCGTCCCTTGTCATCAGGGTTCGTCGAACGCCGAGGCCAGTCTGAGGCAATACGGGCACGAACCTGCTCAGCTTTGGCGTTAGCTACGGCCAAGGCCTGAACTACGAAATCAGGCTCATTGATTGGGTTTGCCTTGTAGCGCTTGTCCGTGACTTTAACGCGCGGCTTCTTGGAGGGCGCTTCTGGGACATGGATAAGCCAGCCACGACCGCTCATGTAGACTTCATCTAAGGAGACTTCAATTTGATAAGGGTGTGAAGCGATCGCCCCTTGGCTGACACCACCCGGATCGCCAAACAACTCTTCGGTATCACTCCGCTCCGCAGCACTCTTTACGGCGCTAGGGTTGATCTGTTCCAGAAGTTCAGAAGCCTTAGCCAGTTCCACAGCACTTGGAAGCCATCCTTCCTTATTGGCTTCGGACACCGCATACCAATGAGAGTACCCAAGTGCATGAGCGACCAAATTAAGCGCCTCATGATGTTCAATGCGCTTTGAGCGAGCAATCTTCTTTGCGATGGTCTTCAGTTTTTTGATTTCATAATCTTGAGCCATGACCCATTCCTAATCTCGGATCTGACTAGGTGCCCGCTACTAATCGATCCGCTAAGACGGGAGCGACAAAAAAGAAATCAAGCACTGCATGGCTTTGCGTGGCGGGCACACCGGCCTGTGCGGAAGGCCAACGTCAATATGGCGAGACGCACAAGGAGCGTCAAGAGAGCACTTCAACCTCAATCTGAATCGACACAATCACAGGCAGCCTTTCCGTTGCCAACCCGACAAATAAATCTGACCCCTTCTACAACAAACGTTGGTTTGTCGTTTACGAAGAAGGGAAGGCATGACCGAGTATGTAGTTTACTATCGGGTTTCGACCGAACGGCAGGGACGATCCGGCCTCGGGCTGGAAGCGCAGCGAACGATGGTAGAGCAATTCCTGTCACCCGCCGATCAGGTCATAGCCGAGTTCACGGAACTCCAATCCGGCAAACGGGATGACCGGGCCGAGCTATGGAACGCAATCAACCTTGTGAAGAAGACTAGGTCGAAGCTGCTGATCCCAAAACTGGACAGGTTTTCCCGGAAGGTGTCGTTCATTTCAGGAATCATCGACCAAGGGATTGAACTGGTTGTCTGCGAACATCCGAACGTCTCAACATTCTTCCTGCACCTGCTGGCCTGCTTTGCTGAGGAGGAGCGGCGACAGATATCAGAACGCACCAAAGCCGCACTCAGAGCGGCAAAGAACCGGGGAACCGTTCTCGGGCGGAATGCACGTGCGCTGGCAGCACAAAGGCAGTCAGAGAAGCGAAAATTCTTCGAAACGATCCGTCCCGAGTTTGAACGGGCGTTGGCTGAGGCGGGATCGTATTCGGGAGCAGCACGACTGCTGAACGAACGAAGTGTACCGACATGCAAGGGTGGGCGCTGGCATCCGCAGACCGTAAAGAACTACGTAGTGATTTCGAGCAGCGCAATGTTACAGAGCACTTGGACGGATTACTAGTATCTCAGCGGCCTGATTTCAGGGGGTATGTCAGGACAAATGGCGTGGTGACTTTAGACCACGAAACAAGCATGCACAGTCAAAACGAAAGAGCAAATTTAAGCGCTTCCCGTTTCTAAGAACAATAGAACTACTAAGCGATCAACTGTAGATCAGGCTGTCATCGACAATTGGAGCCGTTAGCAAGTCGCTTCTTGTCCATTCTTCACCGTCAGCAAATTCTATTCTTTCGACACCATACCGGTTGTTAGAGACCAACTGTTCCTCAAAAGTAATCTGATCTCCGCTGGAAAGCGTCAGCACCACATCGTTTGGGTCGGACAGCAATCGTTCAACGGTCACGTCGCTAGAATTGATATCCGTAAACACAAACTCGTCGTTGCTCTGATATCGATCGTAGTCACTGATCGTGTACGACCCATCTCCGGATGTATGGGTATAGGTTTCATTCAGTTCTGTCCCAACAACCGTACCTGTCGCTTTCATGT
>NZ_JBQFXE010000016.1:0-49816 GCF_056540685.1 Ruegeria sp. AM2 | reverse complement strand
GGCTATCGATTATTACCACGTCATAGTCAGCCTCGACGCTCATGATAGCATTGTGCAATCGCATGAAAAAAGGCTCATCAAGGCTGTTCTGCTTTGCTGCTTCTGTCTCGAATTCGGAGAGCATCAGCCCTCCGGGCGCGACCGATAGATTTGGGAAATATGTCTGTCTCACAACGTCACGCATCGGTATGGGATCGTTGTAGGTGATCGCGTCGTAGACAGTCTCGATATCCTGATCGAGTTCCGTCTGAAGCCCACACATAGATGTCAGTGAGGCTTGCGGGTCCAGATCGATCGCCAGCACCCGATAGCCCTGAAGCGCAAGGTAGTGAGCCAGATGAATACAAGTTGTCGACTTGGAGCTGCCTCCTTTGAAGTTCATCACTTGAATGCGCTGCAAATGTTCATCATCACGACGGCTGGGCACGTAGCGACCCGGTCTCTTGGCGTGGCTGTCCAGATCGCGCCGAAGCTGAAGGATCTCTTGTGCTGAATAGTAGCGGCGGCCACCGCGTATTTCCGATGCTTCGGGCACTTTTCCTTCGACTGTCGCTTTCCTAAGATATTGATGACTGATATCAAGAAGGTCGCAAACTTCAGTCGCGGGGAAATGTCGTAGTTGCTTTGTAGAGTCTGGAGCGTATGCAGCGAGCAAGTGTTCCTTGATCGCCATGTTCAAGCGCGTGCTGATCTCTGACGCAATATCCACGGGGGATGTCGACGCAATCGGGTTGGTCGGAATCATAGTTACCTCAATATGCTCGGTTTGGCGTTTACCGCTCTACTTTGCAGTGAGACCCGAAGAGCCGATTCATGTCAACGGTTTTTGCAATAGGCGAAGGTTTCTTAGCTAGCATTGGAGGTGGGGTGGCTTACTTCACAATTGTGAAGTGCCGCCGGATTCACGGCTGGGAATTGTTAAATTGTAATACGAAAACAGCGATAATTGCCGCCAAACATAAGTTTCATAAAAGATTGTTACGCGTGGCCTTGTCTACCAGACTATTGTTGCTTCGCGCCCCAACTCTCTTTCTCGCGGATTTGAGGCGCGCTTTCACTGCTGCAGGCGTAAGTTCCAACTCGTCGGCGATGTCATTAACACTCTTGTCCATAGCCAAAAGGCGTACTACTTCGACTTCCTTATCTGTGAGCTCAACAATCTCGGCTGCCAGATCAACGAAATTGTCAAACCACAGAGAAATACTCGACATTTCTTCGTCGGTAAACTCCCTGTCAAAGCGGGAAGCGGTAAGCATGGATTTCCGAAAACGCCTGGTTCGGCTCAATGAAGCGCCATAAATCAGCCCGTACTTTGCACTGGCACCAAATACTTTCCAGGGGTCGGGTAGTCGTATTTCCGACCATCTCTTCGTCATGGAAACCGACGACAGCGCCGCTAAGACGATCGGATCTTTGGATACATAGTTGTTCTCCATGTATTCACGCTGCCAGTCCTCATCAAACGTACTGTCATAGTATTTGAAGCCGAGGGCGGTGTAGTTGATGACCAGAGTGAAGCCAGCGTTGGCAAGACCAGCCAACCACTTTCGGTCTTCGACATAATTGCCGACGTTAGTAGGCTGCGCCACCGTAACTATGGGACCGTTAACTTTATTTGGATCGTACAAACAACCAAGCTCCAAAACATTAACACCGGGTACAACTTCAACGAGAAGGTGAAAAGGGGAAGTCCTGCCACTTATTCACCCCGCAATTGACCATAGGGCCGGGTAGGGGGGGCGATAGTTGGTGTTTTTAGCCATGAATACAACCTTTTAAGATGTGTGCACCGGCCGTCGGCCACGAACCGCTCACAACAGTGTGATAGAACCTCGATCACATTCTTAGGTTTTGTTCGTCCTCCTTGGCGCGGCGGGCCAACAGCCCCATAAAACTGGAAATCAGGTTCAGCTCGCCTCGTTCGTCGGCTTTCAGCATTCCCCGGAAGTACCCGCCTGGATTTACGACAGGGGGTTGCTTCGGATCTGACAACCGTGCGTCTGCGATCAAACCAGCAACCATAGCTCCCAAAGGTTTGAGCCGGGCGATAGCGTCTTGCCATACGGAAATGTTGGTGCCTACTTCCGACAATCGTGTCCAGGTGCCTGTCTCGATGTCATACCAAGTCGGGTTGGGGTTTTCCATCCCGCCACCAGCGATGTCGATGTGCATTCGCAGTTCCGGTGAAGCAAGCTCATAAAACAGCCTGTTGCTGATTTTGGGCAGCTTTTCGGGATTGTGTGCTTCGGAATCCGCCTCATACTTGCTTTCTAAGCAATGCGGAGGGCCGTCAGGCCCGGAGCCTGAACAATTTGGTTCCGAGGCGTTAGCCGAGGGCCTTGTTATCTCGCCATCAGCGTTACAGGACAAAATGTTATCTTCAATTTGGTCTTGTATATGACACCCGAAACCAGCTTCGGGTTCACCCGAAATATTGGTGGGTTTCTTCACAAAGGATTCGGCTCTTTTCCACAGATCATGTGCTGCCTGGACATGCGCAGCGAGGCGTTCCAGAGTCATGTACTTCAGCTTGTCAGAGCGCGGCCATGACCGAAACTCGTCCATAAGCTCGTCAGAGGCTTCAGGAGGGCAGGGGAGCGCCGCCAGAGTGGTCAAAGTGACCTTGACGTAGCGATACAGCCGCGAGCGGTCTCCACGCAGCTCGTCGTGCTGCTTCTTCTCTGCTCGATCCCGTTCCTCTGCGTCCAGCATATCAGGAATGAGGTTCAGGGCAGGGGTCAGGTAAAGCCCAAGGCCCTTGCGCTTGCATCTGGCACCATTCGCGCCAAGCCTGCGAGCCAGTAGGCCGATGCGTTCCAGCTCGCGCTCGTGGTTGTATATGGTTTTGTCTGTCAGGCCGCGCATGGCGATGAGCGTTTCCTGTTTGGCATAGCAGAACGGTTCTTGTGAAACGTCCCGAAAGGCAGTCGGAGAAATCAGGTCAATGATGATTTCAAGTGTTCGAATGCACTGCGCTGATAGCCCCATGATCTGAGCGTAGACAACGCACAGTTGACGAAACCGGTCACGGTTCCAGGCTTCGGGCAAACCGTTGTGATAGCGTGTTGTGGGCTGCGCCTGAGCCGTTGCGATGTGACGGAAACTCATGCCTGAGACCTCACACGCTGCGTCGCGCAGCAGACTTGCGCGTCATTTTGGGGGGCGTAGTTCGCCTGTTTTTTCGTTTTCATGCTCGCTTCCTCGTTCGTGAAGCAAGGCGGATCGGGCCTCAAAAGCAGGCAAAACTTTTCTGTTCGCACACATGCGTTTTTTTCTTGCCTGTCTTGTGGGAGGTAAGCTATAAATCAGGTGACCAAACGCTGATTTACAGATCCCCCCCGTAGAGGCCCCGCCTTGCGGGGGTTCTTATTTTAAGGCGCTTGGAAACTCCCTCCGATTCTCTCTGTCATATGCCTTTGACCCTACCAGCATCGGGCTTGGCCCGCTAGAAGTGGTAGGCGAGGTCTCAGTGCTCGCCTATACTTTGTGTCGGTTAATATGGGACCAGCTCGTAGCCGTAGTGTCCCATACTGTCTGTCCATTCGACGCCGACGCCACGGAAATAGGCCCCGCATTCTCTGCGCAATGGTATCCAGCTGGGCATTGGGCCTGGAGCGCCTCTGCGCCAATGGAAGTTAGCGTACTCGTCGTAAGACCCTCCGTGCATTCTTAGCCGGGCTTCGCAGGGTCCATCACGTTCTCTTTCGCGAAAACTGTAGTGTTGAACATCAAAAACGCGAATTGAACGGACAACATCGAAATCCGGTGATGAGAGGTTCACGTTTGCCGGAGTGGGCGTCAGAAGGGAAGGGGGGCCGTCTCCTTGGTTTTCCCAAGGGATACCCGTCGCAGCGAGTGGCTTCCAAACGGCTACCTGTGCAGCGCCCAATACGTTCCAGGCCTCGGCAGTATATGACACCTCTACAACTTGAAGGCTTTCCGAATTGACTGCGGGTAGTTCCGGCAATGGATTGGCGCTGTTCTCCTTGATGGCTTCGAGGCGTTGCATCGGCGAAAGGTTGGATGCGCCCGTGGCGGCTCCCATCGGACAGCGCCACAGTTGAAGCGGCGGCTCGACGGGCATGGGGGTTATGCGCCTGATGAACTCGGCGCGTGCGGCGTTGCAATCCGGATCGCTCGGCCAACCGCCGGCAAGGCAAAGGAAAATAGCGCAGTCGATAGGGTAGGCGTCGCTTTCTGTTGGTACAGCGATGGCGGACGAAGATACCAAAAGCGCGAGTTTGATTGAGTTAGACAGTTTAGTCATGGCAATCCTCTCTGATTTGGATTCATATCTTGGTTGCGAGTGACAATCTTACATCAATCGCTTAACAGATATCTTTTTGCCATCATTAGACACCTTTAGCAATCAATACTGCACTTATGATGCAAGCGCTGCCGGAAGCTCCACCCTCATGAAGGCGGCAGCTTCGGGCTCTTTGCCTTCCCATGGTATTGACCAGCGAACTTGTTCTTCGCCCGTATTCCACTTGAATACGATGCCAACGCGGTCGCGTTGTTCATTGAACAGTTCCGCAACCGGGTTGCCGCAGGTACGATTTCGAATGAGTTGAGCTGCTTGGATCTTCGGCTGTCTCGGAGCTTCGCGAACATCAGTGAAAAACGCCAAGAATGTTGAATGCTGGTCAGATACCAGGTTGCCCATGGCGCGTGGCGAAAAGCCCATCATTTTTGCCATGCGCATGAAGCTGGGCGGGCCGAGGAACAAGCAGGACTTAGCTCCTACGGACAGCAGGTACTCATTGGCCTTCAGCAAAATGTGTGGGGCGATACGGAGTTTCCCATTCGAGATAATCCGTGTCAGTTCCCACGTATCTGCGGAGACAGGGGGCGGCAAAAAGCAGAGGTTCGACGGGATGCCCTCGATGCGCTGCAGGTATGCGTCACGGATCATGTACGAGTTTGGATCTGGGCTAATAGCGCTTACGTATTCCTCTCGGTCCGTTCGGAGTAGTCGGGCACCGCCTATAACCTGTTTGTTCTTTGTATCGATAGCCAGAACGTACTTGGTCAGATGACAATCGTACTCGTCGTATTCGCACCCCGAAATGCTGCCCAGATCCCAGCCCTTTTGCTCGCAGAACACCTTGCTGCGCATCCTGTGGAACTGCTGCCGGTAGATTTCGTCTTCGCCATCACAATTGAAAGGGATGACCTTCACTTCAATTCCTGATTGCACCTTTGACTCCCGTATGTAGCGATCCTGGCAACACTCGTGCCACGGTTGAAGCATTGTTATTTGATGGGGAAAGGTGCCGTAAAGCGAAGCGAGGCACGACCTATCCTTTGGTTAGGTGGGTTATTCTTTGGTTAGGTTGGACGAATTTTGTCTTGACACTCAAAAGCCTAGAAAAAACAGGGTAAATCCCGCTCTGCCTAATTTTTGATCTCTTGCAGCAAAGTTTCTATGACGCATCAACAGTATACTATTGATTTAATCAAAATCCCCTGATAGCAATCGTTACATTATGGCTCTTAGAGACTTCATATTGGCTCAATGCCCTAGTACAGACTCCCGTGAACGAGTGGAGTCCGCAACCTATGAGAGAACTAACACCTGTGCTTTTGGAAAATGGGTTTCGGGAAGCGTTGCGGGATGGTGGAATACTGGAAATAGACTGTACCGCGCCAGTGGCCCAGTCGAAGGGCTCCATCACCGGCGAATGGAAATTCTTCGTCAGATCAAAACAAGGAGGCGAGTTCGTTCGCCAAGTCCTTGTCGTACAGAGGAACATCGAGCATCGCGTCGTCAAAACGGTGAACGGTGTTTACAATTTGGCTACCTCGCTGGGCGCGACGGTTGTTGCCATCCCGGATGTGGAGGGTGAGACCGGTGTTTGCAAGGTTGACCCTGACGCAGTGTTCGAAAACGGTTCAAGTTGACTACTCTTGGCCGCCTCAACTTGAGATTGAGGATCGCAACCGCATAAATTCTATTGGAACGGGGCCAATTGATGACCCAAGGGGGCAGGGCGCATGAAAAAGCTCCTTCTCTCTTGCGCGGTGTTGGCTGGATTGGTGGTCGCAGATCGCTACATCAGCCATACGACAAAGGTTCTGAGTGCCACAGAGGTTATCGCCGTAGACGGTGACACCATCGATCACGGGAAGGATCGGTATCGGCTGGTAGGCTTCGATACGCCTGAGACGTATCGCGCGCGATGTGCTGCCGAAAAGGCACTGGGCCTGAAAGCAAAAGCTCGGCTGGCGGAACTCATCGAGACGGCGGGCCAAATCAAGTTGGTCATTCAGCCGGACCCGGACAAGTATGGTCGTTTTCTGGCGGTCGGGCGCGTGGCTGGACAGAATGTCGGGCCTATCCTGATTTCTGAAGGTCTTGCGCGACCCTATCACGGTGGCAAGCGCCGGTCCTGGTGCATCTGAGTGGAGACTGGAATGCAGGAAAAGGAAGGAAATCAATCGAGCGAATAACGGTCCTGTCGGTTGTTGGCGCAATCGACAGGACCAGAAACACCCCAAGCCCGGGGCATTCCTCAACATCAAGAGAGAACCGTTACGATGAAGAAAACAGCAACCCTCGATGCTGCTCCTAAAAAGGACGGCAAATGCACCGGAGTCAATGCCCAGACTTCGGAATGCAATAGCGACTTCTGAGCGGTTTTCAGGGGTCCGACAGGCGTGCGATCTGCAAGCCCGAAATACGCCCCATAATCATTATTATGTAAACTATGCTGACCTATTAGTGAGAGACGAAAGGTGATCGAAATGGCCTTTGACAGTATCGAAAGCAAGATTGACAGGCGCTGGGTGCCCGCCGCTCAAAGCTTCGAGCAAGCCCGCGCTGACATTATCACTGTAATACGTTTTCTCACTGGCGAACTGTCTACCATCAAACGTGCCATGCGCGAATACTGGCTGGAAAGCGATGCCTGCGCTGCGGCCTATGGCATCGCGCTTGAGGTCTTTCACGTTCTCGATGATCTGAACTACCGGTCCGCAACGCGGCTCTATAAGAAACTGAAGTTTCACGCCGCACTCCACAAGTCGCGTTCGCCCGAGGATCTGTTCAAGTTTGCCGCCCCGGAAAAAGCTGCAGCACTGATCCACAGCCAAAGCCGGGCGGATTACGCCCGCACCTATGCAACGCTGGAATTTGGGCGCGACCTGTCCGGCCAGATCGACGCGGAAACCACGCGGGACGTGCTTTCCCGGCATGAAGCGCTGTGGTTCGTGTACCCGGATGCCACCTATCACATCCATCTGATCCGCGAAGGTATCTGGCTGGATATCACCCTGCCGTATTGCGTGGTTGATGAGCTGCGCACCGAAGTTGCTTTCGCGTCGATGATCCGGCGTGCCGAGTTGGATGCACAGGGGTTGTGACGATGAACAAGCCCGACCGCACCGCCCTCCCTGATCGTCGTCTGGCAGAAACACGCCGGGTCGAAACACCGCAAGGCCACACCGCCTTTGTGACAGTCGGCTATGACCCGGCTGAGCCGATCAAGCCCCGCGAGGTATTCTATAGCGGTGGGTTCAGATCCGGCAGTGACCTCGAATATCACCTGCATGACCTCTGCATCCTGATTTCCCTGCTGCTGCAGCATGGCGTGGTGGTGTCTTACCTGTCGCGTTCCATCGCAACCAAGCAATCCGCCCTGGGTGATGAGGAATATGCCAGCCTCGCAGGTTGGCTGGTTGCTGCTGTCAGCATCGCTCCCGCCTGGACAGACCAGTATCTTGAATCGGTAGGCGATTGGCCAAAGACGCCGTTTGAGCCCCCGGCAGATGTATTGGGGGACACCGCATGAAACGCTGCAATCCCATCACCCGCGTTCTCGCTCCTCTCTGCTTTGTCCTGACAACGCAGGCTCAGGCGCAAGGTCTGCCGGTCGCTGGTCCTGCCGCTGTGTATGAAATGCAGGCACAGGTCAAAGCCATTGCCGAATGTGTAGAGTCGGATCGCGGCAGCCTTTCCCTCTGCCTTTGTTTGGTCGGGATCGACGACAGCCAATCCGGCCCGCAACGCCTTTCCGAGATTCTGCGCTGCCTTGATGAACAGGAGGCGTTGCAATGAGTCTGTTTCTGAATGGAACACCATTGGTGGTCGATAGCGAAGAGGGGCAACGCGCCCTGACGACCGCGCACAATGCCCGCACGCGTGTTGAATGCCGCTGCCGGGTGCCCGCTCCGGAAATGTATATCGCAGCCACGGCGGGCAAGTTCATCATCAAACGTATGCCGGGCACCGGGCCGGACCACGCGATTGATTGCCCGTCTTTCCTGCCGCCCGAAGAACTGTCGGGTCTGGCACAGGTTCAGGCGTCGGCCATCACCGAAGATCCTGACGACGGCACAACCACGCTTAAACTGGGCTTCCCTCTGCGTCAAAACAACAAGAGCCGGACCGCACCGGAACAGACCGGCGCAAAACCAACAGAGGCCAAAGTCGCACCGCGCAAGCTGACGATGACAAGCGTTCTGCACTTCCTCTGGCATGAGGCTGACTTGGGCAAGTGGTATCCCAAAATGGAGGGCAAGCGGTTCTGGGGCGTGATCCACCACGCATTGCGCCGCGCCGCGGCGGCGAAGATTGTCAAAGGTCAGGACCTGTCGCGCATTCTCTACATCCCGGAATACTTCAAGCCTGACAATAAGGCAGAGATTGCGGCCAGACGGAACCGGCTCTTTGCAAACCTGCGGCCAGTTGGTCGCGGCGCCACTCCGTTTGGTCTGGTGATCGCCGAATACAAGGGCAAGGAAACGACGCCACACGGGGCACGGTTCATCTTCAAACACGCCCCCGATTGCGCGTTCTTTGCCGACAAGGACCTGTCCAAGAAATTCGACACAGCATTCGAGGATAAGCTGCGCTTTCTCGAAGCGATGGGTTCCGGTCATGCCATCGTGATCGCCAGTTTCTCCATCGCTAAGGCGGGTTATCCGGTTCTGCAGGAGATTGGCATGATGCTGGTCACAGAGAACTGGGTTCCCTTCGAAGGCTTGCGCGAACTGGATGTGTTGAACGCGCTGACCGAACAGTCCCGCGCCTTCCAGAAACAGATGCGGTTCAACCTGCCGATGGACGCGCCGATCGCGTCGGCGGTGCTGCTGGATACATCAGATCCGGTCGCCGTGTTTGTTGCCGAAAACCCCGACGATGCCGGCGCGCTGGCACTGCTCACCGAAGCCTCTGAAGAAGGCCGGTATGCGAGCTGGTGCTGGTTTGATGATGGGCTGATGAGCCCGTTCCCGGATCGTGGCGCGTCCCCCTCCAAAACCCACTCACGGATGCCGGAGGGGGGCGCTGCCGGTCATAGTGTGAGGCCATCACCGGCAGGCGAGCACAGCGTATCGGGCGATGAACGCGACACGATTTGGGATAGCCCCATTCTCCCCACAGGAGCAAACGACCATGGCTAGAGCGACATTCCTAACTCTTGCTTTTCTATCGACAGTAGCAGCCCCGGCATTCGCTCAGAATGACGAGGCTGCGGTTTGTGCGGGTCGCGATGGCCCGATTTTGAGTGGAGGGCGCTTGCTTTGTGTGACCGCCCCCGCCCGCACCTGCCTGGAACCGTCATTCCGGGCGGGTGCAATGGTTTGCCTCAGATATGAGGATGGCGGCGATGCTGAACAGATCGTCGCCCGTAACGCAAGCCCGCGCAGCAAAGGCGAATGGGCCGATGAAGCAGAGCGCGCCGCCAAACGCCATGGTGTTCCGGTGCCGCTGTTTCATGCGCTGGTCCATCAGGAAAGCCGCTGGAATGCCAATGCGGTCAGCCCAAAAGGCGCGCTGGGATTGGCGCAACTGATGCCGCCGACAGCCGCAGCCCTTGGCGTCGATCCGCATGACCCGGTGCAAAACCTCGATGGCGGCGCGCGGTATCTCAAAGCCATGTTCCTGAAGTTCGGCACGTGGCGGCTGGCGCTGGCCGCTTACAACGCCGGGCCCAAGGCCGTTGAACGCTATGAAGGCGTCCCACCCTACTCGGAAACCACCCATTACGTCGCAACCGTTCTCGAAGGGGCCGGGCTTCCGCCCGACGCCTGAACACCTCAATCCAAGGAGACTATCTATATGAAACGTAACCCTCAAAACGTCGCAATGATGACCTTGCTGGCGTTCATTGCATTCAGCAGTCCGGCTTTGGCACAGGAATTGTTCGCCGCCCCTGTGTCGCTCCTGACCCAGATCCGCACCTTTGTAACCGGGCCCAATGGTATTCTGCTCGGTGGCGCTGCCATTGCGCTGGCCGGCATCTCGGCCGCCAGCCCGCGTGTGCCGGTCACATGGGGCCATTTCTTTGTAATCATCGTCGTGCTGGGCATCTTCTACGGTGCGTTTGGCATTGCCGCTGCCATTCAGGGTTTTGCGGGCTGATGAGCGACGACAACCGCATATTCCAGGCGATCACCCGGCCCTCTGAACGGGCCGGGATGCCGATGACGTTTCACATTGTGGCAATCAGCATCCCCCTGATGACGTTCATCATGACCCAGGGCTTTTTGGGCTTCTGGGGCTTGCTGGCAATCGCCCCGTCTTATGCCGCCGCCCGCTGGATTGTGAGCGTCGATCCGTACCTGCCGGATCACGTCGCCACCATAGCGGACTGCAAACTGTTCACCACAAACAAGCCCTTCTGGGGCGGCAATTCCTACGCCGGAGATTGAGCCGATATGAATATGCACCCTGAGATTCAAAAGGTCATGCCTTCCGCGCGCCGCGCCGCCCGAGAGGTGCCGGCCACCACGCATATCCCGTTTGTGCGTTTCCTGTCGGATGGGACATTCACCACCCGCAACGGTGATCTGGTGGCGGTGTTGGAACTCAAGGGCTTCATCCACGAAACTGCCGACCGGGCGGCCATCAAGGCCGCGAATGATACGCTCGCCCGGCTTGCCTCCAGCTTTGAAGATAACCGGACAGCGTTCTATAGCCATATCATCCGGACCAGAATCCAACTGGCCGACACACTGCCGTCCGTGAGCGAACCCGCCTTTTCTGCAGAGCTCGACAAGCACTATCGTGCCCAGCTGGACCAGGACGAGACTTATCAGCTGCGCCACTTCCTGACGATCGTCCGGCGCCCTTACACCAGCGGTAAGCGGCTGCTGGATGCGGGGTTGCGGTCTCTGCGCTCGGCGACAACAGATCCGGCCACCAGCGCCGCACGCGAAAAGAACCGCAAAGCCCTGCATGTGGCCGCAGAACAGGCCATGCGGGATCTGTCCGTGTTCGGCGCGCGCAGGCTCACGGGATCAGAGGCGGATCGCAGCCGCACGCTGTCTTTCCTCTCGATGCTGCAAAGCGGGATTTGGCAAAAGGCCCCGTCCGTCTGGACCCATTTGGCCGATGCGGTGCCAAACGGGCGCATCACGTTCCGCAAAGACCATGCTCACAACCTGTCGCCGGGCGGGGACAAGGATCGTTTTGGGGCCATCTTTGCGGTCAACGCTTATCCGCAACGGTCCAAATACTACATGTTCGATGAGCTTCTTGGGGAACGCTGCGAGTTCATCGCAACCCAATGCTATGCACCGATGGACCGTGTATCGGGCGGCACCAAGATCCGCGACGCCGAACGTGGCATGAAAGATGCCGGCGATGAAGCGGAAACCCTGCAGAAAGACTTGAAAGAGGCGCGCGACGCGGTTGCCTCCCGCGCCATGTCCATTGGGCGGCACCACATCACAGTCGCAGTGCTGGGGAATACCCGCGAAGAACTCGAAGACGCGGCCACGCGGGTGAATTCATGTCTGACCGGCGCGGACCTGCGCACCCGGCGCGAGGACATCGGGTTGGAAGCGGCCTGGTGGGCGCAGCTGCCCGGTAACTTCGCCTATCAGACTCGCAGCAAAAAGCGCTTTGTGTCCGACAAGAACTTTGCCGATTTCGCAAACCTGCATTCCTGGCCGACCGGATCGCGGGAAAGACTGCGTTGGGGTGGGCCTGTGGCGGCGTTCCGGACGCTGGGCGGTACGCCTTATTGGTTCTCGTTCCACCGCGAAGGGTCCGACAAATCCAAGGGACCAGGAACCACGGCCATCTTTGGGGCGACCGGTGAAGGCAAAACGCTGCTGGCAAACTTCCTGATGTCCTGCTGCTACCGCCTGCCCGAACACCCGCATCTCATAGCCTTTGACAAGGATCGTGGGTCAGAGACGTTCATCCGGGCGATTGGCGGCACATACCTTCAGTTGAAATCCGGCATGAACCTCGGCTTCAACCCGTTTGCTGTTGCCACCGATGAGATTGGGATCGAATGGCTTGAGGGCTTTATTCAACGCCTGACCGGCGCGGAAAAACTCACCCCAGAGCAAGAGCGCCGGATTGCGACCGGCCTGCGCCGCCTGTCATCGGGTGATCCCTCTTTGCGCACGTTCTCGGATTTTGCCGACACGTTGCGGTCTGTCGATGATGCGGGCGCGCCCGTCCAGCTGCTCGATGCGCTGAGCAAGTGGTACGGGACCGGAAGTCGCGCCTGGCTGTTCGACAACCCGCAAGACAGTTTCAGCCTCGATCAGTCGGTAACCGCCTTCGACATGACGGCACTGCTGAAAGCGTCGGATATTCGTCTGCCCCTGCTGGACTACCTGTTTTACCGGATCGAGCGCAAACTGGCCGAAGGCAAGCCGCTGATTATCATGGTTGATGAGGCGTGGGCCCTGTTTGACGATCCGCGTTTTGGACCGCGCATTCAGGACTGGATCAAAACCATCCGGAAGCTGGATGGCATTCTGGTGTTCATGACGCAGGAAACGTCGGATGCGGCCAAATCCTCTATTTCGGACACGCTGATCCAGTCGACGGAAAACCGC
This sequence comes from Ruegeria sp. AM2, assembly GCF_056540685.1. Classification (NCBI taxonomy): domain Bacteria; kingdom Pseudomonadati; phylum Pseudomonadota; class Alphaproteobacteria; order Rhodobacterales; family Roseobacteraceae; genus Ruegeria; species Ruegeria sp. AM2. The sequence goes on along the minus strand of NZ_JBQFXE010000016.1, from coordinate 37,012 downwards.
ATCTTCTTTGCCAACCCCAAGGCCGACCGCAAAACCTATGTGGATGCGTTCCGGCTGACGGAAGCCGAGTTCAACGCTGTTTCGTCCATGCCACCCAAATCCCGTCTGACACTCATCAATGACGGGAACGGATCGGCCGTGGTCTCGACGCGGCTTGATCTTCCCGAGCAATTCTACCGGGTGTTGTCTGCCACCGGCGACAGCGTGGCCGAGATGGACCAGCTGCGCGCCGAGCATGGCGAGGATGGCTGGCTGGATGCCTTCATGACCCCCAAAGCCCCACAGGAGACCTCCCAATGATCCGCACATTCGTTCTCGTCGCACTTGGCCTGCCCCTGCTGGGCGCCTGCACCATCACTGGTGATGTGGTCGATCCGCCCCGCGAATTGAAGGCCAATTGCAACATCGCAGACGCAGATCCGGTCCCGCAGACCGGCCTTGCCACCACCCCGCCGCTCAGCATCGGCAAAATCTGACCCCTCCCCTGAAAGGAAAAGACAATGAAGACCATCTTCAAAAGCACCGCCGCGGTTGTTGCCCTTGCACTGGCCGGATTCGTCGGGACCGCCGGCACAGCCCAGGCTCAGGGCGTACCAACCTTCAGTGCAGCGGAACATGCGGAGCTGATCGCGCTGCTCAATTCCAGCGGCGAAATGGTCGGCTTGAACACCGAAATCCTGGATAATGCCGCGCTGCAGCTGCAGGAGCTTCAGGAGCAATTGCGGCAGGCACGTGAGACGCACAATGCGATCACCGGCGCACGTGATACGATCAGCAGTCTGTTCGACGGCGATATCACCCCGCGCAAGCTGTCTTCGTCCCTGTCCAGTCTGTCCAAGACCGGCACTTCGGTGAACAGCCGCCTGAGCAGTTACATGGAAGAACTGCGGGTCGATTTTCAGCCGCTGACCGGATTGCGGGTCTTTGGACGCTCCGCAGAAGATCCCGGCACGAAATCGCACGACCTGCTCAGCGGCTCCAGCATCGCAGGTCTTGCGATCGCCGAGGAGGGCTTTGCCGGAGCTGGCGAAGCGATGGAGCGTTATGACGGCTATCGTCAGCAGATTTCCGCGACCGACGATCTGAAAGCTAGCGTCGACCTGAATACCCGCATAGCGATTGAGAACGGCATGATGCTCGCCACTCTGCTGCAGACCCTCTCTGCACAAGGCCAGCTGGACGCTGCAATCGTAAACCAGCGCCTGCGCGGTCAGGATATCCTCGCGCGCCAGGCGTACAGACCTGAAGGATCAAACTGATGCGCTTTACCACAAACACCCTCCTCATCGCAGCAACCGTCGCCACTCTGGCGACGGTTCAGCCCGGCACCGCCCTCGCGGATCAGGCTCCAATGACCCCCGATGAAAAGCGGGAAAAATCACGCTTGTTGGATGCCAAACGCGCTGCGCGAATTCAAAGAAGAGCGAAGGTCTGGGCCACATATGCCGAAAACTGTGAAGCAGCCTTCGCAGATGGCAGGCCCATGCCTGAGAAAGATCTTCGCATTACTGAGGAATTGGTGGTTGGCGACGACTTGTTGAAAATGACCAGCGAGGAACTCTCGGAGCAAATGGGGCTCGGGTCTGACGCCTTCAGAGCAGCGGGCGCAGCAATCGTTGATTGCGAGCGCAAGTATGCCAAGAAAAGGAAAGATGGATCATGAGTCTCAGAGATTTCCTCGTCGACACTGATCAGGCTTTTGACGACCTCATCACCGGGGGTTCGCAGCGCGTATTTGAGGCGCTGGCGACCCCCAGCGGCGAGTTTCTGACATTGCTTGCCGGGGCTGCGCTGGCGGTCTGGGCGGTCACGGCAGCGTATCGGGGCAGCTTCTCGCTTGACGGTTTTATCACCTTCGTTTTCCGGTTTTCCTTGTTCTATCTGGCGGTTTCAGGCGGGGCGCTCTGGACCCGGTTCATTTTTCCTTTCATCACTCAATTCCCCATCAATGTCGGCAATACGATCATCGGCGAGTTTGGCGGACGGGGGGATGCAGGGGGTATTGCGACCGCCTTTGCCAATTTCGCTGAAACGTCGTTCGACAATATTACGATTGCCTTGCAATCATATGGTGTATCCGATCTTTTTTCGAGCGAAGGACAGGGCGTTTTTCTGATGGCAGCGCTGGCGGCTCTTGCGATCCTTGCCATGATTATTATCGCCCTTGCCTTGCTGGTATCTTCAAAAGTCTTGTTGGCGATTTTGATTGCCATTTTCCCGGTCCTTGCGGTCTGGGCCTATCTTCGAAGCACCGCCGAGATCTTCAACGGCTGGGTACGCGGCATTACCATGCTGCTTCTGTTCCAGGTCCTGCTCTTTGGCGTCATGGGCATAGCACTTGCTGCCTCTGCGGGCACTGCTGACGCGGTTACTGCCGGCATTGAGTCCGGAGCTAACATCCCATTGGAAATGATAAAGCTGGCGAGTATCAGCGGGATTACAGCTGCATTGCTGCTCGTTTGCCCGATGATCGCACAGCGGATCGGCGGTGCGGCGATCAATCTGGGTGAATCCCAGATCAAAGGTGCGGGCATGGCCGGCATGAAACTTCTCGGTGGTCGACTGACAGGTGGTGGCTCGGGTGGCGACAACCTGGGCGGCGTTTCCAATCAACGCGCAAGCGCTGCGAATGAAGCCGATCGACCCTCTGCGGCCGAGATCAACAACCAACGCATTCAGGATGCCGTAAGACGCGGGGCTGAACGCATGGCCGAAGACAGCCGACGGCGCAGAAGCTGATCAAAACCCCATAAAAACAATGGCGGGCTGGCCCCGCAACAGACGAGGAGTCACCAGATGCAACACGCAGCAGCAGATTTGAGACCCGACCCGCTCAATCCTGACGGGCCATATCAAGGTTCGCCCGTGCCCGACACAACCACCTTCCACGAGGGCCACGACCGCTGGGAAGATGAGATGTACCTGTCGATGCGGCGCCGGGCCCGGATGGCCTATATCGTCGGCGGGATCGGCGCGCTGATCGGCGTCATGGGCGTTGCGGCCGTCATGGGGCTGGCTCCGCTCAAACAGGTCGTTCCCATCACAATGACAGTCGACAAACATACCGGCCTGGTCAACGTGGAATCCCGTCTGGGTGATCTGACGCTGGACGATGATGAGTATGTCACGCAGGCGCTGTTGTTCCAGTATGCCCGAGACCGGGAAACCTATGACGCACACGATCAGCGCGCCCGGCTGACCGATGTGTACCGGCGCACCTGTGGTGGGGCTGCAGAGGATCTGGCTGCGCTCTACAACGAGGACAATCCCAACAGCCCTATGAACATTTACGGCAGCTTTGGCCGGGTGGATGTCCGCATTCGGTCTGTCACGCTGAACGCCGGCAATTCGGCCACGTTGCGCATCACAAAAAGCGCGCGCCAGCAACAGGGCGCTCCGGTCGCAACGCGGAATTTCGTGGTGACGATGGGATACGAATTCGACCGCACCGGCAACATGACGCTGGAAGAACGCTGGGAGAACCCGACCGGCTTCTGCGTGAACACTTACCGCTTGGATGAGGAGGCTCGTTAATGCTTCGCTTGATTTTAACTGCTGCCGTGATGCTGGCCGTGGGCGCTGTCTCGGTATCAGCGGAACAACAAGGGCGCGGCACGCGTACCGATGGCCGCATCCGGACACTCAACTACCATCCCGACGACGTTTACAAGATCAACGCCTATACCGGCTACGCCACCACGTTCCAGCTGGAAGAGGGTGAGGTGATGGTTGATGAAGTTCGGGGTGATCCGAAGACCTGGGACTTCATCCCCAACACCGCACTGGACGGGTTTGTAATCAAGGCGAAATACGCCACGCCGCAGGCCAGCAACCTTATTCTGGAAACCAACCTGCGGACATATGTGTTCCTGCTCCACGCCCACAAGGGTGGTGCGCCCGGAAATGTCGGGTTTCTCTACCGGTTCAACTATCCCGACCGGAAACGGGGGTACAAACCGCGACAGGCCGGAAACATCCAAGCGGCCTTCAACACCACCGGGCGCCCTGCCAATTTGCAATACAGCGCGGGCGGCGACAGGTTGCTACGCCCCGAAGTGGCCTTCGACGATGGGCGCAAGACCTATCTGCGCCTGAAACATCAAAGCGTGCGGCCTGCTGTTTTTGCGATGGATGCGCAGGGGCGCGAGCGACTGGTCAATTCAACGGATCTGGCGGACGGCACCATTGTCGTGACGGGGGTTTATCCGCGTCTGGTTCTGCGCGACGGGCCTTACGTGGTCTGTGTGTTCAATATCCCCCTCTATGAAATCGACCAGAACCGCGACCCGAATAAGCCGCGCAGGGTTTCGTCGTCCACGTCGCAACGCAATTCACGCAAAGCTGGGGAGAACCGCTGATGTCTGATCAAAACAAATTGCTTGAGAACCGCATCGAGGGTTCTGGTGAAGAAAAGCGCGGCCCGAATCTGCCCATGATCCTTGGCATTGGGGCACTTGTCGCTTTTGTTGGGGCTGGAATCTGGATTAACGTTGGCGGCGGGGAAGGCGGCCGCCGTGCCGGTATCATTCCGGAAGTAAATGAAACGCCGGACCCTCGCCGTCAGGGTGGCACTCTGTTTGGGACCGTACCGACAGAACCAATGCCTGAAGCTGAGCCACAGGCAGATCCGCGCGTGGCTTTGCTTGAGGCTGAGCTGGCCGAATTGCGGGAAATGATTGCAGCTGCACAGGCCCAGGAGCCGGAGACTGAACCAGCCGCTGAAGCAACTGGTCCGGATCTGGACGCGGCGGCCCTCGCAGCGCTCGAAAAACGTGCAGATCGTCAGGAAGAGACGCTCAATGCGTTCCTGAAGAAACTGGAAGAGGATCGGCGTGCAGACGAACGCCGGCAACGGGAATTGCTCGCGCGGATTCAAGCGAACCGGCCCATCACCGAGCCAGGTCAAACGCCGGAAACCGCATCAAATGGTGACGCAGAAGCCCAACGCCTGGAAGCGGCCCGCAAGGCCGAGGAGGAACGTCTGGCACAGCCGCTGAGCAACAGCCTTGGCGGCGGCGGTTCTGCAGCAGCTGCACGCAAGAACAATAGCACGGGCAACGAGTTCCTTGATGCCGCCGCGTCCCGTACCGTTCAGACAGCGCGCGCCTCACAGCTGAAAGATGTGCATCGTCTGGTGACACAAGGCTCGGTGATTCCGGCTGTGCTTGAAACAGCGATCTCGTCTGACCTGCCCGGGGAATTGAAGGCGACCATAAGTCGGGACGTGTGGTCAGCTGATGCAACCACGATCCTGATCCCCAAAGGCTCAACGCTGATTGGTGAATACTCGTCGGATATCTCCCTCGGCCAGCGCCGTGTACTGGTGGCCTGGAACCGGGTCATCACAACCGACAAACGTTCGGTCATGATCGGGTCGCGCGGCGTCGATAGCCTCGGCCGGGCCGGTTTGACAGGCAATGTTCAGCACCATTTTGGCCTCAAGTTTGAAGCGGCGTTCTTCATCTCGATCTTCTCGGGGATTTCCAGCTTCGGCAATCGCACTCTGAGCGACAACGATCTGTCGACCGGAAGCGATGGCTTTGCGGATGCCGGCCAGGATGCCTTTGAAGAGTACCTGTCGATCCCGCCAACGATCTGGGTGGATCAGGGCGAGAATATCAACGTGTTCGTGTCGCGGGATCTTTACATGTGACCCCTCAGAAACCGGCTTCGGCCGGTTTCTTCTTAGCCAATACCTTCAAAACATAACCTGAAACAACAAGGACATTGCTCCATGACGACTCCGAAGGAATTTAAAGCACCGCAACAGGCGACGTTTCTAAGCGACATTTTCTGGGCAACGGTAGATCGGTTCATTCCGCTGATCGAGCCGTTTAAATTCGGCGGCCCTGCGCTCAAAGCGCTGATCGTACTCTTGTTTCTGAGCGTGCCTTACCAGCTGGCCGGCGAAATGAACTATGCGGAGTATGTTACGCAGCTGCGCGACGCTCCGGAGAACGAAACGATGTCTGCTCTGGACGCGCGCATTGTGTTTTGGCTGGACCTCTTTGCTCGCCTGCTCAGTCCCGAAGCCATCGAAATATTCAGCGAGCACCTGGAGGGGGTGTTGAAGGTCGCATGGGAAGTTGTGATTTTGATCTTGGCCATTCTGTTCATGTGGTCGGTATTTGATAGCGAGGCCCTGTCGCGCGGACCGAAGGAAACGGGTGATCGTCAAACGATTCTGGGCCTTCCCGGTGAAAGGGTTTTTGCGCTCGTTCCTCCGGTTCTGCTGCTGATGGTTATCCCGTGGGTTCCTCTCTGGGCTGCCGTTCTGCCGACCACCTGTATCTTCTATTTTTTGCTGCGTCTCGAAGACAGCTTGCTCGGGCAAAAGGTCGATCGCATCCTTGGCCGAAAGGACCGCCAGACCGCGGAAACCGGACCTGACGCCTGATCGGCAGTCGCACGCCTTCCGCACATTCCATGAAAGCGCCTTACACGAGGAACGATGCCATGAGCACCATACAGGCAAAAACCCACCTTCCTTATACGATTGCAGCTGGTGTCATCAGCATCCCGCTCTGGGCGGCGCTTTTGATTGCCTGGAAGGTGAATGGCGACATTGAAACATGGCGACCGTGGCTCTTGCTCAGCTATTATGACAGCCTGCACCCGAAGGATTGGGAACTGGTGCTCTGGGGCGGTATCACCCTCGGGCTGATGACTGGCGCCGGCCTTGCCTATCTTTTTGGTGGCATGGTGTTTGGCGTAACCGCAACCGATGCGCACGGTGATGCGCGATGGGCATCTGCCAAAGAGATCCGCGCAGCTCGGCTGGTCAGCGATTGGGGGCTGGTGCTGGGCAAATTGGGAAAGCCGGAGAAAAAAGCACCGCACCTGCGCGCCCATACCGATGACCAGGGCACGGTGCTGGTCTCGGGTCCGCCCAGGTCCGGTAAAGGTGTTGGTATCATTGTCCCTACCCTGCTCGACTATCCCGGTTCGTTGATCGTCTATGATGTGAAGGGTGAGCTCTTTGAAACCACGTCCCGGCGACGGCTGGCAAAGGGGGACAAGGTGCGGGTTCTGTCGCCTTTCGACGTTCAGTTTCCGAACAACCCCGATGGCTCCCTTGTCGGCCGGTCGCACAGCTTCAACCCGCTGGTTGAGATTGCGGCAATGCCAGACCTGGAAGACCGGCTTGTGCGGATCTCGGAAATCAGCTCGGCGCTGCTGGCCCCTAAAAGCTCAACCGGCGCTGAGGCGTCACTGATGGAAGATGCGCAGGAAATCTTTGAGGCCGCCGCAGCCATCGTCTGCAATGAATCGGAACCGTCGCTTGGCCGGGTTCTTCAGGTGTTGACGCCCGAAGTGGCAGGCGATGATGAAATACCGGACTACAAAGGCATGTTTGCCGCTCTCGCTCCGCGCGCGCCTGATCCGGTTTCAAAGGGCGCGATGCTCCGGATGGCGGGTCAGGACAACAAGCAGCTGGGGATCTATCTGTCGGTCCTGATGGGGGGTGGTCTGAACGCATGGCGCAACCCCGCGATCGTTCGCGCGACAAAGCACAACGATTTTGACTTTGAATCGATGCGTTGGGAACCGCAGACCTGCTATATCTCGATTCCGGAGGCGCATAAGCAAGTGTCGCGGCCTTTGGTGCGTCTGTTCATCCAGTGCGCCATTAACGCGCTTCGTCGGCGTCTGATGGCCTCCGGTGAGGATTTCCTGCCGGTCCTGTTTCTGATCGATGAGTTTCATTCGCTGGGGAAGATGCAGGGCGTGCTCGATGCTGTGACCACCCTGCCCGGCTATGGTGGCCGGCTGTGTCTGGTTGTGCAATCGCCGGCATCACTGCGCGAACACTATGGCCCTGCAGGTGAGGAGATTCTGACCGAGAGTTCGCATCTGCATGTGTGGCTGACGCCAAACTCTGAAGAAACAAAGCAAAAGCTGTCCAAGGCGCTTGGCAACAAGACGGTGACGCAGAAATCCGTCTCGGGGCGCAACTGGTCGAAAGATCCCAGCCGGTCGGAAAGCTGGTCGGAGAAAAGCCGCGCTTTGCTTACGCCTGAAGAAATCGGCCGGTTGGGCAAGGAAGAGGTCATTATCACCGGCAAGGGCATGTTCCCGATCCGCACAAATCGGGTATCATTTTACAAAGATCATCGGTTCAAAGCGCTGAATGGCAGCCAGAAGGGCAAGCCCTGGCCGGATGTGCCAGTCGTCAAAGATGGCGTTGTGACCCGGTATGATGAGTTCCTGAAGGATGCCAACTCTCCAAAATCGGCCGAGGTCGAAGAACCGGAGCCTGAGCCTGCTGCCAAACTGTCCTTGTCGCAGCGTGCGACCGTCTCCGGACCGCGCCCTTACGATCCACCTGAGCACGACGGTTATCTTGATCAAGGCGTGTCAGGCTACGGATTCTTCGAAGATCCGAGCGAGAGTGAAGGTGAAGAAGAAACGGCCGAGGATCGCCAGCTGAAGCAAGCAATGGAATCGGTGGCGGCCCCAAGTTTTGCTGCAAATCTCGGCAGCCTCTTGGACCTCGCGCCGATCAACGCAGACAGCGAACCTGATCTGGCGGAGCTGGCGCGGCGACTGTCCCCTGACGAGCTTATCAGCCGGCTAAGACCACTGTTTCAGAACAGTGAGTGGGGTGCGCTTACATGATGCGGAAGAAATCCTGGAAAATACGTGTCAGGTGCTTGAAATACCCGGACAAAACGTATCTTTCCGCAGGCGGGCCGACGGGCTCATTGTTTCGAGTACAAAGGTAACGATCATGAAGTATTTTCTCGCGTCTTTAATGCCTTGCGCGGCAACGGCCTGTTTTGCGCTGACTGAAGATGAAGCTATCGAAAACTGGAAAGCTGCCTGCATCGATGCAGGCGGCGAATACACGGTAGATTTTATCCAGGCCGGCGACGAAGCGAAAACGCCCCAGATCATCTTCATATGTGAAGGCACTAGCTCACAGGCTGTCAGAATCGTTCCAGCCGAACCTTATCTGCAGGGCAAGTTTTCTGCAGGGCAAGCTGAAAGTGTGAAGTAAAAGGTCACATCCCGGGGAGATCAGAAGCGAGTTTTAGCTGTCCTCTTTCGTCAAAAGCCGCCAACTATTCTGAACATCCGTGAAAACTCATTGCGGGTGAGATTTGTAAGCTTCTCGGTGGGGACTTGAAGCAGGTATTCAGCGGCGTCATGCGGTGCCATAGACGCCGTAAAATCCACCGGGCTTGCGCCGAAAAGCACACGCTCTTCCGCAATCGCTGCATCAAGCAAGAGTTTAACCTCTGAGATACGAGGGCTGCGCGCCGCATTCAGAAAATTCCCGTCAAACACGGTGGTTCTCAAACCGTCATGAGCGATTGCCGCCACCAACGGCAGATTGGTAGCCGGACCCGAAGTTTTAAGGTCAAAGCCGCCCAACGTCTCGTCGTAATGCGTCGCGAACAAGCGCACATCGTCTTGCGATTCAATATGCTGCAGTAGCGCATTTAAATTGTCGCTGGTGGTGCCGTTGGAAAATCGTGTCGCTGTCATCGTTACCTGCCTCACATTTCATACAATCGCTAACAATAGGGGATGGGGTAAAGCACTGCTGACCCCGAGAGGGGGAGAAGGTCTCGGGGCCAATACCTCGGAAGTCGGCAACCAGGGCCAATGCTTTAAGCTGCTAGACACTCACAATAATTCACTGATTCCTGGCTGCTCGCTCTTCCAAGCGCCCCACTGTCGTGATGAGACCTCGTTATTACAGGAAATTCAATGGGGGGAAAACCGTACCTTGAGATAGCTCATGAACGTCAACAAGTTAGCCGGTCAGCGGTAAACATCCACCCGGAACCAACGGCGTTGCAGGTAGTATTTCGCCAGCTTCCAGATCGTCACCAAGGGCAGCAGGCTCAGGAACGCGAAGCTGACCAGGCTGGCGAGGAGCTCTGAATAGGGCAGAATGGCGTTCCTCAAAGCAATACCGACCGAAAAAAATATGCTCATCGCTATCATAAAAAGAAACAGATGAACGAACAGTTTCCTCAGCGGTGGGCGGCGCAATACTGCGCCGCAAGCTGAGCAAGCCCGATATCCGTCTCTGATTTCTGTTCCGCAAAATCCACAATTCAATGCCATATCTGTTACCTCTGCTCTCTTGGTTTTGTAATCACTTCTGCCGCAACACTCTTACGGCGACTGGTCGCCTCTGATCCCCTGTTTTCCGAAACTGGATAATGACGTCAATCATCGAACGACAGTATTCAAGGATCTCGGAATAGGTCAGGCCAGTATCCGCCTGCAGCACCATCAGGGCCAGGCGCGACAGGGCGGATTCCGGTGATGCGGAGTGCAACGTGGAAATCCCGCCCGGATGACCCGAGTTGATGGCGGACAGGAAATCATAGGCTTCGGCGCCGCGCAGCTCCCCCATGATGATCCGTTCCGGCCGGAATCGCAGACAAGCTTTCAACAGATCGCTGCTCGATGCGTTCTTGTTCACCACCAGAGATACCGCATTCGGCTGGCCGGGCCGGATCTCAAGCACGTCCTCAATGGTCATGATCCGCTCTGAGTGGTCGACTTCGCCAAGACAGGCGCGCAGCCAGGTCGTCTTGCCGGAGGAGGTCCCGCCCGATAAAAGGATGTTCCATTTGGCCCTGACGGCCGCGCGCAGGAAATCCCCAAAGCCTTTGTTTTCGTATGCGTCGAAAACAGCCTCGTCGGCAGGATCGGTGCCGGACTTCAGATCGGCCATGTTGGCATCAAGGTCTGGCAAGCCAGCCATCAGATCATCGAGCGACAGTTGCTTTGCCACGGCCCGGCGCAAGGCAAAGGCAACGCCAGCCTCGACGGCTGGTTTAACTGCAACCTGTGCCCGCCACAATGACCCGTCGATTTCAAATTGCGACCCGGCCAGCGGTGTTTTTTCCGAAATCGGATTGCCGCCGGCAAGATCGTGGGCGAGCGCTTCGGCATCATCCTCACCCATCGGCTCGTCCAGCTGGCGCATCGCCGGCTCACCACTGCGCTCGATCCAGACCCGACCATCCGGGTTCAGAACGATTTCAGACAGGAGAGGATCGGAGAGCAGTTGCCCTCCGAAGACCCGATTCAACGTGCTTTCCAGGTGACGGCTCATCGGCTGATACCCCGATCACCTTTGGCACGTTCCTCCCGCTCCCGTCGCCGCTGCTCTTGCACCGCAGGATCGCGGTCGATCTGTCGATCGAGGTTTTTCACATCCCACGCGGTGCGGGTGACATTGACGCGTTCCGGCTCGTCGGTCTCGGGGTTCCGGCGAGACCGGGTGACTTCTTCTTTGCCAGCTTTGACGAACGTGGCCTTGTCACCGATAGAGATATTGTTCCGTGCCATCTGGTCTTGCAGGGCGGTGCCCCAGAGCCGTTCCGGCTCGTCTTTGCCCTCGACCTTCATATCCACATAGAACGACTTGCTGTTTGGATCATCGGGGCGCGCCAGTGCCTCTTTGGCATCAACGATGACACCTGTGACGCCGGTTTCAACGGAGACCTCCTGCCGGACAGCACGGTCCTGCTGGCCTTTTTCTTCCGGCCGGTCTTGGGGTGCATCCCTTTTGATACGCGCAGCCTCTTGCAGTGGTTCAAGCCCGCGCTGCTCCTCGCGCGGTGCCCGCTCGATGTCAGATGCCTTCCATGCCCGGCGCTGTGCCTCGATGGTCTTCTCTTCGCCGGTCTTCGGATCGACTTTGCTGACCGTCACCTTCTTGTAGCCGTCATGGGCAAGCGTGGCCGTGTCACCGATGTTGAGGTTTTCGCGCTGCATCAGGTCGGGCAGATCAACGCCCCAGACGCGGAACGGCTTGTCCCGGCCCTCTACCTTCAAATCGACATAAGGCGAGAGGCTGTCTTTCTCGTCTTCTTTGTAGAGCGTAGACCCGGCCTTGACGATCTGTCCGCGCACGCCCGCGTCCAGATCGGGACGTTGCGGTGCTGATCCGGCAGTGCGGGCGTCTGGGGCCTGGCTTCGACGTTCTGGGCCCGGGCGCGCTGCGCCCTCGCCGCGATCCGGCGCGCGGACTGTGATCTTCGCCTGCAGGCGGTTGGAAACGTCCAACGGGTTTTCTTTCTGGTAGCTGGGATCATCCAGTTTCCGCTGATCCTGACGTTCCAGCTCATTGACAACGGCCTCGTTGACCCGCCCTTTCAGGTACTCTTCTCCCCTGCCCTCGGAGAATGCGCGATTGATCGAGCGAATTTCGGTGCGCGCATCGCGGTAGGTTTCGGCGGCATCCTTGTACGCGGCCTTCATGTCGGCCCGCGCCTGGTTCTCGCTGAGCGAATGCGCGTTTGCCAAGGTCTTAACATCGCGTTCAAACCAGTTCTCGCGCGTCTGCCGGTCCACATCGGCGCCATTGCGGATGCGCGACAATACCAGGTCGCCATTGATGCCCATCGCTTCGAACCGCTCGGCAACCTGCCTGTCGGCATCCTTCAGGACCGCCTTGGTAGCCGCGCTGCGCGGATCATTGGAATCTGCCCGTGGATCTGCCCGCTCCTGATCGATCGGCTGAGTGCGCGTTGGATCTGTCGCATCCCGTTCTGCCGCCCGGCGCTGGCGTGTGGGATCAACGTCATCGCGGCCCACCTCAGCATCATCGTCCCGTTCCAGGCGTTTGCCAAAGAACGTCTTGGTCTCTTCATCCATAAGCGGCTCATAGTCCCGCAGAACACGAGAAATTGCTGCCTCGGTCTGGCTGCGCTTATCCTCGTCTTCCATGGCTTCGGCCTTGTCAGTCATACCCTGGATGAATGTCCGGATATCGCTGCCAATGGCTTTTATCTCACCATCAATGGCCGGCGCGCGAGCCGGGTCCATCTGGTTGGCGACTTGTGCGTTCATGTCGATTTCCTCTCTTTTGAGAACCCCGTCCGTCACCAGGATTGATGCTGCGCCGAGTACAGCTTTACTGAAGGCCCCAAGGGTCTCGGCACGCCCTGGGTATTGTGTTGTGAAAATGCCCTGTTTGACCCCGGCGTGATGCGACCGGAGTGTTTCGCCCAGGGCGGCGTAGTCTGCGTTGCGCTGATCTTTCATGACCTGCAGCTGGTCCGGCGCGACGGGCTGTTGTCGGCCGATCCCAAAGAAGGGAAAACCGCTGCGCTGCTCCGGGTCGGGCCGTTCGCGCAGATCCCGGCCGTCGCGGCGTGCGTGCACCCGTGCACTGCTTTCGCGCTCGGGGCGCAGGTTGCGGCTGAACCGGCTGGTGGCGGTCAGGACTATACCAACGTCCCGTGCGGTTTCAGCCTGTAGCTCGCGCAGATCCTGCGTCGTAATCCCGTACCGGCTGATCTGAAGGGTCTTGCCAGACGCCCCTGCCCGGCTGATGACCAGATGCGTGTGTGGGTGGCCGGTGTCGTCGTGATGGGCCATCACATATTTGTAGCGGTCGCCGAACTCACCATTCGTCAGCCTCTCGCCAAAAGCGCGCGCGGCCTGTTTCGCTGCCTCCCGGTCGGTGTCTTTCGGATAAGACAGGATGACGTGATAGCTGTAGTTCGTGACCCGCGCGTCCATCCGGGCCCAGTCTTTCGCCCATTCGTCCTGGACGTCGCGCAGTCCGTCCATCCCATGCGTCAACTCGCCGGTATCGCCGCGCTCCATTTCGACGGTGCCCTTGCGGGTGATGTAGGACAGTTGACCGCCCAGGCGGCCGGACGCCGTGACGCCACCACCACGAACAACCTTGACCACCGCCTGATTGGTCAAAAGCGCATTGGCAATCATGCCTGCCGGCCCGCCTGACGCGCTCGGCCGCTGCGCCGGCCGACGCCGCGGCCGCACGGGGTTTTGACCAGCCCGCGGTTTCAGGTTCGGGATAAGTTGAAACTCCCCAAAAAGCGCGTCCCATGCTGGGTCATATGCGGTGGTAAGGCTGGTCACGATTTGACCTTTGCGTTGGGGGACACACGCGCTGCGCGCTGTTTCTCGGCCACACGCTCGATCTGAAGTGCGCGGGTAAAGGATCGCTCGTGGGCTGCGTCGGAGTAGTCTTCGAACAATTGACGCAACACACGGATCTCGACCTTCATGGCCTCGATTTGATCTTCCGTGCGTTTGTTGAGCCGGAACTTGCCGGCATTGGCGGCACGGGTCATCTGGTTGAGGTTGTTCGCCATGCCGGCCAGCTGCACCAGGTGCTCGTGGAATTGCTGCGTCCGCAACTCTTCTTTCGTAGGAATCCCGAACGCCACACGTAGGCAAACTCGAACCAGTGCTGTGACGCTGCGCAGCTGCATGGCCTTCCTGCGCTGGTCAAGGAACGTCCATTCGTCCTCGTCAAAGCGCATGGATTTTACAAGAGTCTTAGGTACGCCGGATGGCATCGGGGTTTTCTCCACGATCAGAAATCGTGCGAGGCCCCGTCAGACCGCGCGTATGTAGCTTCATTTGTAAGTTGAACAGATAGCCTACTGCAAGTACAAATGAATGTCGGTACTACATTCACTATAATCCCGCAAAGTTAGCGTAGGATGTAGACTGTCTGTAGCACGAGACACAACCGTTTGCAGCCGGTGGCCACCAGTCTGCAACGGTTGCAGGTCGGTACGCTACAGACCAGCGGCAAGCCGCGCCCGACTGTCGGCGGACTGCTGATGGCTGACCACCAACCATCTAACGCTGCACTACGGTCGTCAGTGGTCGACTGTCGGTCGGCAGCGCTAAGCGGTTGCGCGGTCGTCGTAAAACGGCCGTTGCGGATTGCTTAGAAAAGCAATAGCGTAGATTTCAGCGCGGGTGACGGATCGTGCGATAACTTGTAATCGCGAGCCCGGTTGTGGCACGCCGCAGAGCGGCGTGGCTTTCGGGCACAGACCCGGAGACCAAATTGAAAATCTATGCAGCCGTAAACTCCAAAGGCGGGGCGGGGAAATCTTCCATGCTCGTCGCCTTCGCTTCTGCTTTGCACCATCAGGGAAAAAAGGTGCGCATCCTCGATCTGGATTCACAAGGCACGCTCTCGGACTGGTTGAATCCCAATAACGGGCTGGAACCGATCCCTACCGATGAGCTGCTGATCGAGGCCGGGCAGTTTGCCAAGGAAGATGCAGAGAATGCAAAACGGGCTTATGCCCACATTCTTGAAGCCGAAAAGGCGGGGGGCTTTGACTATCTGTTGATCGACACCAAGGGCGAACCCAGCATGACGGCCGCCATGGCAATGGCCGTGGCTGACATGGTGCTGTGCCCCTCTGATGGGTCGTCGGCGGAATACAATCCAATCATGGTCACTTACAGATCATGCGAAGCGGCGTTGCAGCAAATTGGCAGCGCAGCTGATCCGCAAGACAAGTTTCGGATCGTGTTCACCCGCCAGTCCATTGCGCAGTCAGCTGGTATTCAGAAAGGCAAACGGTCGTTGAAAAAGCAGTTTCGCTGTATCGGCGGAATCGCCGACACAGCGGCTATGGATGACGCGCTTCGGGCAGGGACAACGATCGGGCGGCTGATGGGCTTTGCTCAGGAGGCCATAGAACAGGCGGATACGCAGACCGCCCGTTCAAACGCCCGGCGCATGGCGGATCGGTGTCAAAAAGCGCTGAGCAATGCCGCCTATGTTCTGAACGCCCTGAAGGAAAGCGAGGCCCAGAATGTCGCGGCCTAAGAGCATAGATAGCCTGCTGAACGGCCCCGCATCTGAAATCGCGCCGACCGTGACAGAGCTTAAACAGCAAGAGCAGGGTGAGCCATCAGCTGAACCAAAGGCTGAGCCTGCCAAACAGGCGAAGCAGTCACCACGCGAACGCAAGGGAAAGGCCCCTGTTCAAGTGGCGCCCAAACCCAATACCCCGATCCGGTTTCAGATTTCGGCCCCGGAAGGCGGTGAAGTCGAGCGAGCTTTACACGATATTCTTGCCTCAATCCCTGAAGCCCTGCGGTCAGGCATCAGCATTGGCGCTTTGTTCAGGCAGGTCATGATCCAAAATGATGCGGAGATTGCCGCGATGATCCGAAAGAGCGTTGGAGAATAAGACCCATGGGTAAAAAGAAAGCTGACAGAGCAAAAACCAAACCGATCACAACAGCACAGGGCGAGGAAGGGCAACCTGTTCGCGTGCAAATCTCAACCTCCGACGGCTCAGAAATTGCAGTTGCGCTGGAAGAGATCCGCAACAACATACCGCTTGCCTTCCAGAAGAGCTTTAATCTGGGGGCCTATTTCAAAGAGGTTTTGCGGGACAATGACGCAGAGATTGCAAAAATGATCAGAACCACGATAAAGGATCAAACGCTGCATTGATCCCGTTTTGTTCTGTCGATGCAAAACTCCAAACTCGCGCTGGTGGTCAGGGCATCGCCGGCCGAGGGTTACCCACAGGCTGACGCTGAGATATTTGGGGTCTCTGCTTACAGCCTGCTTCGGTCAGGACAATTTCGCCCAAGGTTGAAATTGCCCTGACTGGATAACCCTCGGCCGCGCCAGCGGAGAGGGCATTCCAAAGTTCTTGGGCCAGTACATGCGGGTAGCGGCGGAATGAACAAGGAAAGGGCTGACAGTGCGCGCTTGGGATTATCCTCTGGATATCGTCCGGCTCAAATGTGAGACGTGTGGACGCTACGGCCAGTATTCAAAAGCGCGATTCATTGAGCTTGTCGGAGCGGATACGTCATTGCCAGAGGCAAGGTACAAAATCGCCAAAGACTGTCCACGCGAGAAAAGCGGAATAGCGCTGCACAACCGCTGTGGTGTGAGTTACCCGGACCTATCGAAAATCGGCAACACCAAGGAAAATCTAAAGCGATGATGCGTTGCGAAGTGAAAACAGCCCAGCCTCAAAAGAGACTGAGCTGGTCGCCTTGGATCGCAGGGCCATCACCCAGCGATTTGATGCGTTCCTTGCGTTCTGCTTCGTCTTGTGCAGCCTGTTCAGCCTCGGCCCTGGCCTGTGCTTCGCGCTCTGCCTTTTGCTTGGCAAACGGATCGCCATTGGCACCGACAAAAACAGGCGCGGCGGCGGTGTATGCGCCTGTGAAGGTTTCCAGGCTGATGCTGTTGCCGTGAATGACCTGCCCGGCCAGACCGCGCGCAGTCAGCTGCAGATAGGCCATGTGATAGGTCGCGCGTGATAACTCGGTTGCCCGAATCCAAACGCTTGTTTCCAGTTCAAAGCCCATACCCTCGATGGTGTCGGCAACGGCCAGCAACATGCCGCCTGCCCCGGCGGCGGGCTCGTCAATCGTTATGAACCCTTCCGCCTCGATGGTCGCTTTGGCATCGGTCAAGGTCATTTCCGCCATCATGCGCGACACCTCGTAAGGGGTAAAGAACTGGCCCAGCTTGGCATCCAGCACACCCAACTCACCGGCCACCATGCCGAGAAAGTCACACCCGCCATTGCCGATCGTTCCGGCCATGATAGCCAGCAATTCGGGCATACGGCGGATGTCGTCTTTGTTGCGATAGCGCCCGACCACCTCCATATACTGCGCCTCAAGCGCGTCTCTTTGGGCTTCATCGGGGCAGGCACGCTTAGCCAGCGCACAATACGAGAGTTCGCAGAAATCGCGGAAAATCTCGTCCCGGTGCTTGGATCGGTCAAGCTCGTTGATGATCCGCACAAAGTCATTAACCGCCGGAATCATGCTGACGCCTTGATGTCGGACGGGTCGCTAACAGCCTGCTCGTATACTGCAACCGAGTGGCCGCAATCGTCGCAATCCCATTCATCATAGACGGCGGAAAGCTCCCATAGCTGTAGCTCAGGGTTCCATTCAGCGTGGGCGTCCCGCTTCACGTTCTGCCCGCCGCAGTTCGAGCAATGGACGGTAAAGGGGGCACTCATGCGCCGCGCCCCTCGGTCCATTCCGTCGCCCATTCGTCCATCTCTGCCACGGTGTCACCGGTTGAGTTTGTGATGGTCATGCAGGGCTTGATTTTGGCGGCCTTGTGGTGGTCCTGCCCGATTGCGCGCAGCAAAACTGCGTTGTCGCAGTAAACCCGGTGGTACTCGGTTCCGTAGTCGAACAAGAGAGTGTATTCGGTTTGGATGCTGGACATGTTCACGCCTCCTGATTGCCGTAGAGCGCTTGCGCGGCGTCATCGATGGCGTCGAACGCGGCCCGAGACAGCGCCTTGTGATCCTCGGTTGCGATTTCGGGCAATTGCATGAATGCGGCGCAGTCTTCGCGGAAAGACTGGTAGCGCGCGCGGTCGCTGAGAAACCCGGCTTGGTGGGCGGCGCTGCGCACGATATCCATCAGGTCGGCAACCCATGCCTCATAGACCATGCCGCAATCGGTGTCGGCGAAGCCCTGCTGGACCTCTGCCAGTGCTTTGCGGTGGGCTGCGTCGTGCTGGACCTGTTGCCAGTAGGCGGGATCATTGAGGTTCTGGATTATGATATCAGCCATTGTTGGCCTCTCTTTCGTGGTGATGCGGTGGCCGATGTGCGCCAGACCTGTCCGCTTGCGGTTTGCTGTGAACACAGCAGGCCAAGGAAACGGCCTGCTGGACTGCCATCAGCCACATGCACCCCTTCGCGTTTTTCCCGGCGAAGGAGGGGGGCCGATGGAAAAGATCCGTTTCTGATCCGAGGACTGGGGGTCAGGCTGAAAAACGGAAGGTTTGGCCGCGCAGCGGGTGAAAGCCGTTTTTCTGCTTGAGGCGCAAAAAAGAGATATGTGAGCCGCGCCGTGGCGCGGATCTCTCTTTGCGCCTTCCCCCTGGACCGGATCTGATACGAGAGCTTTTCGGCCCCCTGACGTTCGGGGAAACAAGCGCCGCAGACCGTTAGTCGGTCTGCGCTTTGCTCGATGTCTATCGAGCGTGATCCTTGCGAAAGGCTGAGCGCAGCGAGGGAATCGCGTCACCCGCAGGGACGAAACAACCAGGTGCAGGCGACCATTTGGCCGTGCCGGCAAGCTGGCTCAGAGAGACAGGTTCCGGCACACTCGGGCCAAAGGTCGATCGCACGTGGTTGGTTCGGGGAGGAGGCCGGCACAGCCGGCGTCCGAGTAGGGACCGGTCACGCGCTGAAAGCGCGGGATTTGCCATACTCATCGTCATCAAATTGAGCTACATCAGTCAGAACCATAGAAAGACCAATTGCTGTATTTTGAGCCGCATCACATGAACCTCGACAAGCTTTCTCCACCCAAACGACTTGCAAAGCGAGTTTGGTTTTCAAAGACAGAAGATGAGCTCACTGCTGTTACGGTGGTTGCCTTTGAGGATTCTTCTGGAATTGGGAGAAAGACCAAAGGCAGTTGGGGGCTTGTGTTTCGGGTTAAGGCAACGGTGGAGACCTCGTTTGGCGGCGCAGTTGGCGATGAGTACGAAGTCGCGGTGATTTACGAAAAGGCCAAAGCTGAAGAAAAGGATGTTCCGTTTGATGCTTTCGCCTTCAAAAGCGGTGAGTCTCTTTTCAAGTTTTTGGAACCTTACGGATTCAAAGGTTTTGACTTACCGAGCAAAGCAGGCGACGAGCGCGTGGTTTTGCGGGGTGATACATGAATTCCGCAATGGAAAACGCGAGGGGCCGCTACAGCATTTTCCCGGTATAACCAAGGGGGAGTATCGGGGACGCCTGAAGGGGGAATTAGGCGCTCAAATGCTGTAGCGGTTGTTCTGAGTGGCCACCAAAGCGGACACCCCTTTGAGTAGAATAGCGGTTGAACCCGATCAGCCTGAAATTTGACGACAGCGGATTCATGCTGACCAGCCGAGAGCCGGAGCAAAGGAAAGGGCGGTCTGTGCCGCCCTGCCCTTCGGTTATTCGGTTACGCCGTCCTCGTCGTTCCGTTTTGGGAAGGCCACCATTTCGACACCGGGGAACATGCTGTGTTTGACGGTGATCGATTTGATTTCGCCTGTTGTGTCGTCGGTGCTGACGAAGAGAACCCCGCAGCGGTCCCAGAAGTTCTTGCCATCTTTTTCACCTGCTTTGACGTTCAGTTTCAGAGTTTGAGTTGCCATTGTTAGATCCTCGCTTTTGAGTGTTTCGATGGACATTTTTTTTGCGGGCACAAAGGAGATGTCAGCGGCTATTTTGTTTCGCGATGCAAAGCCGGGCGTGCCCGGCTGCGGAAAATAGCCGTTGAAGCTGCTGATCTGTTGCCAGATCGGCAGCGCCATTTCCGTCTGCTCGCATATGTTCATCTTGAAGAAACACGGGGAGTGAGGATCTTCATTGGCAACGGCGGTGAACCTGTCAGGGCGGATGAGAGGCAAGAATTTCTGGGCCCGATGCGCGCGGAACGATCGAACGGTAGTTCAACGGTAACACGGCGAAATCAGGTCGATCTGCCACAAGCGCACCGTTTTGACCTATGAGCTGGTGGCCTTCCCAAAACGGAATGACCCTCAGGAGATAGGATCAGGGCGCATTGGCGGCACAGACCGCCCTTTTCTTCAGGCGGAGGCGACGGCTGGTCTGTCCGGCCCTGGGCCGCGCTGGCGCGGACCAGGTTAACCGCCGGACGCGATCTGCAAGGGAGTGACCTGGTGCATCGCTGGTTTCGTGTGCCGGCCGCGGTGTCGGCCGTCGAAGCGAAGCGCCAGTCGCGCCGGCACATGGGGCGTATGCCCCGGGTGCCAAGGGACACCAAAGGAACGTCACCGCCAGCACAACGGCAAAAAAGAGGCCCGCCGAAGCGGGCCAAGTACCTCTCACCACGAGAGAAAAGACGCTATCACCGCGATAGCAATTGTTCGTCATAAATCTGGAAAACGATGCTCTCCGGGTCACTTGGAAACCGGCTGTCCAGATAGAGACTACTCACCTGTTTTGGTGACACGGAACGCAACTGTTGACCACAAACGAGGTGTTCCGGTTCGAATACGGCCTTGGTGCCGTTGAAGGCAGTGAGCGCGCCAGTCAGGTCACAGTTTTCAAGCGGTCCATTGGTGAACCGGAATGTTGCGGGGCGGTCCAAACGCAAGGGCGTGTTCTGTGCGAGGGCCGCGCCAGATGCTATCCCCGGTCTGGGTTCTGGTGGAACCTCAGCAACAGACATGATCCGGCCTCCAAAAGCGGGTGCCACGATCTTGCCAGCCAACACGATGACCAGGAGTGCAACAGCACCGCCGCCAATCAAGTTAATCTTTGATATCTTTTGCATCACTTAAATCACCTTTTCACTTGCGCGCACGGTCTACAACGCCGTCATGCGTGATGGCCGAAATGCGGCCTTCTGTGCGGCGGGACATTTCGATCCCGTCGCCGGTCATGGTGGACTCTGCGTGCGGCGTCCATTTGAAAATGCTGCCATCCGCCTCAACATGGGTCTCATCCTCGGCGGACCTGCGTTTGATCGACCCGTCATGGCGGACTTCAATAATCGTGTTGTCGGCCATACGGACAGTCACGGAACTATCATCGACCGCGACCCCCTGCCACCACATATCAGCATCGCGGCGAACAACGATCCGATTGGGATGCAGCTTGATTTGCACATCTTTGGTCTGTTCAGGATCAGCGGCCTTGACCACGACAATCGCCTCCTGCTCAGCGGTATCGCCATGCAGGGACGCGCTACCGTTCTTCGGTGGCCAGAACTTTGGTTCCTTGCGCTCGCGCTTGCTCTGGTCCTTGTGAAACGCAAGATACATCTGCGCCGATTTCCAGACGCGGCGGGCCGCGCTCTCGGTTACCTTTGGAGTGGTGACTTTGGTCATGTCTGCCAGTCCTCATAGATCAGGTTTTGAACCCGGTTAAATTCTTTGACGTTGTTGGTGATGAGCGTCAGGGACCGTGCAACGGCCTGTCCCGCAATCAGCAAATCATAGGCCCCTATGGGCGTGCCTTTCTTCTTCAGGTCGGCGCGGATCAGGCCAGCGGCTTTCGCATCGGAGGTGGACAGGTCCAAAACCTCAAACCGGAGCGCATCAACGCGGGCCACATTCTCAGCCACTTTCCCGCTCTTGTATGCGCCCCAATAGAGTTCATACATAACGACTGACGACACACCGAAGTCACTGGGCACATGCCCAGACAACCGTTCAATCAGGCCGCGATTACCAGCAATGATGCCAATAACGGCATTGGTATCGAGCAGGAATTTCACTTGAACACATCCAATTCTGGGCGGTCCTGTGGCGGTAAATCTTCCTCTGCCGCCTGTACCGCATCATCATCCAGCGGACCCAGCTTGTGAAGCTCGTTCAGCCATTCCCAATCGTCTTCGATAGGTTCAAGAATGACCTTCGAGCCTTCCGCTCTGATCCGCACTTCATCGGTCCTGAACCGAAACTCTTTTGGCAACCGAACCGCCTGCGACCGGCCGGTCATAAACACTTTTGCAACCGCTCTATCTGGCATTGTTACCTCCGTTTGATATCTATCTTTAATATATATCAGACAACCATTGCTTTCAAGCTGATACTGCCTGAAATCCAAACATCATGAGCGGTTTTTCGCATTCGCATTCAGCCAGTTATCACCCTTCGGGACGATATCCGCCTCACGTTTCAAAACCGCTGCCCGATTGCTCAGCGCCACGATGATAGGCGTAGAAGGATGTGATGCCCGGTTCCCACGCGTGGGCCTGCAAAGGTATGAGGGGCCGTATTTCAAAAGGTACACAGCGGTTTCGATAGCCTCTAGGTCCGTCTCCGCGTAGATCATGGAAAGGGGCATACAACCGCTATGGGTGGTCAGATCGCGGTTGCGTTTTTCCGATGACCGGCGACGGTCCAGATTGAAAGCCGCAAGGCACCATTCCCTGACATTGCTCCATTCTACCCGCGTTCCGGGCGTTCTGTAGATGATCCGTTTCATGTCCCACACACCCCGTCACATTCACTGCGAAAATCAAAATCCGGCCCGCCCGCCTCGGCTTCAAAGTCGATGTCTCCAAGAGGACGGCAGGACCGGTGCATGTATTCCAGCCCGTGCATCCCGGCAGCGGGACCGTTGCGGCGCATGGCGGCATCCAGCGCAACCGCATCCCAGAACGCATCCGGGTCAGTCTTGCTCAGGTCGCGCCAGCGGGCATTCGTGCGAAACGGGCACCCGACGCAGGCGGATTTCGGCGGCTCGGGGTATCCACGCCGCTTGCACCATGCCAGACAGTCGCCGCGCGACATGCGGGCCTCGATGAGCGGCCAGCGATGTGTGATCCAGCTTTCGCGGGCGTCCTTCATGCGCACCATTTCGTCCGTGCTGATGCCAATCCACTGCTCAACGCGATAGCCTGTCGCCCGCGCGCCCTTGGCAACGCCCAGCAAGCGGCGCACCTCGCGGCGGATCGGGTCAATCTTGGCCTCGCGGGTACACTGGCGGCGGTTCATTCCCCCCTGATCCAGAAAATACGGGATGGACACAAAGCGGCCATCGGCGTGGTCCGAGCGGGCCTGTACCTGCGCGCGCAGATCAACGGCCTGCACCCGGTGGATTGGGAAGGGCAAGACATTGCCGCTGCCCAGCCAATCCAGATGCTCGTAAACCTCGGCAGGCTCCCAGCCGGTATCTGCAAAGATAGCAGCATCGGGCATGGGGCCGATTTCGCCATGCGCGGCCATGAGTGCCAGTGTGGTGCTTTGGACCCCTGCCCCAAGCGACAACACGCGCAGATCAGCCCCATCAACCGGTTCGCTGACACCGGGCCATGTCGGGTGTTTGAAAGGGAAGGTCATGGCTGATCCGCCAGTTGGTCGGCGTGGGCCTCAAGGCGCGCGATGAGCGACACGATCTGTTCGCGCAGTGAGGCTTGTTCTGCCAGCTTGAGCGCGGCCCGCTGGCCGACTGTCAACGCTTCAAACTCAGGCGGTCGGGCCGGACGATCGGTCGTTGCCAGCGCGCCAAGTGCGGCCAGCTCGTCGGTGAGCGGGCGCAGCATCGCGGCCAGTTTGTCGGCCCCTGCCCCGTTCGTTTTCGCGGAATCGACAATCTGCTGAACTCTTGCGACCGCCTTCTGAACCCGCTTGGTGTTCGTATCATTCTGGAAAGCCATAGCTCTATCTCCTGTCCGGTGTGGCAGGGCGCTTGCGCGCCCCGCCTGCGGGTCTCAGACCATGCCCTCGGGCAGCCATGTGGCGATCCGCTTCTCGACCGCCTTGCTCAGCTTCATCGCCTCGCGGGTCTCAGGGTCGTTGAACAGCGCGTCCAGCTTCTTCCGCTTCTCGCCAACCTTGAGGCTTTCGAACATATTCATCTGAACGTTGCCCGGCTTGAGGCCCAGAATGGTGCCCCAGATTTCGTTGAGGTAAGGCCCTGCGATGCGGCTGAAAAAGTTGTCGAATGTCGGTGTCCAGACCGCGCGAATATCGGTCTTAACCTCGTTGTCGATCAGGGCTTTCAACTTTTCATCGCCTCCGCTCAACAGCGACGCAAGGAACCGGGTCAATTCAGCCTGAATGTGATCTGCACCCTTCTTGCGGAAGGCTCGGAACGCCTTTGCAAAGTCGCCCATGTTGGTGTCATGGCTCCAATCGGTCGGCGTCGTCAGGCGTTCATCCAGCGCATAACCCGCTGCCTCGGTGGTGGGGTAGTTCGGCACGATTTCTTTGGTGAGACCGATGGGCCTGCCGTAATTCACGCCGCCCGACACCTGAAAGGCCAGCAGAGCAAGGATCAGATCAGGATCGTTGACCGCCGCATGTTGCCGTGCGCCTGTCACAACTCGTTTCAGATCATCCACAAGAGCCTGTGACATGCGCGGCTTGCTGGTGGTGTCGGTTGCGCCGGTTGTCTTGTGCTGAGAGGCTTTCAACACACCCGCCGCGACCGCAGCTTCTTTGTCCTCGGGCTTTACCAGACCTTCGGTCACACACAACTCGCCCGCGTTGGTGACATTGAGGACAACCCCGGCGCAGTCTTTCTGCACATCCGAAAAGGCCCCATCGACAATGGTTTGAAGCGTCTGCAACTCGGCTTCGCCCGCCTCGTCCAGAACCTCGGCCTCTGCAAGCTCCGCCAGTTCGTCGTAGCGCTCGGCCTGTTCCTCGGTCAGTTCGCCTTGCTCGGCATAGATGCGGGCGCATTTCAACTGGTCGATATCCCAGCCGCCAAAATGTGTATCGCTGACGACTTCGGCCCATTTCCAGCCGTTTTCCTGCCGGATCGTGCGCGCGGCCACAGCCAGCTTGTCGGTAAAGCACTGGTCCAGAATGGCCTCATCATCCAGCAAGGTCTTTTCGGCAAAGAGGTCACCAGAAACACGGCCACCTGCTTTCTTGTAGGCATCCAGCCCAACAAACTTTGCCCGCCGATCCGTCGCGCTCACAGCATCCGGTTTCAGCATGTTTTTGATCTGATGCTCCGACAGGTGGCCTTTCCGGGCCTGTTCCAGAACGCTCAGAGTCAGTTCTGTATCGTCGCAGATGGTGAAGGCTGCGGCTTCGCCAAGACTGATTTCCTTGGCTTCCAGCGCATCGATCACCTGTTCCGGCAGGCTTGCCAGTTTCAGGCGCTTGTAGACATGCGCCTCTGTCACAGCAAAGGCGCGGGCAATCCCGGATACGGGCGCACCGGCCTTGTCCATTTTACCATAGGCCCGGATTTCTTCGGCGGGCGACAGGTCTTTACGGCTGATGTTCTCCGCTGTCGCCCATGTCTGGGCGGTTTCAACATCCGGTGCAATCATCACCAGCGGGTTCGCCAGTTCTGGGCGGATGCTGGCAAGGTTCGGGTGTTTCTCAGACAGATATTGCAGGGCGCGCAGGCGGCGTCCACCAGCGACGATTTCAGCGCCGCCTTTTTCGTCGGCCAGACCGGCGATGCTCTGGATCAGGCCAGCAGTCCAGATGGACTCGGCCAATTCGATAACCTCGGCCTCCGGCACGTTCTGGCGCGGGTTGATCGGGGAAAGTGTCAGCGATGCCAGCGGAAAGCGGGCTTCGGTCGCGGTGATCTTCGTTTGCTTGGTCATGGGGTAAACCCTTTCTCGTGGTGAAGTTTCGTGTTATGGGTGCCCCAGCCCTTTCGGGCTGAGGCGTGGCCGCTTAGGCAGCAGCGTGACGTTTCAAGAAGGCGCGGGCGATCTTGGCCGAAAGGCCGCCCTTCTTGAGATTGCTCCAAGCCAACTTGCGTTGACGTTCAAGGGTGTATGGGTTCATGTTCTCACCTCCTTTCCTGCGCGGGTTGCGCACCCAGCCCCGACCGCGTGGCCGGGACCGAACTCAGTAATCGCTCGGGAAAAGGATGGTCAGGACGCGGCGCGTCTTGCTCAAATCGGTGGGGTCCGGTGTCCCGTATTTGTAGTTCTCGTCGTACAGGTCGATCTTGAACCAGACCTTGCGGCCCTTGATTTCCATGAAACCCATTTCGCGGGTGCCGTGGGGGTCGTTGTCCTCGGTGAAATCGTCATAGGCGACGATCTGGGCCAGACATTCAGCGACATAGGCAGGACCCATATCGTCAATGGCGGTTGTCTGAACGATAATCCCCTCCCCGCCTTCGGGCAGGCCCTTGCGGAAAGCGTCATTCTGTTGACCGATGAGGGCATAATCGACCTGACCGGGTTCAACGGTTTGATGTGCGGTTGCAGCCATTGGTGGCCTCTCTTTCGTGGTGATGCGGTGGCCGATGTGCGCCCGACCTGTCCGCAAGTGGTTCGGTTTGTTCCAATGGGCCAAGGAAACGGCCCATTGGCTGTGACATCGACACCCGCACCCATCCGCGTTTTTCCCGGCGAAGGAGGGGGGCCGATGGAAAAGATCCGTTTCAGATCCGAGGACTGGGGGTCAGGCTGAAATCGGGCAAATTTGGGAGGGACCCGCGCGCTGGCGCGTGGGAGGAACCGGGATTTTCACGATTTCTGCTTGAGGCGCACAAAAAAGAGATATGTGAGCCGCGCCCTGCGCGGGTCTCTCTTTGCGCCTTCCCCCTGGACCGGATCTGATACGAGAGCTTTTCGGCCCCGCGACGCTCGGGAAAACAAGCGCAGCAGACCGCCCGGCGGTCTGCTTAGCAAATCATGAGAATGTCAGGGCCGGGGTGAGCGCGGGCGCAAGCCCGTGTCGATCCCCTGCCCTGTCTAATGGATCATGCGAGCCGCGCGCCTCGCGCGGATCTCCCAAGCCTTTTCAACAGATCCAAATGCGGATGAGCTGGTATAGATCCTCAACATCGCACCCCGTGGGGATCGGCAGTTTTCCAGTGCCCGTGATTTCGACTTCAGGAGAAAGGGATTTCGGCACACCTGACGAAAGCCCTGTAATCATTCGGGCACCGCAGCAGGCCACAAAGGCAGCACGCGAGAATGCGAACGGCTGGCCTGTGGTAAACTGCCGATCCCGGCCGCCTATGCGGCCAGGCACAGCCTCAGACCGGCCAAGATGGCGAATGCCCGGGCTATGGCGCCGGGCGTTTGACAGTGACGGTGATCTTGATGATGAGCAAGTTAATCTGAATGCTCAGGCTCAGGTCGATCTTCTGCAGCTGCTTTTTGACGGCTTTCAGGCGGCGTGCTGAGAGCTTGCGAAGCTGGATTGATTTTTTGCGAATGTACTTCATGTCTGTCTCCTGTTGAAAATTCGCGGCTTTCGAACACGCCGGACCAGCTGACCAGTCAACACGCGCGGCACGCGCCTGCAGGCTTGGTGTTTACTGGTCAGCACGGCGTGTATCGTAGCCGCTCATTTTCATCGGGACAGATCGAAGGCAGACGCGTGAAATCGCCGGATTCCTTGCGCGGATCTCTCTCTGCGCCTTCCCCCTGGACCGGATCTGACACGAGAGCTTTTCGGCCCCTGACGTTCGGAAAACCAGGCGCCGCAGACCGCCATGCGGGCCGCGCTTTGCTCGATGTCTATCAAGCGTGATCCTTGCAAAAGGCTGAGCGCAGCGAGGGCATCGCGTCACCCGCAGAAGGCGCGGGATTTGCCCAATAGTATGTAATTTCAATGGGTTTTTGGGCGTGTAATTTCGTGGCATCGTTGACCGCAACAAGTAATGACTTGATCCGTCGTCATTGCTGTGGATGCTTTCAGGCTATGTGCAACTTATACTCCAACACGACCAGTCAAGAGGCCATGCGGCAGCTGTTCCAAGTCCGGCCAGACTTCGACCAGCTTGGCAACGCTGCGTCTCAACCTCAGATCAAGCCGGACAACCAAGTGCCTATAGTTCGGGTGAATCGCGAGGGCTACCGATCGATGACGCTTGCTCGATGGGGCTACCGAAAGGTTAGATTCAAAGGCCAGAAATTCGAGAGCTGGCTGACAAATACGCGAGACCTGACAGCGCCGGTTTGGAAACGGGTCTTGCAGGAGCCGCGTCAACGCTGTCTGGTCCCTGCATCCTCATTTGCAGAGTATCACCCCACGGAAAAATTCATAGGAAAGGCCGGGAAACCGAACAAATGCGCTGCCTGGTTTCGCCTCAGCGGCGATGAAAACCGGCCGCCGTTTGCCTTTGCCGGTCTCATGCGGCGGTGGAATTGGGAAAAGGATGGGCTGAGGCGCAAGGCGGATGCGGATCTTGCCGATGAAAATGCCCAAGTCATCGCGATGTCCTTTTTGACAACTCAGGCAAACAGCGTCGTCGCGCCGATCCACCCGAAGGCGATGCCCGTGATCCTTCGAACAGAGGAGGAGTTTTCGACCTGGCTGACCGGATCAGGCGAAGAAGCCTCGGCCTTGCAGCGGCCTCTCCCTGACAATGCACTTGAAATCGCGTTCATCGGGCAGACGGCTGATACCGGGGCTGATGACATTGGTCGGATCTGATCGAGCCAAACAGGCCTTGATACCAGTCCTGACCTTGGGTTCAGCAAAAAAGAACCCGGCGCTAGGCCGGGTTAAGTGGTGACGGGGAACGCCACAGGAAGAAACTATTTTACCCAGCCAGGATCTCTGACAGAACCCGAACCACCCTTTCGCCGTCCTCCGGGCAGATTTTGTTGGACGATAGCCGAACGGCTTCAACATGGCCTTGCGGCAGCATGTATAGGGGTGTGTGTGACCCTTTAATGCGCCACGCGGCGACACCCTGTCTGCGCAACTCGGCAACGATGTCGCCAGCGCTAACGTCTTCGTGGCGGAAAGAGAAAATTCCTCCTCGGGTTCGCCCTGGATCAATAGGAATGACACCCTTTAGGGCAGAAACGCCTTCTCGGATATGGTTTATGCCGTCGTTGCGTCTACCATCGCCGGCAATCGCTTCATCAATCGCTATCGAAAGGCCGAGAATTGCGCCACAATTGCGTTCGGCGGCCTCTAGGAACCGCGCAGACGATACATCTTTGGTCACGGTGCCGTCTTCCCGGAAATCTGAAAGATGTAAATCAACAAAGCCCGGCTCGATCCGGTTTCGCAGATCAGCAGAAACATACGCGAAACCTGTACCTCTTGGGCCGCAGAGGAATTTTCGACCTGCGCCGGTAAGTGCGTCGCACCCAATTTGAGAGACGTCTATCTCAGCTTGGCCGACCGCCTGGCAGGCATCCACGATGTAGACTGCCGAATGGCCGGCCAGTACCTGCCCGATCTCTTCAACCGGATTTACAATGCCGCAACATGAGGGCACATGAACCACAGAGACCAAGCCAACATCGCCTGACATGTTTTTGCGCAACCACTCGACGTCAATATCCCCGTTGCTGTCACAAGGTATGACGACTAGCTCCAAATCATGCCGGTGCGCGAGGCTCTTCAGAAATTGAAGATTGCCAGCGTATTCGTACTGTGTGGTGAACACTGACTTGGCGCCGTCCAACGGAACCCGGCTTACGACCTCGATCCAGGCGCGGGTCGCGTTTTCAAATATCGCAATGTCGCTTGCATCGCAATGCAGCAACTTTGCCAACTGCCGATAGACACGCTTATCCAATTGGGGTGAGTGGTCCAGTTCCGTGTCGTAGGCACCGTGCAATTGTTCGATCTTAAGGTAGTTTCTCGTGGTTTCGAGAACCTCATCCGACACCGGACCTGCCCCTGCCATGTTCAGGTAGGCGAAAGGTGCCGCGATGGTCATCGCTGAATCCATGATCTAGTACCTTTCGCCGAAAACAACCTGGGACGGTCGATGGTAGTCAGAGAACGCTTGAAGCAAATTCGGTGTGTATTCTGCGAGGCGATGCAGGAAATGCAGAAACCATTCTTCACCGTAGACGCCGGTGATCCGACAGGGATACCCCTCAGCCCGCAGGTCTCGGAGGAGGTCAGGGTTGCAGCCGTGAAGCGCCTCAAGTTCCTCGACAGATTCCAACAATCCGAGGGGCTGCAAGCGTTCGATCAGCGAGCGATCATGTGTGGCGACGGCAAATCTCGCTTTGGCCGATGCCAACATGGCCGCGTACTCAATGTACCGGTCATCAAGCTCGGGCCCACGAGGCAGGGCAAGGGAGGCGTGTTCGTCATAAACGCCCTTCACCAAACGGATCTTCCGGTTTGCCTTGATGAGTTTCGGCAGATCCCCTGAGAGCCGCTTCAAGTATGCCTGCACGGTGATCCCAAGGTTTTCGTGCTTCGGGGCCAGCTCGTAGAAGAGATCAAGGATCTGATCTGTGTGTGTCGCACGTTCCATGCTTATCATGACGCTGCAACCTTGCGCCGCGGCCACCTCGGCAATGTTCGCTGTGTTTTTCTTTGCCAGATCACGGCTTACCAGCATTCCAACGCTCGAAAGATCAAAGCCTAGTTGGAGACCTTTTGAAAAATTTCGGCATTGCGCACTCTTGAGAAACTGAATGTTCTCGTCGACCACCACACCAACCTGCTGCTCGTCGGCAATTTCTTCGCCGACATATTCGACGCCGATCAGATACCCTTTGTCGGACAGTGTTTCGAAGTTGGCGCAAGCAGTCTCGATACAGTCGCCAACAATGTAACGAGAGACTGGACCAGCAAAGATCCTTTTGATTGTGCTGTCGGCGGAAAACTTCTCGCGCAGCACCGGGTGGGCGGCCAGCTTGCGCAGCCCCTTCGCCACTTCTGCGTCCTGATTTCGGAAATGGCTAGCTGCGGAGGTACGAAATTCGCTCTTGTTCATAGCTCACGCTCCTTGGGCTAGGGGGTGTTGCATCAGTAGTCGCTCAGCAAAGCTTGGTCGCTTCCGATCGGTCGGTTTTTGAGACACCTCGGCTTTGTACTTTTTGACGTAGGAAATCAGGGTTTCTTCGTCTGGATGAGTCCGCGTGAAGATACCGCCCCACATGGCGTCCCACTGCCGGTAAGCGTCATCCTTGAGCAACACTTGATGGGCGCGCTTCAGGTTGTAGAACGGGATTGTTGGGAAGATGTGATGGACGAGATGGTACCGGTCGTAGTGGCGCCCGAACAAAAAGCGCTCGATGGCCCATCCATGACGGTTCCGTGTCATTAACAACCGTTTATCTTCGGATTCGGGCAGCGGGTAGTGCTCCGCCAGTTCTGCACACCATCCAATTGCGATGTACGTGGTGAAGCAGGGCACGATCCAGAAAAGGAGAAACACGACCCAGACATTGAACCAGGCCACCAGCGCCAACACAGCCAGCCAGGTCAGGCCAAACATTAGTCGGTCTGTCTTTACCGATATAGGCATTTTGACCACGGCCTGCTCTTCTGAAAACAGAAGTCGATCATGATAGATGTACTTAATGTACTCGACCGTCCGATACCCAATAAGAGCCAGAACAAGGTTCTTCAGGATAAACCGGCTGTGGCTCTCCTTTTCTTCGTACAGCCCTAAAAGGATGTGGAAATTGTAGTCTGGGTCTTCCTCGGGATCGCCAAAATGTCGATGGTGAAAACCCACATGAGAGTTCCGGTAGGGCGTGAACATATGGAAGATCAGATAGGAAGTCAGAACAGTTCCGCCGACAAAGTTGAGTATCTTATTCTTCGCAAACAGCCCATGCGCAGACTCGTGCAAGATATTCGCGAATGTCCTCTGGACTGATCCAATGATGACGAGCGCCAGCGGATAGAACCAGTATGAGACGCCCACTGTCAGGTAGATGGACCCGGCTACCAAAAAATACTCGAAGGCTAAGGTCCGGACGGCTGCAAAGTTGCTTGGATCTGTGAGGTGCTTCAGCTCCCGAAGCACGTCTTGTCTTATCTCAAAATTGTGTTCGGCATAATTCATTGAAACCTCCAAAGGCTAGGCTTTACTAAAGAACGTTCTGCAGAAGCGCGTAGGCGGCGACACCACCGACCATGGTCAAAATTACGTGGTTGGAATAAACGGCCACGCCCAACGCGACGGCCGCGGCGAACCATCCGCCGAGTGACAAATCCGCTAGGGATGAGGCGACAAGTGCGACAATCAGTATTCCAGGGAGATCACGCAGAACCCAAGAGTAGCGAGATTCTTGAAAGAAATTCCCCGTCACAAGGCCCAGGGCTCGAATGACGAAAGTGCAGATCGCCAGTCCACCGATGAGAAGAATGGTCTCTGTACCCATCACGTCGACCCTTTGATTTTTCGGACAATCTGGGCGGTCGCGAGGCCAGCGATAGTCCCGATGACTATGGCATGGGCGCTCGTCAGCCGAAGCTTCACAGCGCACACGGCAACAACGAACGTGACCAGCCAGGGCACCAAATCCGATGGGCTACGCCAGAGGCCGCGACCCATTGCAATGAACGCAGCTGTGAAGGCGAACCCGAGCCCGAATTGCTCCAGATCGGGGACGGTCGCGCCGACAAATGCACCCGAGGCGGTTGAAACTACCCAGGTCACTATCATCACCGTGCCGGCGCCGAGAAGGAAGCGCAGTCCAACTGTCGGGTTCTT
Source organism: Ruegeria sp. AM2 (assembly GCF_056540685.1). Classification (NCBI taxonomy): domain Bacteria; kingdom Pseudomonadati; phylum Pseudomonadota; class Alphaproteobacteria; order Rhodobacterales; family Roseobacteraceae; genus Ruegeria; species Ruegeria sp. AM2. The sequence goes on along the minus strand of NZ_JBQFXE010000016.1, from coordinate 4,424 downwards.
GCTGGCTTCAGAGATAGTCAGCGCCCAGCTTTCATCGCTCGTGATGTGAATCGCAACCAGTTTTGCCCAAAGGGAAAGGCCACTCAGCATTTCGGTTAGTGACGCGACGATGCCGATGTACCGCAGGTTCAATATGGCGCCGGCAAAAACAGCACCTGCGATGCTCGATGTTGATGCGAATTGTTCAACGGCGACGATCTGCGAAGATCCTGCATGAACCGCGCCACTCATGATGGCAACACCCCACCAGGGTATCCCCAGCTGAGCCGCCAAAAATCCGAACGCAAAGCCATAAACGGCCGCTCCAGCGGCGAGTGGCAGTATCGCGAACTCTCCGCTTCTTGCTGTAGTTGAAAGTTGCATACCGATCATAAAGCACAGCAACGGATGTGCCTTGAATCATCTATTTCGCGGTTTTTCGGTTTTTTAGTTCACCAGTTCGGCCATATGTGATGTTATTCGATCATGGACAACATGGATAAAAAACTACTCGCAATTGTGCAGAGCGATTCTCGAACAACCATTCTAGAATTGGCCGACAAGATTGGAGCTTCAACAGCATCGGTTCAGCGGAGGCTCAAAGCATTGCGGGACAGCGGCGCGATCCGCGGCGAGGTAGCCCTTCTGGACCAAGAGGTGCTTGGGCTCGGCATCACTGCAATTGTCTCGGTCGAGTTGGAGCGCGACAGCGTCGACCAAACCGCAGATTTCAAACGCAAAGCCCGGATGGACCCGCATGTGACCAACTTTTATTGCATCGCCGGCGACGCAGACTTTATCATGATCGTTGTTGCCAAGGACATAAAAGACTACGAGGCTTTCACACACCGGTTCTTCTTCACGGACAAAAATGTGCGGAAGTTTCGTACATCCATTGTGGTTTCAACCGTGAAGGCTACGTTGGAGTTACCAATTTAAGCGCTCACGAGATTTTTGCGCGGGTCAGCATCATTGAAAGTTGTTGCAAAAAGATGTGAGAGTTGGTTTTTGCAGGCCGCTTGATCTTAGAACACAAAGAGAACATTGTTTATGCTGACCAATGGAGTTGGTGCGTCATGAGTCGGAGAACAAACCGTGGATTCGTTAAAAAAGATGAAGCCCTTGCAAAGCTCGCTACTGGCCGATTCGGCGCGATCCAGGTCTGCACGCAAGCAAAGATCAACTCGCCAGAATACCGAGCCGCGCAAAACGTACTGACTGCCATCGACGTCTTGGCCGAAAAGCTAACCGGCGATCTGGAGCATTTTCACCTGAAGGTCGCGACAAGCCGATCCCTAGGGGATTGACGGCCAGCCTAGCTCTTTCTTTGGCCGTGTCGTATCGGGGAATCACAATGGGTCCAGCAGACTCCAAGGACTGGCAATCCGATAGACCTGCGTGGCGACTTGGTTTGTGCCACGACACCGACTCTTCACCAAATACAGCGGCTACACCTGGCTCAAGGAAATCTCTCGGTGTTCCAGCTGCACAAAGTATTTGTCACGCGAACGAACCCAGAAAGTGCAGAGAGCATACCAAGACGTAGATTCAACGACTTAGGAGTGTGGAACCACGCCCCTGCCCGCCTTGTATGGCCTTAGCAACACTGAATGGTCGATTTCGCCTGTCTGGATTTTGCAAAGTAGCGATCTGAGATATGCCAGAGGGCGATGAATACTCTCCGCACGCTCAAAAACGTACCCCAGTGCCATGAAGCGTGTCGCCGGGCCGTAGGTGGCTTTCATTGCATACCAAGCCTCACCAAGCAGCAATTGGTTTGCCAGATCATCCATAATCCGATCACAATGGACCTGATCCCTAGCAAACCTCAATTCACTGCATAGCCGAGGAAATGCGCGCTCCATTTGTTCTTGGGTTACATGAATAGAAGGAGATTTTCTTTTATTACTATTCTGATTCAGTGACTGCTCTTTATGCCCCTCAGTTTCGCTGTTGGCATCCGTCAAATTGATGGGCTCAGGTTTCTCTCGTTGGCGGTTGTCCACAGTGATGTGCTCGTTGAGCTCAACAAGCAGCGCCTCAAGAGCGCTCTTTTGGGGCCGTCGACGCAGGATAATTCGCGCCCGTTCCAAAAGATCCTGGACACCGCTTGTCACAGCGCCTTTGAGGCGAGCGAGCGCAAGTGTGCATTGATCGCGCAAAATCTGCAGAGCGTCTTGCGCCTGACGATACTCCCGTGCCAGCGCTGTGAATTCTGCGTGTCTTGTGGCAAGGGGTAGCAATGAAAGACCGCTTATCAGTGTTACCCGCCCTGCCCTGTTGCGCCGTACCCAACGCTTTCCGTTTGCTGCTGTGATGCGCCGGATCACACCGATGCTTACAAGTCTGGCGATGTGCCGCTCTACGGTCTGAATACTGACGTGGGCTCTTTGAGCGATGGACGCATTGCTAGCAAAAACGATGTGTTGATCATCCGCCAGTTCGGAAATCCGATCAGCTGACATATAGCTGAGCATTGCCCTGAGAATAGAGATACTGGTGGCTTTGATGCCAAGTGGTTCTCTCGCCTCTTCGATAGCTCGAAGTTGTGACCACTTAGGCGCACCACTCCCCTGCCCTGCAGACGGCCCGGCTACGCCGTCTGGAGCGAAACGTTTCACTGTCTTCATGGTTTTTTATCAGCAGACAAAGAAATCTCGTTCACCCAAGGGTGTTTTTTGTTGTGAAGCGATTCGCGGGCTGCTAAAAATTAGGTGCTTAGACTAATTCCACACTAGTGTGGTGCAGCCCTCGGAGCCTCCGGTTTCGAGGGTTTTCTTTTCTGCAATCTCCTTTTTGCTCGTTGCCTCAGTAGTGGACTTCACAATTGTGAAGTCAGTTCTTCCCAGGGTTCTCTGCTTTGAACCTCTTCAGGGAATCCTCAATTATTGCCTCTATGTTCACATCGAGCCAATCAGCAAAGCCCGCAGTGTTCTTTGTATCCGCGATCGTTAGTTTCAGGCCCGTCGGACCTTTCTGAACCTTTGCGACTTCACCTAACGTCCGCACTTCCCGTTTGGTGCTTTTACCTGACCTGCTTTTGATTTCTGCTAGCAAGGTATTGAGCCGTTCGTCAGATGTGCATGACGGGTCCATATCGGACAACAGTTTGCTTGCTTCGTGAGCGGTGATCACTTCGCTTTGCAAGCCGTTGGCCAGCGCTTCCCACTTGGGCCGGCCGCTACCTGATGCAGCGCCAATAAGGTCGCCAAGTTCGTCAGGCACGACGCGGGTAATCTTTAATAAGTTGGAAAGGTTGGTTGCTGACATATTCATCATGCGAGCAACATCCTGTTTTTCGACCCCAGCGGCATAGATTATGTTGGCAAATCTTGCTTTTTCGTATGGCGAAAGGTTCTTGCGAGCCGCATTTTCTAGCGCCTGAGTGACAAGTGCCTGGTTGTCGAATTCCTTGTCGGTCTGCCCCTCCGCCTTCGTTTCGATGTTGGCTTTTATACGCAACCCTGTGTCAGCATCTTCCATATCCGGTCTCGGGTTTGAGCGGATGTGGCGTATAGCTGCCAGACGTCGGCGGCCAAAGATTATTTCATAGCGACCTTTGTCCTTGGAAGACTGTCGCACCAAAATTGGAACCTTCTGACCATGTGTTAGAATGCTGTCCACCAGCTGCTCTAGTGTTGCGTCCTGATGGTCAACGTCGCTATCGGCGTTCAGTGATTCAGCCGACTTCACAATTGTGAAGAGTTCAAGGCGATCAGCGAATGCGGAATCATCGATCAGATCCGGGTCAATTTCCCGAACAGCATTGTAGGTTCTCTCAATCAACTTAATGCCCGGAGCCGTCGCGGCGGCTGTCGGTGTGTCGTTGGGGGCCGCGGTTGTTTGTGCGGCAGACGGCGCTTGCAAGGCACTCATCAGGCTTGCACCCGGGTCTCTCTTCCTTCTCCCAGCCATTAGTTACGCCCCCACGATGTCAAAATCATCTTTTCTATCTCAGAGCCAACGGCATCCATGCTTGCCTTGGCCCGATCATAAGTGGATCTCGTTATGTCACTCCGGTTCAATTCGTAAATGCTTTGCTGCAGCATTACGGCATCTGCGATAGCCGTTGATTTCAGGCTTGTTGCCATCATCATTCGCTCTTGGAAAAGGGCCCGGAGGAAGGAGACGATTTGTTGAGACGGAATATCGGTGGGCTCATCCCGCGTTATCAACATTCGGAAATCATCATAGCTGAGTTCAGCACCGATATCCTGGATAACCTTCATGTAGCTGCTCGCCATTTGCAGAAACTGCGCGGTGCTGGCCACATCCAACATACTGGGTGTCAGTGGCACAACGACTGATGTTGCGGACGCCATGCCTGACATAGTGATGAAACCGAGTGATGGTGGGCTATCGATTATTACCACGTCATAGTCAGCCTCGACGCTCATGATAGCATTGTGCAATCGCATGAAAAAAGGCTCATCAAGGCTGTTCTG
>NZ_JBQFXE010000015.1:0-72255 GCF_056540685.1 Ruegeria sp. AM2 | reverse complement strand
ACGAAATCGAAATCGTCGGCATCCGCGACACTTCGAAAACCACCTGCACCGGCGTTGAGATGTTCCGCAAGCTGCTGGACCGCGGTGAAGCGGGCGACAACATCGGCGCCCTGCTGCGTGGTGTGGACCGTGACGGCGTTGAGCGTGGCCAGGTTCTGTGTAAGCCGGGTTCGGTTACACCGCACACCAAGTTCGAAGCTGAAGCCTACATCCTGACCAAGGAAGAAGGCGGTCGTCACACTCCGTTCTTCGCGAACTACCGTCCGCAGTTCTACTTCCGGACCACGGACGTGACCGGCACGGTTACTCTAGCGGAAGGCACCGAGATGGTCATGCCTGGCGACAACGTGTCGTTCGGCGTTGAGCTGATCGCACCGATCGCGATGGAGCAGGGCCTGCGCTTCGCGATCCGCGAAGGCGGCCGCACCGTCGGCGCCGGCGTTGTGTCGAAGATCACTGAGTAATTCGCACCTGCGAATGATCAGATGGAAAGGGCGTCCTTCGGGACGCCCTTTTTTGTTTGGAGATGTGACAGGAAAGAAGGTTGACGTGCAGTCTTTCAAAATCTCTAGATTCGGGAAACTGTAAGGCTATGATTGAGCAAATTCATGAGCGGCACCCGATAACGCGAGAAAAGGTTATTGAATGGACCAAAGCTCTTGGAGAAGACCCTAACTCGGCGTTTGCAGCGAAACAAAAACTTACGCTTTCTGAGGACGTCGATGGGTTGTTCCTAAAGACCGAGCGTTCTAGCGACCGCTTTCACAAGCGCCTCCCGTTGCCACTTGGCCCACAACTAAGGAATTTCTGGTTCAATATTCTTATCTGTTGTGATGGTCCGGATTCGTGGACAGGCGATCGAGATGACCTGAGAGAAAAACGTTATGCTCGATTGCAAAACGCTCGATCAGATGTCCTTGCTATGAACGACTATTACAAGATGTCCGTCGTGTTATATCCTGAGTTGGTTTTCAAGCCGGGGTTGCGGCTCGGTGCAGGGACGTTCAGCGAGGATGTACTTGTATCGAATCCTACGCGAGAGGAGCTTCTACGTGTCGGCGAGTTATGCCGAGAGTTCTTCGAAGCAAACGTTGACGACCCGGAGTGGCGAGGTGGGCAGATAAATGTTTTCTTTTCCGGGCATGGCGACATTGATCACAGCACTCATGATGCCACATTGCTGTTAGCTGACGGCCCAATTTGCGCGACCGATTTTCTCTCATTCTTAGAGAGTTGCGTGGCTGGGGAGGAGGCGACCGAGCCTTGGCAAGATTTCAATCAGCTGGGACGCTGTAAGTTAAGTCTAACGTTGGATTGTTGTCATGCAGGAGCTTTTGCAATTGATGCCTATGAAGAGATTTGTCGAAAGAGAGGCTCATTGGTGCCGGGCGATTTTCGCTGCGCCTGCCTACCTCATCAAAAAGCTAGAGAATTTCCAAAACTCGGATATGGACTTTATTCGTACTCCTACCTTTCCGAAAGTATTCATCGCTTTGATGAGCGGGATATAGAGATATCCGAAAAAACCATTGGTGAAGTTACAAAATTTGAGCAGATTCCAATGCGGTTTGGCTTCGATGAGGGTAAGCTATTTGTACGGCTGCCGGGAACGAATATTGCCTACGAGAACTTAGAGTTGTTTGAAAGGATCGCCCATGGGTTTATGGCCCCGCTGGGCAACTATCAAAGTTCTGTTAGTCAACGATATGTCCTCAGAGACTGTCTTCAGCAGGTGAGTTCTTGGTGCAAAAAGACTAAGAGCCTTTAGTGAAGTGTAATCATGGGCGGGCCAATACTTCTCTTGGCACCGCGAAAAGTGAACCAATTCGAACCTCCAGTATTTCCCCCTTGCCAAACCCCACCAACCCCACTAATACGCGCGAGTTCTCGATAAGAACGTCAAGGCGGGGTGATTCCCGCCTTTTGGGTTCGAAGAGGGTTGGCGATGCGCGTCTGTCCTCCTCTCAACCTCAACGCCTGATAAAAGGCTGTATCTATGCAAAGCCAAAATATCCGTATTCGGCTGAAGGCATTTGACTATCGCGTTCTGGATGCCAGCACGCAAGAGATCGTCAACACTGCCAAGCGGACCGGCGCGAACGTGCGCGGCCCGATCCCACTGCCGAACAAGATTGAGAAGTTCACGGTTCTCCGTGGTCCTCACGTTGACAAGAAATCCCGCGACCAGTTCGAGATCCGCACGCACAAGCGTCTCTTGGACATCGTTGATCCGACCCCCCAGACCGTTGACGCGCTGATGAAGCTCGACCTCGCTGCTGGTGTGGACGTCGAGATCAAGCTGCAGTCGTAAGATCGGAGGGTATAGATTATGCGCTCTGGTATTATCGCAAAAAAAGTTGGCATGACCCGCCTGTTCATGGAAGACGGCAAGCAGATCCCTGTGACCGTTCTTCACCTGGACAACCTGCAGGTCGTTGCACAGCGTACCGCTGACAAAGACGGCTATACCGCCGTTCAGCTGGGCGCCGGTGCTGCCAAGGCAAAACGCACCTCGAAAGCCATGCGCGGTCACTACGCCGCTGCCAAGGTCGAGCCCAAGCGTAAGCTGGCCGAGTTCCGAGTCTCTGCTGATGGCCTGATTGAAGTGGGCGCCGAGATTTCGGCAGAACACTTCCTGGAAGGTCAGAAGGTTGACGTTTCGGGTACTTCGATCGGTAAAGGCTTTGCCGGTGCGATGAAGCGTTGGAACTTTGGTGGTCTGCGCGCCTCGCACGGTGTTTCGATCAGCCACCGTTCGCACGGTTCGACCGGTCAGTGTCAGGACCCGGGCAAGGTTTTCAAAGGCAAGAAGATGGCCGGTCACATGGGTGCTGCCCGTGTCACCACCCAGAACCTGGAGGTTGTCAAAACCGACGCCGACCGGAACCTGGTCTTCATCAAAGGCGCCGTTCCCGGACCGAAATCGGGCTGGGTCACCGTCAAGGACGCCGTGAAGAAGAAAGCACCGGAAGGCCTGCCTTTCCCGGCTGCTGTTAAATCGGCTGCAACCGAAGCACCTGCGGAAGAAGCGCCCGCGGAAGGTGGTGAAGCATGAAACTTGATGTAATCAAACTGGACGGCGGCAAAGCCGGCAACATCGAGCTGAACGCCGATCTGTTCGGCCTGGAACCGCGTGCGGACATCCTGCACCGTGTGGTCCGTTGGCAGCGCAACAACGCGCAGGCCGGCACCCACAAGGTCAAGACCCGCTCGGAAACCAGCTACTCGACCAAGAAGATCTATCGCCAGAAGGGCACCGGTGGCGCACGCCATGGTGACCGCAACGCGCCGATCTTCCGTGGTGGTGGTATCTACAAAGGCCCCGTCGTGCGTTCGCACGGCCACGACCTGCCCAAGAAGTTCCGCAAGCTTGGCCTGCGTCACGCTCTGTCGGCCAAAGCAAAGGCCGGTGAACTGGTTGTGATCGAGAACGCCGAAGCCGAAGGCAAGACCGCCGCTCTGGCCAAACAGGTTGCAAACCTGGGCTGGAAACGCGCTCTGGTCATCGACGGCGCGACCGTGAACGAAGGGTTCCTGAAAGCGTCCAAGAATATCGAAGGTCTGGATATCCTGCCGTCGATGGGCGCAAACGTCTATGACATCCTCAAGCGTGACACACTGGTGCTCACCAAAGCGGCTGTCGAAGCACTGGAGGCTCGTCTGAAATGAGCGCGAAGGCAGAACACTACGACGTGATCCGCAAGCCGATCATTACTGAGAAGTCGACCATGGCGTCCGAAAACGGCGCGGTTGTCTTTGAAGTGGCGATCGACAGCAACAAGTCGCAGATCAAAGAGGCCGTTGAGGCGCTGTTTGGTGTGAAGGTCAAAGCGGTGAACACCACCGTGACCAAAGGCAAGGTCAAACGGTTCCGCGGCCAGCTGGGCCGTCGGAAAGACGTCAAAAAAGCATATGTGACCCTGGAAGAGGGCAACACAATCGACGTGAGCACCGGTCTTTGATCCGACGCTTACTGCGAGCATTCACGGCCCCGGCGGTTCAACCCGCCGGGGCCGATTTCGTTTCAGACCCTGAAACTGTGCGGGCGCAGGTTCTGGATCAAATGCGGGCGTTCAGCGCCGAGCCCTATATCCAGATTGCCGATGAAGAGCTGGGGCTGCTGTCCGTCTTCGATGATCTGAAATACGACCGGGCGGATGTGGACATGATCTCTCCGGCGATGCGCAAACACGTGGTCGGCAAGCTTGGCCCGCTGGGGTTTCGCCAGACCTCGGGCACGGTGCTGGAACACGCCGAGGCCGATATGCGTGTGCACATCCCCAAGTTCCACGCCCTAGGCGCTTCGCCTTTCGACATCGCGCGCTATTCCGAGAAACGCCCGCAGGATTACTGCCTGCTGACGCCCACGCAGGTGGCCTGTCAGTATGTGGATCACTACGCGCTGGATGATGCGGTGCAACGGATCGAGGCGTTGATTGCAAAGCACCCGATCAACCTGCTCAAGCTGGCGGATTATCTGGAAGGCAAACCCAGACACCGCGCCTTTCGCGAGGTATTGGGGCACATCAAACGCAAACAGCGGATCGCGGTTGAGTCCGAGCCATTGTGTAAAAGACGATCCCTGGGCTGACTGGCTGGTTTGGGCTGGGGAATGCCCTCAATCAGCGGACAAACTTTTATCTAAGGTTTTGAAACGCCTGCCGCGTGGTTGAAGGATGTACCAGAGCATCCGCTACGGTGTTTGATCAGGGCAAGATTTAAACGGCGGAAGCTGCATTCCATCCTCTGATCTTGGTTTTCTTTCCGGATCATTGCGGCGATGACTTCGAACCTAAAAAACGCCGCCAGTCTAACCAACCGGCGGCGTTAGTCTCATCAAGCGAACGACACGCCGTCATTCACCATGGGCAGGACCGCAACCACCTGGCCGACCTGCGCGATTGCGTTGGCAAGCGCGGGCGCCGAGGGTGGGGTGCCGGGTTCTCCGATACCAGTGGGCGGCTCGGCGGAGGGGACGATGTGGGTCTCGATCGCTCCGATATCGGCGATGCGCAGGGGTTCGTAGTCGGGGAAGTTCGACTGGTCGACCTCACCGGCGGTCAGTGTGATCTCACTCCGCATGACGTGGCCGATGCCATAACCTACACCGCCCTCGATCTGCGCCTTGATCACGTCTGGATTGACCGCGATGCCGCAATCCACGGCGCAGGTGATCTTTTCGATCTGCACCCCGGTTTCAGCATCTCCCGACACTTCGACTACTTCGGCAACATAGCTGCCAAAGGATTTGTGCGCTGCCAGACCCTGCACGTGACCAGCGGGTGCGTTGCCCCAATCGGCCTTTTCGGCGGCCAGCTTCAGGACGGCGGCCTTTCGGGTCGCATCCGGACTGTTGCCCAGATGAGCCAGACGGAACTCCAGCGGGTCGCGGCCCGCAGCCTTGGCGGCCATGTCCATCATGACCTCCATCGCGTAGGCCGTGTGGGTGTGCCCGACCGAGCGCCACCATAGCGTGCTAGTGGCCTTTGGGGTATCGGTCAAACCCACATGGAAGCCCGGGATGGTGTAGGGCGAGCCTGTCACACCTTCGACCGAAGTGTGATCGACACCGTCATGCACAACCATTGCCTCGAACGCGGTGCCTTTCATGATCGACTGACCGGCGATGCGGTGATCCCAAGCGACGATTTCTCCGTCGTCGGACAAGCCGACCCGGACTTTGTGACCGAAAGCGGGGCGATAAAAGCCTCCGCGTACGTCATCCTCGCGACTCCAGACCAGTTTGACGGGGCGCGTGCGGTCCGTGATCGCAAAGGCCAGAGCGGCCTCGACCTGATAATCCGCGTTCGGCGTCGCACGACGACCGAAAGAGCCACCGGCCAGCATCGTGTTGATGCGCACCTTTTCCATCGGAAGCTGGAAGATTTGCGCCAGCGCCATATGCGGGCCGGTCGGCATCTGCGCGCCGTCATGCAGGGTCACACCGCCGTCTTCATTGGCTTCGACGGTGCAGTTGAGCGGCTCCATCGGGGCGTGTGCGAGCAGCGGGAAGTAGAACGTCTTTTCGATCACTTGGGCCGCCTTATCCATCGGCGCAGGGTCGTTTTTCAGGACGTTGTATTCCGCCTCACCCTCAAGCGCGGCCATGATTTCTTCTTTGATCTGCGCGCTGTCCCGGGTTTCAGCCGCCGAAAGATCCCATTCGACTGACAGCGCATCCCGCGCTTGCATCGCGGCCCAAGTGTTTTCGGCGTAAACAGCGACGGCTGCGTTGTTGGGCAGCGTCGCAGCGCGGATGAAGCCCTTGACCGATTGCGCGTCTGAATCGTCAAACCCGGCGACCATTCCACCGTTTTGTGGCGGACGGGCCAGCATCACGACCATTTGGTTCGGCAGATGGACGTCCATCGCGTACATGGCCTGACCGTTGCCTTTGATCCGACTGTCCACGCGGCGAACGTCCGGGTTGCCGATCAAGCGCCATTGCTCGGGGGTCTTCAGCGTGGGCTCGGAGGGGGCGTCCAATTCGGATGCGGCGGCGACAAAATCCGCGATCGGTGCTGACTGACCTGCGCCAGTGATCTGACCGTCCACAATGTCCAGCGCGGCAGGGTCTGCGTTCCAAGCGGTGGCTGCTGCGTTGATCAGCATTTCGCGCGCGGCGGCACCGGCGGTTCTGTACTGCATGAACGAATTGGCCATGGCCGTGGACCCGCCAGTGCCTTGGAACGGGCCGAGAGCGAGGTTGTTATACAGTTCGGCATTTGAGGGCGCGAATTCATAGTCGATCTGATCCATGCCAACGCCGATCTCTTCGGCGATCAGCGTGGACAGTCCGGTTGCCGGGCCCTGACCTTTTTCGAAATGCTTGATGATTGCAATGACCTTGCCATCGGAACCGATCTTCACGAACGGATTGATCTGCGCGCTTGCGTTGCCAGCAGCGACGGCACCATCGGGCTTGACGCCCACAACCAGAACTGCGGCGGCAGCGGCCGCACCCTTCAGAAACCCGCGACGAGAGGAGTTGAGTGTCATCGATCAGGCCTCCAGAATCTCGGATGCGCGCTGAATGCCGGCGCGGATGCGTTGGTAAGTGGCACACCGGCAGGCGTTGCCCTGCATATAGTCGTGGATGTCTTCAACTGACGGCTTCGGATTCTCTGCCAAAAGACCAGCGGCGGACATGATTTGCCCTGACTGGCAATAGCCGCACTGAACCACGTCAAGTTCTTCCCAGGCTTGCTGAACGGCGGCGCCTTCCTTTGACGCGCCGACCGCTTCGATCGTGGTGATTTCTGCGCCCTCGACGTCTTCGATATAGGTCTGGCAGGACCGCGCCGGTTCACCATCGATATGGACCGTGCAGGCCCCGCAGGACGCGACGCCGCACCCGAATTTTGTTCCGGTCAGCTTCAGCTCGTCCCGGATCACCCACAACAGGGGCGTGCCGGGTTCCGCGTCGACGGTGTGATCGACGCCGTTCAGTTTTAGAGATAGACTCATCTGAGATCTCCTGGATGAGAGGGGATTCTTTGGGGTGTAAACTGTAGGGTTTACAGTAGGGGGAGAATCTGCGCGTGTAAACCCATGAGTTTACACCTGGCGTTCAAATGAGTAGTGATGGGGGACTTAGTGCAGGATACGGCAACGTCAATGGCGGAAAAACACGAAGAGATTTTTCAGGCTGCCGTGGCCGAGTTTCAAGAGAACGGATTTCGCGCGGCCAGCATGGATCGGATTTCCGCCCGGGCTGGCGCGTCCAAGCGCACGGTTTATAAGCACTTCGAAAGTAAGGAAAAACTGTTTCAGGAATTGATCCGTCGCCATTGGAGCAAATTCACCGAGACGTTGGACGTCACTTATGAAACGGGTCGCAACATTCGCGATCAACTGTTGGATTTGGGACGGGCCGAAGGGCGGCTGTTCACCTCGCCAGACGTTATGGCCATGACCCGTCTGGTCATGAGCGAAGTACTGCGTAGCCCCGAGTTGGTCGAAGAGAACCAGGAAAAGACGGATTACAAAGCGGCATTCGAAGAAATGCTGCGCGCAGCGACCGCCGACGGTCAGCTATCCGTCAGCGATCCACAGGTCGCAGCGGAAGAGTTCATATCCCTGATCAAGGGCAAGGCGTTCTGGCCGGTTGTCTACGGCGCACCGGTCGTCACGGGCGAGGAAATGGAGAAGATCGTGGCTGGCAGCGTGGATATGATGATGAGCCGATACGGAAAGTGACTGCCACCACCCGGGAACGGTTTCCCGATTGATCTGGCAACCCAAAGATGAGCGCGAAGGCAGCACAGGCCTTGATTGAATAACGTTAGGAAAGGTGCGGATCAGCCCGCATCTCCTCGGTCGCGAAATCGACGAACGCACGGGTTTTCGCAGATACCAACCTTCCCTCGTGGTGCACCAGATGAATGGGTACAGGTTCGGGCTCGTATTCCGGTAGAACTGCAATCAGCCGTCCGTCCGACAAATAGGCCGACGCTTGATAGGACAGAATCCGAGCGATGCCCTGACCCCGCAGCACAAGTTCGACCACCGCGTCATTTGTATTCATGTCGACGCGCGCATGAATGCGTTTTGAGTAGGGTTTGTTCTGAACCTGAAACTTCCAGTTCCTTGTCTCGGTTAATGCAGAAGCGTTGATCAGCGTGTGCTGATCCAAATCGTCCAGGCATTTGGGGGTGCCGGCGCGTTCAAGATATTCGGGTGCCGCAACAAGGATTTGCCTGACCGAGCCACAACGTATCGCCATCAGGCTTGAATCAGACAAGTGTCCGATCCGGACGCCTACATCCATGCCTTCGTCTATCAGGTTCACAATACGGTCGACATAAAGCGTGCGCGCCTCGATCCGAGGGTATTGTCCCAGGAATTCAGCCAGAATTGGCGTGATGAAAATCCTTCCAAACAGAACGGATGCCGTGACGCTGAGCAAACCCCTGGGTTCCCCGTAGGATCCAACCACCGCGCGTTCGGCTTGCTCGAGTTCGGAAAGTATGCGCCTCGCGTCATCCAGAAACCTGCGACCGCTGTCGGTCAGCTTGACGGACCGTGTTGTCCGGACGAACAGACGCACACCCAGATGATCTTCGAGCATCGAAATGCTTCGAGTCACCGCCGGTGGCGACATGTTTAAACTGCGACCAGCGGCTGCAAAGCCACCGAGTTCAGCAACCTTTGAGAATACGAGGATCGCGTGAAACTTGTCCATTTATTATTCCAATAATCGTAATAATAATTTCCATTTTTGCAGTATTAATCAAATTTCCAGAACTGTCTATCTTCCAACTCATGTTCGCAGCCCTTGCAGAAGAGGTGGAAAATCAGATGTCACGATCATTTGCGGAAATCAGCTTTACATCTTCCGTCCGTGCGGCGCAGGCCAAGTACGGGTCGGCACATCATTACGAAAAGCTTCTTCTGGATGACCCGAGCACTGATGTGATCGGGCCCGGCGAAGCTGAATTCATCGCAGCACGCGACGGTTTCTACCAAGCAACCGTGTCGGAAACCGGGTGGCCCTATGTGCAGTTTCGCGGCGGGCCGGTGGGGTTTCTAAAGGTTTTGGACGAAAAGACGATCGCCTACGCCGACTTTCGGGGAAACCGGCAATACCTGAGCACCGGCAATCTGACGGCCAACGATCGGATTTCACTCATTCTGATGGATTATCCGAACCGGCGGCGCCTCAAGGTTTGGGGCCGGGTCCGCTTGGTGGATGCCGGAGACGATCCCGAACTTCTGGCCGCATTGCATGATCCTGCGTATCGCGGGTTTCCCGAACGCGCGGTTCTAGTTTCGGTCGAGGCGTTGGATTGGAACTGTCCACAACACATACCACAGCGCTTCACGCTGGCAGAGCTTGAACCCCTGCGAAACGAACTCGCCGCGTTGCGGGCAGAAAACGAACTTTTGAAATCCGAATTGAAGACAACATCTTGAGGAAAGGAGAACCCCATGACACTCAAGCTGAAATCCATTCTACAGGCCGGAGCGTTTGCTCTGTCCGTGGTTGTTCCTGTCGTGACCGCAACAGCGGATACGATTGAAAAAACTGACGCAGAAATCCGCTATCGCGCCGAAACTATTGAAGGGGTGCGCATCGCGTACCGCGAGGCGGGCAGCCCCGACCAGCCCACTGTGCTGTTGCTGCACGGTTTTCCGACGTCGTCTCACATGTTCAGAAATCTCATTCCTGACTTGGCGGATAACTTCCACGTCATCGCCCCCGACTATCCCGGGTTTGGCGCTTCCGATATGCCGTTGGCCGACGCGTTTGACTATTCATTTGCGAACATCGCCGACATGATGACCGAGCTTCTGGATCGCAAAGGGATCGATACTTATGCCGTCTACCTGATGGATTACGGCGCGCCCGTTGGATATCGGATGTTCGCCGAGGATCCCGAACGGGTCACGGCATTCATCATCCAGAACGGCAACGCCTATGAGGAAGGTCTGCGAGAGTTCTGGGATCCGATCAAGGCCTATTGGGCCAACCCGGGCAAGGAAACGGGTGATCCTTTGCGGGGCTTCCTGACGCTGGATGCCACGAAGTGGCAATTCACGCATGGCACCCAAAACCCCGAAGCGATCAGCCCGGACAACTACTGGCATGTTCAATACCTGTTGGATCGCGAAGGCAATCAGGACGTGCAGCTAGAGCTGTTTCTGGACTACGGAACAAACGTGGCCGAATATCCAAAGTGGCAGGCCCTGTTCCGCGAACACCAACCTCCTGCGCTTTTGATGTGGGGAAAGAACGATCACATCTTTCCGGCGGACGGTGCCCATCCTTACAAGCGCGATCTGGAAAATCTGGAGTTTCACTTGTTGGACACGGGTCACTTCGCCCTTGAAGAATACGGTCCTCAGATCGCCGAAAGCATGACTACGTTCCTGAGCCATGTTCATGGCAGGACTCACTGACCGCAATCGGTTCGCGTCCCATCAGGGGCGCGATCCCTTGAACTGGGAGATCTGGAAATGACAGCACTGAGAACAACCAAACGTACCGCGACGGTGCAGATCGTGCATGGATTTGTTGATGGAGATAGCGGAGGAAACCCGGCAGGTGTCGTACTTGATGCTGACGGCCTGACCGAAGTCCAGATGCAGAGAATTGCCGCCAATGTCGGCCTGTCCGAAACGGCCTTTGTCTCCAAATCGATCACCGAAGGGTTCAAGCTGGATTTCTTCACGCCTAACCGGCGTATCGCCCATTGCGGACACGCGACGATTGCCGCGTTTTCCTACATGGATGCGTTGGGGAAAATTCCGACACCTGATACCTCCAAGGAAACGGTAGACGGCCCGCGCCGCATTCTCATGAAAGACGGCGCCGCGTTTATGGAGCAACTGGCCCCCAAATATCGATACTCCGACGACTGGTCCAATGACGGCGTTGTATTGGCGGATGTTTTGGCCTCGTTGGGTCTGAACGATCAGGACATCGACCCCCGCTATCCGCCGGTTCTGGTCAACACGGGTAACAGCTTCATCGTCATTGGTGTTTCGGACCCGAAAACACTGGCGGCGATTGCGCCAGACTTTGACCAGATTTCCGATATTAGCGAACGTCTGGACCTGATCGGCTATTACGTGTTCACCACGGATACCGGAACGTCGGTGCGAGATGCCACCACGCGCATGTTTGCGCCGAGATATGGGATCACAGAAGAATCCGCCACCGGAATGGCAGCTGGTCCATTGGCCTGTGTCCTGCATGACATAGGCAATGATCCCAAACACCGTTTCCTGATTGAACAGGGTACATTCATGAACCCGGCCTCCCCTAGCCTGATTCAGGTGGACCTGGACGTTCGCGACGGTGAAATTGCCTCTCTCATGGCCGGAGGTCACGGCAAGGCGATGCGCACGCTCGAAGTGGAATTCTGAAGACCGGGGCCGCCAAACGATGCTGGCGGCCCTTTGCGATTAGGCAGGCAGAATATTGTGGTTCAAGCGAAACAGATTGTCCGGATCGTACTGGCCTTTGATCTGAGACAGCCTCTGGCCATTGCTGCCATACGCGCCCTTCATGTGGTCGCTTTCGTCTTCGGGCATGAAATTCACATAGGCACTGCCGGTCGCGTGCGGAGTCATCCGATCATACAGCGCCCGAGCCCAGGCAATGCACTCGTCGTCTTTATTAGGATCGTCCCAGCGCGTGTGCACATTCATGATGAAATGCGCTGAGCGCTCGGGATAGGCGGTTGCCCCGGCATCGATCCGCGCCATCGCTCCGCCGACATGTGCAATGAACACTTCGCATGCCGGATCAGGCAAGGTGCTGATACCGTCCAGAAGACCAGTAATCGCCCCCGTCGACAGAGCGCTAAAGTCATGGCTTTTCCAGTAATTCCGCGCCCCTGGCGTGAGCAAAGGATCAAAAGCGGCCTGCCAGCCTACGAACGCATGGGGCGAGATCACATCGACAATCGGAGAACCAAGCCCGCGAAGCTCGGCCAGCGCCTTTTCGCCGTCGTCCATCGGGCCGGCATAACAGGCAGCAAAGATCAGGACTTCTCGGCCGTGCCATTCTTCTGGAAGAAATGGCAAGGGCGGGGCTTTTCGCATCACGGACCAGACCGTCAATTCGTCAGGCGATGTATCTGCGATCTTCGCATATTCAGGCAATAATTCAGCGGCGTCTTCGATGGGATGCACGATGAGCCCGGACATAACTTCGGGGCCAAGATCGTGCAGCTGAAACTCAAAAGACGTGACCACACCAAAGTTGCCGCCACCACCGCGTATGGCCCAGAACAACTCGGGGTGGTTGGACGCCGACGCTGTTACGATGGACCCGTCGGCGGTCACAACCTCGGCTGAAATCAGGTTGTCGATGGTCATACCGAACTTGCGGGTCGTCCACCCAAACCCGCCGCCCAGTGTCAGCCCCGCGATGCCGGTCGTTGAGTTGATGCCGGTCGGGACCACCAGACCATGCGCCTGCGTTTCCCTGTCGACATCACCCAGCACAGCACCCGGCGCGACCCGAGCGGTTTTCGTCACCGGGTCAACATGAACTGAGCGCATCTGCGACAAATCCAACATGACGGCGTCGTCGGCCACGGCGTGTCCCGCAATCTGATGACCACCAGACCGGACCGACATGACCAGGCCAGCTTCGCGGACGAAATTGACCGCCTTTTGCACGTCGCTGGCCCCAACCGCGCGGATCACGAAACCCGGGCGACGGTCAACGATGCTGTTCCAGGTGGTTCGCGCCGCGTCATAATCCGTGGTGCCAGGCAGGCAAACAGATCCCCTGAGGGACGCGTCCAAAGCCTCCAACGCTGTATTCTCGACCTGCGCGGTGCCGCCATCGAGCGTAATCAAATCAAACATGAAACCAGACCTTTCCAAGTGATAGGATAGGTTTCTTGCTGGGCTGCCTCAGACTAAAGCACTCACCTCAACTCACCTGTTCCCGGTGACAAAGCGAATGCGTGCGGTGTGATCGTCAGGCAAATATCCCTGGGTCAATCCGGTCCACCGGCGTTATGACGTCGGCAGGAATGTTCAGGCGTTTTGCCGCTTTGCGAAGACTGTCTTCGTCAGGTGCCTCGTAGAGGCAATAGGTCTTCCGCTTATCCGCGCTGAGGAACGAAAATATCCATTCAACGCCTTCTTCGTCGTTAATTTCTTTGATCTTAATCTTGTCGTCATCACCGATATCCAACTGCTCGGCGAAATGTCTTTCAATAATGTACCTTGGCATAGTGTTCCCCCTTGGCGTCTGATCAGGGCTTAGCTTGCAGTGCCTTCCAGTTTTGACGCAAGGGAAACCATACTCAGTTTCTGTGCAGTTGCCAACGCCTCGGCATCCAGGCGGCAAGCCATCTCAAGATCCGCTTTGCGACCCCGCCTGCGCAAAGCCCAAGCAAAAGCTGCCTTGCTATGAGCAGTCCACGGAGGGGCTTTCATCGCGGTGTCGATCGCAATGGCCTTTTCGAACATTTCATCGGATCTGTCCCAGTCGCCCAGCAGCGCGGCGAGGCCACCAAGTCGACGCGCAGCCGCACCTGTACACACCGTTGTTGCGCCGGCGGTAATCGTGAAATCCTCGTATGGCGCGAGCAGGCCGAGTAGCGTCTCGGCATGTGTTTTGCTTTCGACGGCGATACAAATCTCGGCCAGATAGGACAGTGTCGTGGAATACATCGCGTCCGGGGGCAGCAAGAACCCGTTCTCGGCAAGTTCATTCAAAATTTTCTCTGCGGCATCGGTGTAGCCAAGTTCGGCCGCGATCAGCCCGAACCCCGGTTTCCACGAGATGTCGCCGGGGCTTTCCGTCATGAGCCGTTTGATGACTGGCGCAACTTCGTGCAATCGGTTTTGTTCACGTCGGATCGTGAACATCTGGACGCCAAACACGCCTTCAACATGTTCACCATGGGTTTTCCGTCCGATCTGCACAGCCTCGTTGGCGTATTCTTCAGCCTTTGCAAAATCTCCGTCCAGAATGGCCACCATAGCGCGCGCGTGGATTTGGACCCAATAGAGCTGCAAGTGATTGTCTTTCTGCGATATCTCAGTCAGCAGTCTGAGCGATTGGTCCATCACCCGCCGATCCGCCATTTCAGCACCGACAAAAAGGCTGAGAGTTCGGTCTCGACCCTGATCGATGTTGCCGAGTTTCTCGGCCACCTGGTGCATTGCCTCAAGGTTTGCACGCCAGTTTCGGGCTTCGTTTTCTCGTCGGGCCACAAAGGGGGCACCAAACCGCATCATCATGACCGAGAACTGCGATTTGTGATCGCCCAGCTTCGCAGCCAGTTCCATCGATGACTGGCCAAACCGCGCGCCCTCGGCAAACTGGCCAATGAACATATAGGCGCGCGCGAGTTGGCTCATCAATCGGCACCGACGACCTTCATCCTGCTCCGACAGACCGTCCAAGGCGCTCAGGCAGGCGTCGATTGCCTCGTCATGGCGTTCGCTGGACATCATGCAAGAATCTGCGAACTGAGACGCGGCATCAGCGGCAAGCTCGGCATTTCCGATCGCATGAGATGCGTCCAATGCTTCCTTTAGGGCCGCAATCCCATCGGGCAGACGACCCAGGCTGTCATAGCTGCGGCCCTCCAAAATCCTTGAGGTGATCAACTCCACATCGTTGTTCGTCCGCAGCATTTGCGCTGCATTCAAGGTTTCCTTGGCGTTTGACATCGCCTCTTGGCTGGCTGAACGGCCAAGGGCCATTTCGGCGGCAGCGCGCCAGCGTTCGAACGCGGCGCCCCAGTCTTCTGCTTCGGTCAGATGGCGGGCGACCAGTTCTGGACGCCTTTCAATTTCCGCTGACCGCAATCGAGCCAGCGCTTGCGCGACATCGGCATGTTGTGCCCGCCGCGTAGACCCCAGCATCGATTGATAGGCCGTGTCGCGGATCAGAGCGTGGCGAAATACATAGTGGCCTTTGGTATGCCCGCTTTCGAAGATGAGGCCGGATTTGCAAAGCTCTTCAAGCCCCGCTTGTATCTGTCCCGCATTTGCACCAGACGCCTCGCGCAGAAGATCGGGATCAAAGTCGCGGCCAATGACGGAACCGGTCAATGCCACCTGTTTCGCCTCGGGGGACACAGCGTCCAGCCTGGCCATCAGCGCCCCCTTTAGTGACGACGGCACAGTGACGTCAGCCTGTGTTCCTGCTTGCAGGATCGCACGTGTCAATTCCTCGACGAAAAGCGGAACCCCATCTGTTTTTTCGATAATGAGATTCAAAAGGTCTTGGTCTGGAGCCGTTCCAGAGATGCTTCGCACCAGATTGGACACATGGTCTGCATCGAACCGGCGCAATTGAAGGGTTTGCACATGGGCATCGCCGTCGTCATGGCCAAACGCCCAGCCGGGGCGATGCGTGATCAGGATCATCAAAGGTAGATCAGCGCAGATTGCCTTGAAACGATCCAACAGCGCGTTTGTCGACGGGTCGATCCAGTGTGCGTCCTCTACACAAAGAATGACCGGACGCACCTTTGCGCGAATTTTGACAGTGTTGATCAGCGTCTGAATCGTGATGTCGCGTTGGTCCTGCGGAGACATCTCCAATATCTGTCGAGCCAGGTCGCTGCGCGGGGCCACGAGCGCCGCAAAAACGGGCAATACCTGTTCGTGATCCAGGCCGGGGCGCGTTTCCAGCAGCGCGCGGACGCGCTCCAGGACCTGGTCATCCTTGAAATCCGGTCCAACGCCCGCGTCCTGGGAAATGCGTTCTGTGACCGGGTGAAAGGGGCTGCTGGTCAGGTAGGGCGAGCAGTTCAAACGGATCACATCGGCAGTGTCGACGACGGCCTCATCGGCCAGGAATTCCTCGGTCAGTCGAGATTTCCCGATCCCTGGTTCGCCCGCCAGAAGTATGACCTCACCCCGACCGCCCCGGGCGCGCTGCCATCCTTGGTGCAGAATACCCTTTTCAAAGCTGCGCCCGATCAGCATGTCGTTGCCATCACCGCGGTAAGACGCACGGAACCGGCTTTCCGCGTCGCGCTCGGCCACGACGCGAAGCAGCTTGCGCGGGTTTTCAAACCCTTTAAGCGAAACTTCTCCCAGCGAAGCGAATTCGAACATCTGATGTAATGCGGCCTCGGTCCCTTCGGCAGGTGTGATGATCGAGTTTGGTTCGGCCTGTTCCTGTATCCGCGCAGCGAGGTTCAGGATCGGGCCGGTCATGGCCCCTTCTTCATAAGTGTTTTCACCAACCGTATCCCCAACCACCACATCGCCGCTTGCGATACCGATCCGTGCCGCCAGTGAGGCGCCGTCCGGGGTCTTGAGTTCTTTGACCCGTTCAATAGCGTCCAGGCCCGCCTTGACCGCGCGCACGGCATGATCCTCAAAGGCGCTTGGCCAACCAAAGAAAACCAGAAGACCATCGCCCAGGTATTTGGAAACGTATCCGCCATACCGCGTGACCGCACCTGCGACGGCATCTTGGTAGCGTTGCAACAGTACGCGCATATCTTCGGGGTCATAACGGTTGGTCAATTCGGTCGAACCGACAAGATCGACGAAGAAAACCGTCAGATGGCGACGCTCGGCAGCGGCAACTGTCTGTGATGAGGTTGCGGGCGTTTCCTTTGGGGCCGGGGAAGGTGCCTCAAAGCTTTCGATGGCGGCGAGAATGATCTTTCGGTGGCCAAGCGTAACTCCCAACTCCTTGAGGTCGTCATTGGTCAGCAGGGGCAAAACTCGATCGTCAACGTCATTCTCAACGAAGGCGTCGGTGTATTGTTCCAACCCCAAATCATTAAGCCATGTATCGACATCAAAGCTCATGGCTCAGATCATGCGGAGTTATCTGCCGTCGATCAAGGCTCTGATCCGGCGGGGGCTTCTTGGGCGAAAGGTTCCAAGTCTCGGACATTTTAGCAATCTTCTAGGTGATACACACCTCAGACCCCCAGCTTTTCCTTGCACAGGGTTTCGATCTGGTCCCAAACCGACTTGAACTCCGGCGTGTTTTCGGCAGCGTAATGGAAGTTCTTCATGAGCCCCGTCAGCTGGGTGAACACTTGCCGAATCTCGGCCTTGTCTGCGAATTCTGCGGTCGATTGGGTCACGTCATACACAAGTTTGAACGTCTTCTGCTGACGTTCCAGTGGAACGGTTGCGTCGACCGAGTCGAACGCGTCCTGCTGAAGATAGACCATGTCGACGAACAGCGCCTTTTGCTGCGTCACGAAGTCTTCGATCGTCACACCTTCTTCGCCGGTCACCTGCATCATCTGATCGACCTGTTCGCCTTTTTCGATCAGGGTCAGCAGTTCTTTGACCTGTTTCGTCCAACCCTGGCCCGCGTTTTCATCGTACCAATCGGACAATTGATCCAGATAGCGCGACCAGCTGAGCATCGGATCCACCGCCGGGTAAAACCGTTTGTAAGCACGCTCGGATGACAGGCCGAGGAAGCATTTCACCGTGGACAGGGTCGATTGCGTGACAGGCTCATCAAAGTTCCCACCCGCAGGGGACACCGTGCCGATCAGCGTCAGGCTGCCCAGATCGCCGTCATTGGTCTTCATCGCGCCCGCGCGTTCGTAAAGCCCTTTGATCGAGCTTTCAAGATAAGCAGGGAACCCTTCCTCGCCGGGGATTTCCTCCAGCTTGCCCGAGGTTTCGCGCATTGCCTGCGCCCAACGGCTGGTGCTGTCGGCGATGAGCAGCACGTCATTGCCCATCTGGCGGTAATATTCGCCTAGCGTGATACCGGTGAAGATCGACGCTTCGCGCGCCGCAACGGGCATAGAGGACGTGTTGCAGATAATGATCGTGCGGTCCATCAGGCTGCCACCCGTGGCTGGGTCTGTCATCTTTGGAAATTCCGAGATCGTCTCAACCACTTCGCCCGCGCGCTCACCACAGGCAACCACGATCACGATATCAACCTTCGCGTTTCGCGCGATCAGGTTCTGCAGCACGGTTTTTCCCGCGCCGAAAGGGCCGGGGATACAGGCCGTGCCACCGCGCGCGATGGGAAAAAACGTGTCGATCAGGCGTTGCGAAGTCAAAACCGGTTCGGTCGGATAGAGACGTTCTGACAAGGCGCGTTTCAGGATGCTTTCGGGCACCGGGCGACGGACGGGCCAGCGTTGCGACAGGGTCAACGTGTGTTCCCCGCCCGTTTCATCCTCGAGCCGTGCGACCACATCGTGAATGCGGGCGGCCCCTTCCTGAACCCAGACGACCTTGAATTGGCCGGTCCAGTTGAACGGGATCATGATCTTGTGCGCAAAGCGCCCCTCGGGGACGGTGCCGATACTGTCGCCAGCCTGCACAGCGTCGCCAACCTTGACCGTTGGCGAAAAAGACCACTTGGTTTGCTGGTCCAGTGGCGCGACGTCCGCCCCGCGCGGCAGGAACGTGCCAAAGTCCGCCGCAACCTTGGGCAAGGGCGACTGCAGCCCATCGAATACCTGACCCAGCAGGCCTGGACCCAGTTCAACCGACAGCAATTGACCGGTCTGTTCGACCGGGTCATTGACCGCGACGCCTTCGGTGCTTTCATAAACCTGCACATCGGCCGTGTCTCCGCGCACCCGCAGCACTTCGGCCTTAAGCCGTTCCTGACGTCCGCCCGGACCCGGGCGCGTCGGCAGGATATACACCACCTCGTTCTTGACCAATTGCCCCGGCGCACCCGAGGCATCATGGATCGACTGGATCTGTACCAGCCCTTCCTGAACCGAGACGACCCGCGCCGTGGCGGTTTCACTGGAGGATGTGGGGGCGGTCATGCGGCTTCTCCCTCAAGATCGGTGTCGTCAATTTTGGCCATGGCCTGAACGGCCAAAGCCTCGAACCTTTTGGCGGCGTCTTCCGGGCGGCTTTGCGACCAGCGGTCGAAGATGTTCCAGATCAGCACATAGATTGCGACGGCCTCGAAATCGAAATCGTGCCGCGCGGCGTGGCGTTTGAGCTGTTTTTGGCTTTGTGTCAGCAATAGACGCTCCAAGCCCAGCGGGTCTTCGGCGTTGATCAGTTGCTGTGCTTCTTTAAGCCATGGCATGGCGCTTTCCAGCCGGAACGTTGGATCGTTCCAGTTGGCCGGGATGTGGCGGCTCCACCGACCCATCCCGAAGGATCTCGTCGGTGCGCCTTTGCCCTGTTTGCGCAGGCGCAGCGCGGCAACGGCGGTACGCATGTCCATGCGCTCAAGGAAGATTTCGCGCAGCGCGCGTTGCGGGATTTCCTCCAGCGCCGCCTTGCAGCGCGCTACGGCGCTGGCATCGGTGATGTCCATGTCATAAGCGCTCCAGCTGAGCGCATGTTCCATGACCTGCAGGACGTGCGCGTCCTCCGGCGCCAATACCTTGAGTTTCGCGTCCAAGCGTAGCCGCGACAGGGGCGGCTGCTTGGCGACAAACAACCGTTCCGAACCCGGCAGACTGCAGATCAGCGCGATATAGGCGTCGGGGTCGGACATCTTAGCGGATGACACCTTCCAGAACGGCGCGGAACCGAGGCTGCAGGTGTTCCATCAAAAGCGCGGCAACGGCCTTGTCCGTCAGGTCAAGCACAACGCCCTGATCTTCGGCCCGCACACGAATGCCTTCGCTTGCGTCGTCCGAGGCGTGCAGTTCGACATTGTCGCGCAGCATCTCGGCGGTCAGGCCCAGGACGTATTTGGTCAGCTTGCCCGACTGGATGTCATCGGCATTCTGTTTGATATCTTCCTGCGTGGCGGCGCGGGCGGGCAGGATGACTTCGATCTTGCCGTCCAACTCGGCCTCTTTCGCGGTGCGCCCTACGACCTGCAGGATCATCTGTTTCAGGATGTCGGGATCGGCCATCTCCTTAGTGACCAGTCGCTCCACATCTTCGCGAAACTGATCCGTCAGACCGGCCTTCATCGTCAGTACCGCATCGCGCATGGCCGTGTTCAGCGCCTCTTCGCCGGCCGAGCGGTAGTTGTCGGTCTCTTTCTTGGCTTTGGCCATATAGCCATCCGCCTCGCGTTTGGCGTCCGCCAGAATGCGCTCGGCTTCGGCCTTGGCGTCCTCACGCAGTTTCTGCGCGTCCGCCTTGCCCGCCGCAACGCCGTCACTGCGCAGTTTGTCGATTAGGGCGTCAACGCCGTGAGAGATCATGCCATCCTGTGCCATCAGCTGATCCCCGCGCTAATGACCAGCGCAAAGACGAAGGCAAAGACGCCAAAGCCTTCGATAATCGCCGCCGGGGCCAGTGCCAGGCCGAAGATCTCGGGCTTTTCCTTGGTTGCGTTGATAGCCGCCGCACAGGCGCGCCCCTGCCAGATACCGCAATACATCAGTGCAATGCCCGACAGGATACCGATGCCAAACAGCCCGCCTGCGTTTTCCGGGGTCACCGCGCGGTTCAGGGTGAACATGATCACGATGCCATAGATCACCATGGTCGACGGGAAGGCGGCGACGCCGATAAACCGGCCATAACCACCTTCGGTTTCGGTCATCGCGCCTATACTGGCCTGACCAGCGATGGAGCAACCAATGGCGCTTGCCGCGGCCCCCAACGCCATTGGCGCGTAAATGCCCAGCCAACCCAGAGCGAGAACAAGTTCATTCATTCCTGTACCTCCTTGCGGGCGAACGGGCGGAAGGCGGTGCCCTCGTCCGGCAAACCCCATTTGAAGAATTCGATGTAATTGAGACGCAAACCGTGGACCACGCCGCTCATCAGTGCGAGGCCAAAGTTCAGAACGTGACCGGCGATCAGGATCAGCAGGCCAAACAGAATGCCTGGCCCCTTGAGGCTTTGCATCACAGTCCCCGCCAGATCGTTGAATGTGACTGCCAGCGAAGCCGACGCCAACCCAAGTGCGAACAAACGCATGTAGCTAAGGACGTCGCCAAACGCGCCCATCGCACCGCCCAGGCTCTGCGCCCCTTCCAGGAACCGCCACACGCGGTCGCTGGGTTTGTGAATCGGGCGTTCACTGGAATAAAGCACCACGGCGACGAACCCCGCGATCATCAGCGTAGCGCCGGGAACCGGGGAATTGCCCGCCATGTATGTGAGCCACAGGATGAACCCTCCGATCAGCACCCCGATCCAACCCAGATTGGCAATGGCTTTGCGTCGCCCCCAGGCGGCCCGCGCGGCCAGCCCATTGGCGATGACCAGATGCAGAACGCCAACGACGATCGAGATCATCATCATCGTGCTGAAATCATTCAAATCCAAGATCTTGAGTCGCGCCCAGATCGATCCTTGCGCAGGGCTTACACCAAAATAGCTGCCCACCAGCACCCCGTACAGAACGGTCGCACCCGAGATGATCAGACCATACGCGCGCCATGACCGTTTTGCCGCAGTCGTGCCCAGCGTTTTCCAATACAGCAACAGGATCAGGGCCAGCACCAGACCGTAGCCCGCATCCGCCACAATCATGGCAAAGAAGATCGCGAACGAGATCGAGACCAGCGCGGTCGGGTCCCAATCCTTGTACCCGGGCACCTGATAGAACATCGCCAGATCGACGCCCGCGCTGCGTTCCTCGGGTTGCTCCAGCAGCGTCGGCGGGCTGTCCTCGGGGCCTGGTTCTTCGATCAGGACGGCCAGTCCCCCGGCCTTGGCCATCTCAAGAACCGCTTCTTGCCGATCTTGCGGCACCCAGCCCTGGATCGCGAACAGGTCCTCATCCTGATGTACTTTCTGCGTGGCATGGGCCAGTTCCGCGGCAGTTTCGGCCTCGGACAGGCTGGCGCGCATCAGGGTCAGATTGCGGGTGAAGGCGACGCGTTCGGCCTCTAACGCTTCCAATTCGATCTCAATATCTTCCAGCTGCACCTCAAGTTCATGGATCGGCAGCGACCCGACATGCGTTCGCGGTATTGGCAGGATACCGTCGTCAGGTTCTTCCGCTGCGATCAGAACCACGTGCAGGAACCGGTGGTCCTGATCCAGAATAGCCCATGGCAACGTGACCTCGGACAAGGCATCTCGGTGTTTGACCGGCAGGCGATAGAACCACAATCGGTTGCCTTGCAGATCGTCCTTGGGCGGGAAATCCAGATCTCCCCAGGGGCGTACTTCCGAGATGCGATGGGCCAGAAAATCCCGCCGGTCGCTGGCAACACGCTTGCGTTGCATCAGGTCCAGAACGTCGGCGACGGTTTGGACCATGTCAAAATCCGGGTCGCGTCTGATCTGACGACGCGGTTCGGCAACATCGGTCAGGAACCGCAGCGCCTTGTAGGCGTCGCGCGCACCGCGTTCGCTGACCTTTTCCGGCTCGCTGGGAGGCGCCGCCAGAGGCAGCACATGCATGCATCCAAGCTCCTGCAACTCTTGCAGCACATCCGTCTTGTGTGCAGTGGGTCCTACCAAGGTCAGTTTGCGCAGCTTCGCGATGCTCATGCCTGCGCCCCTTCCTGCGCGTGCTTGCGCTTGGAAATCTTGGACCTCACGACCGCCTGCATCTGTTCGTCGCTCAGATAGATGCGGATTTTCTTGATGTTGGATTTGGCGCGCGGGATCAGGACCTTTTCAAACAGGTTCACCCGCTGGGAAATCGTGGCCACGGCCTGATCGAAAATCTCGACCCGGTCCATGGCGATTTTTACCCGCAACCGCGCCTCGATCATGTCATGCAGAAGCTGCGCGACGTTATCGACCCAATGGGGTTTGGCCAGCGGAGAATACGGCCGGACGATAACCTCGATCCGGTCCAGCTCGGGCATGGTCACGCCGACGACATTGACCTCCCGCACCTTGTATTCCTTGAGCGAGACCAGACCGTCCAGCGCGACACTCTGCTGTGCCAGCATGGGTAACTTTTCCCCAACCTGCGCAGCCAATTTGGAAACCTCTTCCTGCAGGCGGCTAACTTCCTCGCGCGCCTTCGCACGTTCCGCCATCAATTGTTGGCGTTTCAGGTCCAGCGACGGCAGAAACCGCTCATAGCTTTTCAGCTGCGTCTGCTCGCGCGCCAGCGAGGATTTATTCAGCTGCAACCGCGCCATCGGTGTCCTTCGGGAAATACTTGTCGACCAATGCCTGCTTCATCAAAAGCTGTTCGGGCGCGAAACACTCGGCCAGTGTTTTCCAGCCCAAATCCAGCGCCTCTTCCAGAGGAATCGAGACGTTGATGTCCATGAACCGTTCGCGGAACAAAGCGCCGAATTTCAGAAGCTGATGATCATAATCCGACAACTCGAACGCCATCGCCTGTTTCTGCGCAGCATCGCGACTTTCGGAATAGAACCGCACCATCGTGTTCATGATCTGACCATGATCTTCGCGGGTCGTCTTGCCGATCACGTTCTGCTTAAGGCGCGACAGGCTGCCGAACGGATCGATCACGCCGGAATGCAGATAGAACTGACCTTCGGTGATGTAACCGGTGTTGTCCGGGACCGGATGGGTCACGTCATTGCCGGGCATCGTCGTCACCGTCAGCACGGTGACCGAGCCGCCCTTGGCATAGTCACAGGCTTTCTCATAACGCTTGGCCAGTTGGGAATAGAGATCGCCCATATAGCCGCGTTGCGACGGCACGCGTTCCTGACTGATCCCGACCTCTTTCATCGCATCGGCATAGGCCGTCATGTCGGTCAGCAAGACCAGAACGCGCTTGCCTTCTTCGACCGCGAATTTCTCGGCCACTGCCAGCGCCATGTCGGGGACCAGCAGACGTTCGACCAGAGGGTCCATCGCGAGGTTCACGAACATCACCGTGCGCGAGAACACACCCGCATCCTCAAACGACGTTCGGAACGTGTGATAATCATCAAAGATCAGCCCCAGTCCGCCAAAGACCACGATATCGGCATCCGCTTGAATGCCGATCCGGCTGAGGAATGCGTTGAACGGTTCGCCCGAGACCGAAAAGATCGGAATCTTTTGGCTTTCGACCAGCGTGTTGAACACGTCGATCATCGGCACATCGGTACGGATCATCTTGTTGGGAACGGCACGTTCGACCGGGTTCACCGAAGGGCCGCCGATGGTGATCCGCGTCTCGGACGACAGGTCAGGGCCGCCATCGATCGGCGTTCCCGCGCCATCGAACACGCGACCCAGAATATTGGCCGAATAGGGCGTCTGCATCGGGTGACCCAGAAAGGTCGCTGTGGCCTCGGTGGAAATTCCCTTCGTGCCTGAGAAGACCTGCAGCGTGACAACATCACGGTCGATGAAGATCACCTGCGCCAGCGTTTTGACGCCGTCGACGGTCTCGATCACCGCAAGATCGTTGAACCGTACCGCAGTCTCGTCCGATGACGACGCCGGTATTCTGACTTTCAGCGTGTCCCCAACGATCTCAAGAACGCGGGTGTATTTTAGTAGGGTCTGAGACATAACCGCCCCTTGGTATCAAAAATGAAATCAAGCGATGTCGTCATTAGCGGCGATCCATAGCGGATCGTCGACTCATAGTTTACAACGATTTCCAAAGCTTACAACCGATGTGGGCGTTCCAAACACCTGCTAAATGCCAAGAGCCGGGCGCACTATCGATATCTGCTTGGCTGTTATGACGCTTTGCGGCGTGTTCCGACCGGTGATTTGCGGTTGGGTTCAGGGGATACGCCGAACATCTTTTCGATTTGCTCCAATCGCGAACGCGAGGCCTCGGACAATTCCCCGCCTGTGGTTGCGATCTTGCGGATGGCTGCTGCTGCTTCCGGTAGGCTACTTCGGTGGCCCTCCAACAAGTCCGGCAAAGCCGCGATCGCGCGATCCTCGTCGATGGTCAGCATCAGGAACTGGCTGCGCACCATTTGTTTGAAGTCCTGAAGGCTCTGCGTGTCGTCCTCCCGCAGGCGGTTGACGATTTCAAAGCGCCGTTCATCCGCCACACGTTCGGGCAATTGAATATACAGCAATGCGCGAATGACGGCTTCTTTCAAGCCGCCCTGCCGCATCTCGTCGGTCAATTCCTGAACACGCCTGAGAACAAACGCCCGGTGTTCAGGGTCCAACCCGGGATGCGGGCGCGGCGGCCCGTCTTGTGCTTTTTGGCCCAGCATCGCCTGCAGCATCGGATTTCCGTAAGTGGCGAGAAACCAGTTTTCGACCGCTTGATCGCGCATGTCCCCCCAGGATTTGAGGGCCGACTCGATGCTGGCTGACATCAATTCCTGTGCTTTCCAGAACGGGTTGTCGGGACCGACGGGTTGGCGGTTTTCGCGGGCATGATCGGCCCAAAGGCGCACGCTGTTCATCAGCGGGTTCTTGTCCGACATCATGGTATAGCTCAGCCGCAAGGGGTGCAGTTCGCGCATGGCTTTTGCAGCGTCGGGCGTAATCCACGGGCTCAACCACGGGTGAACAAAGGTTTTGTACAATCCGGTGTTCACCTCGGACAATTGAGCGACCGTTGCAAAGCGCAACTCATCGTCCAAATCGTTGTGCCCCAAGGCGCGAATATCGTCCAATGTGCGGGCCTCGAACCGGGTTATGTAGTCGGTCGGGTCCAGATCGGCGTCAGGTTCGTCTCCGGTTTTGGGGGTCAGCACCGCCTCATAGAGGCCCGGCGGCAGACAATCGATAAAGTCGATATTGGACGCAAATTCCCGATGCTCTTTCTTGGCCACACCGCCCGAAACGAAAATGCCCAGATGCCCCACAGATTCGTGGATCGCATAGACGATGGTCTGCCCGTGCGACAGCAGCGCATCCTCGCTTTCATAGAGGTCGGTTATCCACCCCAGCGCCTGTTGCGGAGGTGTGATGTTGTCGCCCTTTGAACAGAAACAAATGATCGGAGACTGAACGCGCCGGAAATCCAGCCGCACGCCGTCGGTGGTAACGACTTCTCCGGTCGCAAGCTTGTTGCCGACAAACAGGTTATCGACAATGAACTGCATCTCGTCCGCGTTCAGAACGACGTGGCCGCCCCACCAGCGTTCGAACTCCAGATAGCGATCACGCTCGGTATCAACCTTTGCGTAAACATTGTGCTGCTTGGACCAGTACGTATTCGCCGGGTTCATGTTTTCGAAATTCGACACCAGCCAGGCACCGTCAAACGTGCCGGCACCCATGTCGCCGGTCAGAGCGGTCAGCCAGCTGCCGCCATACAGCCCTCCTGAGTACCGCATCGGGTTCTTGCCATGCACCCCGGCCCAATAGCTGAGCGGCGCTCCGGCCAGGATGATGGGTCCGCACAGATCGGGGCGGTAGGCGGCCAGCATCATCACGGCCCAACCGGCCTGACAATTGCCGATCACGGTCGGTTTGCCGTCCGCTTCGGGGTGTGCGGCGATGACATGTTCGATAAAGGCGACTTCGGCGCGCATGACCTTTTCGATGGTCTGACCAGGTTCGGGTTCGGGCAGAAAGCCGATGAAGTAGCAGGGATGCCCTGAGGCCATGGCCACTCCGATTTCGCTGTCGGCCTTGAAACCGCCGATGCCTGGGCCGTGGCCCGCGCGTGGATCGATGACGACGAAAGGTCGTTTCTCGGGGCTGACAGTGACGCCTTTGGGCGGCTTGATCCGCACCAGCGCATAGTTCACGGGTTCGGGCAGTTTTCGCCCGTCGATCAGTACTTCAAAGTCAAAACCCAGCACATTGGGCGTTTTCGAGGCCAAATGTTCGTTATACTGGTTTCCCCGTTCGCGCAGGGTGTCCAGAAACAAGGCCGTTCTTTGGCCCGCGTCGGTGATGTAGTCCAGCCAGGGATTTGAAACAGACATTCTCGCCTCCTGCGGTTGCGGATCGTTTGTCGTGTTCTCTCCGGGATCGAGTCACCGACGTCGCGCGCTGCCTATCAGTTGTGGCCAAGGTGTCACACTGATATTTTTGGTCCGCGACAGTTTGGCAGTCGGTCGGCGCGTGTCTGCCGCAAAAATGAGCAACAGCCAGTTTGCGGAGCTGCAACCCAGAGACTCGGCAATGCGGCCACCTTGCGTTGTTGCCGCTCAAAAGCCGCCATCTTGTATCAAAATGACTGTGTCAATTGGCAACAAACATGCATTTGCTGCGCCATCGTCTCTTTTCTGCCCATTTTATCATTGATACACACCCAATGGTACAGGTGGAATGTTAAGCAGTGCGGGCGGTAAAATGAGAACCGGTAACAACGGTCATATTGCTATTTGTTGGACACAAACGGAATTGGACGGGCTTCAGGCGGCTCCTGTGGCGGACCTTGAGCTTGGGGCCATCTGGTCCTGGCACGGGGCGCAATCCGGTCTGATGATTGCAGACCCTTCGGAATTGTCCGGTGGAGTGTCCTATGTCCTTCAGCGCGGTGTGGGCTTTGCGGCTCGGGCGCAATCCAGAATTGAGCTTTCAAACGGTGCGCAGCGGTTTGTTGCCAACGTTGTCAGGTCGGACAAGGACGATTTTTGTGGATTGGTCTTTCACGGCGGATGCCCCGCGCGGGGCATGGAGTTCTGGGTGGATTCAATAGAAGAGGTCGTAGCACCTGCGGAGGCCGCGCCATTGTCGGACAACGTGGTCGCTTTTCCGGCATCTGTATCGGTTGATTCGTCCACGCTTGGACAAATTGCGATTGTCGCCGCCGAATAAGCAGGCTTTCCGGTCCTAAGCTTGATCTTGGAAGATTGTGCTGTTGACTCTCCCAGAACCCTGGATATAAGCGCGGCTTCATTGGTGTTGGTGGCCCCCGCAAGGGGATGCCTGTCATGGGGGAAACCTCAAGAGGACAACGCCCTTCATTGTTGCGGTGCGGCCGAAACTATCTTGCATCGGGTTGAGCGGAGACGCGATTGCAGCCCGAAAAGTGGGAACCGGTTTTCGGATCAAGCTGCAATGTGCCACTAAAGAAGGAGAACAGCCGTGACAAAACGCACGTCTGCCAAGTACAAAATCGACCGCCGGATGGGTGAAAACATCTGGGGTCGTCCGAAATCCCCGGTCAACCGTCGCGAATACGGCCCCGGCCAGCACGGCCAGCGCCGCAAGGGCAAACTGTCGGACTTCGGTCTGCAGCTGCGCGCCAAGCAGAAGCTGAAAGGCTACTACGGCGACCTGACCGAAAAGCAGTTCCGCCGCATCTATGCCGAAGCTGTGCGTGTGAACGGCGATACCGGTGAAAACCTGATCGGTCTGCTGGAGCGCCGTCTGGACGCGGTTGTCTACCGCGCCAAATTCGTTGCGACTGTATTTGCGGCACGTCAGTTCGTGAACCACGGCCACGTCAAAGTGAACGGCAAGCGGGTCAACATCCCCAGCTACCGTGTCAAAGAAGGCGACGTGATTGAAGTTCGTGACAAATCCAAACAACTGGCTGTTGTTCTGGAAGCTGCGGCGCTGGCCGAGCGTGATGTGCCTGATTACATCGACGCCGACCACTCAAAAATGACCGCCACATTCGTGCGCGCACCGGGCCTGGGCGATGTACCTTACCCGGTTGTGATGGAGCCGAATTTGGTCGTCGAATTCTACGCTAAGAACTAATCTTCGCCGTTGAAAAAAATCCAAAGGGCCGCGCTTTCAGCGCGGTCTTTTTTGTTTTGCGGGGGCTCTGCCCCCGGTCGCTGTGCGACTCCCCCGGGATATTTTTGACCAGATGAAGGGGCGGATCAGATCGGCAGAGGGCGGCCTTCGGCAATGGCCTCCATCGCGAAATAGGATGTGACGCTGTCCAATTCGACCTTTTCGATCAGGCGTTGATAGACCTTGTCATAGGATGTCATATCCTGTGTGACGACTTTCAACTGGTAGTCGTAGTCGCCGCCGATCCGGTGGAAATCCACCACTTCGGGAATGGTTAGAACATGGCTGCGAAACGCCTGCAGCCATTCGGCCGAGTGGTGCCGGGTGCGCAGCATGACAAAGACGACAAGGCTGAGCCCCAGTTTCTCGCGCGCGATCCGGGCGGTAGAGCCGGTGATGACGCCGCTGTCGTTGAGCGCCTTCAACCGCCGCCAGCACGCGTTTTGCGACAGGCCGACCCGATCCGCCAGCTCTCGTTGTGACAGGGTGGCGTCTTTTTGCAGCTCACGCAGAATGCGATGGTCAATTTGATCTAAAATTTTGTCCATTCCAAAGCATATGACACAAAGTTCGTGAAATCTATCCAGAGAAAGGTGAAGTTTCCGCACTTAAACGCAATCATATTGGGTTTACCAATATGGAGCCCAAGCAATGACCTTGTCCCAGTTTCGCGCAGATATCCAATCCACCGCTCACAATTCAACCCTGCGCGACGGGCTGATCGGAGAGAACGTTCTGATTCCGGGTCTGCATGGGGATGTGCCGCTTGTGTATGCGGATTACGTTGCCTCGGGTCGCGCGTTGCGGCAGGTCGAGGACTTTGTGGCCGAGCATGTGTTGCCGTTTTATGCCAACAGCCACACCGAAGCCTCCTATTGTGGGTCGTATATGACCCGTCTGCGGGCCGAGGCGCGCGCAGAAATTGCTCGTATCGTTGGCGCCAAGGAAGAGGACGCGGTGATTTTTACCGGGTCTGGCGCCACTGCGGGTCTCAACCGGCTGGTCAGCTTAATGGGAGTGGGTACCGCTGACCGGCCGGTTGTATTGATTGGGCCGTACGAGCACCATTCGAACATTTTGCCGTGGCGCGAGAGCAAGGCGCAGGTTATCGAAATTTCCGAAGCTTCTGACGGCGGCGTAGATCTGGTCGAGCTTGAGCGGGTTTTGCAGGAAAACGCAGACTCCGATCTGATCATCGGGTCATTTTCGGCGGCGTCGAACGTCACCGGAATTATCACCGATCCTGATCCGGTGACTCGGCTGCTCAAGGCGCATGGCGCGCTGTCTGTTTGGGACTATGCCGGTGGCGGGCCGTATCTGCCGATAGACATGGGCCCGGCAGATGCGCGCAAGGATGCGATCGTTGTGTCGCCGCACAAGTTTCCGGGCGGTCCGGGAGCGTCGGGTGTACTGATTGTCAATGCACAAGCCGTCAAACGCAGCTGTCCCAGCCAGCCGGGTGGTGGAACCGTCAGTTTTGTATCCCCCTGGCGCCACGATTACAGTGACGATCTGGCAACGCGCGAGGAGGCCGGGACGCCCAACGTGATCGGCGATATTCGTGCCGCGCTGGCCTTTATCGTCAAGGATGTGGTCGGCACGGATGAGATCGCCCGCCGTGAAACGCAATACAACCGCATGGCGCTGGAGGGGTGGGGCGAGAATCCGAACCTGACCCTGCTGGGCGCAGAGCATCCACACCGGTTGCCGATCTATTCCTTCCTTGTTCGGGATAATGCCGGCAACCCTGTCCACCAACAACTGTTCACCCGGATGCTCAGCGACATCTACGGCATTCAGGCGCGCGGTGGCTGTGCTTGCGCGGGGCCTTACGCGCACCGCCTTTTGGGCATCGACAGGGACACCTCGGACAGCTTGCACGCGGCGCTTTCGGCCGGGGAAGAAATGAAGAAACCCGGTTGGGTTCGGCTGAATTTTTCCTACCTGATGAGCGAAGAGACAGTGCAGTTCATTATCGACAGTGTGAACGATCTGTCCCGTCGGACCGAGGAATTCGCCCCCTACTACAACGCTGACCCGGCAACGGCCCGCTTCAAAGCGGCGTGACGGAATTGCCGCTTTTCTCAACGCCTTGAGACGGGTATGAGAGGCTTCAATCAACGGAGCTTCTTATGAACAAGATCACCCCGCAACCCGGCATCATGGACATCGCGCTGTATCAGGGCGGTCAATCCCATGTGGCCGGGGTCGAGCATGTGATCAAGCTGAGTTCCAATGAGAACCCGTTTGGCCCCAGCCCTAAGGCGATTGAGGCCGTGCGCGACAGTGCCGCCTCTTTGCATCGTTACCCCAGCACCGACCACGCCAGTTTGCGGACAGCGATTGGCGCCCGTCACGACCTGGACTCCGCCCGCATCATCTGCGGCGTCGGCAGTGACGAGGTGCTGCAATTTGTGGCGCAGGCCTATGCCGGGCCAGGGGATGAGGTCATTTATACCGAGCACGGATTTTCGATGTATCCGATCATCGCGCGGATGGCGGGTGCAACGCCCGTGATGGTGTCTGAGACAGACCGCCATGTGGATGTGGATAACATCCTTGCCGCGGTCACCGAGAGGACGCGGATTGTGTTCGTGACCAACCCGGGTAACCCGACCTCGACCATGGTGCCCGAAAGTGAACTGGTGCGGCTGGCCGAGGCGCTGCCACAGATCTGTTTGATGGTGATCGACGGGGCCTATGCAGAATTTGTCCCGAATTTCGACGGGGGCGCTTCGCTGGTGGATCGATTTGAAAACGTGATCATGACGCGAACGTTTTCCAAGATCTACGGGCTGGGCGGAATGCGCGTCGGCTGGGGGTATGCGCACCAGTCGATTATCGATGTGCTCAATCGCGTGCGGCAGCCGTTTAACCTGTCGCTGACCGCGTTGGCTGCCGCCGAAGCCGCCATCAAAGACGAGGACTATCTGACCTTCTGCCATGCTGAAAACGCGCGGCTGCGGGTGTGGTTGTCGGAAGAGCTGGCGAAAATCGGGGTGCGCTCTGACGCGTCCAACACCAATTTCATTCTCGCTCGGTTCAAGGATCAGGCGGAAGCCGAGGCTTGCGACGACTACTTGAAAACCCAAGGTCTGATCGTGCGCCGCGTGGCGGGCTACAACCTGCCGAATGCCTTGCGCATTACTGTGGGCGATGAAGTGGCCTGCCGCCGCGTTGTCGCAGCGATCACAGCATTCAAAGAGGGCGCAGCATGAGTCAGATTTACGATCGTGTTGCTCTGATCGGGTTGGGCCTTATCGCCTCATCCATGTTCTGGGCGATCAAGCGCGCTGGGCTGGCTGGCGAAGTGACCGGCTATGCAAGGTCCGATGCCACGCGCGAAACGGCGCGCAGGATCGGCCTGTGCGACAAGGTCTGCGATAGCGCGCGAGAGGCGGTTGAAGGCGCGGACCTAGTGGTTCTCTGCGTGCCGGTCGGGGCGATGGGGGCCGTAGCAGCCGATATCGCGCCGGTGTTGAAACCGGGGGCGACGGTCAGCGATGTCGGCTCGGTCAAGCGCCATGTTATCGAAGCCGTTTCACCGCATATCCCCGAAGGCGTGCATTTCATTCCCGCACACCCCTTGGCCGGGACCGAGCATTCCGGGCCTGAATCCGGCTTTGCCGAACTGTTCGACAATCGCTGGAACTTGATCGTGCCGGTGGAAGGTTCAGACCCCGACGCCGTGGCGCGCCTGCGTGCACTTTGGGAAGGCATGGGGTCGAATGTCGATGAGATGGACGCCGATCACCATGATCTTGTGCTCGCCGTGACGTCTCATGCGCCGCACCTCATCGCCTACACGATGGTCGGAGTCGCCGACGATCTGCGTCGCGTGACAGATACCGAGGTTATCAAATACTCGGCTGCGGGTTTTCGAGATTTCACACGGATCGCGGCCTCGGACCCGACCATGTGGCGCGATGTGTTCCTGTCCAACAAGGACGCCACGCTGGAGATTCTCGGCCGGTTTACCGAAGAGCTTTTTGCCCTGCAGCGTGCCATTCGAACCGGTGACGGAGACCACCTGTTCGACTATTTCACGCGAACCCGTGCAATCCGCCGGGGTATTATCGACGCTGGTCAGGACACCGATGCTCCTGACTTCGGACGGGGGAAGGCGACCTGATGAGGTGTGTTCGGACGGCTTTTTTGATCGGCTCTCTGGCTCTTAGTGCCACGGGTTCCATCGCAGAGGCGCCCGAAACTTCGTTGGTTCCCGTCGCAAGGTCCGCTGATAGAGAAACCGACGTCTCGCCGGTTGCGTTTGGAACTCGTGCTTCGGCAATTGTTGGTCCCGGAATTCGTCCTGAACTTAGACCCGCTTCGCCCCAAGTTTTGGCGGCAGCCGCCCGACCATCCGAAGTTCCATTTCTGGGTCCCGACACGTCATTGATGCCCTACCTCCGCCCGAAAGCGCTCGAGCAAGAGGTCTTTTTCAAAAAACGAAAATTGCGCAAAAGCTCGGTTTGCGGCGACATTGCCATTCAGGGTAAGGCTGTTGGTCGGGTGCCGGGCAAAATCAAAGCCTGCGGCATCAAGGATGCGGTTCAAATCACGTCGGTTTCCGGTGTCGCGCTCAGCCGACCATCGACAATGGACTGTGGAACAGCGATTGCGTTGAACAAGTGGGTCGACAAGACGGTGAAACCAACCTTCAAGCGGCGCGGGCCGGTGGTCGAACTGCAGGTTGCCGCCCACTACGCTTGCCGAACCCGGAACAACCGCAAGGGCGCGCGGATATCGGAACATGGCAAAGGTCGCGCAATCGACATTTCCGCATTCAAGATGGCGGATGGTGAGGTTGTGACGGTTCTGAACGGATGGCGCAAGAATCCGTCAAAGAAGCAGTTGACGAAAATCTGGCGCGGGGCCTGCGGTCCATTTGGTACGGTGCTCGGGCCGAATTCAGACCGATATCACCGAGACCACTTTCATCTGGACACGGCGCGCCACCGCAGCGGATCTTACTGCCGCTAACGTAGGATCAGGCGTGGGGCAGGGCCCAACGGCAACGGCCCCAGGGCCACAAATCCATCGCGGAAATTCAATTGCAGATCCAGCGCGTTTGGATTGCCGCCCAACCCGGCCATGAAGTGAAGCGCCCGATTCACCGGGTCCACGGCTTGATCGGGCAAGGCCCCTGCTGCATTGGCCATGGCGACCATATCGCGCCAGTTTTCAGCCTTGAGTGCGATTTCTCCGGTGGGAATGCCCTGATCGTCCACATCCAATTCTCCGGTCGCGAACAGCCTTAGCTCTCCCCATTTGACCTCGGCCAGACGCAGGTCGATTGCGGTGGGCTGCGGACGACCTTCTTCGATCGCCGACCTGTCCCAGGGCTTGTCGAATTCGACAAAGGCTTCGAACTCAAGCGTTTCAAAGGTCTGTGGCAATGTCGAAGCGGACCGCATGAGACGACGCAGGTCCTCACCGGGCTCAAACCCGTCCACATTGGCCCCGATGGCATAGGCTTCGGGCGCGCCTTCCTGCGCCATGATCAAATTGAGCGTGTCACCGGCGGCCTGAACCTCGTCACCGTCGTTCAATGCCCATTGGCCCGCCGTCAACGCCATCTTTTCCAACACAAGCGCGACACCAGGTTGCAAGTTCAACTCGGCCTGCAAATCGGTCGCCTGAATCGTGGTGGTCTGATCGAAATAGGAAACTCGCTGCGGCGTCTCGGCAAAGCGTAAAACCTGACGTCCAGGCCAGATCGCGGGGTTTTGGAATTCAATCCAATCCGCGCTCCAGGCGGTGCCGTTGACGGGGTCCGCCAAGGCCGGGTTGTTCAAGCGCGTCACGTGGCGGGTGGGATATCCGGCGGTTGAGACGTTTGAGAAATCGGCCTGCCACCCGAGGTCCTGCTGCCGGTCAAACCATGCGGTGATCGCGTTGCGCAGGCCGTATCCCGCGACAAACCAGTAGGCGCTCCACACCAAGGCCACAAACACGACAAAGCGAATGAGACGACGCATATTGAATGGCCCTTTTTCCTGCCTTGGATTTGATGTTTATAGGCGCAAACGGGCAAGGACCAGTGCAATGACAATGTGGGTATTCGGATATGGATCGCTGTTGTGGAACCCGGGCTTTCCGGTTGCACGCAGTGAACGGGCCACTCTGCATGGATATGCGCGATCCTTCTGCATGCGCTCAATCCACCACCGCGGGACCGAAGACGAGCCCGGACTGGTGCTGGCCTTGGACGAACAAACCGATGCACGCTGCACGGGTTTGGCGCTGGCTGTCGAGGCCGGGCACGAAGACCGAACTTTGGCCGAACTGCGTGAACGCGAGTTGATCTCATCCGCCTATCTGGAACGCATGCTGGATGTGCATCTGGATAGCGGCGAGGTCGTCAACGCGGTCACCTACGTCATCGATGCGCATCACGTCCAGTATTGTGGTGGCTTGCCTTTGGAAGAACAGGCTCAAATCATCGCGCATGCTGTTGGCGGGCGTGGTCCAAACACCGAATACCTGTACAACACCGCCGACCATTTGGCAGAGATAGGCCTGCACGACCCCGACCTTGAGTGGTTGTCGCAACGGGTGCGCACAATCAGCGCATAAACCCTTGGCGTCACGGCCAGGTTTTCGTTAGGCTCCCACCAGAGCAGGCAATACCAGGAGCCACGCGCATGGCGCAGGCACAGCAGGGCGCGAGACCGCATTTCTCGCAACCGATCCGTCAAATCTTGACGATGCTGATCGCAATTGGGCTGTCAGGTTTTGGCGTGTTCATGGCGCTGCCCTATGTGCTGCCCGTCATTCAGGCCAACCTGTATCTGAACGGGTTCATCCTGTTGGTCTTCGCGATTGGCGTCTTGGCCTGCTTTTATCAGGTGACACAACTGATTGGCTCGGTCCGTTGGATCGAAGCTTTCGTCGGCGGTGTTGAGCGCGATGACGTTCGCCCGCCACAATTGCTGGCGCCGTTGGCGTCGCTGCTGCGCGCACGGGGGGCTAGGTCCCAGATCAGCTCCAGCTCGACACGGTCCATCCTGGATTCCGTGGCCGAGCGCGTGGAAGAAGAGCGTGAGATCACGCGCTACATTACAAACGTTCTGATCTACCTGGGTCTGCTGGGTACGTTCTTTGGCCTGGCGACCACGGTCCCCGCCATTGTCGACACCATCCGCAGCCTCAACCCTCAGGACGGTGAAGAAGGTCTGGCCGTGTTCAATCGGCTGATGACCGGGCTTGAATCCCA
Organism: Ruegeria sp. AM2; assembly: GCF_056540685.1. Taxonomy (NCBI): domain Bacteria; kingdom Pseudomonadati; phylum Pseudomonadota; class Alphaproteobacteria; order Rhodobacterales; family Roseobacteraceae; genus Ruegeria; species Ruegeria sp. AM2. The sequence goes on along the minus strand of NZ_JBQFXE010000015.1, from coordinate 36,164 downwards.
GCTACAGGGCATGGGCGTGGCCTTCGGTTCCTCGCTATTGGGTCTGGCTGGGTCGTTGATCGTTGGTCTTCTGGAGTTATTCGCAGGCCACGGCCAGAACCGATTCTACCGAGAGCTGGAGGAATGGCTGTCTTCGATCACCCGTGTGGGTTTTGCGGGCGCTGAGGATGGTGGCGCGGAATTGGCCGTTCTGACGCCGGTGCTGGACACTATGGCGGAACAGATGGACGCGCTGCAGGACATGTTCGCGGCACAAGAAGCTGATCGTTCCGAAGTGTCCGCCAAGCTGGGGCATTTGGTCGATGCGATCAGCGACATGAACCAAAGGCAGGCGCAGACCGAAGGTATCGCTGCCGCGCTTGAGCGGGTTGCACTGGGTCAGGACGCATTGGTTGACCATATGCGAGAACGCGGTGCGGGCGAAGGCATTGATGCCGAAAGCCGGATGCGCCTGCGTTCTATGGACGTCCAATTGCTGCGGATTCTCGAAGAGATATCGGCGGGTCGTCAGGACAGTATGAATGAGCTGCGCAAGGATTTCGAACTTTTGGTCAAGGCCCTGACTCTGCCACGCGGTGCGGTCAGAACTCCGTCCGAGGGGGACTGATCCATGGCCCTGTCCCGTCGCACCGGTCAACGGTTTCAGGGCTCGGTCTGGCCTGGTTTCGTAGACGCGATGACGGGCCTTTTGATGGTTCTGACATTTGTGCTGACCATCTTCATGGTCGTTCAATTCGTCTTGCGGGAAACTATTTCGGGGCAAGAGGACGAACTGACCGCCCTGTCCGACGAGATCGCAGCATTGGCCGGCGCGCTTGGATTGGAAGAACGTGAAAACAGTCGGCTCCAGGCCCGCTTGGGGGCGTTGAACACGACGCTAACCCAGGCCGAGGACGATCTGGCGCAAGCCCAGACGCGGATTGCGGACTTTGAAACACAAGTGGCCGCCTTACTGGCCGATCAAGAGCGTGCGCAAGGCAACATTGCGGCGCTGGAGATCCAGCGGGAAGAGCTGCTGTCGGAACAGGATGCTCTGAACCTGGCGCTGGCGCAAAGCCGTCAGGAAATCGACGCTCAGGCCGAGGCTGCGCGTTTGGCCGCGGCCCGCCGCGAAGCGCTTGAGGCGCTGGTGGCTGATCTCGAAGCCACCGATGCCGCGCGTGCCACACTGATCACAGAACTCGAGCAACAGCTTTCGGATGAAGAGGCCGCGCGCCTTGCCGAGGCAGCCGCTGCCGAAGCCTTGCGTGATCGGTTGCAAAACGCGGATTCCGAACTGACGGCCATGACATTGGCGTTGGAAGCGCAGCGGAAAGAGGCTGAAGAAACCCTTACTCTGTTGGCTGCCGCGCAGGCGGCAAAGGCGGAATTGGAACGTCAGTTCGGCGAGTTGAACGCCGAGGGGCTGCGCGAACAGTTGCGCGCCGCGCTTGAAGCTCAGACACAGGCTGTTGACGAAGCCGAGGCGCAAAGGTCTCTGGCAGCCGAGCGGGCGGCTTTGTTGGCTGCCGCGCGGGATGCGCTGGCTTCGGAAGAGGAAGCGTCGACCGAAGCCCAGCGGCAAACGGCTCTTTTGAACCAACAGATGTCGGCCCTGCGCGGCCAGTTGGGATCGCTTCAAGCTCTGCTTGATGACTATGAAGAGCGTAACGCAGCCGCAGAAATACAAATCCAGACGCTGGGGCAGGACCTGAACGCGGCTTTGGCCCGCGCTGCGTCCGAAGAGCGTCGCCGCCGACTTCTGGAAGAGGCGGAACGCATCCGGCTTGAGGCCGAGGCCGAGGCATTGGCCGGGCAAAACCAAGAACTGACCGCCCAGGCCGAAGATCTGCAGCGCTACAGGTCCGAGTTCTTTGGGCGGCTGCGCGACGTTCTTGGTGACCAGGATGGCGTCCGGATTGAAGGTGACCGCTTTGTTTTTTCCTCGGAAGTGCTGTTCGACACGGGCTCGGCCGTTCTGTCACCGGAAGGGCAGCTAGAGGTCGCGAAAGTGGCGAACATCTTGCGTAGCATTGCGGCCGAAATCCCGGATGGTCTGAATTGGGTCATTCGCGTCGATGGTCACACGGACAACGTTCCCTTGGGCGGCGGTGGTCGGTATCGAGATAATTGGGAGCTTAGCCAGGGGCGCGCGCTGTCGGTCGTCCGGTATATGGTCGAGGCGCTGGGCATCCCGCCCAACCGACTGGCTGCAAACGGGTTTGGGGAGTTCCAGCCGGTCAACATCGCCGACACGCCTGAAGCGCGGGCGCAGAACCGTCGGATCGAGTTGAAGCTGACCGAGCGATAGGATCAGACCAACCCGTGGATGCGGGCGAACGGATCGTGAGTTTTGTCCTTGTGCCAGGTATACTCGCTCCACATCGCGACCTTTTCGGCGGTCTCTTCACCGTTCATCAGCGCGATAGCCCCCAGCGCCATGTCCATTCCGGCAGACACGCCGGATGAGGTCAGAAATGGCCCATCTTCAACCCACCGCGCTTGCGCCACCCAATCAACATTCGGACCTTGGTCGCGCACCCAGGAAAAGGCGGCCTTGTTTGTGGTCGCGCGCCTATTGTCCAGTATTCCAGCTTTGGCCAGAAGGGCGCTACCGGTGCAGACGCTGAGCGTGAATTCGGCGCTTTCAGCCTGCTTTGCCAGCCAATCCAGCAAACGGGTGTTGCTGATTTCCCGGCGCGTTCCGGCCCCTCCGGGAACAAACAGAATGTCGTACTGCGTCGCGTTCTCGAGGGACGCGTTCACATGGGCCTGCACCTGCTGATTGCTTTGCACCGGGCCGGTCTTTTCGGCGACCAGCTCCAGTTCGAAATCATCCGGCAAAAGCCCGAACATTTCCATTGGGCCGAACAGGTCCAAAAGCTCGAACTCGGGAAAGACCAATGCCCCAATCTTGCGCATGTTGACGTTCCACTGTGCGGGTGATCCAGAATGAAGAACGCCCACCTAAGCGGCAGGCGTTTTTGAATGTCTGAGGACCTACATCATTCCGCGGTCAAAAGTGGAGGTTTGTCACCCGGTATGCGTGGCTGATCGGGACCTAGGATGTCCAGGTTCAGATCGCCCTTCTTGACCGAGACACGCACCACGCCACCCTTGGCCAGTTTGCCGAACAGCAACTCTTCGGCCAGCGGTTTCTTGATGTGTTCCTGAATGACACGGCCCAGCGGACGCGCGCCCATCTTGTCGTCGTAACCCTTGTCCGCCAACCATTCCGCGGCTTTTGGGGTCAGGTCGATGGTCACGTTGCGATCCAGCAGTTGCGCCTCAAGCTGCAGAACGAACTTCTCGACCACCTGCAGAATGACCTCCTTCGGAAGCGGCGCGAACGAGATCACGGCGTCCAGACGGTTACGGAATTCCGGCGTGAACATGCGTTCGATCGCGGCGGTGTCTTCGCCTTCGCGACGGTCACGTCCAAAGCCGATCGCGGCCTTGGCCTGTTCCTGCGCGCCCGCGTTCGAGGTCATGATCAACACCACGTTGCGGAAATTCACTGTGCGACCATTGTGATCCGTCAGCTCGCCGTGGTCCATCACCTGCAACAGGATATTGAACACGTCCGGATGCGCTTTTTCGATCTCGTCCAGCAGCAATACACAATGCGGATGCTGGTCGACGCCGTCGGTCAGAAGACCGCCCTGATCGAACCCGACATAGCCCGGAGGGGCACCGATCAGACGGCTGACCGCGTGTTTTTCCATGTATTCCGACATGTCGAAGCGCAGCAGTTCTACACCCAGCGTATCCGCCAATTGCTTGGCTACTTCGGTTTTACCGACACCGGTCGGACCGGCGAACAAGTAGTTGCCGATGGGTTTTTCAGGTTCACGCAGACCGGCGCGGGCCAGCTTGATGGCGCTGGACAGCGCCTCGATGGCCTCATCCTGACCAAACACCACGCGTTTCAGCGAGGTTTCCAGATCTTTCAGCACCTCAGCATCGTCCTTGGTGACGTTCTTGGGCGGAATGCGTGCGATCTTGGCGACCACCGCCTCGATCTCTTTTACGCCAATGGTCTTGCGGCGTTTGCTTTCCGCGACCAGATGCTGTGCCGCGCCAGCTTCATCGATCACGTCAATGGCCTTGTCGGGCAGTTTGCGGTCGTTGATATACCGCGCCGACAATTCCACCGCGGTTTTGATCGCATCGGCGGTGTATTTGATCTCGTGATGCTTCTCGAAATAGGGTTTCAGACCGCGCAGGATTTTCACGCTGTCTTCGACCGAAGGTTCGTTCACGTCAATCTTCTGGAACCGGCGGCTCAGCGCGCGATCCTTTTCGAAATGTTGGCGGAATTCCTTGTACGTGGTCGAGCCCATCGTACGCAACTTGCCGCCCTGCAAGGCAGGTTTCAGCAGGTTTGATGCGTCCATGGCACCACCCGAGGTGGCACCGGCTCCGATCACGGTGTGAATCTCGTCAATGAACAGCACCGCGTCGGGGTGATCTTCCAACTCGGTTACGACCGCCTTCAGCCGTTCCTCGAAATCACCGCGATAGCGTGTACCAGCCAGCAAAGCGCCCATGTCCAGAGAATAGATCGTGGTCTCGGACAGGACATCCGGTGCTTCTCCGGCCACAATCTTATGAGCCAGACCTTCGGCGATTGCGGTCTTGCCCACACCTGGATCACCGACCAGCAGCGGGTTGTTCTTGCGGCGGCGGCACAGAACTTGAATGCAGCGCTCAACCTCATCGGCGCGTCCGATCAGCGGATCAACGTCGCCGGCGCGAGATTTGGCGTTCAGATCGATGCAGTATTTACCAAGCGCACTTTCCTTCTGCTCTCCGTCACCGGAACTGGCCTGAACCTCTTCTTCAACCTGATCCGCGCCCGAGACCGAGCGGTTTTCACCGTAGGCCGGGTCTTTGGCCACGCCATGCGCGATGAAGTTCACCGCATCGTAGCGGGTCATATCCTGTTCCTGCAGGAAATAGGCCGCGTTGCTTTCGCGTTCGGCAAAGATGGCGACCAGAACATTTGCGCCGGTCACTTCCGTTCGGCCCGAGCTTTGAACGTGGATCGCTGCGCGTTGGATCACGCGCTGGAAGGCTGCTGTTGGAACGGCCTCGGATCCGTCAATATCGGTGACGAGGTTCGACAGATCCTCGTCAATGAACTCGACCAGAGTGCTGCGCAGCTCATCCAGATCAACGCTGCAGGCTTTCATGACGCGGATGGCGTCCGGTTCCTCTAGCAGCGCCAGCAATAGATGCTCTAGCGTCGCGAATTCATGCCGCCGTTCATTCGCAGCCGCCAAGGCCGCGTGGATGGCTTGTTCCAATGTGCTCGAGAATGAAGGCACGCGGGTGCTCCTCTGTCTTGGGTCGGAAGGGGCAGGCTTGCGGCCGGATCCCCATCCCAACCATGTCCTCATACTATTAGAGTTTGGTTGATCGTGGCCCGGCTTCAAGGGTTTTCTTTCACTTGACAGTCACATTTCCTGTGACCGTGGCTGTGAAGAGGGGCAAATAGGCATCAGAATCGGTCTTTTCTAGCCCTGATTTCCGCAAATACCTCTGCAGGGTCCGCATCCTGCATATTCAAATGGGCCTGAATCGACGGATCTGTGGCCCGCAGAAAGGGGTTTGTGGCTTTCTCAACCCCCAGAGTCGACGGCACCGTAGCTTGCCCAGCCGCGCGCGCGCGGTCGATTTCCGCCACGCGTTGTTTCAGCGTCGGATTGTCCGGATCAACCGTAACGGCGAATTTTGCATTGGATTGCGTATATTCGTGCCCTGAACAGACGATCGTTTCGTCCGGCAGTGCGGCCAGCTTGGCCAGAGACGCCCACATTTGAGAGGGTGTACCCTCGAATAGTCGGCCACATCCCAGCGCCATCAGGCTGTCGGCGGTAAACAAAACAGCGCTTTGGGGCATGTAAAAGGCGATATGGCCGACGGTGTGGCCCGAAACATCCAAGACCTCAACCGGCTCACCGCCAAATTCGAACGTATCACCGTCCTTCACCTGAAGGTCCAGCGGCGGCAGGCGGTGGGCGTCAGCGGCGGCGCCAATGACCTTGGCCTGATGCTTTTCAAGAATCCCCGGCAGCCCATCTACGTGGTCCCAATGGTGATGGGTCAGCAGAACGTGCGACAGGGACCATCCGCGACGGTCCAGTTCGGCCAGGATGGGGCCGGGTTCTGGGGCGTCGATCAAAGCAGTGTTGCCGCTGGCGGCGTCATGCGCCAGAAAAGCGTAGTTATCGCTGAGACATGGGATGGTGACGATCTCAAGAGGCATGGCCTTTTGCCCTTTCGTTGCTAGACTGCGCTCAGCTAAGCCGATTGACCGGATGTCCGCAATGCATCTTGATGTGCAGGATCTGAGGAATTTCTATTACCGCAGCACCCTTGGACGCGCTGCGCAGGCTGCGATCCGTGGCCGGTTGATGCAGCTATGGCCCGAGGCCAAGGGGCAGACGGTTGTAGGGTTCGGTTTCGCCGTCCCCCTGCTACGCCCGTATCTTGCGGATGCGCGGCGGGTGATAGGTCTGATGCCGGGGCCGCAGGGTGTTATGCCGTGGCCTGCGGGTATGCCCAACGTTTCGGTTCTGACCGAGGAAACGCGTTGGCCCATCGAAACCGGACATGTGGATAAGCTGGTCTTGATGCATGCGCTGGAAACCTCGGACCGGCCAAGCCAACTGCTGGATGAGTGCTGGCGGGTTTTGGGGCCCGGCGGGCGGGCTCTTTTTGTCGTTCCGAACCGGGCCGGGTTGTGGTCCAGGTCAGATCGGACGCCATTTGGATTTGGCCGCCCCTATTCGGCGTCACAGTTGGAAAACCAGCTCAGAGCGCATCATTTCCTGCCCGAGGCGTATTGTTCGGCGCTGTACCTGCCGCCGTCCTTTCGACGGTTCTGGCTGAAATCAGGCAACCTGATCGAAAAAACCGGTCAACGGCTTCCCACCGTCATGGCGGGTGGGGTTTTAATGGTCGAGGTCACAAAGCACATCCGCCCGCCCAGCGGCAGTGTTACGAAAGATACCGAGCGTCGCCCGATAAAGGCGTTGGATGGATTGCTGAAACCGGCTTAGGTTGGAGTGGTATTTTCCGCCACGTCAGATGCCGAAAACGCGGGAAAATGGCCACAGGAATCGCAAAAACCTACACTTTGGTAACATTTTTCGCGCGCGCCAATCGGACAAAAGGGTCGCACCCTTATTAACATACTGAAATCAAACATTTTGTGGATAAGACTGTCCCGGTGATAATATGTTGCTAGCTGGGTTCGGCTCTGCTACATCCCCGGTGATTTTGATCCCCGGCCCTTCGGACGGGGTTTCCTCACGCCCCAAGGTAGCGGCCGCTACGCAACATCGGGGCCTCAAATATCGGAAGGGTGGACGTGTCCGAACCAGCTTCGATTTCCACAGGCATTGCCGAGCGCTATGCCACCGCGATCTTCGAGATCGCCAAAGAGAATAAAGACCTCGCAGGTCTGGAAACCGGCATCAATGATCTGGCAGCAGCCTTGGGCGACAGTGTCGACTTGCGCGACCTGATTGCATCGCCTCTGGTTTCTCGTGCTGAACAGGAAAGCGCAATCACCGCAGTCGCCAACAAGATGGGTCTGAACCCGATCCTGCGCAACACCCTGGGTCTGATGGCGCAGAAGCGCCGCCTTTTTGTCGTGCCACAACTGGTGCAGGTTCTGCGCGACATGCTGGCCGACGAGCGTGGCGAAGTGACCGCCGATGTCGCCTCGGCCAAGGCGCTGACCAAGACACAGATGGATAAACTGTCCAAGACGCTGTCCGAGCGTGTGGGCAAGACCGTGACAATAAATGCGACCGTTGATGAAAGCCTCATCGGCGGTCTTGTCGTTAAAGTGGGCTCGAAGATGATCGATAGCTCGATCCGTTCGAAGCTGAACTCCCTACAGAATGCAATGAAAGAGGTCGGATAAATGGGAATCCAAGCTGCAGAGATTTCTGCAATCCTGAAGGACCAGATCAAGAACTTTGGTCAGGAAGCAGAAGTGGCCGAGATCGGCCGCGTGCTGAGCGTCGGTGACGGGATTGCCCGTGTATACGGCCTGGACAATGTGCAGGCGGGTGAAATGGTCGAATTCCCCGGTGGCATCATGGGCATGGCGCTGAACCTGGAAAGCGACAACGTGGGTGTCGTTATCTTCGGTTCCGACCGTGACATCAAAGAAGGTGACACTGTAAAACGCACCAACTCGATCGTGGACGTTCCGATCGGCGACGAACTGCTGGGCCGCGTTGTTGACGGTCTGGGCAACCCGCTGGACGGCAAAGGCCCGATCAATGCCTCCAAGCGTGGCGTTGCAGACGTCAAAGCCCCCGGCATCATCCCGCGTAAATCGGTGCACGAGCCGATGGCAACCGGCCTGAAATCGGTTGATGCGATGATCCCGATCGGCCGTGGCCAGCGGGAACTGATCATTGGTGACCGTCAGACCGGTAAAACAGCCGTTGCTCTGGACGCGATCCTGAACCAGAAAGTGTACAACGAAGCGGCTGGCGACGACGAGTCCAAGAAGCTGTACTGCGTTTATGTGGCCATCGGTCAAAAACGTTCCACCGTTGCGCAGCTGGTGAAGAAACTGGAAGAATCCGGTGCGATTGAATACTCGATCGTTGTGGCCGCAACCGCGTCCGACCCGGCGCCGATGCAGTTCCTGGCACCTTACGCGGCAACTGCGATGGCAGAATACTTCCGCGACAATGGCCGCCACGCGCTGATCATCTATGATGACTTGTCGAAGCAAGCTGTTTCGTATCGTCAGATGTCCCTGCTGCTGCGCCGTCCGCCCGGACGTGAAGCCTATCCTGGTGACGTTTTCTACCTTCACTCGCGTTTGCTGGAACGTTCGGCGAAGCTGAACGAAGACTTTGGCGCAGGCTCGCTGACCGCTCTGCCGGTTATCGAAACCCAAGGTGGCGACGTATCAGCCTTTATTCCGACTAACGTGATCTCGATCACCGACGGTCAGATCTTCCTGGAAACCGAACTGTTCTATCAGGGCATCCGTCCTGCTGTGAACACCGGTCTGTCGGTTTCGCGTGTGGGCTCTTCGGCTCAGACCAATTCGATGAAGTCGGTTGCTGGTCCGGTTAAACTGGAGCTGGCTCAGTACCGTGAAATGGCTGCGTTTGCGCAGTTTGGTTCTGACCTCGACGCCGCGACCCAGCAGCTGCTGAACCGTGGTGCGCGTCTGACCGAGCTGATGAAACAGCCGCAGTACTCGCCGCTGACCAACGCGGAAATCGTCTGCGTCATCTTCGCTGGCACCAACGGCTACCTTGACAAGATCGACGTATCGGATGTTGGCCGCTATGAGGCTGGCCTTCTGGCGCATCTGCGTGGCAAGCACGCTGACCTGCTTCAGTGGATCACCGATGAAGATCCCAAGATCAAGGGCGACGCTTCCGACAAGATCAAGGCTGCGATTGACGAATACGCCGCAACCTTCGCTTAAGGGAGAGGCGGGCATATGCCAAATCTTAAGGACCTTAAAAACAGGATCGAGTCGGTCAAATCGACCCGCAAGATCACCAAGGCCATGCAGATGGTCGCGGCTGCGAAACTGCGCCGCGCCCAGGAATCTGCCGAAGCCTCGCGCCCCTATGCCGAGCGGTTCAATGCCGTGATGGCGGGGCTGGCGGCTTCGGTCGGGGGCAGCGACAGCGCCCCCAAGCTGCTCCGGGGTACGGGCAGTGATGATGTCCATCTGCTGGTTGTCATGACAGCTGAACGCGGCCTGTGCGGCGGTTTCAATTCGAACATCGCCAAGCTTGCCCGCCAAAAGGCGGATGAGTTGCGCGCCAAAGGCAAGGCGGTCAAGGTTTTGACCGTCGGCAAAAAAGGCCGCGACGCGCTCAAGCGCGATTTCGGCGATCTGTTCGTGGGCCATATCGACCTGAGCGAGGTCAAACGTCTGGGTTATACCAACGCGCAAGACATCGCAAAGGACGTCCTGTCCCGTTTCGACGGGGGTGAGTTCGACGTTGCCACGATCTTCTACGCGAAGTTCGTCAACGTTGTGACCCAGATCCCCACGGCACAGCAAATCATCCCCGCCTCGTTCGAGGACGAAGCGGCGGGTGACGATAGCGGTGCCGTATTCGACTATGAGCCCAGCGAAGAGGCCATCCTGGCCGACCTGCTGCCCAAGGGGGTTGCGACCGCAATCTTCTCGGCTCTGCTCGAAAACGGAGCGTCTGAACAGGGTGCACGGATGTCCGCAATGGACAACGCGACACGCAACGCGGGTGAGATGATCGACAAGCTGACGATTCAGTTCAACCGCTCGCGTCAGGCCGTGATCACCAACGAGCTGATTGAAATTATTTCCGGCGCCGAAGCGCTGTAGAGACATACCGGAGACGAAACATGGCGAATGCAAAAGGCAAAGTCACACAGATCATCGGGGCCGTCGTCGACGTGCACTTCGAAGATCAGCTGCCTGAAATTCTGAACGCGCTGGAAACCACCAACAACGGCAAGCGCCTGGTGTTGGAAGTTGCTCAGCACCTGGGTGAAAACACCGTCCGCACCATCGCGATGGACGCGACCGAAGGTCTGGTCCGTGGCGAGGAAGTTACCGACACCGGCGGCCCGATCTCGGTGCCGGTTGGCGACGCGACGCTGGGTCGTATCCTGAACGTTGTGGGCGAACCCATCGACGAAAAAGGCCCGGTTGAAGCAAGCGAAACCCGCGGCATCCACCAGCCCGCCCCCGCGTTCGACGAACAGTCGACCGAGAGCGAGGTTCTGGTGACCGGCATCAAGGTTGTGGACCTGCTGGCCCCTTACGCCAAAGGCGGTAAGATCGGCCTCTTCGGCGGTGCCGGCGTTGGCAAAACCGTTCTGATCATGGAACTGATCAACAACATCGCAAAAGTGCACTCGGGCTACTCGGTGTTTGCGGGTGTTGGTGAACGGACCCGTGAAGGCAACGACCTGTACTGGGAAATGATCGAATCGAACGTGATCAAGCCCGACAACCTGTCGGAATCGCAGGTTGCGCTGGTTTACGGTCAGATGAACGAACCTCCGGGAGCACGCGCGCGTGTTGCTCTGACCGGTCTGACCCTGGCCGAGCAGTTCCGCGACCAGTCCGGTACCGACGTTCTGTTCTTCGTCGACAACATCTTCCGCTTCACGCAGGCGGGTTCCGAGGTTTCGGCTCTGCTGGGTCGTATTCCTTCGGCGGTGGGCTACCAGCCGACACTGGCCACCGACATGGGCGCCCTGCAGGAACGCATCACCTCGACCAAGTCGGGCTCGATCACCTCGGTTCAGGCGATCTACGTGCCTGCGGACGACTTGACCGACCCCGCGCCGGCAACATCGTTTGCGCACTTGGATGCGACCACCGTTCTGAACCGTGCGATTTCGGAAAAGGGTATCTACCCCGCCGTTGACCCGCTCGACTCGACATCGCGTCTGCTCGACCCGGCGATCGTTGGTGAAGAGCACTACAAGGTTGCGACGGACGTTCAGCAGATCCTCCAGCGTTACAAGTCGCTGCAGGACATCATTGCCATCCTCGGCATGGACGAACTGTCGGAAGAGGACAAGCTGACCGTGGCGCGCGCGCGTAAGATCGAACGCTTCCTGTCGCAGCCCTTTGACGTGGCCGAGGTTTTCACCGGTTCGCCTGGCGTTCAGGTTGCGCTGGATGTCACCATCTCGTCGTTCAAAGCCGTTGTGGCTGGCGAATACGATCACCTGCCCGAGGCGGCCTTCCTGATGGTTGGCGGCATCGACGACGTGATCGCCAAAGCCGAGAAGATGGCAGCAGAAGCCGCCTAAGGAGCACACCTGATGGCAAACACGATGCAATTCGACCTCGTCAGCCCCGAGCGGAGCCTAGCTTCGCTTGGCGCGACGGCGGTCCAGATTCCCGGCGCGGACGGGGACATGACGGCGATGCCCGACCATGCCCCCACAATCACCACCCTGCGCCCGGGTATCCTTAAGGTCGAGGCCCCCGAGGGCACCAGCGAATATCTGGTGACCGGCGGGTTTGCTCAGATCGATGGCGACAGCCTGTCGGTTCTGGCCGAAAAGGCCATTCCGGTTGCCGAAGTGACCCGGTCGCATCTTGATGACCTGATTGCCGAAGCCCGCGCCTCGCACGAGGCTGCGAAGGCCGGTGACGATCAGACTATCGTCGATGACGCCGCCAAGCTGCTGGCCGATATGGAAGCTCTTGGAACGCATATGAGCCTGTAAGGGTTCACGCTTGCGAATTCAAAACGGCCTCGTGTTCACGGGGCCGTTTTTTGTCGTGATTTCGTCATCGCCGCAGGTTAAAGTGCGGGAATTGAATGAAAAGATGACTGAATGAAGAAATTTCTAACACATCCCATTGGCATTGATCAGGGCGAAGAAGTTCTTTTTTCGGACTTCGCAAATGGTGGAGATATGTGGACCGGAGAAGGCGCGCGCGAACGGCGCTCGTCCGTTCTGTTTGGCCAGCCATTTCGGAACACACCCGTCGTTCAAATCGGTATTTCGCTGTGGGACGTGGACACGTCCAACGCCCTGAGGGCCGAAGTAAAGGCCGAGGATATCACTCCAAACGGATTTAGCGCGGTCTTTCGGACGTGGTCCGATTCCAAGATCGCGCGGCTACGTGTGTCATGGCTGGCGATCGGTGAGGTCGCACACGCAGATGATTGGGAGATTTCATAGCCGTCAAATTGTTCAGCAGGGCTGATCTGTTTCAAACGCTGCCAACTGGCTTATCATCCTAATAATTCGAGTACCTGAAATTGACGACCTCGTCGTCCTGAATCGCACAATGGGCTTTGATATAGCTTCGCGCGTCGTTTCTATCGCTGGAACGCGCAACCTCGAGGTCGATCAGATCGATTCCGTCGGCATTTGTCGTGTAAGACAGGGTGCGTTCAAAATCGACGGCGTAGTATCCCTGATTGGTCATCGCCGTCAGCGTCCTATGCATGCATAGGCCAACGGCGTTCTCTTCGGGGCTCACATGTGGGTGCTTTTGGTAGTGGGACCCGTGCTTGTGATGATGTTTGGCAATCGAAGCCCCCAGAACCCCCAAAGCAACCCCGGCGATCAAAGCACCCGAATCATCCGCATGCGCGGACGGCACACTGAATGCCGTGGACGCAAGGATTGCAGAGAGTGTTACGGCTGAGAAAGGGTTTGAGCGCATCGAACGAGTCCTTGGGTAACATGATGGAATGCGAATATCGCGTTGTGATATCCACGCAGCCTAAACTCAGGCCATCATGAAAGGCTAGCAATTTCCAAAGTCTCGTTTGGACGCTGCCCCCGGCTAGTCCATATGATACATCGACTCGTAGATCGGCGTCAGCGTCTTGTCCTCGAAAAGCGACGATACCGAGGTTCCGTTCCAGATGTTCAGGATCGCCTGTGTAAAGATCGGAGCAGTGGGAACGATGCGGATGTTTTTGGCCTTGGCGACTTCTTTGGTCGGCTGGATCGTGTCGGTCAGAACCAGCGATTTCATCACCGAATTGGTCACACGCTCGACAGCCGGGCCGCTCATGACACCGTGGGTGATGTAGGAGTGGACCTCTTTCGCACCATTGTCCATCAGCACCTGCGCCGCCTTGCAGAGTGTTCCGGCGGTGTCGCACATGTCGTCGATGATCAGGCAGATCTTGTCTTTGACGTCGCCGATCACAGTCATCTCGGCGACTTCGCCGGCCTTTTCGCGGCGCTTGTCCACGATCGATAGCGGTGCTTCGATCCGTTTGGCCAACTCACGCGCGCGCGCCACGCCACCCACATCGGGGGACACGACCATGATCTCATCCATCTTGTTTTGGAACTGGTGCTTCACATCCAGCGCAAAGATCGGCGAAGCATAAAGGTTGTCCACCGGGATATCGAAGAAACCCTGAATCTGCGCGGCATGCAGGTCCATGGTCAGGACCCGCTCAATGCCTGCGCCGGTCAGCATATTGGCGACCAGCTTGGCAGAGATCGGTGTGCGGGCTTTGGTCCGCCGGTCCTGACGGGCATAGCCAAAATAGGGGATCACAGCGGTGATCCGTTGTGCAGACGACCGACGCAGTGCATCCGCGATAATCAGCAATTCCATCAGGTTGTCATTGGCCGGGTTCGAGGTCGGCTGGACGATGAACATATCCTCGCCGCGGACATTCTCGAACACCTCGACGAAGATTTCGCCATCATTGAACCGCTCGACACGGGCATCGACCAGCCCCTGATCGACACCGCGATACAGGCTCATGCGGCGCGAGATGGTTTCGGCAAGCGGAAGGTTGGCGTTCCCAGCGATAAGCTTGGGTTCGTTGAGTGTCGGCATCGGCTGATATCCCCGGGCAGCAATGGCTAATGTGACAGATTCGTGATGTTGACACCGCTTAGCATGGCCTTACCGTCTCGCAAAGATAACGCTGCGGAGAAAGTGAACATGGCCACCATTGACTACTATTTTGCGACACTCTCGCCCTACACCTATCTGGCCGGGCTGCGGCTTGAAGAGGTCGCGGCCAAGCACGGCGCGACGATCAATTACAAACCGATGGACATCATTGCGCTATTCGGTCGGACCGGTGGAACGCCGCCCAAAGACCGCCATGTCTCGCGTATTGAATACCGGGCACAGGAATTGCAGCGTCAGTCGAAAAATCTGGGGATGGAATTCAATCTGCAGCCTGCGCATTGGCCAACCAATGCTGCGCCGTCGTCCTATGCGATTATTGCCGCGATCAAGGATGGGTCCGGTGACGTGGGCAAGCTGGTCCATTCCTTTGTGCGCGCCTGCTGGGCAGAAGAAAAGGACATCGCGCAGGATGACGTGATCCAAGAGTGCCTGACGCAAGCCGGGTTTGATCCCGGACTGGCTGATAGCGGCCTGCTTGTTGGTGCCGAAACCTATGCCGCCAATCTGGAAGAGGCGGTGGATCGCGGCGTCTTTGGCGCGCCGTTTTACATCACCGAGGATGGTCAGCGGTTCTGGGGGCAGGACCGGCTAGACGACTTGGACCGGCACCTTGCGGATATGAAGGCGTGAAGGACGCGATGACGGCTTCGTCAGTCTTCGTCAGGGCGTTGGGCGAGGGGCCTCGCAATGTCCTGGCTTTGCACTGCACGCTGGCGCATTCCGGCGCTTGGGGTGGATTGTCGTCTGCTTTGGCTGGCCGCGCGTCGTTCGTCGCGCCGGATATGCTGTCCCATGGGCGCAGTCCCGATTGGGACGGTCAGACCGATTTTTATGATCTGACCACCGAGGCCTCAGCGGCCCAATTGACCGCGCCCATGGATGTGATCGGACATTCTTTTGGCGCGATGGTCGCGCTGCGGCTGGCGATTGAACATCCCGACCTTGTGCGCAGTGTCGTTTTGATCGAGCCGGTCTTCTTCGCGATCGCCGCGCAAGATGCGCCGGACGTTTTGGCGCAACACGATGCGGAAGCGAAACCGTATATTGAGGCCTTGGAGAACGGCGACATGCCGCTTGCAGCGCGTTTGTTCAATCGCATGTGGAGCACAGATATCAGCCCCCGCTGGCCGGACATGCTGGAAAAGACGCGCGCCGCTATGATCCGAGCGGTGCCTGTCGTCCCTGCGTTTGCCGGTGCTCTATTTGAGGACACGAAAGGCTTGCTGGACCCCAGCACCACCGGGCGCGCGGACATGCCTGCCCTGATCTTGGCCGGGTCAAAGTCGCATCCGGTCATGCCCGCGATTGGTCAAGGGCTTCAACGACGTTTGCCTAATGCAACATTTGCCGTGGTTGAAGGCGCAGGCCACATGCTGCCGATTTCGCATCCAATTGAAACGGCGGAGTTGGTGCAGCGGTTTTGGGCGGGTACGTCCTAAATCAGCGCCAGAAACTGGTCGATGTCCTCTGGGCGGATCGACCAGTCGCAGACCATTCGGCAGGCGAGGGGTTCATCGTCGTCTGCCCCTTCCAGCTCTGCGCCCCACAGGTGATAGATGGCACCTGCTTCGTGCAGTTGCTTGTGGCGCGCGCGGGGGAACTCGGCAAAGACCATGTTGGCCTGCGGTTCATGCAAGAAAGACGCACCTTTGTCGCGCAATCCATCCACTAGACGGGCGCAGTTCGCGTTAGCTTGTCGTGCCAGAGTCAGCCAAAGATCGTCCTTCAGATAGGCCAACATTTGGGCAGACAGATAACGATGTTTCGAGAACAGATGCGCCCCGCGCTTGCGGCGCAGTTCAAACTCCCAGGCTTTGGTTTCGTCGAAGAAGACCACCGCCTCAACACCCATGAGCCCGTTCTTCGTGCCCCCGAAACTGACAGCATCGACACCCGATTTCCACGTCATATCAGCCGGCGAGCAGTTCAGCGCGACAAGCGCGTTGGTGAACCGTGCGCCATCCATGTGAATCGGCAGGCCGTAGCCCTTTGCAACGCCGCACAGCGCCTGTAGCTCACCCAGAGAATAAACCGATCCACGTTCGGTCACTTGGGTGATGGAAACCGGCCCGCGCTGGGGCCCGTGCACACCGCGCGTCTCTTCGGCCTGGATCGCGCCACGCAAAGCGTCTGGCGTCATCTTGTCGCCGCCGGGAACCAAGGTCAGCTTGGCCCCGGTATAAAACTCCGGCGCATTGCACTCGTCCTCGTGGATATGCGCGACCGGAGAGCAAAACACCGTTTCCCAAGGGTTTGACAACGTCGCCAACGCCAGCGAATTCGCCGCTGTGCCCGTGGCCACCAGATAGACGGCTGCACCCGGAGCCTCGAAGATCCCACGGATTTGGTCGCGAACCTCGTTCATCAGCGTGTCGGCACCATAGGCCATCTGATAACCTTCATTGGCTGCGTTAAGGGCAGCCATGACCTGCGGGTGCACCGGCCCCGAATTGTCAGAGGCGAAATACATCAGTTGGGCTCCTCGATGATATGGTCTTCCCACTCTTCCAGTGGCGTTTCGAATTCAGATACCGTGCGGCCCTGAACCGAAACCCCGGCGGCATGCACGCTGTCCGGCGTACCAGATATCAAGGGATGCCAGTCGTAAAGCGGTTTCCCTTCCCACAGCAACCGATAGGCACAGGTCTGCGGCAGCCAATAGGCGTGGTCGTCGATGTTGCCGGGCTTCATCACAATGCACTCCGGCACGAATTGATGCCGGATGTCGTATTGTGTGCACCGGCAGGTTTCGTCGTCCAGAAGGCGGCAGGCAACGCGGGTCAGCGCAACCTCGCCCGTGTCTTCATCCTCCAGCTTGTTCAGGCAGCACTTGCCGCACCCATCGCACAGTGCTTCCCATTCTTGCGGGTTCATCTTGGTCAGCGGTTTGCGTTCCCAGAACCGGGGCGCAAGTCCGTTGCGGTCAATCGGGTCAGTGGTCATAGCGCCGCCAGCAGTGTGCGGGCCTTGTCGCAATCGGCCTCCATCTGAGAAATCAGCCCGTCCAGCCCGTCAAAGGTCATTTCGGGGCGCAGGTATTCAACCAGGCCGACCGACAGCGTCGCGCCGTAAAGATCGCCTGAGAAATCGAACAGGAAGGTTTCGATATTTGGTACATCGCCCTGAAACATCGGGCGCAAGCCGACCGAAGCCGCGCCGTGATAGCTGCCCTTGTTCGGACCGTCCAACACATCGACCAGCACGGCGTAGACACCGAATTTGGGTGGATGCAGCCCTTCGATGGACATGTTGGCGGTTGGATAGCCCAACTCGCGCCCGCGCTGTTCGCCCCCGATCACTTCACCCTCGACCCTGTGCCAATGGCCCAGCATCGCGGCGGCGTCGCGCGGACGGCCTTCGGTCAGCGCAGTGCGGATGGCCGTCGAGGACACCACGTTTTCGGATTGCGCCATCAGCGGCGCAATCGTCACGCCGAACCCCATTTCCTGCCCAAAGCGCTCCAAATCACCTGCGGTACCGCTGCGGCCTTTGCCAAAGCAGAAATCCGCACCCACGACGACATGCGACAGCCCTAGCCCGTCGCAAATGACAGTTCGGGCGAAATACTCGGGACTCAGACCAGCCAGAGCCGCATTAAAGGGCAGTTCGTAAAGCTTCTTTACCCCAAGCTTCTCTAACCGATGCGCACGGGCGTTTCCGCGCATCAGGCGAAAGGGCGGTGCTCCGGGTGCAAAATACTCGCGCGGGTGCGGCTCGAAGGTCATAACACCCAGCGGTGCATCAGGCGCGGCCTTGCGCGCCAATTCGATGACCGAACGGTGGCCAATATGAACACCGTCGAAGTTTCCGATCGCCACGCTGGCGCCACGGTCCTGCGGCTCGACAAACTGAAAATCCCGGATGATCTGCATAGGCTTGTGCCTAGCCGGGCGTTGCAACTTGTTCAAGGCCCTCGCAGAGTGTTCGGTCAGTCGAACTTGCGCGACGGGGCCAGAACCATGGCTTCGCCCACCAGGACTTTCTTGCCATCTACCGCGCAGTGGCAATCCAGTTTCACACGCCGTTTGGAAAAGTCGATATCGATCACCTTAACCTCGGCATAGACCAGGTCACCCGGGCGCACCGGAGCAAGAAACTTCAGCGACTGCCCCATGTAGACCGTTCCGTGACCTGGAAGCTGCTCGCCTATGACAGCCGAGATCAGTCCCGCTGTCAGCATCCCATGCGCAATGCGACCTTCAAAGATCGTGTCGCGGGCATAGTCGTCGTCCAGATGAACCGGATTCCGGTCGGTCGAAACCTGCGCGAACATCTCGATATCTTCGTCCGTCACCACTTTGCGCAGGTGGCGGCTCATGCCCATTTCGATGTCTTCAATGCAGATCGTGCCGCGTGGAAGATTGTCCAACATGTCGCCCTCACTTCAGTCGAGTGGGCAACAAAAAAACCAATGTCACCCGTGTTGGGTAACTTTATTACTTCGCAGTTGCAGAAAATCAAGTCTTTTCTGATCAGCGCAACCGACCGATCGTGTAGGTGGGATTGATATTTTCCCTTGCAATATAATCAGTTAAAGATTCGTGGTGCGGGTGATGCGACGTTTTGGTCTCGGCCGCGGCCAAACCGCCTGAGATAAACAGAGAATCAATCCCTTCGCCCATCCCACCCAGAATGTCCGTATGCGGCCCGTCTCCGATCACCAAAATATCGGCGTCCGGCGTGTCATGCCCCAATTCCTGCAGTCTGCGCCGGGCCAGATCGTAGATCGGCGGGTGGGGTTTGCCAAAATACAGACTCTCGCCACCCATCTCAGTATAAAGCCGCGCCAAGGCTCCGGCACACCATTCGCGGACTTCTCCGCGATCAACGACGATGTCAGGATTGGCGCACAAAAGCTTCATGCCCTTCTGCTTGGCATACAGAAAATCCGCGCGGTTCACTGACGGATCGGCCATCGGGTCGAAGGGACCACAGCAAACGATGCCTTCCGCCTCAGCCAAAGGCACGCGTTCGATGTGGATCGGGTGGTGGAGCAGTTTCAGCGGTTCAAAAAAGCCCGCGTCACGCTCCCATTCGCCCATGAAGTACACTTTGTGGCCAACTGCACCCCGGAACATGGCCGAGCGGGCGGAATCGCCGCTTGTGGCAATAGTGTCGTACGCATCTGCTGGCACATTAAATTGTCCCAATTGAACCGCGACGCCAGCCCTGGGTTTTGGCGAATTCGTGACCAGCACGACGACCCCACCATTTCTGCGATAGTCTTGCAGAGCAGCGACAGCCTCGGGGTAAGCAGTGATCCCGTTATGTACGCACCCCCAAAGATCAACAAACAGAGCCTTGTATTGGGCGGAAACTTCGGAAAGTGCATGAATGATTTGTGTCATGGTGGGCCCTTGTCGGCGCGGCGGAAGTGTCGCCTATGCCTATGGCAGAGCCCAAGCCGTTTGACCAGTAGGGGGCTTTGCCCCCGCCGCCCTTGCAGGGCGACTCCCCCAGGATGTTTTAGGCCAGATGAAGCGAGGGATCCTTAATTCATCTGGCTCTAAATATCCCGGAGCGCGAGGCAGAGCCTCGCAAAAAAACAGCGTCTCCAGGGGCGCTGTTGTGTCGAGTCAGACTTTGAGGTTCGGGATGATCTGCTTTTTGCGGCTCATGATGCCGGGCAGAACGACTGCGTCGCCATCGACTGACGCACCAAAGCTCTTCTCAGCCACGGTTTTGACCAGATCGTTGGGAACCAGCAGAGTGGCCTCTTCTTTCAGGATATCGACAACGAACAGCAGGACCTGATCCACGCCGTCTTCTTTGGCAACGTCCACCATAGAACCCGCCAGGCTGGCCTTGCGGTCCAGGACGACGCCCGGTGCCGTGGTTTCCAGAACCGAAACGCGGAATTTGGTGCCGTCGACTTCGTATTCCTTGCTGTCCATGCGGATCAGTTCGGCATCCGAGAAGGACGAGACATCGGACTTTGCAGCGAACATTTCAGCGGCGTAGCTTGGGATGTCGAGTTCCAGCTCGGACGCGAGACGTTCAGCAACAGCGCGGTCGTGTTCGGTGGTCGTAGGCGAGCGGAATTCAAGCGTGTCCGACAGAATACACGTGAGAGCTGCGCCTTTGATGGCGTCGGGCATGCGGGTCACGTCGTCGCCCATCAGGTCGATCATGATGGTCGCAGTGCAGGCCAGCGGGCGCACCGTGATGTCGATGGGCCCCTTGGTTTCCAGCCCGCCGACCAATTTGTGGTGATCGATGATCGCCTTGATGTCCGCATCATTAACGTTGTCGGGCAGTTCGGCAGGGTTGTTGGTGTCCACGATGACGACCGGTGCGCCCTCGGCCAGTTCGGAGATTATGCGCGGCTTGGGCAGGTCCCACTCTTGCAGCATGAACGCAGCTTCGGTGTTGGGTTCGCCCAGCAAAACGGGCTCGGCCGCGTGGCCTTTGACTTCGTTCAGGTACCAGGACCACAGGATCGGGGAACCTGTGGAATCGGTGTCGGGGGATTTGTGGCCAAATACAAGGGTTGTCATGTCTGCGTCCTGAGGATGGTAAATTTGCGCGCCTTATAGGGGCGTCCAAAGCGCTTGTCACCTGCACTTACGTCACCTGCGACGAAGGGTAAATTTCTGGTTCTGAAATCAGAATGGTGCGCGATGCAAAGTGTATCCCGCGGTTTGCAGTTGGTTCAGTAAGCCATGATCGCCAGCGAGATGCCCGGCTCCGACCGCTATCACAGCCGTCTGATCCTGAATTTCCAATATATGGTGCATCCAGTTGTCGTTCCGCTGCACCAAAAGCTGCTCTTCGAAGCCTGCCCATTCCGCGTCGAATTCGGCTTGGGTCAGGCCAGAGCTGTCGAACCCCTGTAGACGAGCCAACTGGATGATCTCGGCATGTTTTTCTTCGAGGTAAGCATTCGCCATTGTCGCGAGTTGATCGTCGCCTGCCTGCAAAGCGCCAGCCAAGCGGACCAAGGATTGCACCTGATCCTCAATTGGGTGGCTGTCAAACATAGCCATCAGGTCTTCGATCCGTTCCAGCGAGTGTTGTGGGATGCCACGCGCGACGGCCAGTTCTGTCAGGCGCGCATCCATGCCGCGTTTGGCGTCAGGGTTCTGCATCAGGCAGGGTGGGATGCCCAGCATCATGGTCAGAAACCAGGGGCGCATTTTGGCGGCCATCCAGCCAGGGATACCACGGTCAGCCAGGGTGCTGGACAGGGCGGCCCAGTCTTCTTCGGGCATCATGTCGATCAACGTGGGACCGGACGTGATCAGGACCGGGCTGAGGTCCTTTGCCAGCCCCTGTTCAAAAGCAGCCATCTGGTCCTGTGTGACTTCGAAATAGAACGCGTCGGCGGTGCCGAGGACAGGGGCAAGACGTTCGACAACCGCATCCATTCGTGGATCATTTGTGTGCAAGGTGCCGACAAGGTGCAGGATCGTATCGCCTTTGCGAGCGATCCAGTGGTTGCCTTCGGGAAAGGGGATGCCCTCGACAGCCGCTTGCAGCTCTGCCTGCTCTTCATGTGTCATGTCCAGCCGCAGGTCGCGCCCTTCGCAGGCTGCGTGAACGCATGCTGGAAAAAGAAACAGGACAAGGCTGACAAAAAGGCGCATTCGGGTATCCCGTTCAAATCTGGTTTGCACCGACATTGCCCGCCACAGCGTCGGGGTTCAAGGCACGTCTTTAGATGACATCTCTGGCATTTCTTGCTGAATTGCCTAGCATGGTCGAATGGAGCGAGAGCAGGACCTTTATCCGCCCATAAAGACGTTGCTAGAGCGTCAGGGCTATACCGTGAAAGGCGAGGTCGGCGCAGCCGATATCGTCGCCGTTCGGGGCGACGAAGAGCCTGTGATTGTCGAACTTAAACTGCGGTTTTCGCTGGCGCTGTTTCATCAGGCGGTCACCCGGCTGAAGGTCACGGATCAGGTGTACATCGGTGTCTGCAAGCCCAAGGGTCGCTCGGCCAAAAGGGCGCTTAAGGATAATCTGGCCCTGTGCCGCAGGCTGGGCCTTGGTCTGATCACCGTGCGTGCTGACGGAGCGGTCGAGATTCAATGCGATCCCGGCCCATACGCGCCTCGCAAGAACAAGGCTAAGGTCGCACGATTGTTGCGCGAATTCGACCGCCTTGAAGGTGACCCAAATGCGGGCGGTGCCACGCGGCATGGGATTGTCACCGCTTACCGTCAGGATGCCTTGAAATGCGCAGCGCATCTTGCCGAAACCGGCGCCGCGAAGGGGTCAGATGTCGCGAAGGCGACCGGCGTTTCCACAGCCACGCGTTTGATGCGCGAGAACCATTACGGATGGTTCGACAAGGTGGAGAAGGGAATTTACACTCTTTCCGATGCAGGCACGGAGGGATTGAAACACTGGGCCTACAGTTGGGAGCAGCCCGGTTAGGCCGGATTGTCAAAAAAATCCATCACAGCTTGTTGACTCGCTACATCTCACCCCCTAGCTATGCGTCGTTATCACTCGGCAAGCATGAGTGCTAACGCCCCGCCGATAGGCGAGGGGAGGATTAACAAACTTTGAGCCCAAGGAGCTGCAAAGATGGCATTGAAACCGCTTCATGACCGTGTGCTGGTTCGCCGTACCGAAAGCGAAGAGAAAACCGCAGGCGGCCTGATCATTCCTGACAGTGCAAAAGAAAAGCCCAGCGAAGGCGAAGTCGTCGCAACCGGCGAAGGCGCACGCAAGGACAGCGGCGAACTGATCGCAATGGCGGTCAAAGCTGGTGACAAGATCCTGTTCGGCAAATGGTCGGGCACCGAGGTTCAGGTCAACGGCGAAGAGCTGCTGATGATGAAAGAAAGCGACATCATGGGGATCATCGAGTAAGCGCACGCTTCACTCTGATCTTCATTCCAATACATTTTCTCAAGGAGAAACGACATGGCTGCAAAGGACGTCAAGTTCGACACCGATGCCCGTAACCGCATGCTGGCAGGTGTGAACATCCTGGCTGATGCTGTTAAAGTGACCCTGGGCCCCAAAGGCCGCAACGTGGTTCTGGACAAATCCTTCGGCGCGCCGCGCATCACCAAAGACGGTGTTTCGGTTGCCAAGGAAATCGAACTGGAAGACAAGTTCGAAAACATGGGCGCGCAGATGGTGAAAGAAGTCGCCAGCCGCACCAATGACGAAGCCGGTGACGGCACCACCACCGCAACCGTTCTGGCGCAGTCCATCGTCAAAGAAGGTCTGAAGCAAGTTGCAGCTGGCCTGAACCCGATGGACCTGAAGCGCGGCATCGATCTGGCAACTGCCAAGATCGTTGAGGGCATCAAAGACGCGTCGCGCGAAGTCAAAGACTCGGCAGAAGTTGCTCAGGTTGGCACCATCTCGGCCAACGGCGAAGCCGAAATCGGCCAGCAGATCGCAGATGCGATGCAGAAAGTTGGCAACGAAGGCGTTATCACCGTCGAAGAAAACAAAGGTCTGGAAACCGAGACCGATGTTGTCGAAGGTATGCAGTTCGACCGTGGCTACCTGTCGCCTTACTTCGTCACCAACGCAGACAAGATGATTGCAGATCTGGACGACTGCATGATCCTGCTGCACGAAAAGAAACTGTCCTCGCTGCAGCCGATGGTTCCGCTGCTGGAACAAGTGATCCAGTCGCAGAAACCGCTGCTGATCATTGCTGAGGATGTTGAAGGCGAAGCGCTGGCGACTCTGGTTGTCAACAAACTGCGCGGCGGCCTGAAAATTGCTGCTGTCAAAGCACCGGGCTTCGGCGATCGCCGCAAAGCCATGCTGCAGGACATCGCGATCCTGACCGGCGGTCAGGTCATCTCGGAAGATCTGGGCATGAAGCTCGAGTCCGTGACCATGGACATGCTGGGCACCGCCAAGAAGATCGAGATCACCAAAGACGAAACCACCATCGTTGACGGTGCAGGCGAGAAAGCCGAGATCGAAGCACGTGTTGCCCAGATCCGCACTCAGATCGAAGAAACCACCAGCGACTACGACCGTGAGAAGCTGCAAGAGCGCGTTGCCAAACTGGCAGGCGGTGTTGCCGTTATCCGCGTCGGCGGCATGACCGAAGTCGAAGTGAAAGAGCGTAAGGACCGTGTGGACGATGCTCTGAACGCGACCCGCGCTGCTGTTCAGGAAGGCGTTGTTGTGGGCGGTGGTGTTGCTCTGGTTCAGGCCGGTAAAGCACTGGACTCGCTGGAAGGTGCAAACGCTGACCAGAACGCCGGTATCAACATCGTTCGCAAGGCGATTGAATCGCCTCTGCGTCAAATTGCTGAGAACGCAGGCGTTGATGGTGCGGTTGTTGCGGGCAAAGTCCGTGAATCTTCCGACGCAGCATTCGGCTTTAACGCACAGACCGAAGAATATGGCGACATGTTCTCGTTCGGCGTGATCGATCCGGCCAAAGTTGTCCGTACCGCTCTGGAAGATGCGGCCTCGGTTGCTGGTCTGTTGGTCACGACCGAAGCGATGGTTGCCGACAAGCCTGCCAAAGAAGGCGCACCTGCGGGTGGCGGCATGCCCGACATGGGCGGCATGGGCGGCATGATGTAAGCTGCTTAAGCCTTTTGAGCTTAGGGAAAGGGTCGCCTTCGGGCGGCCCTTTTCATTTCAGCCCGTGCGCAAGAATGTGAGTGTGCAAACCGCAGCGAAGCCGTTATGCGGTTGATATGAAACTGTTCCTGCTGACCGCTCTGACCATGTGCGCCTTTGCGGCGAATTCAATTCTGAACCGCTTGGCCATCGACAGCGGGGTAAGCGATCCGGCTGGTTTCGCCGTAGTTCGCGTTCTTGCGGGCGCTGTGGTGTTGTCGCTTCTGGTGTGGTTCAGGGCAGGGGCACTGCCTCTGAGAAACCGGCGTCGCGTGGCAGGGGCGGGGTCACTGTCGCTCTACATGATCGGGTTTTCGATTGCCTATCTGACGCTGGATGCGGGTCTTGGCGCACTGATCCTGTTTGGTGTCGTGCAAATCACTATGTTTGCGGTGACTTCTGTTACTGGAACCACGCCGACTGCACGACAGGTCGCCGGGGCGGCGATCGCATTGGGCGGGCTGGCATGGGTACTTTGGCCGTCCGGCGACGTGCAAGTGAACCCGGTGGGTGCCGCTCTGATGACGGCGGCTGGGATCGGTTGGGCCATCTATTCTCTGGTCGGTCGATCCGAGCCGGATGCGTTGGCTGGAACAGCCGCAAACTTCGTCGTGGCGCTGCCGATCACGGCCCTTGCGTTGCTGGCTGTCGGCGGAGACTGGCACATGTCTGCCATGGGATACCTGTTGGCCGTTCTTTCCGGCGGGGTCACCTCGGGGATGGGCTATGCGCTCTGGTACCGTGTTCTGCCTCAACTGGCACCAACCACAGCGGCCGTCGTTCAATTGAGCGTACCGATCATTGCCATCGTCGCTGGCGTCGTTTTGTTGGGCGAAACTGCCAGCCTGCGCCTGATCCTCGGCGCAATTTTGGTTCTGGGTGGAATTGCACTCGCGGTGTTACGCCTGAAACGGCGCTAGGGGTTTCATCACCGCGGCTTTGCCCTTATCTGGCGGCTATGAGATATCTGCTCGCCCTCATTCTGTTCCTTGTGCCCGCCATGGCGCAGGCGAAATGCGTCGTGCTTTTGCATGGGCTCGCGCGGACCGAGGCGTCATTCACCGTGATGGAGCAGCTGTTCAAAGCCCACGGCTACACGGTCGTCAGGCCCGGCTATCCTTCGACCGACCTGCCAATTCCTGATCTGGCCAATGGAACACTACCAGAAGCATTCGCGGGATGTGACGGAGACATCGTAAACGTCGTTTCGCACTCCATGGGGGGTATTCTGCTGCGCTATTGGCTGCAGGACAACCATCCCGAAAACCTGGGCCGTGTGGTCATGCTTGGGCCGCCAAACCAGGGCAGCCAACTGGTAGATGAACTAAGCGCCTACGAAGTGTTCGGCATGTTGAACGGGCCCGCAGGGCTGGAGTTGGGAACAGGACCCGAGGGCATTCCGCGCCAATTACCGCCGGTGGACTTTGAATTGGGCGTGATCGCTGGCGAGCATTCACTTAACCCTCTGTTTTCCTCGATGATCGACGGGAAAGATGACGGCAAGGTCTCGGTCAAGACCACCAAGGTTGAAGGGATGAAGGACCATATCGTTCTTCCCGTGACCCACACTTTCATGATGAACAACCCGCAAGTGATGGCGCAGGCGTTGCATTTCATCGAGTTTGGGCAGTTTGACCCACGGATCACATGGGTGGACGGTGTGATGGATATCATCGATGAGATCTGCATTGGTCAGGATTGTTCGGAACCCGAGTCGGAGCCATCGCGATGACTGCGCTGAACCTGACACTGACCGGCGCAGAGGTGCTGCTGCCGGAAGATGGCCTGACGTGTGCCGACATCCCCCTGGCCGATGGCGTCATTCAGGCCGATCCTGACGGGCGGCGGATCGACCTTTCTGGCTTCCTTGTGCTGCCGGGTATCATTGACCTGCATGGCGACGGTTTCGAACGCCACATTGCGCCGCGTCGTGGGGCGATGAAGCAGATGGAAGAAGGTATCCTGTCGGTCGAGGCCGAATTGGCCGCCAACGGCATCACCACAGCCGTACTCGCCCAGTTCCACAGTTGGGAGGGCGGCGTGCGCGGTCCCGAATTCGCCGGGCAGGTGTTTGACGCAATCGCGTCGGTCAAAGATCGTGTGGTCACCGACCTGATGCCACAGCTCAGGTTCGAGACGCATATGCTAGACGACTACGCGGACTTGCCGGACCGCATCACGGATTGGCAGGTGCCTTACGTCGTCTTTAACGACCACTTGCCGCATGATCGCCTGGCCCAAGGACGCAAGCCTCCACGCCTGACGGGGCAGGCGCTCAAAGCCGGGCGCAACCCCGAGACGCACTTTGAAATGCTGCTGTCGATGCACAACCGAGGCAGCGAGGTGTCTAATGCTTTGGATGCGCTTTGCGACACTCTGGCCGGGCAGGGCATCCGCATGGGAAGCCATGACGACGCGACCGCAAAAACGCGATCCGAGTGGCGCGCGCGCGGCGCGCGGATTTCAGAATTCCCGGAAACGCTGGACGCCGCCGAAGCCGCGCGCGCTGCCGGAGATCACATCATCCTGGGCTCACCCAATGTAGTGCGCGGCGGCTCGCACAAGGGCAATGTCAGCGCTCTGGACCTGATCACAATGGGGCTGTGCGATGCGTTGGCCTCGGACTACCACTACCCCAGCCCGCGACGTGCAGCCCTAATGCTGGCCAAATCCGGCCTGATGGATTTTGCTGGGGCGTGGGACCTGATCTCGTCCGGACCTGCAAAAGTTCTTGGTTTGGAAGACCGAGGAAACTTGGCTCCGGGTAAACGCGCCGACCTGGTCATACTAGATCGGCAAACTCACCGCGTCGCGGCAACCTTTTCAGCAGGACGAGTCAGCTACATGGCCGGAGACATCGCGGCCCGGTTCGTCACCTGATCCGCCCTTCATCTGGCTAAAAATATCCCCGCCGGAGGCATCGCGCACCAGCGCGATATTTCAGCGTGCAACGCGGTTGAAATGCCCCATCTTGCGGCCCGGCTTCACCTCGGCCTTGCCATAGAGATGCAGCGCCACATCGCGCTCCGCCGCCAAGTCCGGTACGCGGTCCATATCATCGCCGATCAGGTTCTCCATCACCACGTCGGAATGTCGTTGCCCGTCTCCCAGAGGCCACCCGGTTACCGCACGGATGTGTTGTTCGAACTGGTCCACCGCACAGCCATTCTGCGTCCAATGGCCCGAGTTATGAACGCGCGGTGCTATCTCGTTCACGATCAGGCCCTGTGGGGTAACAAACAGTTCCACGCCCATCACACCGACGTATTCCAGCGCATTCAGGATATTGGCTGCCAACAATACAGCATCGGTGCGTTGCGCCGGGCGCAAACGGGCAGGAACTGTGGTTGTATGCAGAATACCGTCGCGGTGGACATTCTCACCGGGATCGAAACAGGCAACCTGTCCGTCCAGCCCCCGTGCGGCAATGATCGAGACCTCGTGACTGAACTCCACAAACCCCTCAAGGATGGCGGGCGCACCTGCCATGTCGGCCAGCGCGGCTTCGGCATCGTCCGGCCCACGCAGCCGGGCTTGCCCCTTGCCGTCATAACCAAAACGGCGGGTCTTCAGGATCGCGGGTGTTCCGATTTCGTCGATCGCCGCGTTCAGGCTGCCCAGATCGGTGATGTCGGCGAAGGGTGCCGTTTGCAGGCCGAGCCCTTGCAGAAAATTCTTTTCGGTCAACCGATCCTGACTGACACGCAACGCCTCGCGACCCGGACGGATTGGGCGCTGCGATTCCAGAAGGTCCAGTGCCTCGGTCGGAATGTTCTCGAACTCGTACGTGATGACATCGACGGATTCAGCAAAGGCCCTGAGGGCATCTGCATCGTCATAGGCCGCTGTGGTCACCCGATCGGCCACCTGACCTGCAGGCGGGTTCGCGCCGGGTTCAAAGATGTGTGTCACAAACCCCAATCGGGCCGCCGCCATGGACAGCATCCGGCCCAACTGGCCACCGCCCAGAATTCCAACCACTGCACCGGGGGCCAGTCTCTCGGTCATGTGCTTGTCTCCAACCGTTTTCCAATTTCTGTCAGCACCTTGCGCAGTGCGTCATGCGCATGGCCGGAACGTAGACCATCTGTCATTTGCAGGCTCAGCGTACCGTCTGTGGCCAGCGCGTCGCGCGCGGCTGCCAATTTGCCCGCCGCGCCTGTCTCCATCGTGGATAGGAATCCCGATAGCAACTGGGTCGTGTAATACTCGGCAGCATCCGCATCGCCGGTCTGCTTTGCCAGCCAACCTGCGCCTGTGGTCATAAGGTCCAACATGCCCGGAACCATCGCGCAGATCGCGAAATGCGCGTTCAATGCGGCCTCGTCAGTGACTTTTACGACTGGGTTTTCTGGCTCAAAAAGCTCGGCCAACATCGTGGTGTTGCCAAATGCGGCCAGCGGACACCCGCCTTGCGCGAGAAACCCCAGAGGGATCGTTTGCACGAAATCCGAAGCGGGCGCACAGAGTTGCACCAATTGGTCCGCCGGGACGGCGGCCATCACCGAGATTATCTGTTGATCTGCGCGGAACGTCAGTGGGTTCAGAATATCCGATGCCAACTGGGGCCGCAGACACAGAACGACAATCTCGGATGCGTCGATCACGCCTTGTGGAGTTGTGACGTTCACGCCCAACTCAGCTTGCAGTGCTTTAGACACCTCAGCGTTGCGTTCGGTAACGCTTATCGAATGGCCTTTGCCAGCCAGAAACCGGACCATCGGAGCCGCGATATGGCCAGTTCCGATAAACCCGATCCGGCTCATCCTTCTGGCTCTTCCGGGATCGAAGCGGACAGCGCCGCGCGCCATGCGTCCAGCCGTTCGGCCAGCGCGTCGTCCTGCAGAGCCAGAATGCCGGCCGCCATCAGGCCCGCATTTGCGCCGCCAGCCGATCCAATCGCCATTGTCGCAACTGGAAACCCTTTGGGCATCTGCACAATGGAATAAAGCGAATCGACGCCTGAGAGCGCGCGCGTCTGCACGGGAACGCCAATCACCGGAACGCGTGTTTTCGAGGCCATCATGCCTGGCAAATGCGCAGCACCTCCGGCACCAGCGATGATGACCTGCAAGCCGCGCGACACAGCAGTTTTGCCGTAGTCCCACAGGCGGTCGGGGGTGCGATGTGCGGAAACAATGCGCTTTTCGTAAGCAACGCCCAGATCTTCCAGAATGTCTGCGGCTTCCTTCATCGTGGGCCAGTCCGACTGGCTACCCATGATGATCCCCACTTTCACGTCGCTCATCCGCTTTGCGCCCCTGCATGTCGAAAGAGCGCGCACTATAGCCAAATCCGACTTCGTGGCAATGTGTTAGGCGATGATATCCGGTGTCAGGCGGTCTTCGATCAGGCGGATAATGTCCTTGAGGCGCAATTTTTGCTTTTTCAACCGCTTGATCGTCAGTTGATCTGATGTGCCCTTGGCCTGCAACGCCTCAATCGCTTCGTCCAGATCACGGTGCTGGCGGCGAAAAACCTCCAACTCGACCCGCAAAACTTCATCCGTTTTCATAGAAATGTCGGTGGGCGCGTTCATGAGCGACTCAGTGCCTTTTTGTGGTGCTTATCACACAAGATAGTGTGTCAGGGTTTATCCCGCCAGACCTTGTGGACTCTGCCGCATATTCCCATATTCTATCGTACGCGGTTGCCAGAACGGGGCCGCCCCACACGTCGCTTTGGCAAAAAGGACGAACATACGTGTCTAAACTTACCTTGGGCTCATACCCGCATCTTTTGGGGTTCGAGCAGTTGGAACGCCTTTTGGAACGGTCTGCAAAGGCCGGAAATGAAGGGTATCCGCCCTATAATATCGAACAGACCTCGGATTTTTCCTATCGCATCACCCTGGCGGTGGCCGGGTTTGCGGAAGAGGATCTGTCGATTACTATCGAGGACCGCCAACTGGTGATCCGGGGCCGTCAACGTGACGACAGCGAAGGTCGCATTTTCCTGCATCGCGGCATCGCGGCGCGTCAGTTCCAGCGCATGTTCGTGCTGGCCGACGGGGTCGAAGTGGGCGAGGCGATCATGGAAAACGGTTTGCTGCATGTGGATCTGACCCGCGCCGTGCCCGAAACCGTGGTGCAAACGATCAATATCAAGAAGGGGTAAGAGCAATGAATACACCGATTGAAATCAACGCCGAGGGCGACCGGATCGTTTATGTCAAAACGGTCGAAGTTGCTGATCTGCCTTTGGAACTGCGCGAACAGGCGGGCGATCTGGATCAGCTTTACGCGGTCCACGATTCCGATGGTCAACAATTGGCGCTGGTCGCCGACCGGAAACTGGCTTTTGTTCTTGCGCGCGAGCATGATTTCTCGCCGGTGGCCGTGCACTGACGCGGCCCCTGTTTTTCCTCGTGACTTCTGTGACCCGCCGGTTGAGATTTGCGGACCTGAAACGGTTCGCATGACGAAAGGCACAAGGCATGAGTTGGTTCGAATTTGACTGGGTAGACGCGTTCAGCGACCGTGCATTTGGGGGCAACGGCTGCGCTGTGGTTCATGGCGGGGCCGATCTTTCGCAAGCCACCTGCCTGGCTTACGTGCGCGAAACCTCACTGGTCGAATGCACTTTTACCGGACCATCGGACAAAGCTGACTTTCTTGTCCGTTACTACTTGGCGAGCCGAGAGATTCCCTTTGCCGGACATCCGACAATCGCCACGGTCGCCGCGATGCGGTCTCGTGGGCTGTTCGAAGGGGATTCGCTGACACTGGAAACCGGGGCCGGGATCGTATCGATCAAGCTGAACGGCGACGAGATTGAGATGACGCAAATCGCGCCCCAATTTGGTAGTCTGGTGCCAGCCGATCTTGTTGCCTCTGCCATCAGCCTTCCCGAAGACGCCATAATTTCGCCTCCGCAATTCGTTTCCACAGGACTGCCATTCTGCATCACCGTTTTGCACGATCACGCGGCGCTGCGGGCTGCTAAACTGCAGGATGGGCCTTTGCGAGAGGTTGCGAAACAGGCCGGGTTCTCGGGCTCTGACATGGCCGAGCCGTTCCTTGTGACCCTGCAGGGGGCAACGAATGCGGGCGATACATTCTCGCGCCTTCTTCTGGCCCCGCCCAGCCCGCCAGAAGATCCGTTTACGGGATCCGCGACCGGCGCAATGGCGGCCTATTTGTGGAAATATGGTCTTATGCCTAAGGATACATTCGTCGCAGAACAAGGCCATGATATGGGCCGCCCCGGTCAGGCGACGGTCACGCGGGTTGGTCCGCCAGACGCGATGACCGGTATCAAGGTCGCCGGGCGTGGCTATGTTCTGATGCGCGGTCAAGTCGACTTGCCGGGCTGACCTGCCATCAAAAAAGGCCCCCGGAGTCACGAGGGCCTTTGTTCGGTTTCACCGAAGATCAGGTCGCTGCAATCAGACCCATGCTTTCCAGCTTCAGCAGAACCTGATGGGCGCAGTTATCGACCTCGACATTCTCGGTCTCAACGCTCAGTTCGGGGTTCGCAGGCACGTCGTAGGGGTCCGAGATGCCGGTGAATTCCTTGATCTTGCCCTCACGTGCCAGCTTATAGAGGCCCTTGCGGTCGCGGCGTTCGCATTCCTCGATGCTGGTTGCGACGTGGACTTCGCAGAAGGCACCGAACTGTTCGATCTCTTCGCGAACGGCGCGGCGCGTCGTGGCATAAGGCGCAATCGGGGCGCAGATGGCGATGCCGCCGTTCTTGGTGATCTCACTGGCCACATAACCGATGCGGCGGATGTTGAGGTCGCGGTGCTCTTTCGAAAAGCCCAGTTCCGAGGACAGGTTTTTCCGCACGATGTCACCATCCAACAGTGTCACAGGGCGGCCACCCATCTCCATCAGCTTGACCATAAGCGCGTTGGCGATGGTGGATTTACCCGAGCCCGAAAAACCGGTGAAGAATACGGTAAAGCCCTGCTGGCTGCGTGGCGGTTTGGTCTTACGCAGCTCGGCCACAACTTCGGGGAAGCTGAACCACTCGGGGATTTCCAGACCTTCGGCCAGACGACGCCGCAGCTCGGTGCCCGAGATATTCAGGATCGTAACATTGTCCTTGTCCGCGATCTCGTCATTGGGCTCGTACTGGGCGCGTTCCTGCACATAGACCATGTGCTTGAAGTCTACCATCTCGACGCCGATTTCGTCCTGATACTGGCGGAACAAGTCCTGTGCGTCATAGGGGCCATAGAAATCTTCGCCCGCCGAGTTCTTGCCGGGACCCGCGTGGTCACGACCAACGATGAAGTGGGTGCAGCCGTGGTTGGCGCGGATCAATCCGTGCCAGACCGCCTCGCGCGGGCCAGCCATTCGCATCGCCAGATTCAGTAGCGACATTGAGGTGGTGGATGCCGGATACTTGTCCAGGACCGCCTCATAGCAGCGCACGCGCGTAAAGTGGTCCACGTCGCCCGGTTTGGTCATGCCGACAACCGGGTGGATCAGCAGGTTGGCCTGCGCCTCTTTCGCGGCGCGGAACGTCAGTTCCTGATGCGCGCGGTGCAGCGGGTTGCGGGTTTGGAACGCGACGATACGACGCCAGCCCAGTTTGCGGAAATAGGCGCGCAGCTCGTTCGGGGTGTCGCGGCGAGCGCGGAAATCATAATGAACGGGCTGCTGGATACCGACCACGGGGCCCCCCAGATAGACCTTGCCCGCAACGTTATGCAGATAGTTCACGGCAGGGTGGGCATCGTCATCTGCACCGAACACCTTCTCGGCCTCGCGGGATTTGTCCGGGGTCCAGCGGTCGGTCACGGTCATAGTGCCCAGAATGACGCCTTCCTGGTCGCGCAGGGCGATGTCCTGACCCAGTTCGATGCTGTCCGCAAAATCTTCGCTGACGTCCAGTGTGATTGGCATCGGCCACAGGGTGCCATCGGCCAGACGCATGTTTTCAACAACGTTGTCGTAGTCGGCTTCGGACAAGAAACCTTTGAGAGGGTTGAATCCGCCGTTCATCAGCAATTCCAGATCGCAGATCTGGCGCGGGCTGAGATCCCAGCTGGTCAGGTCGGCGGCTTCGACCTTCAGCTTCTGGGCAGAGTCGTAGGAAACATACAATTCGGGGATTGGGGCCAGATTGGCTAGCATCGTCATCAGAATACTCGTGTCACAGTGTCGTTTTGATAGTGAATATCGGGTGTTTGCAGGGCATTTGCCCCGGTAAATGTCAGAAGTCCATAGGCGGTTACAAACAAAGGACCGTATGCGGTGTTTTCGGGTAAAATGGAAGAAAATTTCAGGTTTTGTTCCAATTGGAAACCAATATCCCGGTTTTCGGGGCAATTGCCCCTGCTTAAGCGATCTCTTCCTCTTGTGGGAATCGATGGGCCAAGGATGTGGCGCGCCGGACCGGCAACGCCGAGACGGCTTCGGAAACGCCGCGCAAGTTGAAATCGCGCAGGTCGTCCAGCCCCTTTGTCACACCTGCGGCCCGCAGCAGGTCTTCGGAGACCAACAATT
Source organism: Ruegeria sp. AM2 (assembly GCF_056540685.1). NCBI lineage: Bacteria > Pseudomonadati > Pseudomonadota > Alphaproteobacteria > Rhodobacterales > Roseobacteraceae > Ruegeria > Ruegeria sp. AM2. The sequence goes on along the minus strand of NZ_JBQFXE010000015.1, from coordinate 1,754 downwards.
CAACATTCAGAGCTTTGGTCTCGGCCTCCAGGCGGCTGGCGACATTGACCGCATCGCCGATGATTGTGCGCGGGGCATGTTTTACGGCCCCAATCTCTCCCAACACCAGATCACCCAGATGCAGACCCATACCGATCCGGATGGCCGGGCTGCCTTCGGCTGCCAGTTTCTTGTTGAATAGGTCCAGTGCCTGGCTGATCGCGGCCGCGGCGGCAAGCCCTTCGCGGGCTGAGCTGGCCTCGTCCTTTGTCTCGAACATCGCCAGTAACCCGTCGCCCATGTATTTGTCGACGACACCGCCATGGTCGAGGATGGCCGGGACAATCGCATCGAAAAATCGATTCAGCAGGAACACGATGTCATAGGGCAATTGACCGGCGGTACGGGCGGTGAACCCGCGCATGTCCAAAAACAGAACCGCAAGCTTACGTTCTTCGCCTTGGCTGGCATGCGCGCGTCCCCGTACGCCGTCAGGCCTGAACACGCGATAAACCGTAACCGGGTCAGTAGGACGCATCTGACAGGCCAAGCGCGTGCCTTGCGGCGCTCCAACGGCTGTCAGACTGCGCGCCTCAATCTCGCTTGGTGGGTGCAGGTGATCCGCGCCCTCTTCCACAATGACCCGGCATGTGGTGCACCGCCCTTTTCCGCCACACAGGGCGGTGTGAGGGATGCCATTGGCATTCGACATCTCCAGCAGGGTCAAACCCTTTTCCGAAACGATTTCCGGCCCGTTCACATAATTCACTCGAACCGAATGCCGTCGCCGCCATAGTTTGCGACCCACATAAATCGCCGCCGTCAGCGCCAGCGCGGCCCAAAAACCCATTAGCGTGTAGTCCTTGACCGAGAACAGTGTCTGAAATTCTTCGGGCGAGGGCCAGTTATAGTGTTCGATATATTGCTCGCGCAGGTCGGGGTCGGCAAAATCTTCCCAAATGCGCCGCCCCTCGGTCAAAACGCCAGTCAGCGCAAATGCCGGAACAAATACTGCGCCCCCGATCAGATAAGGCACCGATTGTTGCCACCAATTGGTCAGTCTGAGCCACATATGCAGGCCAATGCAGCCGTGAACCCAGACCAATAGCAGCAACAGGCTTTGCATCCAGATGGCCGAGCTGGGCCACATCAATACGATGATGTACCCCATCTCATCGTTGACGTCGAAAACCTCATGCGCAAAGCGGGTGTGGACGATATGCGCGATAAGCTGCAGTGGGATGAGCAGACCCAGAACAACCTGCAACGCGACGCTGAATGGCATGCGCAATGTGCGGCGCTGAGCGATGGACACCAGCGCCAGCCCGGAATGCACGAATAGGGCCAGATACAAAAGCGCGCTGCCAAGATCATGCCTGGTGATGACATGGCGCCCGTCCTGCATCCCGTGCAGAAGATCGGTGTGAAACAGGCCAAGTCCGATATTGATGAAGTGAAAGAACGCAAAAACGAACAGCACGAGGCCGCTTGCGATCCTGAGTCGGCTGACCCATCCGCCACGCCACAGAGCGTTGTTCAAAAAGACCACCTGCCATTCGCTTCGCCTTGGCCGATCCTGATACGCTGGTTGTATTCGGTCAAGGCGGGTCACGTCACCTTTTCGACAACTGTGAACTTTCAAGCGTCGGGTGCGAACTCAATCGGCGGCTGCGTTTGGTTGTTGTTTTTTTGTGCTTTGGTTTTGTGGTGTTTGACGGTCTGAGCGCCGAGCGGTGAGCATGTTTGATCTTTTTTGTCAGACGGGCGCGCGGGCG
>NZ_JBQFXE010000014.1:0-102682 GCF_056540685.1 Ruegeria sp. AM2 | reverse complement strand
CTGCGGTCAGCGTCGTCTTGCCGTGGTCAACGTGGCCAATCGTGCCGATGTTGACGTGCGGTTTTGTACGCTCAAACTTTTCCTTTGCCATTCCTCAGGCGCCCTTTTGCGATTTGGGGGACCCTTGGTCCCGTGGTTACATCTGCGCGCGCGAGATATTTGGTTCGCAGGGGAAAATCAAGCACATCCTGCGGGAAAAGCGGATCAAGACGCCGGATTCTGCGTGACCTCGCCAGAATTCAGCGGCTGGATCAGATCAGGACGTCGGTCGAACCAGCCGTTCTCCTCATGTTCCTCGGCCAGCCATTCTTCGACTCGGTCCGCGACCTTAAGAGCCAGACCGCTCATCTGCTCTTCTCTTGTGCGCGTGTTGCCTGATCCGGTCAAGGCACTTTCGCCGGTCGTATCTTCGAGAACCTGAAACTGTTTCCCCTTGGCCAGGAACTCTTTCTTGTTCACGTCGTAGACATTGACCAACACGATCGCCGTGCTTTTAGGATTGTAGATGACCGGAATGCCCGGAGGGGCCAGCATGTAGCCTTCAAGACTGATACCGATGTCATAATCCTGCAAACCTTCATAGCGACCGAGACGGATATCAACCGCATTCTGGATGGCTGCCGTCCACTCGTCGGGCGTGGCATCGCGGGATACCGGACCTTGCACAGCCTTGTCTGCGAAGGCGTAGTTGACCCTCAACTTGAACTCACCCAATGACTCGGGCTCTTCGTATAGCTGGGTTTGAGTGCACGCGCCCATCAGGGCGAGTCCGGTGATCAAGGTCAGGATGCGCAACATATGTTCGTCTCGATAGGCCTGTTTTTGTCTGATCTAGCGCACCGATACGGGTTGTGCCAAGCCGTATCAGCGGATTTCCCCCCGTGAAGGCGCGCGATCACGAGAATTTATAGCTGCGCGGGAAACCATAGGGTGGCTTTTTTCCAACGCTGGCGCGCTTGGACAACCACTGAGACATGTCGGCCTCATGTCGGGTTTTGTCGCCACCCATGGACCATTTCAAACCCTCTTCCCAGTTGAAGGTGGTGATGTCGGACAAACCGCCATCCAGTTCCAGCGTCCCCTGACGCCCGCGTGCCATATTGTATTTCTGCAGGCGTACTCCTTTGCCGCGCGTCATCTCAGGTAACTCGTCGGTCGGGAAGACAAGGAACTTACCATTCTGCGACACCACGGCGACGTGGTCGCCTGCGACCGGTTTGCAGATCACCGCCGTCTCGCCCCCTTTGACGTTCAGCACCTGTTTGCCGTTGCGGGTCTGCGCCAGCACCTCATCCTCGGGCACCATGAACCCGTTGCCAGCATCCGACGCTACCAGCAGCTTGCGCCCCGGTTTGTGGATCATGATGTCGATGATCTGCGCCTCGTTCGGCAGATCGACCATCAGGCGCAGCGGTTCGCCCATACCCCGCCCGCCGGGCAAGTTCGCAGCGCTGACCGTGTAGAAGCGGCCATTCGAGGCGAACACCAGCAGCCTGTCAGTGGTTTCCGCGTGGAAAATGAACCGCGGCCCGTCGCCGTCCTTGAACTTCAATTCTCGCTTTAGATCAATGTGACCTGTCATGGCGCGAATCCAGCCCATCTGGGAACAGACGACCGTGATCGGCTCGCGGTCGATCATCGCCTCAAGCGGCACCTCTTCGACCTGTCCGGCGTCAGCGAATTGCGTGCGACGCGCACCGCCTTCGTAATCCTTGCCAAAGGTCTTCTTGGTCTCTTTCAACTGCTCGGCGATCTTGGCCCATTGCAGAGCAGGATCGGCCAGCAAGTCTTCGAGGTTGGCGCGTTCTTCCATCAGCGCATCCCGTTCGCGGACAAGTTCCATCTCTTCCAGACGGCGTAAGGAGCGCAGGCGCATGTTGAGGATGGCATCGACCTGAACTTCGGACAGTTCGCCCTCACCCGGTTTGGGTGTGATGTAGTCGGATTCGTCTGTGGCGCGGACGTGGTCGATGCCCCAGTCCTCGCGCATCAGCGCGGCTTTGGGGTCGTCGTCATATCGGATGATGTCGATCACACGGTCGAGGTTGAGGAAGGCAACGATAAAGCCTTCCAACACTTCCAACCTATGGTCGATCTTAGCCATGCGGTGACGAGACCGGCGCAGCAGCACCTCTTGCCGGTGATCCAGGAAGGCGCGCAGCACCTCCTTCATCGAGCAGACCTTGGGCGTCACGCCGTCGATCAGCACGTTCATGTTCAGGCTGAACCGCACCTCTAAGTCCGAGTTGCGATAAAGCATCCCCATCAGCACCTCGGGGTCCACGTTCTTGGAGCGCGGTTCAAGGATCAGGCGAATGTCATCGGCGGATTCGTCGCGGACATCGGCAAGGATCGGGATTTTCTTGGTCTGGATCAGCTCGGCGATCTTTTCGATCAGTCTGGATTTCTGAACCTGATAGGGGATCTCGGTGACAACGATCTGCCACTGACCCCGGCCCAGATCCTCGACTTCGAACTTGCAACGCAGGCGGAACGATCCGCGCCCGGTGCGATAGGCCTGTGCGATATTCTCGGGCGGCTCTACGATCACGCCGCCGGTCGGGAAATCCGGGCCGGGCACGTAATTCAATAGCGTGTCGTCACGCGCGTCGGGCGTTTTGATCAGATGCAGACAGGCGTCGCACAGTTCCGAGATGTTGTGCGGAGGGATATTCGTCGCCATCCCCACAGCGATACCACTGGCCCCATTGGCCAGCAGGTTCGGGAATTGCGCGGGCAGCACGACCGGCTCGGTCAGTGTGCCATCGTAGTTGTCACGGAAATCGACCGCGTCTTCGTTCAGACCCTCAAGCAGCGCCTCTGCCACGATGGTCATCCGCGCCTCGGTGTATCGCGAGGCCGCCGGGTTATCACCGTCGATATTGCCGAAATTCCCTTGCCCGTCGACCAGCGGGTAGCGCACGTTGAAATCCTGCGCCAGACGCGCCATCGCGTCGTAAATCGCGGCGTCACCATGCGGGTGGTAGTTGCCCATCACATCGCCGGAAATCTTCGCCGACTTCCGGAACCCTCCGGTTGCACTGAGTCGCAGCTCGCGCATCGCGTACAGGATTCGCCGGTGAACCGGCTTCAGACCATCCCGCGCGTCCGGCAGCGCCCGGTGCATGATGGTGGACAGCGCATAGGTCAGATAGCGCTCACCAATTGCGCGGCGCAGCGGTTCAGCTACCTCGCCCCCACCATCAGGGGCCTCCATGTTGGGGTCATCAATCGTATCGTTCATATATGATGTGATACGCCGCAAGACGCCGCTGGTAAAGCAATCAGCGCGCATTTTACTGGGGACAAGTGGCGCTTTTTGCAACAGGGGGAGGCAAGTCCCGGATTTCCCCCGTTTTTCGACTCGGACCCCGAAATATGCTAGTCTTTCCGAATTGAACCGCTGCCTTTTTTGTTTCTTACGATTGCCTGAGGGATGCGCCATGACGCGCCTTATTGTTTTGACCTTCGCCGCACTGGGATGGTGCTTTTATGTCATGAGCGGCGGGCCCGATTTTGAACCGCGCGGCCTGCGGTCGGATCAACCTCGACATGTGGCCGCTGCTCAAAGCCGAACGCTGGCTGCGCCTGTCAAAGCCGAAGAGCTTGTAACCCACGTCGCCTTGCGTAGGCCTGCGCCTGCCGTCGAAGTTTCGACTGCACCGGTCGCGGCCGAAATCGCCGCGTTCGACGAAGGCAAGTCTCCAACGCTTGCAGATTTTCCAAGTTTCGCGGACCCAAGCAGCAATATCACGCTTGCATCGCTCGAGGATGGTCTGAACGGACTGCGTCAGACAGCACCTGCCGAAGAAGATAATTCGGCCGTCGCTCCGCAAAGCCCAGAGCCCAAAAAGGATATCCGTGAAATCTCTGGTACGCGTGTGAATATGCGCGATGGTCCGGGGACCATCTACCCGATCATTGCCAAGACCAGCATCGGGCAAAAAGTCGAAGTGCTCGGCGACTCGGGCACCGGATGGCTACGCCTGCGCGTGTTGCCCGCGCAACAGGTGGGATGGGTTTCGGCCTCGCTTGTTCGAAAAACATCAAACTGACGCAAGGCCGTCATTGTCCTGACCTGATACGCGCCATAACGTCGGCGCAACGTCAGGTCCGGGATCATCATGCAAAAAACCATCCTTATCACCGGCTGTTCCTCGGGGATCGGCCTGGACGCGGCACACGGTATGCGCGCGCGTGGTTGGCGTGTGTTTGCCTCGTGCCGACAACAACGCGACTGTGACCGCCTTCGCGCGCAAGGATTCGACAGCCCGCTGATCGATTACACCGATGCCGACAGTATTACATCCGGTCTGACCGAAGTTCTGAACGCCACCGGAGGCACCCTTGACGCGCTGTTCAACAACGGTGCCCACGGTTTGCCTGGCGCGGTTGAAGACATGCCGACCGAGGGGTTGCGACATATCTTTGAATCCAATTTCTTTGGCTGGCACGAACTGACCCGGCAGGTGATCCCCGTGATGCGCGCGCAAGGCCACGGTCGCATCGTACAGAACTCGTCGGTGCTGGGTCTGGTGGCCTTTCCCTGGCGCGGGGCGTATGTGGCCACGAAATATGCGATCGAAGGGCTGACCGATACCTTGCGCCTGGAACTGGCCGACACACAAATCAAGGTCATCCTGATCGAACCCGGCCCAATCACATCGAAAATTCGCGAGAACGCGATCCCGGCGTTCGAGCGGTTCATCAACTGGAAGGATTCGGCGCTGCGCGAGCGGTACGAGGCAACCCTGTTGAAAAGACTGTATGAATCCTCGGGGCCCGATCGGTTCGAGTTGCCAGCCTCAGCAGTAACCGACAAGCTTGCACATGCGTTGGAGGCCAAACGCCCCCGCCCCCGCTATTATGTCACGACGCCAACCTACATCGCGGGATTTTTGCGCCGCATCCTGCCGACCCGCGTCATCGATCGCATCCTTTCGGATATCTGAGACGAAATTACCCGTTCGCTTTTCAGACACAGAAGGCTAGATGATAGCGCAAAGAAACGGCAAACGCGGACGGTGTATTGATGGACCTCTTGATGGTCATTTTGCTTTTGGCCATGGCGGCTGTGGTCGTCGTGCTGGCGATTGGTATCAGCAACTTTGGCAAAAGCGGTAAAAGCGCCGCGATGAAAAGCAACAAAATGATGCAATTGCGCATCCTGTTTCAGTTCATTGCCGTCGTACTGATCGTGATTTACGTCTGGCTGCGCGGACAGGGAGGTCAGTAAATGGTCGTGCTCAACAAAATCTACACGCGTACCGGCGATGACGGTAAAACCGCATTGGGCAACGGCGAGCGGGTCGCCAAATACTCGGGCCGCGTCGCGGCATATGGTACCGTCGACGAGTTGAATTCATTTGTCGGCGTCGCGCGGACCGAGGCTGAAGGCGAAGTCGAATCCGCCCTGTCGCGTATCCAAAACGATCTGTTCGATCTCGGCGCGGATTTCTGTCGCCCCGACATGGACAAGGACGCCGAAGCCGACTTCCCCCCATTGCGCATCGTGTCAGCGCAGATTGACCGGCTGGAGGCCGAAATCGACGCGATGAACGAGACGTTGGAACCCTTGCGCAGTTTCATCCTGCCCGGCGGTTCGCGTCTGGCCGCGCATCTGCATGTGTGCCGCACAGTCTCGCGCAGGGCCGAACGGTTGGCCGTTGAACTGACGAACATGGAACCGGTAAACGAGGTCGCGGTGAAATACCTCAACCGCCTAAGCGACTGGTTTTTTGTTGCCGCCCGTTGCGCCAATGACAACGGCAAGGCTGACGTTCTGTGGATTCCCGGAGCGAACCGCTAACACCTTGCGGGTGGGCAATATTATTGCGCTCCGTTGCGTCAAAAATCTTGAAACGCGACGTCCCCAGCCCGTGACGTGACGATTTTGCCCTGTTGCGGCGCGATTTGAGACGCTATGCAGTCGTCCATGAACATTGGTGGAGTCGCTTAGCGGCTTACCGTTATCTTGAGGAGAAAGCGCAAAATGAAGGTACTCGTGCCTGTCAAACGCGTGATTGACTATAATGTGAAGGTCCGCGTCAAAGCGGACGGTAGCGGTGTCGATCTCGCCAATGTCAAAATGTCGATGAACCCATTCGACGAAATTGCCGTCGAAGAGGCCATCCGCCTGAAAGAAGCCGGTAAGGCCGACGAAGTCGTCGCAGTTTCCATCGGCGTCAAGCATGCGCAGGAAACCCTGCGGACCGCGCTGGCCATGGGCGCCGACCGCGCCATTCTGGTTGTTGCGGCCGATGACGTCCATCAGGACATCGAGCCTCTGGCAGTTGCCAAAATCCTCGCCAAAGTGGTCGAGGAAGAGCAGCCCGGTATGGTTCTGTGCGGCAAGCAGTCCATCGACAACGACATGAACGCCACGGGTCAGATGCTGTCAGCGCTGCTGGGCTGGTCGCAAGGTACGTTCGCCTCTGAGGTGGATATCGAAGGCGACAGCGCCAAGATCACCCGCGAGGTTGACGGCGGTCTGCAAACCATCAGCGTCAAGATGCCGACCATCGTGACCGTTGACCTGCGCCTGAACGAGCCGCGTTATGCATCGCTGCCCAACATCATGAAGGCGAAGAAAAAGCCGCTGGATGAGAAAACCGCCGCCGATTACGGCGTCGATGTCTCGCCCCGTCTGGAAATCGTCAAAACCGAAGAGCCGCCGGCACGTGCCGCTGGTATCGTCGTGGGCTCGGTCGACGAGCTGGTTGCGAAACTCAAAGAAGCGGGGGCTGTGTAATGGCTGTTCTTCTTCTCGCCGAAGTCAACAATGGTGAGCTGTCGCTGGACGCCACCGCCAAAGCCGTCAACGCCGCAAAAGCGCTGGGTGACATCACCGTTCTGGCCGCAGGTGGTTCCGCCGCTGCTGCTGGTGAAGCCGCTGCCAAGATCGACGGTGTGTCCAAGGTTCTGGTTGCCGAAGACGCGTCGCTGGGCCATCGCCTGGCGGAATCGACCGCAGCCCTGATCGTAGGCCTGGCCGATGGGTATGAGCACATCGTTGCCCCCGCCACCACCGACGCCAAGAACGTTATGCCGCGCGTTGCCGCGCTGCTGGACGCAATGGTGATTTCGGATGCATCCGGTGTGGTTGACGGTTCGACCTTCGAGCGCCCGATCTATGCGGGTAACGCGATCCAGACCGTGAAATCCAACGACGCCAAGAAAGTCGTCACCTTCCGCACCGCGTCCTTTGACGCAGCGGGCGAAGGCGGGTCGGCTGCCGTTGAGACGATTTCGGTTGGCGAAAGCGCTGGTCTGTCGTCCTGGGTCGAAGACAAGGTTGCCGAAAGCGACCGCCCCGAGCTGACCTCGGCTGGCGTTGTTGTCTCGGGCGGCCGTGGTGTTGGTTCGGAAGACGACTTCAAACTGATTGAAGGTCTGGCAGACAAGCTGGGCGCAGCAGTTGGCGCGTCACGCGCGGCCGTTGACTCGGGCTATGCCCCCAACGACTGGCAGGTGGGCCAGACCGGTAAGGTGGTTGCACCCGATCTGTACGTCGCCGTAGGCATCTCGGGCGCGATCCAGCACCTGGCTGGCATGAAAGACTCCAAGGTCATCGTGGCGATCAACAAAGACGAAGAAGCACCTATTTTCCAGGTTGCAGACTTTGGCTTGGTCGCCGACCTGTTCCAGGCGGTGCCGGAACTGACCGAAAAGCTCGGCTGATCACAGGCCAAGATTTTTCGACGAAAAATCTCTGAAAGGCCCGCCAACCGGCGGGCCTTTGTCACTGCAGTTCGTGAACCACACGCGCGAGCGCATCAGCTATGTTTCGGTGTGTGGCCGGACCGATCATGTGCTCGGCAACAGGCTGTTGCAATGTTCCAAACAGCATATCCTCCAACTCTTCTGACTCTCCCGACCGCCGAACTTTCAAAGAGACCGTTTTGGCACTCAAAGCCTCCAACGCGTCCACCATCTGCGGTTCGATCCGGATCGGGTCATGCGTGCCGGATTCGGTCGGGCTCGCCTCCAGCTCCAGCCAAAGAAGTATGACCGGCGGAATGACTTTCGCCAGAAAACTCGAGACCTTTTCGGTCCATGACCGGCGTATCTCGTGCGCGACAAAATCAAAACGCGCATCACAATAGCCGTGCAATCGGCCGACCAAATGCCGGACAAAGTGAATATCCGTAAAATCCGCTTCGGGATACAGAGATTTCAGATCCTCACTCGGCGCTACAAACCGGTCGTTTCGACGAGGGTGCACGCGGAAAAACCCGTTGGATTGCCCTAGGATATCGGGCAATTGCAGGATGCACAGTTCAGAACCGTTGACCAGATCCAGCGCGCCGTCATCCTGCGACAGCGCCTCAGCACCGCAAAACAAGCTGCCGAAGTTAATGCACCTGCGGTCCAGCGCGCGCTCCAAAGCAGTCGGATACGGTTGATCCACGAACCGGCCAAAGGTCATTTCTCCGCCGAGGCAAGCGACATAAGCGCTATCCAGCCTGCGTTCAGGACCCCGGAACTGCAGTTTCGACCCGTCGTATCGGCACACGGATTCGGCAGGACCACCTGCCGATGACAGTTGATAGCTCATCACACTCACCCAAATTTTTCACCCAATTGCCATGTTGCAGCCTCAGGTCTTGAGAAATCCCTAATGCGCGCATTTGAAGCGAATTTGAGCGACCCGATCCCCTTGCCGCCCGCCCCGATCTGCCGATATTGTCGCGGAGGTCCCGTGACACAGAGGCAACTGAACATGGATATCAAATCGGTCGGAGTGATTGGCGCAGGCCAGATGGGCAACGGCATTGCGCATGTACTGGCCTTGGCCGAGTATGATGTTTTGTTGAACGACGTCAGTCAGGACGCGTTGAATTCAGCGATGACGATAATTGAGGGCAACCTGAGCCGCCAGGCCTCGCGCGGGAAGATCGCCGATGCCGCCGTGCAGTCGGCGATGAAGCGCATCAAGACAACGTTGGAATTGCCTCAGCTTGGTCAGACGGATCTTGTCATTGAGGCTGCGACCGAACGCGAAACGGTCAAACAAGCGATCTTCGAGGACCTTCAACCGCATTTGCTGCCGCATACGATTCTGACTTCGAACACGTCGTCCATTTCGATTACGCGTCTGGCCAGCCGCACGGATCGTCCTGAACGGTTCATGGGATTTCATTTCATGAACCCGGTGCCGGTGATGCAACTGGTCGAGCTGATCCGGGGGATAGCAACCGACGAAGACACGTTCAACGCCTGCAAAGCGGTCGTGGATCGTTTGGGCAAAACGGCAGCCAGCGCCGAGGATTTTCCAGCCTTTATCGTGAACCGGATATTGATGCCGATGATCAACGAGGCCGTTTACACACTGTACGAAGGTGTCGGCAGCGTTCAATCCATCGATCAGTCGATGAAGCTGGGGGCCAATCACCCGATGGGGCCACTGGAACTGGCAGATTTTATCGGATTGGACACCTGCCTTGCTATCATGAACGTTCTGCATGACGGTTTGGCGGACACCAAATACCGCCCCTGCCCGCTGTTGACGAAATATGTCGAAGCCGGTTGGCTGGGCCGTAAAACGCAGCGGGGATTTTATGACTATCGCGCTGAGGTACCGGTGCCGACACGATAGCGTGCATAGGGGGCCAGCCCCCTCGCCCGGATGGTATCCGGGCTCACCCCCGGGATATTTATGGCCAGATGAAGGGGCGGATCAGGGCTTTTGTCCTAAAGACAGCGTCCGTTTCCTGAGCCAGGCCATAAAGCCGCGCGGGTCGCGTTCGAGCATTTGCATATCTTCGTCTGAAACCGGCTCGCCGATGACGGGGGATTGCGGTTTATTGCAGGATCGGACGATCTCGTGCAACAGCAGACCCTGGCGTAGTATCGCCGAGATTTTGTTGGCGATCTGGTAGGCACGCGAATTTCTGCCGGGGAAAAAGATCGGAACCACCTGTGCGCCCGAGCGGCGGATCATCTTGGCGGTGAACACATTCCATTCACGCTCAATTGCTGGGCCGAACCAGTCATCCGAGGACATCACAACGCCGGAAGGGAACAGAGCGACAACACCGCCGTTTTTCAAATGCTCCATCGCCTTTCCGCGCATTTCCAGCATTTTGGCCTGGGCTTCGGGGTCATGCGGGAACGGAACCGGGATCATGAACGAGGTCGCGGCCTCGTCCAGCCCAGTCAGGACCGAGCGGGTCAGGATGCGGTAGTCATTGCGCACACGGCCAATGAGTTCCGCCAGGATCATGCCGTCAACCATCCCATGTGGGTGGTTGGCTACAACAACCACCGGACCTTTTTGGGGAATGCGCGAAATCTGTTCTGCGGGTGTGGTCAGGTCGATGCCCATCACCTCAAGCGCACCGCCCCAGAACCGTTGGCCCCGATAGTATTCGTTCTTCTTCTCGAACTTGTTGACCATGCGCAGGATGGTGAATTTTCCGGTGCACCATTCGATGGCGCGAATGGCCGTCGCAGTCCAGACGTCGTCGAAGGAGTTTGCGTAGGTCAGTGTTCTGCGATCATAGATTTCGCCCTGATCAACAGCCCCGTCTGTTACCGGTCCTGTCTTGGTATCGTGCGTCGTTTCCGCCAATTCCTGGTCTTCCCATTCCTTGTGTCGTGGCAGGGCGTCGCCCTAGAACCCTTCTCCGAACTTGTCATTCACCAAGGTTTCCAGCGCGTCTGCCAACGCCTCAGCATCCGGGCCGGACGTCTCGACGTCAATAGTGGTTCCGCGAGACGCTGCCAACATCAAAAGGCCCATAATACTGTCCCCCGATGCAGAAAGGCCGTCGCGGGACACTTCGGCACGGGCATCAAACCCTTCGACCACCTCGACCAACTTTGCCGAGGCACGCGCGTGCAGGCCCTTTTCGTTTATGATTTTCAAGCTTTTGACGATCATTCGAGTTAATCCGATTTTAGTCAAATGTCACATTTTGCGCGTTGATGTATTTGCGTCCGGCTTCAAGGGCCAGACGAACGGCTTCGGCCACCGGCAAGTGGCGACTTTTGGCCAGTTTTATCAGCAGGGGCAGATTCGCACCGTAAAGGATTCGCCGATCTTGTGGCGCGCAGGCGCGCAGGCTGAGATTCGAGGGGCTCCCACCAAACAGATCCGTCACCACAACGACGCCGTCACCGGCATCTACTTCGTCCGCAGCACGGCAGATCTCGGCCTGTTTTTCTTCCCGGTCGTGGTCAGCTTCGATCGCGACGGCCACAAGTCCGGGCTGTTTGCCAACCACATGCTGCGTGGCAGCAAGATACTCTTGCGCCAACCCGCCATGTGCTACGATTACGATACCGATCAACCCGGCCTCACATTCAACGCTCGTCGTTCCATTTCGCGATGCCTAATTGACACCTGCTGACCCCCATCCACAAGGGCTTTGGCTACCGCTTCGGCCACGGCGACCGAGCGGTGCTGACCGCCGGTACATCCGAAGGCAACGGATAGATGTGCCTTACCCTCGGCTCGGAAAGCAGGCAAGAGTGTGGTCAGCAGATCAATCACGCGGTCGACAAAAGGGCCATAGTTCTCATCAGACTGAACATAGGCGGCAACATCCGGATTTCGACCATCTTCGGCGCGCAATTCCGGACGCCAATAAGGATTGGCCAGAAATCGGCAATCCAACACCATATCCAAACCGCGCGGCAAACCGCGTTTGTAAGAAAAAGATTCGACCGACACGGCAAGATGTCGACCACCTTGGGGCGCGAACCAGTGTTCTACCTCATCGCGCAACTGGTGAACGTTCAATGCAGTAGTATCGATCAGAGTGTCGGCAATTTCCCGGATCGGGGCCAGCAGTTCCTTTTCGCGCTCGATCCCGGTTTCTGGGCTTGCATCGGCCGCCACAGGATGGCGGCGGCGAGTTTCTGAAAATCGCCTCAGCAGAACCTCATCGCTGCAATCAAGGTAAAGCGTCGTGAGGTCCACATTTTCCATCCGGCCCAGCTTGGCGGCTAGTTCGATGAACCCGATGGTCGAGAAATCCCTGTTTCGGGCATCAATCCCCAATGCCATCGGACGAGTAAGGTCCTCTCCGTCCAGCAAGCGCGTAAGAAGGCCCATCGGCAGGTTGTCGATGGCCTCGAATCCAAGGTCCTCCAGAACATGGATCGCAGTCGACCGACCTGCGCCCGACGGACCGGTGATCAAGACAATCCGTCTTTGTGAGGTCATTTGCTCGGCCATTGCGGGTCAACGCGCCCCAGTTTTGCAAGTTGCATCAATGCTGCGGCTAAATTGGGCACACCACCAGCTCTAAGCAAGGGAACAGTTTGCCTCACAAGGACAATTTCCACTGGGTCGGGCAATCGCTTTTGTTCCGTTTGATCCAAATCGACAATATAGGCCAGCCGGGCTGAATCGATAGGGTCGGCCCGCAAGAGACCTACGCCGCGCGCTTCGATCAGCCCGAGGATTGAGGTGGGGGCGCTGGCGGTCAGATGGCCGTCTTGAACCTGCAACTCAACGCGGTCGTCCGCCACCAACTGCGCTCCGACAGCCATCATTTGCAAAGCCAAACCAGATTTGCCGGAACCTGAAGGTCCGACAATCAAAATCCCTTTTCCGTTCGCTGCGACGCAACTGGCGTGGATACAGGCTGTATCGCGATCCGCAAGGTCTGACAGCGGGACCGCGCACATGGCCTAGACTGGCAGCCCTACGACAAAGCGCGCGCCCAGCGGCTCTGAGGTGATATCCGCCTCGGTCGGACGAATGTTCTCGGCCCAGATCACGCCGCCATGGGCTTCGACGATTTGCTTTGAAATAGCAAGACCGAGACCGGAGTTGTTCCCAAAATGCTCCTCGGGGCGTTCTGAGTAGAACCGTTTGAAAATCTTGGTCAGCGCCTGTTCGGGAATGCCTGGCCCAGTGTCCTCGACCACGACCAGAACCCGGTTGTCGCGACGGCGCACCCAAACTCGGATGGCGTCGCTTTCACCGGAAAAGGAAATCGCGTTGGTGATCAGGTTGACGAAGACTTGCGCCAGGCGCGCCTCCAACCCGTTCACCACAATGGGGCCAGGCGGCAGATCGGTGATGTAGTCGATCCCTTTCTTACGTGCGTCCTCGCCCAGAAACTGGCCAATATTGTTCAGAAGGTTAAGCAGGTCGAATGGCTGTTCTTCTTCTTTCACAAGCTCCGCATCCAGACGCGACGCATTCGAAATGTCGCTAACCAGACGGTCCAACCGCCGGACATCGTGTTCAATCACACCCAGAAGCTTGTCGCGCTGGTCGTCCCGTTTGACCATCCGCAGAGTACCGACCGCGGATTGCAAGCTGGCCAGCGGGTTCTTGATCTCGTGCGCGACGTCGGCGGCAAACTGTTCGTTGGCGTCGATCCGGTTGTAGAGCGCGGTGACCATGCCGCGCAGAGCTTGGCTAAGGCGTCCGATCTCGTCCGGGCGTGCGCTGAGGTCCGGGATACGGATGCGCCCCGGATTAACCCCGGCCCCCCTGTCCTTGCCAAGCTCGGCCGCGGCGGCCAGATCCGCCAGCGGATTCGCGATTGTGGATGCAAGAACCAAGCTGAGACCAATGGACACAAGCAGCGCGACGACAAACATCTGCAGGATGCGTTCCTGTTCTTTGCGGGCGAGGGCATCAATTTCACCTGGAGGTCCAGCCATGGCAACGGCGCCGACAGCCTGGCCCTCGACACGAATGGGTGCGGCGGCAACGATGACAGTGTCACCCGATTCGTCTTGCACCGCTTGCACCTGCTTTGCACCCTCAAGCGTGCGGGGAATGATCTCTTGCACCCTTTGAGCCAGCGTCGGCGGGTCACCTGGCGCGGTGCCGGTAAAAACGGCGGATAAACCGTTCCAAACCGCCGTCAGCGCGTCGCTGATCATCGTGCTGCCTGTGGGCGACGGCGTTTCCGTGTGCAGCAGGCTCGGAAGCGTGGTTGTCGGAGATGCGCCGCGCGTCCAGCCGATCAGGGTGCCGGTGCTGTCATAAACAAACACCTCGCCACCCTCGGGCAGGCTTAGGCCGGACAGCGTGTCGTTGACATCCAGTGCGGTGGCCGCCCGGTTTGCAGGTTGCCTCAGCTGGGTTTCGAACACGTTGCTGACCAGTTGCGCATCACCCAGCAGGTTTGCGGCGGTCTGCTGCACCCTGTCCCTACGAGTGTCATCCAGATAAAGAAGACCCGCGACAAGAATGACCAGTGCGATAAGGTTGAAGGTAATGATTCTGCGTGCCAGAGGCGAACTGCGCAGGGAAAACAGGTTTCGCCGCGACCGTTTTGCGCGCAGTTCGGCAGACTCGGGATCCTGGGGGATAACCCAATCATCCCCTAGAACGACGTCTCCGTCGCGCATATCACTGACTTGATCGGTATCGCGCACGAGACCCTTTAACCCTTGAAAGACGGCCGCGCCTATTCTTCGTTATATCGATACCCGATGCCATAGAGTGTTTCGATCGCCGAAAACTCCTGATCAGCCGCGCGCATCTTCTTGCGCAAACGTTTGATGTGGCTGTCAATGGTACGATCATCGACATATACCTGATCATCATAGGCCACATCCATCAGTTGGTCACGACTTTTGACAAATCCCGGGCGCTGAGCCAACGCCTGCAGCAACAGGAATTCGGTCACTGTCAAAGAAACGTCGTTGCCCTTCCAACTAACAGCATGGCGCAGCGGATCCATCCGAAGTTCGCCCCGCTCCATGACCTTGGCGTCGCCGGTTGCCGCGTTGGTCACATCGCCTTCGGTTGCTTCCTGACGACGCAGCAGAGCGCGGATGCGTTCAACCAGCAACCTTTGGGAGAATGGCTTTTTGACGTAGTCGTCCGCGCCCATGCGCAAGCCCAGAACCTCATCAATCTCATCATCCTTGGACGTCAGAAAAATGACCGGCATCTGCGTTTTCTGACGCAAACGCTGCAACAAATCCATGCCGTCCATACGCGGCATCTTGATGTCCAGAACGGCCATGTCGGGCAGTTTCTTGTTGAACGCGTCCAGCGCGGCCTGTCCATCGTTATAAGTTTCGACCTCAAAGCCTTCGGCCTCAAGCGTCATGGATACGGACGTCAGAATATTCCTGTCGTCATCCACCAGTGCAATCTTAGACATCGGGGTTACCCCTGTTCCTGCTCACTCACGCAATATTCCGCTTATTAGTAGTGCATTTTTGTCTTTTTTAAGGCCGCGAATCAATCCGTATCTGCGAATCGTGAGATTGATGCCACACAGTTGCGACAAAAAAGCCGTATCGTTTCGCGGAAACACGCCAGTTTTTCCGACAGGAAATCAGTGGTGGCGCTAAACCTGAACTTGGTTGCGCTAACTCCACCAAACCCTTCTGTTCATGCCCTAAATGACCGTGGTAAGACCCAGCCAACCGCCGGAACGATCCGGCAATTTGCCCCAATGGCGCACCTCGGCCCACCCGCCGCCGCGCCGCCACAGGAGAAGACACACATGACATCTGGACGGGTTAACCCGCAATTCCGCCTCGAAGATCAGGGCATCGAGGGTCTGGGCAATGTCTATTACAACTACATGGAACCGGCGCTGATCGAAGAGGCGCTGAAGCGCAGCGAGGGCACCCTTGGCAATGGCGGGGCCTTTCTGGTCACCACCGGCAAGTTCACCGGCCGGTCGCCCAAGGACAAGCACGTCGTGCGCACCGACAGCGTGGCCGACCATATCTGGTGGGAAAACAATGCCGAGATGAGCCCAGAAGGGTTCGAAGCTTTGTATGTCGATATGCTCGAACATATGAAGGGCCGCGACTATTTCGTACAGGACCTCGTCGGTGGAGCTGATCCGACCTATTCGATCAACGTGCGCATGGTCACCGAACTGGCCTGGCACAACCTGTTCATCCGCCACCTGCTGCGCCGCCCGGATCGCGAAGATCTGGACGATTTCACCGCCGACTTCACGATCATCAACTGCCCGAGCTTTCAGGCCGATCCGGCCAAGCATGGCTGCAAGTCCGAGACCGTGATCGCCCTGAACTTTGACCGCAAGCTGATCCTGATCGGCGGAACCGAATACGCGGGCGAGAACAAGAAATCCGTCTTTACACTGCTGAACTACATGCTGCCCGAAAAAGGCGTGATGCCGATGCATTGCTCGGCCAACCACGCGGTCGGCAACCCGGTGGACACAGCCGTGTTCTTCGGTCTGTCGGGTACCGGCAAGACCACCCTTTCGGCTGACCCGGCGCGCATTTTGATCGGCGATGACGAACATGGCTGGTCCGATCGCGGCACCTTCAACTTTGAAGGTGGCTGCTATGCCAAGACCATCAACCTGAACGCCGAGGCCGAGCCCGAGATTTACGCGACCACCAGCAAGTTTGGCACCGTGATCGAAAACATGGTCTTTGATCCCGAAACCAAGGAACTGGATTTCGAAGATGATTCCCTGACCGCGAACATGCGGTGCGCCTATCCGCTGGAATATATTTCGAACGCGTCCAGCAGTGCGCTGGGGGGGCATCCCAAGAACATCATCATGCTGACCTGTGACGCGTTTGGCGTTCTGCCTCCGATCGCGCGGCTGACACCGGCGCAGGCGATGTATCACTTCCTGTCGGGCTTCACGTCAAAGGTTGCCGGGACCGAGCGTGGCATCACCGAACCGCAGCCCACATTCTCGACCTGCTTCGGCGCGCCCTTCATGCCGCGTCGCCCGGAAGAATACGGTAATCTGCTGCGCGACAAGATCGCCCAGCACGGCGCGACTTGCTGGCTGGTGAATACCGGCTGGACCGGCGGTGCCTATGGCGTTGGCAGCCGCATGCCGATCCGCGCAACGCGCGCGCTGCTGACGGCTGCTCTGGACGGGTCACTGCGCGACGCCGAGTTCCGAAAGGACGCCAATTTCGGCTTTGACGTGCCCGTGTCGGTTCCTGGCGTGGCCGAGGTTCTGCTGGACCCGCGCCGCACATGGGACGATCAGGCCGCCTTTGACACACAGGCTGAAAAGCTGGTGCAGATGTTTGCCGAGAACTTTGAGCAATACCTGCCGTTCATCGACGACGACATCAAAGCTGTCGCGATTGGATAATCCGCTGGGGGCGACAAGCCCCCGGCCCCTTCCGGCAACGCGTGTTCACATATTCTTAGGGCCTGCCAGAAAACCGTTGCGGCATGGCCCCTGTTCCTGTAGCCAATTCGGTCAGTGACGCGCTGCACACCCCGTAATTTTCGGGCGCGGTCGCGTCGCCGTCAATATTGGGTCGCGGGTTCGGGTTCTCTCACCCCCGTTATCGTGGCTCACGGATTAATGATTGAAGCCACTTGGGGATGAGTGTCTGCCTGAATCGCAATGTGGTACAATCGTGCCCGATACAGGTGGTCACAACAGCTACGGATACACCATGACTGAGATTTCGAAACTCACCGAATTGCGCAAACTGATGCAAAGCATGGAGCGCACACTGGGCCTTGAAGAACTGTCGCCCGTCGAAAAAGACATCTACTACGCCGCCGAAGAGCTTTCGAAATCAAGCCAAGAGGTTCGCACATTCGGGTTGATCGAACACACGCTGGTTCAAAGCGTATCGCGCCCAACCTTTTTTCGCGCCCTTAAGTCATTGGTTCAAAAGGGATATCTGTCGCAGAGCGGCAACGCCAACCGCGGACGGTATGTTGTAAATGCCCCCAGGTGACGCCGCAAATCTGCGCTGCGATGGCTGAGCATCGTGCGCAGGTGGGTCTCGGAAACCTTCTTCGCCTCGTTGGCCTATGTGGCTGCATCATTCCTTACTTTCGAGGTTCTGATGCCGCTGCAAAACGTATTCTTTCCTGAATACCCTAGCCGCGCGAGCCTTCTGTTCCTGCCGCATGGCGTTCGGGTGCTGTCGGCGTGGCTATTGGGATGGCGAGCGATATTTGCGCTTTTGCCCGGAGTTTTCATCGTCTTCGCCGTGCTCGGGGGCTGGGATGTGTTCCTGCCCAGCCGTCTGTTGGCCGTGTTCATCGCGGTCACCACTGTTCCGGCGGTCTTTTATGCCTGCAAGGCGCTGGGATGGGACCTGTTCCCCCGACCCGACCGAAAACCCTGCTGGGCTTGCATCATGGGCGTCGGAGTCGTGACTTCGGTTCTAGTATCGGCATTGACCAATCTGGCCTTTGGCAGCGCAACCGCCGAATATGTCGCCTATCTGATCGGAGATATCTCGGGCCTCTTTTTCCTGATGCTGGGGCTGCTGCTGGCCTTCCGCATCATGGAAAAACGCGGTTGACGGCTTAGCCAAACACCCCGCGCCGCAACAGGTTCGCTCCGGCAATCAGCAAGACCAGAAGGGTCAGTTTGCGAAACTGGTCCTGATCGATCCGGTCCTGCAGCAGCAACCCGCCCCACATCCCGACAACAGCCGGAGGCACCAACAGCGCCGAAAACACCGCCGTTTCCGCGCGCAGAATGCCAGACCCCAGATGCGCCACGACCAGCGCAACCGAACCCAAACCGTAGATGACGCCCTGCACCCGCATCTGTTCTCGCTTTGGGGTGTTGAGCGCGGTCAGGTAAGCCACGGTGGGCGGACCCCAGACGCCCGAGATGCCACCGACAAATCCCGCAACCGCTCCGACCGCAGCCTCAACCCGAAAGGACGGGGCCCGCAGTGTCAGACGCAACCCCAACAGCTGTATCAGCGCAAAGAACGAAACAGGAAGGCCGATGACCAACAGAAAACTCTTGGCGGAAAGCACGGTCACCAACTGGGCGCTGGCGAATAAAAACATCACCCCGACGGCCAGAAAGACACGAAACCGCCGTATCGACGAGATCGCGGCGGGCACGCCTTCGCGCAGGGCCTGCAAACCGTTCGTCACGAGGGTCGGCAGGATCAGCCCCGCCAGCGCCAGTTCAGGCGGCAGCATGATGCTCAGCCCCGAGACCAGCACCATGGGCATGGCGAACCCAACCATGCCTTTGATCCAGCCCGCAACAAATGCAACGGCCAACGCCAGATAGAATTCCTGCGGAGACATGAGCGAAAACAGGGCCATATCGCTTTCATATCATCGGTCAGGTTTTCTGCATCGCAAAAACGTCACGGCAATTTTCGAACTTTTCTAAGCGTTCATACGTATTTTTGTTGCGCTGCATGTGCAGCATGATATGACCAGACGACCCCAGAAAGGACGCACTTCATGGCCCATGACGGACAGGATATGACGAACATGACCCAGCCCGCAGTTTTGCCCGACCTACTGACTCTGACCGCTGCCGCACTGCCCGCGGTGGAAACTGTCTTTTCTCGTGCCCGCGACTCGGTGCGGGACATGGTCTCGCAAGATGGCAAGGTATCCGGCGCGCTGATCGAGGCGCACCAAACCGCGGCGCACGGGTTTGCATGGCTGGCCACTTACCACCAGTCCCTACAGCAGATGCAACGCTGGGCTGAAGCTCTGCAAACTGATGGCAAGTTCGGCGAGATGGAGCAATTGCTGCACCAGATCGCGTTTGGCGAATACCTGCACCAGATCGCGGGCGGCATCCCGATGAACCAGGGAGAGGTTGTGCGCCTGCAGGATCTGGGCCTGGGCTGGGACGCCTTGTCGGGCTTTCAGTGCTCGGAAGTGCAGACCCTTATGGCGCAAGCCAACTCTCAGGCGGCCCGCACGCGGTTGGTTGAGCTGATGGAGGATCAGGCGGGTGCTACCATGTTTGGTGCCTCGGGGCTGGACGAAGAGCTTGAGATGATCCGCAACCAGTTCCGCCGCTACGCGCAGGAAAAGGTCGAACCGAACGCGCATGAGTGGCACCTGAAAGATGAATTGATTCCGATCGAAATCATCGAGGAGCTGGCCGAAATGGGCGTTTTCGGCCTGACCATCCCCGAAGAGTTCGGCGGATTTGGCCTGTCCAAAGCCTCGATGTGTGTGGTGTCGGAAGAGCTTTCGCGCGGCTACATCGGCGTCGGCTCACTGGGCACCCGGTCCGAGATCGCTGCCGAGTTGATCATCGCGGGCGGCACGGACGAACAGAAGGCCAACTGGCTTCCGAAACTCGCCAGCGCTGAAATTCTGCCAACCGCCGTGTTCACCGAACCCAACACCGGGTCCGACCTTGGCAGCCTGCGCGCCCGCGCGGTCAAGAATGCCGATGGTGACTACGAGATCACCGGCAACAAGACCTGGATCACCCATGCGGCGCGCACCCATGTGATGACCCTGCTGGCACGCACCAACCCGGACACCACCGACCACCGCGGCCTGTCGATGTTCCTCGCCGAGAAGACGCCGGGCACCGATGAAAATCCCTTCCCCACCGAAGGCATGACCGGCGGCGAGATCGAGGTTCTGGGCTATCGCGGTATGAAGGAATACGAACTGGGGTTTGACGGCTTCAAGGTCAAAGGCGAGAACCTTCTGGGCGGCGAGGAAGGCAAGGGCTTCAAGCAACTGATGGAGACCTTTGAGTCTGCCCGAATCCAGACCGCCGCGCGCGCCATCGGCGTGGCGCAAAGCGCGCTGGATATCGCGATGCAATATGCACAGGATCGCAAGCAATTCGGCAAATCGCTGATCAACTTCCCCCGTGTGTCGGGCAAGCTGGCGATGATGGCGGTTGAGATCATGATCGCGCGGCAATTGACCTATTTCTCGGCCTGGGAAAAGGATCACGGGCAGCGCTGCGACCTTGAGGCCGGCATGGCCAAGCTGTTGGGCGCGCGCGTGGCCTGGGCGGCTGCGGATAACGGACTGCAAATCCACGGCGGCAACGGGTTTGCGCTGGAATACAAAATCAGCCGCGTTCTGTGTGACGCGCGCATTCTCAATATTTTTGAAGGGGCTGCCGAAATTCAGGCACAGGTCATCGCCCGGCGCTTGCTGAGCTGACCTGTTTTTTGGCAATCCTGTTTCCCCAACTTGACCCGGCGCACGCGCCGGGTCTTTTTTTTCTGCTCGGAGCTTTGCGTGGCCGTTGCGTTCCAGCCTAAGCCATGACCTGCCGCCCCCCAAACTTCCCCCTATCCCCCCGCCCCGAATGCCGTTAGATCACGCCCCAAAGAGCAACGAGCGGCAGAGCAGTATGACCCGACATTTTCTTGGCCTCCTGGCGGTACTTGCGGCGCTGGTTCTCACCGCGTGCGCACCGCCCATGCCGACAGCCAGTCAGGGCGATATCGACGAACTTGCGATGGCAATCCGGTCTCTTAGCCCCGACGTCGACCCCGCCGAGGCACAGCGGGCCGCTGATATCGCCTATACCTATTCGCAGCACCTCGCGCAGGAATGGCAGGTCACCGATCCTGCGATCATCCACAATGCCAAGGTGATCAACGGTTTTCGCGAGTATGGCCTGTGCAATGACTGGGCTGAGGCGATGACCACACGCTTGCGGGCAGAGGATTTCCGCACCCTCGATCTGCATTGGGCAACTTCGCCGCCAACGCCGTTCCGGATTATTCACCACTCGGCCTTGATCAGCGCAAAGGGCGCGTCGATGTATGACGGCATCATCCTTGACCCCTGGCGCGACAGCGGTGCGTTGGTGTGGGCGCCCACGCGCGACGACACCCGGTACAATTGGCGACCCCGTCTGGAGGTGCGAGAGCAACTGCTGAGCGGTGAATTGGATTTCTAATGTCCTCGCGCCGGTTCCACACGCGCGCGAATCTGGTTAGGACGCTGACATGACACGTCTGATATTTATCCTGCCGATGATGGCCCTGTTCCAATGCAACACGGACGAATCCGTTGCTGCCTACGGCTCTTCAGATCGCACTTGGGTATTGCAGGAAATCGACGGTCAGCCCTTCGAGTCCAGCGCGCTACTCCAATTCCCCGAAGATGGTACGATCGCTGGCAACGGCCCCTGCAACAGCTACTCGGGAACACTGAACGCTCCATATCCGTGGTTCGAGATACAGGACCTGACGGCGACCCGTGCCGCGTGCGCTGGTCTTGAGGCGGAAGGCATCTACTTTGCCGCCCTTTTGGCGATGACCCAATCCGAAGTCTCAGGCGACGTGCTGATCCTACGTAATGACGCCGGGCATGAAATGGTGTTCAAAGCCGCCGAGTGAATTGCTCGACAAACCGCTCACGCGCCTCGGGCAAAGGGTTGTGGCCCAGCGATGGGGCAAGCCGGTGGTGCAGAAAGTATCCGGTGGTCGTGAACGCTGCGGCGACCTCGTCATCGTCGCCCTGTCCCTCCCCTTTCAGGCAGGGCGTCAGCGGCAAGAGTTTGTCTGACCAGTCCCCGGCCCCCTCTGCGCTGACCGCGCGCCCTGTCTTGGGAGAAACATATACCAACCCTTCCTTGGCTCCGGTGACGGCGCATTGGCCAAGGTCGAGGCCGAAACCCAACTCTTCCAGCAAGGCAAGCTCCCAGCGCAGATAGGCCAGCGGCCAGATGTCATCCTGACCAAGCAGGTCCATCAACTGTTCTGTGCGCCTGTAAAGGTCCGGATGCGACTGGCGTTCTGGCATCGCAAACGACAGCAATGAGACGACCGCATTCAAACCGGCCAATGCCAAACGCCCCGAAAACGCAGCCGCTGCCCGAGACCGCAGGGGTTCTACCTGAAACGTGCCGATATGCTCCTCAAGCCGCGCGCGCCACAGCACATCCAGCTGTGCGCCCGGCTGCAGGATCGGCGCAATCTTGCGGCTGGTGCCGCCGCGCACGACCCCGGCGTGACGACCATGAGACTGCGTGAAAACTTCGATGATGGCCGCCGTCTCTCCGTGGCGGCGGGAGGTCAGCAGGATGCCCTGATCACGCCAGTCCACACCGGGCCTATATCGCCATCATGCGCTTGCGCCGACGCGACGAAGACAGACGAAACGCCCAATCGCTGATCAGGGTCAACGGCAACAGTATTCGCTCACCTGCGCCATCGATGACAACGAGCTTGCCGCCACGTTCCTGCGCACGCACAATATTCTGGCGGCTGATGTCGCCGACGATGATCCGGCCGTTTTCGAGATCGGTCAGCAGTTCATCCAGCTCATTGATCAAGGCCTCGCGACCCGGAGTACCTTTGGGAAACTGACGCAGTTCCTCGGTGAAAGTCCGGGCCAGATCGCCGTCCGGTCCGGTCATCTTTTCAACCGCAATGGCCGGCCCTTCCGACGTTTGTGCATAGCCGTAGAACCCGGCCAATCGTTCGATTTCCGGGCACCCCCGGCTCATGGCCGACAAGTATTCATTGGCCTCACGCTGCCACTGGCGCAGGTTGCCATATCGATAGGTCGCGTATCGTTTAAAGAACTTTTTCTTTGGCTTGTCGGTGCGCACTTTCAACAGCGCGCCTTCAAGCTGCGGGTGATCATAGATCTTGTAGTTCCGGCTGGCCCTGAGCGGCGTATGATTGCTGAGGTCGATCATCGTTTCACCCTATCTCTGCGAGGCGCACCGCATCCCGCGTCAGCGGGCAGCCTTTGTGAAACAGGCCCGCCCAAGTATCCCTGGTGAATATGTGAGAGCAGTCATGCCTTGCAACCCCAAAGCGTGTTCTGGCCTGCGCTCACTCCAGGCCTTCTTCGCCCAGCAGATGACGCCCCTGACGGTCTTCGACTTCGATCACCCAGAGATCGGGGTCGAAACTGCGTTGGCGTTGAATGGCCTGATCCACCTCGGTCTCCGGGCCACTGGACAGCTCCACCCAGCTGCGCGCGCCGCTCAGGAGATCAAAACTGCGTTGAAAGGCCATTGCGTGCCCGTCGAGCGTGTTCAGCTTGACCAGCACCGCACCTGCTGTGTCATCCCCATGTGCCACCACAAAGGCCGGAATTTCCTGAAATCGCAAGCGCGCCAGATAGGCATGAACCCAAAATTGCGCCGTCAATCGGGTCATGGCCGCGTCCTTAACACCAGCGCCAAGAATTTTCGTCGAAAATTCTTCACCCGTGTCATGCGTTACCGTCTTTGAAATCCAGTCCCATTTCCGAATAGCGTTCGGATTCTTCCAGCCAGTTGGGCCGCACCTTGACCTGCAGGAACAGATGAATCTTGCGATCCAGAAATTCCTCAAGCTCAGCACGTGCCGCCTGGCTGACCGCCTTGATCGTCTCGCCGCGTTTGCCCAGCACGATCCCCTTGTGGCCGTCGCGCATGACATAGATGACCTGGTCAATCTTTGCCGAACCATCCTTGCGCTCTTCCCAGTTTTCGGTCTCGACCGTAAGCTGATACGGCAGCTCCTGATGCAAGCGCAGGGTCAGCTTCTCACGCGTCATTTCAGCTGCGATCATGCGTAGCGGTAAGTCGGCAATCTGGTCCTCGGGATAGAGCCACGGACCTTCCGGCAATTCCGAAGCCAGCCAGGCCCGCAAATCGTCGACCCCATGCCCCTTTTCGGCAGAGATCATGAAAGTTTCCGCGAAGGGATAGCGCGCGTTCAGATCGCTGGTCAGAGCCAAAAGCTTCTCGGATGGCACCTTGTCGATCTTGTTGATCGCCAACGCGATCTTGCGACCCTGCCCAATTTCTTCCAGCCCTTCAAGAATGCGCTCAACACCTTCGGTGATCCCGCGATGCGCCTCGACCATCAGCACGACCACATCAGCATCCGCCGCCCCGCCCCACGCTGCGGCCACCATGGCACGATCCAGGCGACGGCGGGGTTTGAACAGGCCTGGCGTGTCGACGAACACAAGCTGCGCATCCCCCTCCATCGCCACGCCGCGAATGCGCGCGCGTGTTGTCTGCACCTTATGCGTCACGATCGAGACCTTGGCCCCGACCATGCGGTTCAGAAGGGTGGATTTGCCCGCGTTGGGCTCTCCGATCAGGGCAATAAATCCGGCGCGTGTGGTCATGGGTGTTGCGTTCCTATTAGCAAGTGCGCACCCCTATAGCAGAATGATGTCACGGGCCAGAGGGATTTATCCAGACACCTGATCCAGCAAAGCTTTTGCCGCAGCCTGCTCTGCTTGCCGCTTGGACCCCGCCGTGGCCTGAGCTTTGGAGCCGTCCTGCAATCGGGCAGCGATGGTAAAAACCGGCGCATGGTCGGGGCCACTGCGCTTCACTTCGACATAGGACGGCGGCTTTTGCCCGCGCGCCTGCGCCCATTCCTGCAATGAGGTCTTGGCGTCACGCGCGTCAGCCTCGACATTGTGGATGCGGTTGCCCCAAAGGTTCAGGATGACGTCGCGCGCGGCCTCAAAACCTGCGTCGCGATAGATTGCAGCAATGACCGCCTCCATTGCATCCCCCAGCAAAGCCTGTTTGCGGCGGCCACCTGACAGCATCTCGGACCGGCCCAGTTTCAGCACCGCACCCAGATCAATCTGACGGGCCACGTCCGCACAGGCCTCTTTGCGGACCAGGGCGTTGAATCGCGGTGCCAATTGGCCTTCCGACGCGTTCTTGTCTGCTTCCAGTAGCGCAGTCGCCATCACCAGACCCAACACACGATCGCCCAGAAACTCCAACCGCTGGTTGTCGGGGCGCGTCGGCGAAGACACCGACCCGTGGGTCAACGCGCGCACCAACAGTTCGGGGCTTGAGAAGTCATACCCCAACCGTTGCTGAAAGGCCTTTATGTCAGCCGATAGTTTCAATTCACCGCCTTGAAATACCGATCACTGCGCCACGTCCAGAAGAACAGCATCGAGCGACCGGAGGATGAGAACATGATGCGGTCCGCGCGCCCGATCAGGTCTTCGTAGGGCACATACCCGACCCCACCCGCCGATTGCGGCAGACGGCTATCGGCCGAGTTATCCCGGTTATCGCCCATGAAAAAATACTCGCCCTCGGGCACAACATAGACGCCTGTGTTGTCCGAGCCCTGATTGGCGATGTTGAGCACCTCATACGACACGCCATTCGGCAAGGTTTCGATGAAGCGCGACTTCTCACATGCCCCGCCAATGCCCACCGGCCCGTTTTCGCAGCGCGGGCGCAATCCCTGGGGACCCTGTGGCGCTGCAACCTCGGTGAAAACGCCATCTGGTTCTTGTGGAACCGCGGTACCGTTCAGGATGATTTGACCATTGCGCACCTGCACGCGGTCTCCGGGCAGGCCAATCAGACGTTTGATGTAGTCCCGCCCTGTAACAGGGTGCCGGAAAACGATGACGTCGCCGCGTTCCGGATCACCGCCGAACAGACGTCCGTTATCCCCCTGCATCCATCCGCAGATATCTTCGGCGTCGACATTCAAACCGACGCTGGGAATGACCAGGCTTGGGCACGACGCGTAAGAATAACCATAGGCCATCTTGTTGACGAACAGGAAATCCCCGATCAGCAGTGTGGGCTTCATCGACCCGGATGGAATCCAGAACGGCTGAAAGAACAGAGTGCGGAAAACGCCCGCGATCAGCAGGGCATAGACGATGGTTTTGATCGTCTCCCAGACGGCGTTTCCTGATTTGGCTTCCTCGGCCATACTGCTCTCCGGTCCTTGGTTTGTTGGGGTGCTACATGCGGGGCGGACGGGGCCGAGTCAAGGCTGCGCGGGCCCATCGTGAAGCGGCCGCGCCTCGATCACCACAAAGGCCTGGGCCCAGGGGTGATCGTCGGTCAGGGTGACGTGGATGATCGCTTCATGCCCCTCGGGCGTCATCTCGTTCAAGCGTTCCGCCGCCCATCCTGTCACATGCATAACGGGCTGGCCGGTACGCAGGTTCGTAACGGCCATATCCTTCCAGGCGATGCCCATACGCAGACCCGTACCCAGCGCCTTGGAGCACGCCTCTTTCGCGGCCCAGCGCTTGGCATATGTGCCCGCAGTGTCGTGACGCCGTTCAGCTTTGCGCTGTTCGATATCGGTGAAAACTCGGTTCCGGAACCGGTCGCCAAATCGGTCAAGAGTGCCCTGAATGCGTTCGATATTCGCGAGGTCGGTGCCGATGCCCAGGATCATGACAGGCGCACAGTCAGGATCTTGTAGCTTGCAAAACCGAAGAACCCGGCAAAAGCCAGGTCGAACCCGCGTCGGGCGCGACGGTAAGCCCTAACCATTCGTTCTGACGAAAACAGAAACGCATATCCTATGAAGATGAACAGCGAGCCTGCATAGAGCAGGGCGAAATACGTCAGCAACGTTGAAAGGCTGGCGTCATTCGGAGCAACAATTGCGTAGATCGACCCCCAACTCAGTATCGCTTTCGGATTGGTCAGGTGGATCGCCGCACCTTTCGCAAAAATGGTTGCCAGAGAACCAGTTACAGGATTTCCCAGCACCACTTCACTTGAGGTCATGGCACGCCGCAACGCCTTGATAGCCAACCAACCAAGATACGCGACGCCAACATAGCGGATAATCTCAAACACCCACGCATTCGCCAGCATGATTGCGGACAGGCCCAGTGCCGCAGCTATTCCCCACGCAGCTGATCCTGCGCAAATGCCCAAAGCGAACACCAACCCCGAACGGCGTCCTTCGTTCATTGCTGTTCCGGCTATGCCCATTGTTGCAGGTCCCGGTGAACCGCCAGCCATGATCCACGCAAGCCAAATTGCCACAAAGCCTGTGGTCATCATGAGCGCGCCTCATCCATCAGCCGCCGCATCTCGGCAATGGCCGGCGTCAGGCCGCGGAAGATGGACTCGCCGATCAGGAAGTGCCCGATGTTCAGTTCGCGCACCTCAGGGAAGGCCGCCACCGGTTGCACTGTGTCGTAAGTCAAACCATGCCCCGCGTGGACCTCCAGCCCCAATGAATGCGCAAAAGCAGACATCTCGCGCAGGCTTTCCAACTCGCGCGCGGCCTCCTCCATGTGACCTTCGGCGAAAGCGTCGCAATAGGCACCCGTGTGAAGCTCAATCACCTGAGCGCCAATGCGGTGGGCAGCCTCGATCTGACGTTGGTCGGCGGCGATGAAGATGGACACCCGGCACCCGACCTCGCGCAAAGGTGCAATGAAATGGGCTAGCTTGTTTTCCTCGCGCGCGACCTCCAGCCCGCCTTCGGTCGTCCGTTCCTCGCGCTTTTCAGGGACGATGCAGACGGCGTGCGGTTTGTGACGCAGGGCGATCTGCTGCATCTCGGGTGTGGCGGCCATCTCAAAGTTCAGGGGCACCGACAGAACGTCCATCAGCCCGTCGATGTCAGCGTCCGAGATATGGCGGCGATCCTCACGGAGATGCGCGGTGATACCATCGGCCCCGGCTTCTTCGGCCAGTTTCGCGGCGCGAAGAGGGTCGGGATATGCCCCACCCCGCGCGTTGCGCACAGTCGCCACGTGGTCGATATTCACGCCCAGACGCAGGAGATGGTCAGCCATCGCTTGGTTCCTTCTTATGCCCTTGAACAGAGCCTAGGTTATTCATCGGAGAAACGGCAGCGTTAGATTCCGCCAAACGTTTGATTTCCTCAAACTTCGCCTTGATCTTGGCTCGGCGGCGCTGCTGGTACTTCCGGATCAATGGAAGGCTGAGATAGGCGCAGATCACACCCGCCAAAATACCCGGAAGAACGCCGCCCACCATGTAAGGAAAAAACACCTCGTCATAGAAGACCTCAAGCCCGTGCCAGTCCGCAACGCGATCCGTGAACATCGCCAGGACATTATCCTTCAGATCCCCAATTGCGTCAGCAAACTTACCCATCAGGCCGTGGGTATCGCCTTGGCGAAACTCGGTTCCAAGAATGAAATGTCCGGTTTGCAGACTGATCACACCGATCGGGACATATGTCAGAGGGTTGCCGAAGAAAGTACCGCTGAGCGCGGCCAGAATATTACCGTTGAACAGGCGGGCACAAATTGCCGCGACCACGAAATGGAGCCCGTAAAACGGAGTGAACGCAGCAAAAACCCCAGCCCCGATTCCGCGCGCGATGCGTTCGGGTGTGTCCGGCAATCGGCGGACGCGGTGTTTGACATAGTGAAAGGCGCGGGTCCATCCGCCACGGGGGTAGACGAATTCAGATGCGATCTGGACAGGCGAGCGTCGATCTCGGCGCTTGAAAACCACTCCTGATCACCCTTTCTCAGCCTGCCGCGACTGCGGCTTTGGACCGGTCCCTGTAACGCTCGACCGCGGCCACGTCGCTTTCGGCCTCAAGCATCAGCATCAGTGAATGCAATTGCTCAAGGTCGCGCAGTTCGACATTGATCATCAACCGGTAAAAATCCGGTTTGCGGTCAACAAATTCGAGGTTGGAGATATTCGCCTTTTTCTCGCCGATCAATGTGCAAATACGCCCCAGCACACCGGCATCATTTCCGATCGTCAGGTCAATTGTCGCACTATAAACCGCTGGGTGAGTACCCGAGTGCCAATGCAGATCAACCCAGCGGTCGGGCTCGTTTTCGAACTCGGTCAGGCGGTCGCAGTCAATGGCGTGAACAACCACCCCCTTGCCGCGATACGTTATGCCCACGATGCGTTCACCTGGCAGAGGTTGGCAGCACGGTGCCCGGTCAAATTTTTGCCCCGGCTCCAAGCCGATCACCGCCCGCCTCAGAGGAATGGCATCGCCCTCGTCCTGGGCCAACTCAGGGTAAACGGCGCTGACAACCTCATGCGCCGTCAATTCCGCGCTGCCCAGTCGGGCCAACAACTCGTGCCGGTCCGATAGACGCAGGTGTCTGGCCGCGGTATCCAACGCTTTGTCGGTGGCTTTGCGACCGACATTCTCGAACCCGGACCGCGCCAGTTCCTTACCCAGTTTGATAAAGCGTTCGCGGTCTACTTCGCGCAACGCGCGACGGATTGCTGTACGGGCCTTGCCGGTGACCGCGATCTCGAGCCACGTCACCTGCGGAGTCTGGCCGTCAGCGGTAATAATGTCCACGGATTGCCCGTTCTTGATCCGGGTCCAGAGCGGCACGCGAATGCCGTCCACTTTCGCCCCGACGCAGGCATGCCCGATGCGTGTGTGGATGGCATACGCAAAGTCAATCGGCGTCGCCCCGCGCGGCAGCTTCACCACGTCCCCTTTGGGCGTAAAGCAGAAGACCTGGTCGGAATACATCTCAAGCTTGACCGCTTCGAGAAAATCCTCGTGATCGTCTTCGCTGTCGAACTGTTCCGTCAGGTTCGCAATCCACTTGGCCGGGTCCACGGCAAAGGGGTTTTCTGATCGCACACCGTCCCGATATGACCAATGCGCCGCCACGCCAGTTTCGGCCACATCATGCATCTGGCGGGTGCGGATCTGAACCTCTACCCGTTTGCCGTCACGGCCCGAAACAGTGGTGTGGATCGAGCGATAGCCGTTCGATTTCGGCTGGCTGATATAGTCCTTGAACCGCCCTGGCACTGCGCGCCAGCGTTGGTGAATTGCGCCGAGCGTCCGATAACAATCTTCCTCGGTCTGTGTGATGATGCGGAATCCATAGATGTCGGACAGGCGGGAAAAGCCTTGGTCCTTTTCCTGCATCTTTCGCCAGATCGAATAGGGTTTCTTGGCGCGGCCAAACACCTCGGCCTCAATCCCGGCCTTTTCCAACTCGTGTCGCATGTCACCGGTGATGCGATGGATCACGTCGCCGGTTTCGCGTTGCAAGGTAATGAAACGGCGAATGATCGACTGGCGCCCTTCTGGGTTCAAGACGCGGAAGGCGAGGTCTTCCAGTTCCTCGCGCATCCATTGCATACCCATGCGGCCCGCAAGCGGCGCGTAGATATCCATCGTCTCGCGCGCCTTGACGACCTGCTTTTCGGGGCGCATCGCCTTGATGGTTCGCATGTTGTGCAGACGGTCGGCAAGCTTGACCAGAATAACCCGCAGGTCCTTGGACATGGCCATGAACAGCTTTCGGAAGTTTTCCGCCTGTTTGGTCTCGCGGCTGGACAGCTGAAGATTGGTCAGCTTGGTGACGCCATCAACCAGCTTGGCAACCTCGTCCCCGAAAAGTTCGGACACCTTGCCGTAGTTGGCCTTGGTGTCTTCGATCGTGTCATGCAACAGAGCGGTAATGATCGTCGCATCATCTAGACGCTGTTCGGTCAGGATGGCGGCAACGGCAACGGGATGGGTAAAATAGGGCTCGCCGGAATGGCGAAACTGCCCGTCATGCATTTGGCTTCCGAACTCATAGGCCCGGGCGATGCGGTCAGCATTTGTCTTGGGGTTGTAGTTGCGGACCAGCGCAATCAGGTCATCAGAAGAGATCATGCGGTCCGCACCTTCGTTTTTGGGGCTTACCCCTGGCCTTGGGCCTCCATCAGAGCGCGCAGCAGCTTTTCTTCGGACATGTCATCATCGGCTGGTTTGTCCGATTCCGCACCCATCAGCAGCGCCATCTGGTCTTCTTCCGGCTCGTCAACCTCGATCTGGGTCTGGTTGGCCTCAATCAGACGCTCGCGCAGCTCATCAGCGCTCTGGGTTTCATCCGCGATTTCACGCAGGGACACGACCGGATTCTTGTCGTTATCACGATCCACGGTGATCGCCGCACCAGCGGAAATCTCACGCGCACGATGGGCGGCAAGCATCACCAGTTCGAACCGGTTTTGTACCTTGTCTACGCAATCTTCTACCGTCACGCGGGCCATTGGGCGCTCTCCGTTTCTGAATCCATGTCAGGAAGAGGTTTATCTAAGGGCGAATCCCCGCCTTGACAAGCAGGAAATGCTGCAAATGCACCGATCACAAAGGAGTGACGGCGGCAATATCCTCTGCGGGCAAGTCACGGATCATTTCACGGACGGTTTTGTTTAGTTCCGGATGCAACCAATCAGGCGCAACGTCAGCCATCGGAACCAGAACAAAGGCCCGATCCTGCAGCCGTGGATGCGGCAGGATCAATTGATCAGGCGCGACTTTTGTCTGTTCTTCATATGGAAGCGCCTGCCACCGCCGGTATTCCTGCACATCCGGCGACACAAGATCACCACGACACACCAAATCCAGATCAAGTGTCCGCATACCCCAACGCTGCGCACGAGCCCGACCGAACGTCTGCTCGATGTCGTGCAGAACCGTCAAAATGCCCGTGGCGGACAAGTCCGTTTCGATAAGGGCTGCGGCATTGACATAGTCCGGGCCAGCACCTTCCGGGAAACACGGCGTGGCGAAAAATCGGCTTTGCGCGCGAATCACCAGCCCTGCCTCGCTCATCGCCGAAAGTGCTTGCCGAAGAGTGTCGGCGGGTCCGTTTCCTCTCAGGCTGAGATTTGCCCCTAGGGCAACTACTGTCCCGGAAGGTGATTTGATCATATTTTCACTCACATCAGCATCAGAGAATACTTGCGATTAAGCCTAAAAGACCTATCTTAGGGACACCATTGCGCTGAACATTTTTTCTTCACTCACGGATATCACGGGTGCGATGGCTAATACCGGAAGGACCTATTTATGTTTTATAAGGACGAACGGCTAGCGCTGTTCATCGACGGCTCGAATCTTTATGCCGCCGCCAAAGCTCTGGGGTTTGACATCGACTATAAGTTGCTGCGTCAGGAATTTATGCGCAGAGGCAAACTGCTTAGAGCTTTCTACTACACAGCGCTACTGGAAAATGACGAGTATTCCCCGATCAGACCTCTGGTCGACTGGCTGCATTACAATGGCTTCACCATGGTCACCAAGCCAGCGAAGGAATACACCGACAGCATGGGGCGTCGGAAAGTCAAAGGAAACATGGACATCGAGTTGACCGTCGACGCCATGGAACTTGCACCACGCGTGGATCATATTGTGCTGTTCTCGGGCGATGGGGATTTCCGTCCGCTGATTGCCAGCCTGCAGCGTCAGGGCGTGCGGGTTTCGGTTGTTTCGACAATCCGCAGCCAGCCGCCGATGATCTCGGATGAATTGCGCCGCCAGGCGGACAACTTCATCGAACTGGAAGACCTGCGCGACGTTATCGGACGACCGCCGCGTGAAGTGCCCGTCGAGCCACGCAGCGTCGCGGCCGCAGGTGGACATTGATATCCGGTCACTCACTACCGGGGAAGAAATTGGCGCGATCAGGATTCACCACCCTGACCGCGCTTTTTTTGAAAAGTAACAGGTGCTGAAACACCTATTGGCTAGCACTGATTCATGTCAGATCAATGACGAGGTCCTGTCTGGACCAAGGCCGTGAAAAGACTTACCTGTGGCCCATGGAGATCGAGACATGACCAAACCGCCCCTGACCCTCTACCTTGCCGCCCCGCGCGGGTTTTGCGCCGGCGTGGATCGGGCAATCAAGATCGTCGAAATGGCGCTGCAGAAATGGGGCGCGCCCGTCTATGTGCGTCACGAGATCGTTCATAACAAATTCGTCGTCGATGGGCTGCGCGAGATGGGCGCGGTGTTTGTCGAGGAGCTGGACGAATGCCCTGATGACCGCCCGGTGATCTTCTCGGCCCATGGTGTGCCAAAATCCGTTCCTGCGACCGCGGCACAGCGCGAGATGATCTATGTTGATGCCACCTGTCCGCTGGTGTCCAAGGTTCACGTCGAGGCGCAGCGCCACTCCGATGCCGGTCTGCAGATGATCATGATCGGCCACAAAGGCCACCCCGAGACCATCGGCACCATGGGCCAGCTGCCCGAAGGCGAGGTGTTGCTGGTCGAAACTGTCGAAGATGTCGCTACCGTTGAGGTCCGCGATCCGGACAGGTTGGCCTTTGTAACGCAGACCACCCTGTCGGTTGACGACACCAAAGACATTATCGCAGCACTTGAGGCCCGTTTCCCCGCAATCGTCGGCCCACACAAGGAAGACATTTGCTACGCTACAACAAACCGGCAGGAGGCTGTCAAAGCGGTGGCACCCAAATCGGATGCCTTGTTGGTCGTCGGTGCCCCGAACTCGTCGAATTCGCGCCGTCTGGTCGAAGTCGCCAAACGCGCCGGGTGCGATTATGCCCAACTCGTCCAGCGCGCGACCGAGATTGACTGGAGGGCGCTTGACGGCATCTCAAGCGTCGCATTGACTGCAGGCGCCTCGGCCCCCGAAGTGCTTGTGAACGAAGTCATCGACGCCTTCCGCGATCACTACGACGTGACGGTTGAGAAGGTCGAAACCGCCGTCGAGAACGTCGAGTTCAAAGTGCCCCGCGTCTTAAGGCAACCCGCATGAGCGGCATCCCCCGCGTACCACTTCTGCTCGGCCTTGCGGGGTTGATTCCGTTCATCTGGGGCGCGCTGACCTATTTGAATGGCGACCTGAACGACTGGGGCAGGCAAGCGCTGGGGTCGCGATTTGTAGGGCCCTACATCCAACTGTTTTATGGCTCGGTCATCCTGAGTTTCATGTCTGGTGTGCTATGGGGCTTTGCCACCAAAACATCGGGCAGCAAGGCGGCAATTTGCTATACTTTGTCAGTGCTGCCTGCGCTCTGGGCTTTTTTCAAAACCGGTGGCGGCCCCGTCAATGCGGGCACCAATCTGATGTGGGGGTTCGCCGGATTGTTCGTGCTGGATGCGGTGTTCGCCTATTGGCGTTTGACGCCTGTCTGGTGGATGCGACTGCGGACGTTACTGACCGCCATCGTCCTGGCCTGCCTTGCTGTCGGAGTTTACCTGTGACCGATTCCAAAACGATCGATGCCTACACCAACAACGTGGGCGAATACCTCAAGGTGCCTTTGCCCCCCGAACAGCTTGAGGCGCGTCAGGCCTTTGTGGATGCAGTTGGGCAAGGCCATGTGCTGGACCTGGGCTCGGGGCCTGGATCGGACAGCACCTTTTTCCTGCGCCAGGGCCTGACGGTTCGGGCGCTGGACGCGACGCCAGCCTTTGTTGAATACGCGCGCGGCATTGGTGTTGATGCTCATCTGGGCACGTTCGACGACCTCACCGAGGTGGCAGAATACGATGGTGTCTTTGCCAGCTTTTCTCTGCTGCATGCCCCACGGGAGGATTTCCCCCGTCACCTCGCGGCAATCCACCGCGCGTTGAAACCCGCTGGCATCCTGTTTCTGGGCCTGAAACTCGGCACCGGACAGCATCGCGACCATCTGGACCGTTTCTACACCTATTTCTCGCAACCCGAGATCGAAGAGGCGCTGACTGAATCGGGGTTTGCCATCGACAACATCACCACCGGTATGGGCAAGGGATTGGCCGGGTCTTACGACGGGTTCATTCTGGTGCTCGCCCATGCCTGAGCTGTTTGCTTATACGGACGGCGCGTGCTCGGGCAATCCCGGCCCGGGCGGTTGGGGTGTACTGCTGCGCGCGATGGAAGGGGACAAAGTCCTGAAAGAGCGTGAGCTCAACGGCGGCGAGGCCGAGACGACCAACAACCGTATGGAGTTGCTGGCCGCGATCAGTGCGCTTGAGACATTGGACCGGGCCTCGAAAATCACGGTGGTCACCGACAGCGCTTATGTAAAGAACGGCGTCACTGGCTGGATTTTCGGTTGGAAGCGCAACGGCTGGAAAACCTCGAACAAGAAACCGGTCAAAAATGTCGATCTGTGGCAGCGACTGGACGAAGCCCAAACACGCCATGACGTGACATGGGAATGGGTCAAAGGTCATGCGGGTCACCCTGAAAACGAAAAGGCGGACGAATTGGCCCGCGCTGGCATGGCACCGTTCAAACCCAAAAAGGCACAAGCGTGACCTGGCTGGCGCTGCTGGACTATGGATCGGTTCTTGTCTTTGCGCTGACCGGCGCTTTGGTGGCCAGCCGGGCGCAGCTTGATCTTGTCGGTTTTGCGTTTGTCGCCAGCCTGACAGCGGTCGGAGGCGGCACAATTCGCGATCTGCTACTGAACCGGCATCCGGTCTTCTGGATCGGCCAACCTGACTATATTCTGATCGCCGCCGGAGCTGCCGTGTTGGTGTTTTTCAGCGCGCATCTGGTGGAAAGCCGTTACAATTGGCTGGTCTGGCTGGACAGTTTCGCGCTGTCCATCGCAGTCGCCGCAGGAACAGGTGCGGCGTTGTCGCTGGGCCAACCCGGTCTGATCGTCGTTCTGATGGGCATCACCACCGGCTGCCTCGGCGGCCTGATGCGCGACGTGGTTTGCAATGAGGTTCCATTGGTGCTGAAACAGGGTGAGCTTTACGTCACTTGCGCTTTCGTTGGGGCACTGGCCGCTGTCGCCGCAACGCGCCTTGGGTTCGAAGACTTGGTGGCGCTCGCGGCGTGTGCCCTGATCTGTTGGGCGCTGCGTGCCGGATCGCTACTGTTCGGCTGGAGACTGCCGGTTTACAAAAGCCGACCGCCTCGGCAATAGGGACAGAACGACGGATATTTTGATGACCCTCCGACTTCCATTTCTGACCACGGCGCTTTTGCTCGTGGCGGCATGCACAGATCCCTACGCCCCCGTCAGCTTTACGGCACAAGGGGACCGGATTGTTGCTGCCGGAACGATCGACCACACAACACTTAGCGCGTTTGAAGAGGTCATTGCGGCGAATCCCAACATCAAGACACTGGTTCTTCAGAACATCGAAGGCTCAGTGGACGATGACTCGAATGTGGTTTTTAGCCGAGTGGTCCGCGAAGAAGGGTTCGACACCATTGTGCCCTCGGACGGGTTGGTGGCTTCGGGCGGAACAGACCTGTTTCTGGCGGGCAACCGGCGCGTGTTGGAGCCCGGTGCCTGTGTCGGTGTCCACAGCTGGGGCGGGGGTGGTTACGTTGCCGCGGAACTGCCCGAAGACCATCCCGAACACGATCGGTATCTCGACTATTTCGCCGATATCGGTGTGGACCCGGCGTTCTATTGGTTCACGCTGGACGCCGCACCCGAGGATGAGATGCATTGGGTCACGTCGGCAGAGGCCAACAGTTTTGACATGACGACCCGCCAAGCGCCCGCTTTGGGATCACCGGACGTGTGCGACGCGCGATAAAGACGCTCAGCGCCGCAGATAGGTCTGCCAGATCCAGATCACCAGCAAGGCGCCCAGAACTGCGCCCACGAATCCCGAGAGCCAACCCGCAACGGTGATCAGGGCGCGCAGAAGAAAGCCACCAACCAGAGCGCCGACAATACCGATCAGCATCGTTGTCGGGATGTCCGCCTCGATCCGCATCAATCGGGTGGCCAGAAATCCAGCGGCAGCGCCGATGATGATAAGGACAACAACGGGCATGTCATTTCCTCCAATGGGTTGGCACAATGATCAGTGCGCCGATCGAGGACAGCACCGCATCCAGACCCGGCGGGCCAAAGCTGATACCGAACATGATGCGGACGAAATAGAACAGGAAAGCCCCGCCCACGCAAATGATGATCGCTGGCAGGTAGCCGTTATGGGTAAAGCCTGTCTTCTCGGACAGATAGCCCACAATCCCGGCGATCACGACGGTGCCCATCAGGATCATGAACATCTGGCTTTACTCCGAAGACAGGCGCGTACCGACCGGGATGGGCCAGCCCCGCAGAAAGGTTTCTCTATCCTGCGCGCCTTTGCCCGCCCTTTGCAAGCGCAGCAACTCAACTGCGCCTTCACCACATGCCACGCGCAGGTGGTCGTCCAGAACTTCGCCCGGTATGCCCTGCCCTTCGGCCAAGCGTGAGGCGAGGAGTTTGATCCGGTCTCCTCCGACTTCGGTCCATGCGCCGGGGAACGGAGACAGCCCCCGGATGTGCCTGTCGACCTCAATGGCGGGGGCCGACCAGTCGACCCGTGCCTCGGATTTGTCGATCTTGGCGGCGTAGGTCACACCGTCCTCGGGCTGCGGTTCCGGCGTCAGGTCGGGAAGGTTTTTCAACGCTTCAACGATCAGCCGGGCACCCATATCAGACAAGCGGTCATGCAGTTGCGCGGTGGTTTCCTCGGCTTCAATATCGGTCGCTTCGCGCAGCAGAACCGGGCCGGTATCCAGCCCGGCCTCCATCTGCATGATGCAGATGCCGGTCTGCGCATCACCGGCCATGATCGCCCGGTGGATCGGAGCCGCTCCGCGCCAGCGCGGCAACAGGCTGGCGTGGATGTTCAGACACCCGTAAGCGGGCGCGTCCAGTATGGGTTGCGGCAGGAGCAAGCCATAGGCGACAACCACCGCGATATCAGCGTTCAGCGCGGCAAAGCGCGCCTGTTCCTCAGGTGATTTCAGCGAGGTCGGGTGGCGCACCTCAAGGCCCAGCGCCTCGGCCCGTGCGTGCACCGGCGTCGGTCGATCCTTCTTGCCGCGCCCGGCGGGGCGTGGCGGCTGGCAATAGACGGCGGCGACCTCATGCCCGGCCTCGACCAGCGCATCCAGCACCGGCACCGAGAAATCAGGCGTTCCCATAAAGATGACGCGCATCGCTATCCCTGTTTCTTTGCCTTGCGCAGCAGCATGTCGCGTTTGACCTTGCTGAGCCGGTCGAAATACATCCGACCGTTCAGATGATCGATCTGATGCTGCACGCTTGTGGCCTCGACCCCGACGAAATCCCGGCGATCAATGATGCCATGTTCGTTCAGGTACTTTACCGTGACGGCCCGAGGGCGTTTCACCTTGGCCGAGACGCCTGGAAGATTGGGGCTGGCCTCGTCATGTTCGCGCAGTTCGATGGAACTGTGCAGAATTTCCGGGTTTGCCAAACGAATAGCCCGCCCGCGTTCGGTTGAACCATCGACAACCGCCAGCCGCAGCATGACACCGATCTGGGGGGCGGCGAGGCCAACGCCCGGCATCGCCTCCATCGTGTCAATCATGTCGTCCCAAATGGCGCGGATAGCGTCCGTGATTTCCGAGACATCTTCGGCCTTGGTGCGCAGGCGCTTGTCAGGCCATGGCAGGCAGGTCCGCACCGTCATGCGCGCGCCTGCTCTCGCTTGAGCTTTTGCATCTTGCGGGTGATCATCTGCCGCTTGAGCGGTTTGAGGTAGTCGATGAACAGCTTGCCGTTCAGATGATCGATCTCGTGCTGCACACAGGTCGCCCAGAGATCATCAAAGGTTTCCTGCTGCAGATTGCCATCGCGATCCATCCATGTGACATCCACCACCTTGGGGCGCGTCACCTCGGCATATTGCTCGGGGATCGATAGGCAACCTTCTTCATAAACATTCGTCTCATCCGAAGACGCAATGACCTCGGGGTTGAACATCACCAAGGGGCGCGGCGTTTCGCCTTCTTCTTTGACGCAATCCACCACGATCAGCCGATCCAGAACGCCGATCTGAGGGGCCGCGAGCCCGATGCCAGGCGCGTCATACATCGTCTCCAGCATGTCGTCGGCCAGCTTGCGCAACTCGTCGGTGATGTCGGCCACCGGCGCGCAGACCTTTTTCAGGCGGGGATCGGGATGGATCAGAATATTGCGTTTCATGAGGTTGATTTAGGCGATCCCGCCCCCTACCGCAACGCCCCCCTTGCACCCGCCGAAATTGCGACTAGCTTTCGTCGCGACAGATGGAGATGACATGACCTTCAACGACCTAATTGACCGCCGGGGGACCAACAGTTCAAAATGGGACAAGATGGAACAGCTCTATGGCGTTTCACCCAAAGACGGGTTGGCCATGTGGACCGCCGATTCCGACTTTCCAACGGCACCTTGCGTGATCGATGCGGTGCGTCGGGCGGCTGAACATGGCGTGTTCGGCTATTCCTGGACGCACCCGGATTATCTGGCATCAGTCCAATGGTGGATGAAGAACCGCCACGGGTGGGAGGTTGACACGGATTGCGTTCTGACGTCGCAGGGGCTTGGCAATGCGATTGCGCTTTGCCTGGATGTCTGGACCGAACCCGGCGATGGGGTTGTGATTTTCACACCCGTTTATCACGAGTTTGCCCACAAGGTGAACAAAACGGGCCGCAAGGTTGTCGAATGCCCGCTGATGCGGGATGGTGCCACCTATGTTCTCGATCTGGATGATGCACAGGCGCGGCTGGACGGATCGGAAAAGATGTTGCTGTGGTGCTCGCCTCAGAACCCTTCGGGTTGCGTCTGGACCGCTGATGAGTTGCGTGCGGTGGCAGCCTTTGCGGAACGCAACGGGTTGATCCTGGTATCGGACGAAATTCATCACGATCTGGTCTATCCGGGCAGCACATTTGTTCCTATGGACGTGGCCGCGCCCGATGCTCGACCTTGGACGGTGACGCTGACGGCGGCCTCTAAAACGTTCAACATTGCGGGGCAGCGGACCGGAAACATGATCATCCCCGACCCAAAGCTGCGGGCCGCGATGCGTCACCGGATACAGGCGCTGGACTATGATCCCAGTGCGTTGGGCGTGGCGATGATCACTGCGGCTTACTCGCCTGAAGGGGCCGCTTGGGTCGATGCGCAGATCGCGCATTTGGACGACAACCGGCGACTCTTCGACGCGTCAATTGCGGACATCCCGGGCCTGTGGTCCATGCCCTTACAGGCGACCTATCTGGCCTGGGTCGATTTCTCGGGCACCGGGATGGACCACGACGAATTCGTGCGCCGACTGCGGCAAGAGGCGCGCATCGCCACATCGCCTGGCCCTGGTTTCGGCACCGGCGGAGAAACGTTCGAGAGGTTCAATCTCGCAACCCAACGCGGACGGGTCGAGGAAGCCTGTGCAAGATTGAAACAAGCCTTTGCGGACTTGCAATAGATCGGCTGGAACACTCGCCAAGTCACATTGGCGAGTTGTCCTATGCCATGACCGTTGGTTCGAAACCCAGTGAAATCGCAATAAGCAGCATTGCCAATTGAACGGTCTCGGCCCCTAGTCCTGATGTCCCAGCAGCGCAATCGGGGCGTCGGGATCACGGTAGAAATCCAGCGGCGCTTTGTCCGCCGCTGCGGTGCTGCGTTTGAATTCGTACCGCATTTCCCCTGCCTCATCCTCATCCGCGATGATCAGGCACTGGTACAGATGGTTTACGCCGTCATAGATATCGACCAATCCCCGCAATTGCGGCGTGGTCGCGGCCTCAACGGTAAAACCGTCTTTCCACAGTCTTAAAATTTTGAATGCATTGTCGCCGAACCCAACACGAAGACGGCTTGCCTTCTTCAGCGCGGCGATTCGGGCCGCATCCAATTCGGCGCGAATTTCCTTAGAAACATAGGTACTCATCAAACACTTCCCCCGCTAACGCATACTATTTTGAACTTCCTTTTGTGAAAATCCAGTGAACTGTGTCACCTAAACCGAATTCGATTTGACTTGTTGCACCGAATTCGCGGCCGGTGTGCATGCATGCAGAGGGTTTGCGCGTGTGGTGAAATAGGAAACGAGCCATACAGGCACTATTCTTTCTCCAAACGCATTTCGGAGGACGCAAGATGGGCCTGCTGGTCGACGGAACCTGGCACGACACCTGGTATGACACCAAATCAACAGGCGGGGCCTTCAAACGCTCGGCCGCGCAGTTTCGCAACTGGATCACCCCGGATGGTGCGCCCGGCCCATCTGGAAAAGGCGGGTTCGTGGCCGAAAGCGGTCGCTATCACCTCTATGTCAGCCATGCCTGCCCTTGGGCCCATCGCACGCTGATCTTTCGTGAGTTGAAGGGCCTGAGCGATCACATCTCGGTCTCAGTCGTCCATCCCGACATGCTGGACAAGGGCTGGACGTTTGAGACGGATGCACATGGCGCAACCGGGGATAATCTGTTCGGCCACGACTTTGCCCATCAGATCTACACCCGCGCCGATCCCAACTATTCGGGTCGCGTGACCGTGCCAATCCTGTGGGACAAACAACAGGGCACCATCGTGTCCAACGAAAGCTCGGAAATCATCCGCATGTTCAACTCGGCCTTTGACGGGATCACCGGCAATAACGACGACTACTGGCCCCAGGCGATGCGGGACGAGATCGAAGAGGTCAACGCGCGCATCTATTCAGACGTCAACAACGGTGTCTACAAATCCGGTTTCGCCACCAGTCAGGAAGCCTATGACGCGGCCGTCGGCCCTCTGTTTGATACGCTGGACTGGCTCGAAGAGCGCCTCGCCTCAAACCGCTATCTGATGGGCGACCGCGTGACCGAGGCAGATTGGCGTTTGTTCACAACCTTGATCCGTTTTGACCCGGTTTATCACCTGCATTTCAAATGCAACCGGCGGCGCCTGATCGACTATCCGAACCTTTGGGCCTATACGCGCGAGTTGTATCAATGGTCGAGCGTCGCCGGGACGGTCAACATGAACCACATTGTACGCCACTATCACTACAGTCACGAAAGCATCAACCCACACCGGATCATCCCGACCAACCCGGTGCTGGACTATGACGCGCCGCATGGGCGCGGTCAGCGACCCGCTGCGTAGTGTTCCACCATAGCCGCCAGATCCTCTGGCGGCGTTCCGCTTTGCACATACGCACAGGCGTTCGAACTGTGGGCAAAAATCGACCCGTCCGAAAAGAACGTGGTGTTGGTGACAAAGATCACCCGCGTCTCGGGTCGGCGATAGCTGGCGAAATCGGCCACAGCCAGCGCGCTGCCGGATTCCAGCACAAGATCCAACACGATGATATCGAAGGCCGTGCCATAGAGCGCCAGAATCGCGGCCTCCTGCGTTTCGACCAGTGTGACCTCGGCCCCCTGCCTTTGCAGATGCCGCTGCCAGACCCGACCTAGATCGGGGTTACTCTCAACAATCAGTACATTCATTTGCAACAACCTCGGCACGTGATAGGGTGAGTGGTGCCGACCCCTAAGGTCCGTGATCACGCGATTTCCTTAACAAAGTGTTAACGATGATTGTCAGGCCGCCCGCTCACGCGGATTTG
This sequence comes from Ruegeria sp. AM2, assembly GCF_056540685.1. Lineage (NCBI taxonomy): Bacteria > Pseudomonadati > Pseudomonadota > Alphaproteobacteria > Rhodobacterales > Roseobacteraceae > Ruegeria > Ruegeria sp. AM2. Next base: position 60,226 of record NZ_JBQFXE010000014.1, on the reverse strand, counting down.
CTTGTCAAAACGGCGAAAATCCGCTTGAAGCGGGCCGAAACAGGTAATTTCGACGGAATCCCGATGGAAACGCAAGCGACAGATCTGAACCCACGCGCCGTGCGGGACCATGGCGGGGGGCTGGATGACGCCATCCAGCGGTTCGGCGGCAACCGGGAGGACTGGATCGACCTGTCCACGGGTATCAACCCGGTGCCGTATCCATTGATGGGTTTTCATGCGACCGATTGGACGGCCCTTCCAGACCACGGCGCGTTCGAACATCTGACAAAGGCGGCGCGCCAGTTCTGGAACGCGCCCACCGGCGCAGCAATCCTGCCCGCGCCAGGAGCTTCAGCTCTGATCGCGCGCATTCCGACCCTCGCCCAGAAAGGCCATGTTCAGATCACAACACCCACGTACAATGAACACGCCGCTGCGTTTTCCGCACAGGGCTGGACCATTCAGGATACCGGCCCAGCAGATGCGCGCGTCATCGTGCATCCAAACAATCCCGACGGACGATTGTGGTCTGCCGCGGATGTCTCGGCCCCTCTGACCGTCATCGATGAAAGCTTTTGCGACGTGACGCCCAACCGCTCTTTGGTCCATTTGGCCGACAAACCGGGCGTGGTTGTTTTGAAAAGCTTCGGCAAGTTCTGGGGGCTCGCGGGTCTGAGACTTGGTTTTGCGATCGGACATCCCGAACTGATCGCGCGTCTGAACGATTTGACCGGCCCATGGGCAGTATCCGGACCTGCGCTGCGGGTTGGAGCGCAGGCGCTGCGCGATGATCAATGGGCAACGGAAACGCGCGCCAGATTGACCGAAGACGCCACGCGCTTGGATAGTCTTCTTACTAGACGTGGCGCGCGACTTGTGGGGGGAACGACACTTTTCCGTTTGTACGACGTCGACAGCGCCGACAACTGGCAAACTCGCTTGGCGCAATCGCACATCTTGAGCCGCATATTTCCCTATTCGTCTTCCTATCTGCGCCTCGGCCTACCAGCACCTAAGGACTGGGACAGGCTGGAGGCGGCCCTGTGAGTACCCCTTTCCTGCTGGTTTGCGCCATGTGTCTGGATGCAGCTTTGGGAGAGCCAAATTGGTTATGGTCCCGCATCCGCCACCCTGCGGTGATAATTGGCAGCGCAATCGGCTGGCTGGACAAGCGCCTGAACCACGGCGATTGGCGTCAGCTAAAGGGCTTTTTTGTCGTATTAGTGTTGGTTTGTGGTGCGCTGGTTTTGGGCCGCGTGCTGTCCCTATTGGGTCCGGTCGCGGAACTCATACTCTGCGCTATCCTGCTGGCGCAGAAATCATTGGTGACACATGTGCGGGACGTTGGCATTGGATTGCGAACTTCGTCGGAGGAAGGCCGCGCCAAGGTCGCGATGATCGTGTCACGCGATACACGCGACATGACCGAAGCACAGGTGGCCCGGTCGGCAATCGAAAGCGCGGCGGAAAACCTGAGCGATGGCGTCATCGCGCCCGCTTTCTGGTTTCTGGTCGGTGGCTTGCCCGGCCTGCTGGTCTACAAGGCGATCAACACCGCCGATAGCATGATCGGCTACCGCACCGAGCAATACCGATCCTTTGGGTGGGCGTCGGCCCGACTGGACGACCTGCTGAACCTGATCCCCGCCCGGCTGACCTGCGTGATGATCGTTGCCCTGTCCGGGCAGTGGGCGCGTTGGTCAGACATCGTGACCGACGCACGTCGCCATATCTCACCCAACGCAGGCTGGCCCGAGGCCGCCATGTCCCGCGCCCTGAACGTCGCGCTGGCCGGGCCGCGCAGCTATGACGGGCAGTTGCGCGATCTGGCCTGGGTCAACGGCGAGGCCCCGCGCGAGATTGGTACGCAAGAGATTTTCCGCGCATGCGACATGCTTTGGCGGGTTTGGGGGCTTGCGCTTGGCCTCGTGTCAGTGTGGGTTGGGGTCAGATTCATTCTCTGACGGACCTGTTCCATGCGACTTCTCTTTGGCCTTATGGCCACCGCCCTGCTGACCTCGCCCGCCTTTGCCCAATGCGGCGGGGGCTTCAACTCTTTCGTCAAAGACCTGAAGGCCGAGGCCGTGCAACAAGGGTTCGACACGTCCACCGTAAACGGCTTTTTCAACGGCTTGCAGCAGGACAACGCGGTGCTGAAAGCCGACCGCGCGCAGGGCGTCTTTCAAAAACCGTTCATCGATTTTTCCCGCCGCTTGATCTCGCAGAACCGGATCGACCGTGGACAGGCCATGTCGCGCAAATACGATGCTGTGTTTGATCGGATCGAACAGGAATACGGCATCTCGCGGGGTGTCCTGTTAGCCTTCTGGGCCTTTGAGACCGACTATGGCGCGTTTCAAGGGGATTTCAACACCCGCAACGCGCTGGTGACGCTGTCCCATGATTGCCGACGGCCCGAACTGTTCCGACCCCAGATATTTGCGGCCATCGAATTGTACGAGCAGGGCAATTTTGACCCTGCCCGCACCACGGGTGCCTGGGCGGGCGAGATCGGCATGGTGCAGATGCTGCCGCGCGACATCCTGGAAAATGGTGTTGACGGAGATGGGGACGGGCAAGTCTCGCTCAAAACCTCAGCGCCCGATGCCTTGATGTCCGGAGCAAAAATGCTGTCCGGTTTGGGCTGGCAAGCGGGCCAGCCGTGGCTGCAAGAGGTGACGGTGCCCGCGCAAATGGACTGGTCCCTGTCCGGCCCCGGTAAACCGCGGCCTGTGTCCGAGTGGCAGGCAATGGGCGTTCAGCCGCGCAGCGGTTCGCTGGCCAACCTGCCCGCTTCGTTGATCTTGCCACAGGGTCACAACGGGCCCGCATTTCTCGCCTACCCAAATTTCGGCGTCTATTTCGAATGGAACCAGAGCTTTGTCTACGTCCTGACCGCCGCCTATTTCGGCACCCGGCTTGAGGGTGGCCAAATTTATGATGCGGGCAACCCTGCGCCGGGCCTGTCGGGCGCGCAGATGAAGCAATTGCAAAGCAAACTGCAGGCGCGCGGGTATGACGTCGGCAAGATCGACGGCATTCTGGGCGCTGGAACGCGGGCCGCCGTTCAGGCCGAGCAGCAACGGTTGGGCCTACCGGCGGATGCGTGGCCGACGGCAGATTTGTTGGGACGCTTGTAAAGCCGCGTATTCAGTTACCCCACACCGAACAAGCCTTGTCGGAAAACGCTGAACTTGGTAAGTCCTGCCCACGCTTTGCAAACACGCCAAGCGGCGGAGATTTTATGTTCACGATTGCGGGAAACCGCTAAGTCCTGAAACGCAGGACGACCGAAGCCGAACAAAGCCTGCACGTTTCGTGTCAGGGTAATGAACGCGCGGCTCGTGAATACTCAAAACCACACGACAAGTTCCAAGACCGATCCACGAGTTTTGCGCGCATCACGTCAAGCTATGTGCTTGAGTGACGACATGTAGAAAGAAAAACGAACAATGATAATACGACCAACACAGCGCAGCGATATCGCTGCCTTGCAGGATGTGCTCAACGGCACAGGACTGTTCCCAAGCGAAATGCTGCCTGACATGGCCAGTGGCTTTCTGTCCGACACAGACAGTGCTGATATCTGGCTGACATGCGAAGTCGACGGCAAGGCGGTGGGTTTCTGCTACGCCGTACCCGAGGACCTGACAGATGGTGCATGGAACATGCTTGCAATCGCTGTCCTGCCATCCGAGCAGGGAAGCGGTTGCGGCGGTGCCCTGACCAGGCACCTTGAGACAGAGCTAAAGCGTCGCGAGCAACGCATCCTGATTGCAGACACGTCGGGAACGGACGAATTTGCACTGACACGCGCGTTTTATCGCAAGAACGGCTACGCCGAAGAAGCACGTATCAGGGATTTCTGGGGGGACGGAGATGACAAGATCGTCTTCTGGAAGTCTTTAACCTCATCTTAAACAAGTGATGCTGGCCTGTCTTTGGGCAGGCCAGTTTTTCATCGACCCAACTCGGCACCTACAGCTTTCGTCAGCGTGATGACCAAAGCTGGGCGAGAATTCACCTCACTCCGGTCGTACCGGATACCGGTCACCCTTTTCGTCGATCAGGACCAACCTCTCGCCGCTCCGGACATACAGGTCACAGCGTCTAAACCCATTGCGATAGTCGATACAGACACTGCCGTCTTCGGCGATGGAATACGTGCCAAAGGCGGCGTCTCCGCTTGCGTAGGTGTAGGAATAGGCCCCTCCGGCCGAGAATTTGGCCTGACCATCATCGTAAAAAGTCAGCGTCTGGCCAGCAAGCGCGCTCAGTTCCTCGGGGCTGAGGGGCGTGTCTCCGGGTTTAGTGGGCCATTCGGCGGCGAAGGCCGGGCCAGCGGCCAGCAGCGCGAGGATCAGAAAACGGGTCATGCCGCCACCCTACCCTGAGAGGCCGTGAAACAGGCATAACGTTGCAGTGATAGGTCAGGCGACCATCTGCTCGGCCTTCTTGAGGTCAACCGAGACAAGCTGGCTGACGCCCTGTTCCTGCATGGTCACGCCAAACAGCCTGTCCATCCGCGCCATGGTCACCGCGTGGTGGGTGATGATGAGGAACCGCGTATCGGTCTGGCGGCACATCTCGTCCAGCAGGTCGCAGAACCGAGTGACGTTGGCGTCATCCAGAGGTGCATCGACCTCGTCCAGCACACAGATCGGGGCCGGGTTTGCAAGGAAGACACCAAAGATCAGCGCCGTCGCAGTCAGGGTCTGTTCGCCGCCCGACAGCAGGCTGAGCGTCGAGAGTTTCTTGCCCGGCGGCTGGCACATGATCTCAAGGCCGGCATCCAGCGGATCGTCGCTTTCGACCATGACCAGATTGGCCTCGCCCCCGCCAAAGAGATGCTTGAACAGCATGGCAAAGTTCGAGTTCACCTGTTCAAACGCGGTCAACAAACGCTCACGCCCTTCGCGGTTCAGACTGGCAATGCCGCTGCGCAGGGCTTTGATGGCCTCTTCCAGATCGGCCTTTTCGCTGTTCAGCGTGTCGAATTCTTCCTGAACTTCCTTGCTATCTTCTTCGGCGCGCAAGTTCACCGCGCCCATGGCATCGCGCTGTCGCTTGTGGCGATTTACTTCCGCTTCCAGCGCATCTGCGGCGGGCATCTGATCGGGGTTTACGTCCAACTGGTTCAGCAATTGGTTCGGCGTCAATTGCTGATCCTCAGCTATCCGCTCTGCCGCCGCAACCACGCTTTCCTTGGCCGCATCGCACCGCGCCTCAGCCGCAGCACGGGTTTCGCGCGCTTCCGAGGCCAGACGTTCCGCATCGCGCTCGGCCAACACAAGATTACGCTGCTGAGTCTCGGCCACTGAAAGCTGGTCTGCTGCCTCGGCCCGGCGCGCTTCGGCGGTTTCGATCAGTTCGTTCAACTCCTCGCGCGCTTCAGCGATTTCGCCGGGCGCAGCCATTGCATCGGACAATTCCTCTTCGGAACTGTCCTTGCGTTCAGCCAGTTCCGAGATCCGCTTTTCCGCCGTCTCCAACCGGTGCTTCCAACCGCTCAGATCCTTAGTCACCTCTTGCGTGCGGCGCGTTCGGGCCTCGCCCTCGCGGCGCAGCTCGTCATGGGTCGAGCGGTGGGTGAGCATGGTGATCCGCGCCGCCTCAACCGTTTGCTTGATGTCCTCGACCTGCGCGCGGGCGCTGTCCAGATCACCCAGCCCGGTCAACGCACCCTCGGCCTCACGCAGTTGCGCGCGGGCGGCCATGGCGTCTTCCTTGTGGCGATCCACAGCGAGGGCCAGCGTTTCAAGCTTGCCCTGCGCCAGATTGCGGTCCGCTTCGGCCCGGCTGAGCTGGCGCGCGGTTTCTGCCATACGCTGATCAGCGGTGCGGCGGGCTTCACGCGCGCGGCGGTCCGCTTCGGTCACATCGGCCAATTGCTGCGACAGAGCCTCATGCGCGGCGCGGGCTCCTTCGGCCTGCGCTTCGGTGCGCGCAAGCTCCTGCTTCAAAGCCTCCAGCTTGTTCAGCTGCTCCAACCGCAGGGCCGCCGCGCTTGGTGCATCCTCGGCCCAGGCGCGAAATCCGTCCCAGCGCCACAGGTCGCCACTGCGCGATACCAGCCGTTGACCGGGTTTCAAGGCGGCCTGCAAACGCCCGCCCTGTTCCGAATCAACCAATCCAATTTGCGCAATCCGGCGGCTCAGGCGATCCGGCCCCGAAACATGCAGTGCCAATGGCTCTGCCCCGTCCGGCAAGGGTTGATCCGCGTCATAGCCTGCAACCTGAACCCAGCCCGAAGGGCCATCGCCTTCGACCAGCGGCGCGCGCAGATCATCCGCCAGCGCGGCGCCCAAAGCCTTTTCAAAGCCTGGGTCAACGCGAAGCAGGTCCAACACCTGACCACCCTCGGCCGTGTCTCGTTCGACCAGCTTGGCCAATGCCGTCGTTTCAGCCCGGATCGCACCCAACTCGCCCTCGGCCTCAGAGCGTTGGGCGCGGGCTTCGGCCTCACGCGCCTGTGTTTCATTGCGCAACTCATCCGCGGCGGCCAACGCTTCTTCTGCGGCCTCTGCTGCCTCGCGGGCTTCTTCCTCGCCCTCCTGCGCGGCTTCAAACGCCTCGGACGCACGCGTCAACGCGCCGCGCGCATCGTCCACGGCGACGCGGGCTTTTTCTTCTTCGCCTTCGGATCGGGCCAGAGTTTTTCGGCTGTCCTCGACCAGACGTTGCGCCGATTGGTGACGGGCGACCAAACGCGCCATATCCTCGGTCTGTTGTGAAAGGTGATCCTCACGGTCCTGCAGCACCGAAGCCGCCTCGCGCGCGACCTCAGCCGCTTCGGAAACTTTTTCGTCATGCCCTTCGGCGGCTTTGGCCAACTCGCGGGCTTCCCATTCCAGACGTTCGATCATCTGGCCCGCGTCGCGGTTCAGGCCCGTTTCCCGCTCAATATCATTGGCAAGCTGTTGGATACGGTTGGTCAGCGTTTCGATGGTCTGACGGGCCCGCGTTTCCTGATCCGCCAATTGATCGCGCTGCACCTGCTGGCGCTGCAGAACGGCTGCGGCGATGGCCTCTTCTTCGCGCAATGGCGGCAGAGTCTCTTCGATTTCCGCGCGCTTGGCAGCGGCAGCGCGCGCTTCGGCCTCGGCGCGCGAGGCTTCGGTGATCCGTTCGCGCAGCTTTTCTTCGGCCTGCTGCCGGGCCATGTCGGCCTCTTTCCAGCGACGATAGAGCAGCATCCCTTCGGCCTGCCGCAGCTGTTCGCCGATCTCGCGATAGCGCGCCGCCTGACGCGCCTGACGGGCAAGCTGCCCCAATTGCCCGCCCAATTGTTCCAATACGTCATCGACGCGTGTCAGGTTGGATTCGGTGCCTTTCAGCTTCAGCTCAGCCTCGTGCCGACGTTGGTAAAGACCCGAGATACCGGCTGCCTCTTCCAAAATGCGCCGACGGGCACGAGGCTTGGCGTTGATCAACTCGGCGATGCGGTTCTGACCCACCAACGCTGGCGAATGCGCACCTGTCGAGGCATCAGCGAACAGCATCTGCACGTCGCGAGCGCGGACATCCTTGCCGTTGGTCTTATACGCGCTGCCCACATCGCGGGTTATGCGGCGGACGATTTCAAGCTGATCGTTGTCGTTGAAACCCGAAGGTGCCAAACGTTCCGAGTTGTCCATGGTCAGGACCACTTCGGCAAAATTGCGAGCCGAGCGTGTGGCGGCTCCGGCGAAAATCACGTCCTCCATCGCGCCGCCGCGCATGGATTTGGGGCGGTTTTCCCCCATCACCCAGCGCAGGGCTTCCAGAAGATTGGACTTGCCGCAGCCATTGGGACCCACCACTCCGGTCAGCCCGTCCGCGATGATCAGATCGGTCGGGTCAACAAAGCTTTTGAAGCCGGTCAGTTTGAGTTTGCTGAATCGCAAAGGCTGCTCGTCCCATGATTCCTGTGCGATCAAGTCTGCGCAACCTATTGGGGCGAAGTCAACGCGAATGCGCAGGATATGGGTTTTCACCCATACTTATCCACAACATCTTGCAAGGTTTCCGCGAAACGGCATGTTCAATACGGCGTGCATTCGAAGACCTGATAGCCGTAATCGTTGCCGATTCCCTCATAGAGTCCGAAATCGATGCATTCGTAATTCGGCGTCGAAATCGAGGTCAACAAGAGGCGCTCGCCCGCCTCGCGATCACAACCCAACACACCAACGGTTACCGCAGCGTCGCCCAGAACATCCATGATCGGGCAGCCGGATACCTGCGCCATCGCCAGCGCGGCCCTGTCCCGCACGGGTCCCAGTCGGGGCGCATATTGACTATTGATCCGAACAGCCTCGGCCAATTCCCCGCGCACACGCACGTCAAAGACGCTGCCATTCACTGCCACCCGCGTTGCAGGCACATCCCTGAAATGAGGTGTGCCGGCCGAACAAGCGGCCAGCACTAGGAGAGAGAGATACCGGATCATGCCCGCAGCATTGCATCGAATTGGTTAACAGAAGCTTGCCAAAGTCTTAGTCTCGCAAAACTTCCCCAAGACGTTGGACACCTTCGCGGATCGTCGCTTCATTCGAATTGGAGAAACTCAACCGGATTGTATTTTCACCACTTCCGTCCGGGTAAAACGCCTGGCCGGGAACAAAGGCCACTTTCACTGTATCCAAGGCGCGCGCCAACAGGTCAGCTCTACTTATCCCCTCTGGCAAAGTCACCCAGACAAACATGCCTCCCTCGGGCCGGGTCCAATCCACGCCCATTGGCATATGTTTGTCTAATGCGCTCAGCATCGCGTCGCGCCTTGCTGCATAAACGCGCCTCAGCATCGGGATGTGCCTGTCGAAACAGCTGCGTGCGACATGATCAATCGCTATCTGATTGATCGTTGCCGAATGCAGATCCGCCGCTTGTTTCAACAGCACCATCTGCGCGATCACAGGCTTCGCCGCGACGACCCAACCGACCCTCAGGCCCGGTGACAGGGTCTTCGAAAAACTGCCGCAATAGATCGTGCGGCAGTCCTCGATCGACCCCTTGCACGCGATTTCAAGCGCCAAAACCGGAGGGATCGCGACCCCGTCATACCGCAGCGCCTGATAAGCCCCATCCTCGATCACGGCACACCCCAACGCATCTGCAAGATCAAGCAGCGCCTCTCGCCCCGTCTGGTCCACCGTTTCCCCAGTCGGATTGGCAAAGTCGGGTGACAGATAAGCGAATTTCACCGCACCGCCCCCTGCCTCAGCAGCATATTCGGCGGCTCCTCGATTTCCTGTAAGGTTCAACCTGTCAAAGCGCGGTTCATAGGCGTTGAACGCTGCCAATGCGCCTAAGTACGTCGGCCACCCCACCAGTGCGGTGTCCCCCGGCGACAGAAAGAGCTTTCCCAGGTAATCCAACGCCTGTTGCGAGCCAGAGGTGATCAGAACATTTTCGATACCGCAGTCGATACCGATCTGCTTCATGTGATTGACGATCCATTCACGCAGCGGCGGGTGGCCTTCGCTGACGGAATATTGCAGCGCCGTCGCCTTGTTTTGCTCGCTCAAGGCCGTCTGGAACGCGTGGGCGAAACCCTCGGCAGGGAATAGGTTTGGGTCCGGGATGCCTCCGGCGAAGGAGATAATTCCGGGCTGATCCAGCAGCTTTAGCAGCTCGCGAATTTCCGACGCTTTCATCCGCGATATCCGCGTTGCGAAACTGATATCCATGGGCGTGATCCTCCTCCACACGTCGGACGCTATCGGAAGAGAGATTAAAGTCAATAAAGCTGACCTATTATTTCAGCGAACGTGACCGCTGTTCTTGAACACGGTTGGTTTACGTGGTCATATGATTTGACCAATTTCCATCGAGCCCGCATGCCCTTTCAAAAAATCCAATCCGAAAAGCTGTCACTGGCCGTCATGCGCCAGATCGAACTGCTGATCCTGCGCGGCATACTGCGCCCTGGCGAACGCCTGCCACCCGAACGCGAACTGGCTGAACGCATGGGGGTTTCGCGCCCCTCTTTGCGGGACGCGATCTCACAGCTTCAGAACAGCGGATTGCTGACGGCCAAGGCAGGGTCCGGCATTTATGTGGCCGAGGTTTTAGGTTCTGCCTTCTCCCCCGCGCTGATCCAATTGTTCGGCAGCCATGACGAGGCGGTCTTCGACTACCTCTCCTTCCGGCGCGACATGGAGGGGCTGGCGGCCGAACGCGCGGCGCGGTTGGGTTCGGACAGTGATCTGAAAGTTGTTCAAACCATATTCGACAAGATGGAGGCGGCGCATTCCAGCAGTGCAGCCGAAGAAGAGGCCATTCTGGACGCCCAGTTCCACATGGCCATTATCGAAGCCAGTCACAACGTGGTCATGCTGCACATGATGCGGTCAATGTTCGACCTGCTGCGACAGGGCGTGTTCTATAACAGACAGATGATGTTTCAGCAGCGCACGACGCGCGACGCCATTCTGGACCAGCACAGGGCCATCAATACCGCCTTGCAAGCCCGAGACCCGCAGGCCGCGCGACAGGCCGTTCAGGACCACCTGTCCTTCGTTGAGAAATGTATGCAGGATCACCAAAAGGCGATCCGGAACGAAGCGATTGCCCAACAGCGCTTGCAGCACGAAACCGGGAACACCTGATGTTCATCGGACATCTGCCCGGAGCTTATCTGATCTTTCGAACTGTAACGCCTCGTCTGGACAAGCTGGCCTTTTCTGCAGCAATGCTGGGTGCGGTTGCGCCTGATCTGGACATGTTGTGGTTTTACTTGATTGATGACCGAGGGCACCACCATCACTCATACCTGACCCACCGCCCGATCATCTGGGCGGGGGTTCTGCTTGCCGGAATGTTGATACGTGTTTGGGCCTTAAGAACCGGGACGTTTCTGACCTTCCTTGGCGCGGGCGGGCTGGTTCATATGGTGCTGGATTCGATCACCGGAGAGGTTGCGTGGCTCTGGCCTTTCTCGGACGCAACGCACCCGCTGGTCGTGGTGCAGGCCACCCATTCTCATTGGATATTGTCCTTTCTCAACCATTGGACGTTCAAGGTTGAGATCGTGATTACCGTGATTGCGGTGCTTGTCTGGTTTCTCAGTTGGCGCAGGGCCTGAGCGCACGAAAAAACCCGAGTGCCAGAGGCCCTCGGGTTCATCCAAATCATCTATCGACAGATCAGTGCAGCTTTTCACCAACGTCAGCAATCGAGTCGTCGATCAGCTTGTTCGCCTGAGTGGCGGTCATCTGCTTGGCCAGTACCGCGTTCGCTGCCGAAACAGCGACGGTGATGGCCTGATCACGCACCTCTTTAACAGCCGAAGCCTCCGCCGATGCGATCTGATCCTGCGCGGCCGCCAGACGGCGTGCGATGGATTTCTCCAGATCGACCTTGGCTTGTTCCGCTGCGAGAGCTGCGTCGTCCTTAGCCGCTGCAACAATGGCATCTGCCTGCGTCTGCACTTCGCGCTGCTTGCGCTCGTACGAGGCCAACAGGCTGCGCGCTTCTTCATGCAGGGCACGGGCTTCGTCCAATTCAGACTTGATACCCTCGGCACGGTTGTCCAGAGCGCCGCCGATCATGCCGGGGACCTTGAAGTAGAACAGGACCGCGATGAAGACGATGAAGCCCAGCAGGACCACAAAGTCGGTGTTGCCAAGCGAGAAGAAAGGGCCGCTTGCGGCCAGCGCGGGGCTGGCAGCGCCAACGGTCAGGATAAGGGCAAGAGTGTTCCGCATGTCACTTATCCTTTCGTCTGCGCGTCTACAGCGCTGTTGATGGCTTTGGCATCCGCCTCACCGCCCAGAGCTGTGACCAGTTCAGCCGCCGTATCCTTGGCAACCACTTGAATGCTTTCCAGCGCACCGGCACGGATGTCAGCAATTGCCTTTTCCGATTCAGCCGCTTTTGCAGCGATTTCCGCATCCGCCTTGGCAATCGCGTCATCCAGACCAGACTGGATTTCAGCGCGCGCCTCAGCAGCGATACGCTGCGCTTCGGCACGGGCATCGGCCAGCGCCTTGTTATAGGCCTCTTCGGCCTCGACCGCCTTGGCCTTCAGATCTTCGGCCGCAGCCAGGTCATTTGTAATGGTCCCCTGACGTTCAGCCAGGATTGCCGCGATGCGGGGCAGAGCCACGCGAGACAGGACCAGAAAGATGACGACCAGCGTGATGACCAGCCAGAAAATCTGGTTGGGGAACCAATCGAAGCAGAGCTGCGGCATACCGATCGCCGACCCATGAGAGTCAACGCAGGTGCCAGCTACTTCTTTGGCAAGGGGTTCAGTCGCCATGATGTCCTCCGTCGGAACGTTGTCTTTACAACAGGTGGGCCGCTATGGCTTGGGCCCACCTGCGCGTAAGGATCAGGTTCCGCAGATTAGACGGCGAACATCAGCAGCAGCGAGACCAGGAATGCGAAGATCCCCAGGGCTTCTGCGAATGCGATACCGATGAACAGGGTTGCGGTCTGCGAAGCAGCCGCCGAAGGGTTGCGCAGGGCGCCGGCCAGGAAGTTGCCTGCAACGTTGCCCACCCCGATTGCGGCTGCGCCGGAACCGATTGCTGCCAGGCCTGCGCCGATGTGTGCGAGATCGCCTTCCATGATGTGTCTCCTTACGAATTGGAAGTTTCGATGTTGGGTGTTCAGACCTTAGTGCGACGGATGCAGCGCATCCTTCAGGTAAACACAGGTCAGAATGGTGAATACGTAGGCCTGGATGAAGGACACGAGGACCTCGAGGCCGTACATAGCGGTGATCGCCAAAACCGACACGGGCGAGATCACGGCAATCGCGGCAAAGCCTGCGAACACCTTGATCACCGCGTGGCCTGCCATGACGTTACCGGCAAGACGAATGGAGTGGCTGACGGGACGCACGAAGTACGAAATCAGCTCGATAATCGCCAGAACCGGGCGCAGGGCCAGCGGTGCGCTGGAGACCCAGAACAGGCCCAGGAATGCGGCACCGTTCTTGACGAAACCCAGAACGGTCACGGTCAGGAACACGGCCAGCGCCAGCGGGATGGTCACGGCGAAATGCGATGTGGTGGTGAAGGATGTCGGGATCATCCCAAGGAAGTTCGCGCAGACGATGAACATGAACAGGGTCATGACATAGGGGAAGTACTTGACGCCTTCCTTGCCGCAGATGTCTTCCAGCATCTTGTAAATGAAGCCATAGGCGAGTTCGGCCACCGACTGCATACGGGTCGGAACAATCGCGCGTTTTGAGGTGCTGAGCACCAGCAGGCCAAAGATTGCGGCAATCGCCAGGAACATCCACAGGGTCACGTTGGTGGGCGTGTACCATGCAATCGCGCCGTCGCCGAACAACGGCTTGACGATGAACTGGTCCATCGGGTGGAAAACCAGGCTGCTGCCTTCTGCTGCGGTGGTCTCGGTCGCCACGTTCAGTCCCTCTCGTCCTTCTCGGCCGCGCTTGCGGCCGCTTGTTTCTCCTGAACCTCTTTCGCGCTGCGGAGCATAACCTTCACGCCCGCGACAAGGCCCAGCAATGTGAACAGCACCAGAAAAATCGGGATCGTCCCGAGCAGGCTGTCCAGCCCGTATCCGATGCCAAATCCGATCCCCAGACCGGATACCATTTCGATGACCATCCTCCAGGCAAGCTCGCCCCCGGATACGTCAGCATCTGCACGGGGTTTGGGCGCCTTGGCCTTTTTCGCCGCCGTGATCTTGGCCTCAAGCTGCGCCATACGCTGCTTTTGGTCATCATCGGTCACGGGCGTTTCCCTCGCACAGTCTTGGGTAGGGTGCTAAGCGGCGATGGGCGCAGAGTCAACGCTGTTATGGTCGCGGCGCGATGGCCGCTAAGCCTAAGATTTTTATGATAAAAATCTTCCTATTGGAAACCATCGGAACGCCATATCACATTGTCTCATGGTGGATACGCTTGAATCCGCATATTCAACCAAATGGTTGACCAATACCGGAGGCTGTGGTTCAGCGGTGGCATGTCCAACGACCTCGACACCGTATTCGCTGCCCTCGCAGACCCGACCCGCCGCACCATCCTTGCGATGCTGTTGGAGGATGACATGGCCGTGACTGACGTCGCCGACCCGTTCGAGATGTCGCTGGCTGCGATCTCGAAACATCTGGTCATCCTGACGAAGGCCGGGCTGATCTCTCAGGAAAAGCGCGGACGGGTGAAATGGTGCAAGCTAGAGCCCGACGCCCTGCGCGCGGCCTCGGTCTGGATGCAAGGGTTCGGACAATTCGAACCCGTCAATCTGGATGCGTTCGAGCGGTTTCTTGAGGTCGAACTGCCCTCGGATGAGGCCTAACGGTCAGCGCACCACAAAAACCGAAACGCTGGCGTGTTTCGCAAGATGCCCCGCGTGGCTGGAGAACACATAATCCGTGATCCGTGGCGCATGCGTGCCAACCACAATCAGGTCGGCCCCAATCTCTTCGGCGGTGCGGGTCAGGTCGCCATCCACCTCAGGGGCGATATCGGTCGAATGAATATTGCGCGTCGCCACATCAGCACCGCTCTCCGCAGCCATCTGACCTGCCAAATCGGCGAGTTTTTCCTTGATTGACGCATCTGTTTGGGTCGGATCGCCAGGCTGCGTTCCGGTGACGCTGACAATCGTCACTTTTGCCTTTTGCCATCGCGCCAATTCGGTTGCGACCTCAAACGCCCGTTTCACCTCGGGAGGCAAATGCAGATCAACGGGGATCATGATGTGCTTGAACATATGTCTCTTCCTCGTCGTTGATTGCCATCAGTATCGACAAACACAAGCTACATTGCTTTGACCTGCCTCAACATTTGGGTATCGCCAGGCGGCTATCCTTCTTGACTGTATTCAACCGAGGTCACGACCCCGCCCGCATCCGCGCGACACAACCAGGGTGCGGCGGCACCTTCAACGGAAACCGTTGTGATCGAACCCGTGGGCACGGTCTGGGTCGAAATCGCGTTCACGCCATCAGCCCGCACACCGGTGTCAGCGGAGACCAAAGCCTCACAACTGGCCTCAAGGTCGGTGCCCGCTGTCGACCCATTATGGGTACATGCCGCCAAAATCAGCAGACAGCCAGTAAGTCCGGGGTTTTTCATTTGTCCAAACGTCCTTTGTTGCAAGTTCTCTCAGGCTTACAGGTTCGAAAATAAATGCAAGGTTCATCCTGCAGGGCGTATCTTGGCCTCGTCATTGGCGTCCTCGCCCTTCAGCAACAGCACCAATGCAAAAATGGTCAGCCCGGCCCCCACAAAAACAAGTAATGCAGGCGCTGGCCGGCCCAGGGCAACCTCCCACAGGATGACCCAGCTTGGTACAAGATAAGTGTAGGCCATGACCTTGGCCGAGGGCAGGCGCAAGGCAGCGAATTGGACCAGAACGAAGCTGGCCGCTGTTGCAAAAATTGCGACGTAGATGAGGCCCAACCAAACGAGTGCGGGTAAATTCAGCCAATCCGTTGCACGAATTTCGCCCCAGCCATAAACCATAAGAATAAGACAGCCAGCGACCAGCGTGCCAAAGGTGAACACAACCGCCGGTTCGCCCCTGTTCAGCTTTCGGACCATGGGGGTATAGACTGCATGTGCGACGCACCCCACAAAATAGATGACCTCACCCATGCCGATTTCAAACGCTGCAAATGCTTGCCAGTCGGCCCGGAAAATGACCCATAGTGCACCAACCGCGCCGATGCTTAGCGCAAGCGCCATTCGGGGTGTCGTTATCTGCCGCAGCAATATCCAACCGGCAATGGCGGACATCACGGGGGTCAAAGTGAACACGGCCGCCGCGCTGACGGGCGGTGCGGTCTTCAAGCCGTGAAACATCAGGACGAAATACGCACCGAACAAGCCTCCTAGAACAAGGTACCGCCATGGCGCCTGTGCAGCACTTTTCGACAACCCCGTGGTCAATAGCGCTGCAACCCCGATCACAACGGCAGCGATGGCGAAGCGTGCGGCCGTGAGCGCTTCGGGCGCGATCTGATTTGCGATCAATGAACCGAGGGAAAAGCTGCCTGCGACCAGCGCCGAAAATGCAAGCATAGCCAGGTGGCCACGCGCCTGTTGGCTCATGGCAGCCAGCTTTTTGATTGCTCTTTCAAAAAGCTTAAAAAGGCCTGAACTTTGGTGGTACGATGCAGGTCAACATGGGTCACAAGCCACAGGTTCCCTGACCATTCCGGCATCGATGGGATCACTTCGACCAAATGCGGATCGCGGGCCGCTTCCCACCTCGCCATGAACCCGATACCTGCACCCGCCAAAACGGCCTCGCGAATGCAGAAGTTGTTGGTGCAGCGAAAAGTGATCTGTTCCGGCGGCACAGTCTCGCGCAGCCAGCGGGAAAACGGCGCGCGGCTGTTTTCGTCATCTGTGCTGACGAAGAAATGTTTGGGAAAGTCCTCAACCCCCGAGGGTTTACCATGGCGATTGATATACGAGGTGCTGGCATACAGACCGACTTCCTGTTTGATAAACGGTTGCACCACGTTGTCTGGCTGATCAGGGGCCGAGCCTGCACGGATGGCCACATGCGCCTCGCCATATTCCAACCGAAACAGCCGGTCGCCCGTTAAGTACCGTACGATGAGTTCCGGGTGCAGACGTTGAAACTCGCTCAGGACGGGTACAACCATCGGGGCCAGAGACGACAGGGACGTGACCACCAACTCGCCAGAAACGTCATCTCCGCGACCCTTCATCCGTCCGACTAGCTGATTGAACTGATCCTCGGTCGCCTGCGCCACGCGCAAAAGATCTTCTCCGGCTTCAGTCGGGGTATATCCGCGTGCATGGCGTTGAAACAGCTTAATAGCCAAACGGGCCTCGATCGCGTCTATGTGGCGGATGACGGTGGCGTGGTGTACGCCCAGAACCTCTGCCGCCCCGCTGACCGTGCCCATCCGTGCCACCTGATAGGCGGTTCTTACTTCGTCCCAGTTGTCCATTGCATCCGTTCCAATGTGCAAATTCTAACAATACCTGTTGGCATATCAGAGTTTTGTTCGCACATGCAACATTCATATTGGGTGCAGACGCAATCCTCATGCTGAAAGGACCCCTGACATGACCAAAACCATCCTGCATATCGACGCCTCGGCCCGGCGCGAAGGGTCTGCCACGCGCGACCTGTCCGACCGGATCGTCAAACACCTAAACGCAGGGCGCATTATCCGCCGCGATCTGGCCGCTCCGTTGCCGTTGCTGACAGAAGACTGGATCAATGCAAACTTCACGCCTGCCGATCAGCGCGACGAAGTTCAGCGTGATCAATTGGCCTTGTCCGACGATCTGGTGGCAGAGTTGCAAAAGTCAGACATCATTGTCATCGGCCTGCCAATCTATAACTTCTCAGTTCCTGCTGCATTCAAGGCCTGGATCGATCTGGTGGCCCGTGCCGGCCTGACCTTTTCCTATTCCGAAAACGGTCCCAAAGGCCTTTTGGAAGGCAAGCGCGCCGTCCTGGCGATCGCCTCGGGCGGCACCGCCGTCGGGTCCGAGATCGACTTTGCCACCAACTACGCCAAACATGTGCTGGGCTTTATCGGCATTCAGGATGTCGACGTGGTGGCGGCTGACCAAATGGCGCTGGATGCCGAAGCCGCGCTGAACAATGCACATAAAGCCGTGTCTCAACTGGCGGCCTGAACACCTCTGGCAATCATGCCCGAAAACGTCCAGTCTGCGCCTGAACAGGGCTAGGCAGGCTGGGCGTATTCTATGAAGAAGATTGGCATATTGGGAGGCGTCGGATGGGCCTCAACCGTTGATTACTATCGCGCGATTGCCGAAGGCGCGGGCCGACACTTTGCCGAACGCGGCCACGGATCCCCGCTGCCAATCCCGCCCATGACTATTGAGTCTGTCACTCAAGCGAAGACCCGAGCGCTGCGTGGCGTTGCCGGGGACGAAGCCAGTTGGGCCGCATTTGATGCGGTGTTCCGCGAGGCATTGTTGACGCTGGAAAAGGCAGGCTGTGACTTCGGCATCATCGCCTCGAACACCCCACACGCCCGGCTGCACGCGATCCGCGAAGGGGTTGCCATGCCAATTCTCAGCATCTTCGACGCCACGGCCAAGGTGACCGCCCAGACCGGCGCGTCAAACGCTCTGGTCCTCGGCACCACAGTCACAATGCAGGCCACCAACTATGCCGAACGTCTTGCGGCAGAAGGCATCACCGCAAACGCACGTCTTCCCGACCCCGAGATCGCTGAAATGCAAGCGATGATTGACAGCGATTTCTACGGCGGCGCGTCTGATACGGCCCATACTCGGCTTCTGGCGTTTTGCAATAAACACGCATCACCCGGAACGGCCATTCTGCTGGCCTGCACTGAATTGCCTCTGGCTTTCCCAGACTATCTGGACGATCCGGTGTTCGAAGCGGATGGCCACTTGTTCATCAACCCGTCCGCTGCCCATGTCGCGGCTGCTTTGAACGAAGCGCTTGAAGGGTGATCAGGGCAACCAGGCCACTTCACACGCAGTTTTGTCGAAGAAGGCCATCAGATCACTGCGCGTCATCGCAACTGTCCGGTCATTGACCAGCGGGTGCATATAGATGACATCCGCCTGCTGCGCGGCGGCATCCATGAAGAAGCGAACCCCGTTCCTTACCCCGTTTATCATCGCCAGAGGGCTGACCGATCCGGGCCGGATACCAAGGTTTTGAAACAACCGATCGGCCGAACCAAAAGACAGATTGCCGACCCCCAATTCCGCCCCCAGCGCCTTAAGGTCGATCTCACGGCTCTGTTCTAGCGTCACCAGATAGTTCCGCTTTTTCTTGTCGCGTAAGTACAGGTTCTTCAGGCGCAGAGCGTTCTCGCCCGGCACCATGAACTGGTCTTCAACCGCTTTGGCCTCCTCAACCGTGCGCAGCGGGATATGGGTGTGCAACCTGTAGCCCAGCCCCCATTCATCCAACTGCGCCAATAGCGCGTCGGACCTCAGCGGCAAAGTCTCTTGAAAGGCAGATGATGCGTCCATGGAAAGTCCCTCGTGTGACGCGCCCGTCGCGCGATCGGCTTTTTGCGCTCATCACGCAATTGGCTTGGTGCGCTCATCGCGCAATTGGCTTGGTGCGCTCATCGCGCAATTGGCTTGGTGCGCTCATCGCGCAATTGGCTTGGTGCGCTCATCGCGCAACGGCCGCGCGAATTCAAGCCACGACAGGCGTAAGGTTCAATGCTAGCGTGCCGCCATGAAAGTGACGCGCAATACTTCTAACCAGCTGATCCTGTCAGATACGCCGTGGTTCATCGGCATCACTCTGATCTTCTTCATTCTGGCTTTCGTCGGCGCAGGCGTCTTTATGGTCAGCGAAGGCGGCGAAGGTATCTTCTTTGGTATCTTCTTCGCGCTCTTTGGCGGCGGTATGGGCGTCGGAGCATTCTGTGCCTTTGTGCGTCGCGTACAGGTCATACTTGACCGCAACAAAAGCAGCATCACCATCCGCAGGCAATCGGTCTTTGGCTATCAAGCCGTCGAGCACGAGCTTGCAAACCTGTCCCACGCAGAGATTGAAAGCACCACATCGCGCAGCGACAAAGGCACATCAACCCTCTATCGTCCAGTCCTTGTCCTGCACCAAGGTATGAGCGCTGGGCGGCATCCCATTGTCGAGGCGTTCTCGAACGGGCGGGGCGCGCACCAACTGGTTGATGCGATCAACGACTGGCTTCCCGCACACAAGGTTGACTCTGCCAGCCAATCGGCCTAAATCGCCGCCAACATCCGGAAGCGTCTGATCTTCCGGTCCCTTGAGTCGTTCAGGGATCGCCCCCCACCAGCGAGTTTCGCCCGTGGGGGCAATGCCATTTGGCATGACCCCCACGTCTAATTCAGTGGGAGGGGGCAATTGTGTATTTAACCGGTGTTTCCTACCTAGGAAGTGCCACCAGATAACCGGCTAAGGAGGCCGAAGGCATGTTTGAAAATCTATCCGAACGCCTTTCCGGCGTCTTTGACCGGCTGACCAAACAGGGCGCCCTGTCTGAAGAAGACGTCAAAACCGCCCTGCGCGAGGTCCGCGTTGCCCTGCTTGAGGCTGACGTCTCGCTGCCAGTGGCGCGCGCCTTCGTCAAGAAAGTTCAGGAACAGGCAACCGGTCAGGCGGTGACCAAGTCGATCACCCCCGGCCAGCAGGTCGTCAAGATTGTGCATGACGCGCTGGTCGAGACGCTACGCGGTGAGGATGACCCCGGCGCGCTGAAGATCGACAACCCGCCTGCCCCGATCCTGATGGTCGGTCTGCAGGGCTCGGGTAAGACGACCACCACCGGAAAGCTGGCGAAACGCCTGAAAGAAAAAGAGGGCAAGAAAGTCCTGATGGCCTCGCTCGACGTCTACCGCCCAGCGGCGATGGATCAGCTGGCCGTTCTGGGAACGCAGGTTGGTGTCGATACCCTGCCGATCGTTCCCGGCCAGAAACCCGTCGACATCGCGAAGCGCGCCAAACAACAAGCGACTCTGGGCGGCTATGACGTCTACATGCTGGATACCGCGGGCCGTCTGCATATCGACGAAGTCCTGATGGATGAGGTCGAGCAGGTCCGCAACGTAGTTGACCCGCGTGAGACGCTGCTGGTTGTCGACGGCCTGACTGGTCAGGTCGCCGTTGAAGTCGCCGAAGAGTTCGACGCCAAGGTCGGCATCTCCGGCGTGGTCCTGACCCGGATGGACGGTGACGGACGCGGTGGTGCGGCGCTGTCGATGCGCGCGGTCACCGGCAAACCCATTCGCTTTGTCGGTCTGGGCGAGAAGATGGACGCGCTCGAAACCTTCGAGCCGGATCGGATCGCCGGTCGTATTCTGGGCATGGGCGACATTGTTGCCCTGGTCGAAAAGGCCCAGGAAACGATGGAGATCGAACAGACCGAGCGCATGATGAAGCGCATGGTCAAAGGTCAGTTCAACATGAACGATCTGAAAATGCAGCTGGAACAGATGATCCAGATGGGCGGCATGCAAGGCATGATGGGCATGATGCCAGGCATGGGCAAAATGGCCAAGCAGATGGATCAGGCCGGTCTGGACGACAAGATCCTGCGCCAGCAGATCGCCCTGATCCAGTCTATGACCAAACGCGAACGCGCCAATCCACAGCTTTTGCAGGCCAGTCGCAAGAAACGGATCGCCGCCGGTTCGGGGATGGAGGTCAGCGACCTCAACAAACTGCTCAAGATGCACCGGCAGATGTCGGACATGATGAAGAAGATGGGCAAGATGGGCAAAGGCAAGATGTTGAAACAGGCCATGAAGGGCATGTTCGGCAAAGGCGGCCCCAGCCCCGAGGAAATGGCCGCAGGCATGGATCCCAAGGCGCTGGAACAGGCCGCCCGCGCCATGGGCGGCAAGATGCCCGGCATGGGCGGCGGAATGGCGTTGCCTCCGGGCCTCAGCGGGTTCGGGAAGAAGAAGTAACGTGGCTTTCGCCCCCTGCATATCCTTGTGCGCATGCGCGACACCGGAGGTTCTATGATGACCTTTCGGTTCGAAGCTGCGCCCAATGCTCAGGGGGCTGAATTGGCGGCTCGGGTGGCGCGCACCATCCCGACGCTTGAGACCGAGCGTCTGGTTCTACGCGCGCCACAACTGTCGGATTTCGACACCTACGCACGGATCGTTGCCAGCCCGCGTGCGCGGTATCTGACTGTCATGTCGCGCGAGGACGCTTGGTACGATTTTGCTCAGATGGTCGCCATCTGGTCGCTGCGTGGCCACGGGTTGTGGTCGGTTGCAGCCAAGACCAATGGTCAGTTGCTTGGATTTGTCGTTCTCGGGTTCGAACCGGAAGATCCGGAACCAGAGCTTGGTTTCATCTTCACCGAAGACGGCGAAGGCCACGGTTATGCCTTTGAAGCGGCCAGCGCGGCGCGGGAATTTGCATTCGACCAGCTTGGTTGGACCACACTCGCAAGTTTCGTGGTCAAGGGAAACACCCGATCGCAACGTTTGGCCGAACGGCTGGGCGCAACCATCGATCGTGAGATCGCTGAGGCCGATGGCACAACTCTGGTCTATCGCCACCTGCCTTCCAATGCCGGGGGACAAGCATGACCTTGCTTAATATCCCCCAACTTGAGACCGAGCGCCTGATCATGCGCGCGCCGTCCGAGGCTGATCTGGACGCGGATTCTGCCTTCTTCGCCAGCGACGAAGCGAAGTTCGTCGGCGGACCGCTGCGCCGGGATGAGGTGTGGCGCGTGTTTGCCGCGCTGCTGGGGCACTGGGTTGTGCGTGGCTACGGGTATTGGAGCGTCGATGAGAAAGACACTGGCGCCTATGTCGGACGCATCGGCCTGTGGTTCCCCGAAGGCTGGCCCGAGCCGGAAGTGGGTTGGACTTTGATGACCCAAGCCACGGGCAAGGGTTACGCGACCGAGGCCGCTCTGGCCGCGCGCGCCCATGCCTATGATGTGCTGGGTTGGGACACGGCAATTTCGCTGATCGATCTGGACAATCACGCCAGCAAGGCCGTGGCCAAACGTCTGGGTGCACAACTCGAATATCTCTACGAACATCCCAAATACGGCAAATCCGAGATCTGGCGGCACCCGTCGCCTGGCGATCTGGTGAATGGCGGGATAGAGGCTTACGCATGACCTCATTCACCATCCCGACCGTCGAAACCGACCGCCTGATCCTGCGCGCGCCGCATCTGGATGATCTGCCCCAAATGATCGCGTTTTACACGTCTGAGCGCAGCCATATGGTCGGCGGCCCCAAAGACCAAATGGGCTGCTGGTCCTCGCTTGCCGGCCGCCTAGGACACTGGGCGCTGCGCGGCTATGGCCTGTGGCACCTGACCGAGAAAGCCTCCGGTGCCTTTGCAGGCTGGTCGGGCATGATCAACGTCCCCGGCTGGGCTGAACCCGAACTGGGTTGGGCGTTGATGGCTGAGGCCGAAGGCAAAGGGCTGGGGTTCGAGGCCGCGCAGGCCGCACGGGACTATGCCGCGCGCCACCAGGGGCTGAACGGCGTGATCTCGTACATTGCACATGCCAATGATCGATCGCGTGCATTGGCGGAACGGCTCGGCGCGACGCTCGAGATCGAAAGAGCCGAACTGCTAGGCAAGCACGCACAGATCTGGCGTCATCCGCAGATCGACCTGACCACCGAGAGGACCGGCCAATGACCAATCCTGTGACACAGGCTGCCACGCTGCTGAAAGAGCATCGCGAAAGCATCGACCGGCTGGACGCGATCCTTGTCTATACCTTGGGCGAGCGGTTCAAGCACACGCAAGCCGTTGGCAAGCTCAAGGCAACACACGATCTTCCCCCGTCCGATCCCACGCGCGAAGCCGCGCAGATCGCACGGTTAGAAGACCTGGCGAAAGAGGCCGATCTGGACCCCGACTTCGCCAAGGCTTTCCTGAATTTCATCATTCAGGAAGTCATCCGACACCACCGGAAGCATCAGGAATAACCGCGCTTCCACGAATACCAAGAATAGCCGGACAAGACCCCGGCGAACGCCATCTTAAGGAGATACCACCATGGCAATGAAAATTCGTCTCGCCCGCGGCGGCTCGAAAAAACGTCCCTTCTATCGCATTGTTGCGGCTGACAGCCGTATGCCGCGCGATGGCCGTTTCATCGAGAAACTGGGCACCTACAACCCGCTGCTGCCGAAAGACAGCGAAGAGCGCGTGAAAATGAACATGGAGCGCATCCAGTACTGGCTGGATCAGGGCGCACAGCCCACCGACCGGATCGCACGCATGCTGGAAGCAGCAGGAGCCCGTGACAAGGCCGAGCGCAACAACCCCAACAAGGGTACCCCGGGCAAGAAAGCTCAGGAGCGCGCGGAAGAAAAAGCGGCCAAGGCTGCTGAAGCGGCGGAAGCAGCTGCTGCACCGGCTGAAGAAGCGGCTGCAGAAGAATAAGCAGGCCGGCGCGTGCGGGATCAGGCTTTTTCGGGCGATTTTCGCACGCAGTTCGATCTGTTGATGCGGCTCCGGCGCGATGTGCGTCGGTTCCGCACCGACGCAATAGACGAGGCAGTGCTGACGCACTGCCTCGACGCGTTTCGGTTGGCGCCTTCAGTGGGCTTAAGCGAACCGTGGCGCGTGATCCGCGTCGAAACAAAGGCCGCACGCGACGCGGCGCTTGAGAATTTTAAAGCGGCCAATGCCGAAGCCCTGAAAGGGTATTCCGGTGAAAAAGCGCAGCTTTACAGCGGCTTGAAACTGTCTGGGATGCACGAGGCCCCGGTGCATCTGGCCGTGTTTTGCGATGATGCGACCGAAAAGGGTCAAGGGCTGGGCGCTGGCTCGATGCCTGAGACACGGCGTTATTCGGTGGTCTCGGCCATCACTCTGTTCTGGCTGGCCCTGCGGTCCGAGGGGCTGGGGCTGGGCTGGGTGTCCATACTGGACCCTATTCAGTTGGCGCGTGATCTGGATGTTCCCGATGACTGGCATCTGATCGGCTATTTCTGTGTGGGCTGGCCCGAGGAAACGTCGGATACACCCGAGTTGGAACAGGTCGGTTGGGAAAACCGGACTTCCACTCTGCCGATCGAGGTAAGATAAATATGTTCGGACTGTTACGACTTCCCATCCTGTTGGTGATCGCCTTTATTGTGGGAGTGTTCTTTGAACGCTCGAACCAGCGCGAGGCATGCGCAGCCTTGGGACAATGGCAGAACGGAATATGTGTGACGGATGGGCGAAATGAGTGATCTGATCTGCGTCGGCAGCGTTGCGGGGTCCTACGGCGTGCGCGGCGAGGTGCGGGTAAAGAGCTTTTGCGCGGTGCCCGAAGATATCGAGGCCTACTCGCCACTGACGGATGAGGCGGGCAAGGAACGATATCCGCTTGTCCTGACCCGTTCGATCAAGAATGGTTTTGCCGCCCGGTTGGGCGGGGTGGAAACCAAGGAACAGGCCGATGCGATCAACGGTCTACGCCTTTATGCGCGCCGCGATCAATTGCCGTCGCTGCCCGATGACGAATTCTATCACACCGACCTGATCGGGCTTGAGGTCTACGATACCGGCGGCACATTGTTGGGCAGGGTGAAATCAGTTCAGAACCATGGCGCGGCGGACCTTCTGGAACTGCACGGGCCGGGGTTGAAGGCCACCGTATTGCTACCTTTTACGTTGGAAGTCGTCCCAACCGTCGATCTGGACAAGGGTCGCATCATCGCCGACCCGCCCGAGGGCTTGCTGTAATGCGCCGCGTGCTGCTTCATCTGGGCCTTCACAAAACCGGGACGACGGCAGCACAGTCATTTCTGTTCGAAAACCGCGAACTGATCTGGCCGCATCACGCGCTGGTTTTGCCGTATCGGACTCGGAATACGGGGCTGTCTGAAGCGGCAACGCGATATTCCGTTTACGGCACGCCCGGCACGCTTGCAGATTTCGAAGACCTGATGCGCGGTTTTCTGAATTCACTGGAATTCGGAGAAAAGCGCGGCTTGGTGTTAAGCGAGGAAAATTTCTCGGGCCTGCGCCCCAGCCGCAATGTGGCCGTAGGGTATGAGGCCGCACCAGAACTGGCCGCCTGCCTCGTGCGTTTGATCCGTGAACGGTTCGAAGGTCAGGAAACACATATCACGATCTATCTGTCCCTGCGCCAGCGTGGCAGCTGGATCCGTAGCCTGTGGGCGCATGATCTGCAACGCTCGCGCCTTGTGCAGGACTTTGATACATACCGCGCCCGGTTGGATCAGGTTCCATCGCCTCAGGTTGCAGCCGAGGCAGTACGGGATCGCCTGCCCTCGGTCTCGGTCCGGACCGAGTGGCTGGAGGATGTGCAGGCGCATATCTACGGCCCCGGCACGCCCTTCGCCGAGTTTTTAAACCTGCCTTCAGACAAGGCGCAGCAACTGGTCGGCCCCAAACGCGTCAACCCGCGCATGCCCGAAGACATTTTGCGCGCACTGCTTGACCTCAACCGATCCTCGCTGGACGACGCTGATCTGATCCGTCAAAAGGCGGCTTTGGTCAAGAAGACCCAAACCGAGATGATCAGCGCCTCATGACAGACAAGCCCAATAAATCCCACGGCCGCAAAGCCATTCGCCCGACTCTGAAACCTCGGGAATTGCTGACCCCGACGCCCGACCTGCATGGCGTGTGGAAGGCCAAGATCATCACCCTATTTCCGTCCGCTTTTCCCGGAGTGCTGGGCGAAAGCCTGACCGGCAAGGCGCTGCAGGAAGGTCTGTGGCAGCTGGAAACCGTCGACTTGCGCCAGTTCGGCGTGGGCAAGCACCGCAATGTGGATGACACGCCAGCAGGTGGTGGTGCGGGCATGGTCCTGCGCGCCGACGTACTGGGCGAGGCGATCGAGCACACTATGGCGGGAGTGCAGGGCAATTGGCCGCTGATCTACCTCAGCCCCCGAGGGCGCCGCATGGACCAACGAATGATGCAAAACCTTGCCCGCTGCGACGGCATGACACTGCTGTGCGGACGGTTCGAGGGCGTCGACGAACGCGTTCTGGAACATTACGGTGTGCAAGAGGTCTCATTGGGCGATTTCGTTATGACCGGTGGCGAGATCGCGGCGCAGGCGCTGATTGACGCCACTGTCCGTCTGATCCCGGGCGTATTGGGCAATCAGGCCTCGGCCGAGGATGAAAGCTTTTCGTCAGGCCTGCTGGAACACCCGCAATACACTCGCCCTGCCGAATGGAACGGCCGCCCGATCCCAGAGGTTTTGATGTCGGGTCACCACGGACGTGTGGCTGACTGGCGTCACGAGATGTCGGAACGCATCACCCGAGAACGACGGCCTGATCTTTGGGAACAGCACCAAAATTCCAAGGGTAAAGACTAACCCCCTGCCTTCCAACGTGCCCAGGTTTCCGGTGTGCCGTTGAAGGTGTTGATATCGACCCTACCCTGCACACCCGGCACCAAACCCGTTCCGGTGTATTGCCAGAATCGCCAGATCGCGCGCGGGTAAACGTTTCTTGGGTGACCTGCGACAGACCGAAGCCAGAACTCGGTTTTGGGCAGCCGGCCTATGTCGGTGTCGCCATAAAAATCGACGGTCGTATAGACGATGGGACGACGGCCATAGTGACGCTCAAGAATATCCAAAAAGCGCTGCGCCTCAGCCCGAACAGTCCGCCCGTCGGGTCGCAAGGTGCAGGTGCGCGAATGCGGCGTCCATTCCATATCCAGCACATGCGGCAGGTCTGACCCTTTGGGCACGTTCTGGATGAACCACCGCGCCTGTTCGCGTGCAGATCGGCAGAAATAGTAATAGTGATAGGCACCCCAGGGCACACCCGCCGCAGACGCGCCCTGACTGTGACTTTCAAACATCGGGTCCGCCACGTCGCCGCCTTCTGTTGCCTTGATGAACACAAAGCTCACACCCGACGCCTTGGCTTGCTTCCAATTGATCGGTCCTTGCCAGCGCGACACATCCAGCCCGTGGACAGGATAGTGTCCAGGATGCCGCCCCTCCCACTCATGCGGGTCGGCATCACCGAAGGCCGGGTAGATGACCGACGGGCTTCGCCGGTCAACATATGACTGAGGCTCAAGCGTCTGAGGTCGCGGGCCGCTGCGCCCGCAGGACGTGATGGTCAAGGCCAAGACGGCCAGAATGACGGCAATGCGCATGATCTGGTCCTGTGGTAAATATCTGCTCTTATAATTGAGACCAGAATGCCTGATTGGGTGCATAAGGCAACGGTTGGTTTCCTGGGCGGCAAAAACCCACCGCCGCCCGCTGAAGATAATGGCGATTCAGGCTTGATCCCTGCCCCCAAAGCCCGTAAAGCACCGCAATCCGGTGTTGCGAGATGTGACTCCGGTGTTTTGGTTTGTATCATGGCGTGTCGCCCCGCTTTCTTCGGCAAGGGTGCGCTGGGACAGGCCAGACCAAAGGAACATTCGATCTGACCTCTGGCGGGCTGTACGCAGGACCCGGTGAAGACCAAGAGCTCTCAGGCCGTGCCCAAACTTCGTGGACCAACCACGAGCAGATAGGAGTAATTGCGATGGACCTGATCGCACAGCTTGAGGCGGAACAGATTGCCGCCCTGGGGAAAGACATCCCCGACTTCAAAGCCGGTGACACCATCCGTGTCGGCTATAAGGTGACCGAAGGGTCGCGTACCCGTGTGCAGAATTACGAAGGCGTCTGCATCGCGCGCAAAGGCGGCGAAGGCATCGCCGGTTCGTTCACCGTCCGTAAGATTTCGTTTGGCGAAGGCGTGGAGCGTGTTTTCCCGCTGCATTCGACCAACATCGACAGCATCACCGTTGTCCGCCGTGGCCGCGTCCGTCGCGCCAAACTGTACTATCTGCGCACCCGTCGCGGTAAATCCGCACGTATCGCAGAGGTCACCAACTACAAGCCCAAGGCTGGCGCCGAGGCGTAAGGAGCGGAAAGATGAAAAAAGACATCCATCCCGACTACCACATCATCGACGTCAAACTGACCGATGGCACCGTGGTTCAGATGAAATCCACCTGGGGCGCCGAGGGCGACCAGTTGGCCTTGGAAATCGACCCCTCCGTGCACCCTGCATGGACCGGTGGCGGCGCGCGTCTGATGGACGCCGGCGGCCGCGTGTCGAAGTTCAAGAAGAAATACGAAGGCCTGGGCTTCTAAGCCTGACGTCTGCCGATCAAGAAAGCCGCCCCGGAACGGGCGGCTTTTTTTGTGACTGTTGACAAGTTGTGGCGTCTTTCGACGTCTTGAAGGCCCAGACCCCGGATCATATGGTCGCCAGATGGGTCTTACAGTCTTACCAGCCAAAGAAAAGGACGTGTCCTGGATCGCCGCCCTCTGGGAGGCAGGTTGGCACGAAGCACACGCACAGATCGTGCCAGACGAATTGCGCCGTTTGCGAACCCACGAGAGTTTTCTCGATCGCGCAATACTCAACCTTTCCGGCACGCGTGTGATATTCTCTGGCAAAGAACTGGCTGGATTTTGCATGGTGAAGGCAGACGAGCTTTATCAACTGTATGTGTCACCGAACGCGCGCGGTTCGGGTGCCGCAAAGACAATGATTGCAGATGCCGAGCATCGTATCCGGTCTGCGGGCTACAATCGGGCTTGGCTTGCCTGCGCAATCGGAAATGACAGGGCCGCGCGTTTCTACGAAAAAGCGGGGTGGCACAACTCAGGGCGCCGCACGGTCCAATTGGACACCTCCGACGGTGTGTTTCCTCTGGAAGTGTGGCAGTTCGATAGACCATTGGTCGCGCAAGATGCATAACCCGCGCGTTTGATCAGGCACACCATTTGGATTTATTTGCGCGTCAAATCAGCCGCACTGTGCACCGGCGGAACCGGCCCGCGCAACAGGATCAACGCAAGAGCCATCCCGATCAGCGCCGCAATTGCGGTCACCAGCATGGCGCTGTCAAAAGCGTCGTCCAGCAAGTCTCGTAGAGCCTGTGCCAGCGTCGAACCCGCCTCTGGGGTCATGCCATTGATCAGCTGCTGAATCTGGCTTGGCGTACCGTGTGTCAGCGCATGAGCCAGGTCTTCGCGCTGCGTCGAACCCTTTGGCAAGGCGTCGATCACCTCGGATAATCCACGGCGGATCGTGATAGATTCGATCAGACCACAAACCACGGCCCCCAGCGTTGCACCGAAATACAGACAGGCGTTGATCACCCCGGACCCTTGACCCACATGCTCTTCTGGCAACAGGCGCAGCCCCAAGCGTGGCAAAAGGGAAAAGCAAATGCCCAACCCGATTCCAAGGATCATCAGCTTCCACCAAATTTCGGCATATTGTGTCGCGTTCGAAGTTGTCGTCATCAAAAGGAAGCCGCAGGCCATCAATCCCAACGCAATCACGACCGGCCAATGAAAGCTGTACGGGGCCAAATACCGGGGTGCGACCACCGAAACGACAAACATGCTGAGGCTTAACGGCATGATCGCAAGGCCTGCCCCAACCGAGCTGTAGCCAAACGCGTCAGGCGACTGAACGAATACGTTGAAATAGACAAAAAAGCCAAACAGGGTGAAACCCGTACAGAACATTCCTGCCGCAGCCATGAAATACCGGGGATGCCGAAAGTACCGCAGCTCGATCAATGGATCATCACTGCGGCGCGACGCCAGAACCAATGCAACGGTGCCCAGGGCTGCAATACCCAGCGGAATAAGGGTCAAAGGCGTCCCCCATCCACCGCTCTCACCGTTGCTGAGCGCAAAGGACAAGGGCCCGAGAAACAACATTATCGCAATGGCTCCGAGGTAGTCGAACTCGGCCCCAGCTTGCCGGGTATCCGGGATGATTTTGCGCTTGCTGACCAGCAGCCCGACCACAAAGGCCACGGCCAGCAACAGCAGATCGGTGGCAAAGACTGCACGCCAACTGATGTAGTGGGCAAACACACCGCCCACGATCGGTCCCACACCGATTGCAAGTCCAACGATCGCCCCCCATGCGCCTGTGACGCTTGCACGCTGGTCCTCTGGTGTTGCGGCCGTTAGCAGCGACAAGGAGGTGCCAAACAGGGCCGAAGCTCCCGCGCCTTGGGCTGCCCGACCTGCAAGCAACATCGTGCTGTCTTGCGAAAACAGAACCAGCGCGGACCCGATGGCAAAAACAATCATGCCAAAGAAGAAGACGCCCATCTTGCCGGTGATATCGCCGAGCCGACTGACAATCGTGACAAGGGTTGCGCTGGCCACTGTGTAGGTGGCCATGACCCATTGCAAACCAGAGGGCGTCAGATCGAATTCGGCCTTCAAATTGGGCAGAATGGTTGCAACAGCCGTCGTGTTGAAGCCAACGACCATCATACAGATTGCTGTCATCGCCAGAACGATGCGCGCGCCACCCTGTTGAGTTGATTGATCTGTCCCTGATTGTGCCAACGCCGCACCCATTTGTCCGCGTGGCATGTTTGGGATGCCACATCAACACCTTAGCAGATTCTGCGCACTCGCATAGCCTGTGCGTCAGATCCAGAAAGACAAGGCAACCGGCAGGACAAGTATGGTCGACAGGGTTGAAACCAGAATAAAGCCTGCAACGTCCGGCCCATATTCCGGCACGTGCTGATCAATGAACAGATAGTTTGCCACCGAAGACGGCATCAGGCAGCACAGAATGACCGCGCCACGCTCGGCACCGGTAAAGCCGAACAGCCACACCAAGGTAAAGCTGATGGCAAGAGCCATCACTAGATGCAAAACCGTCAAAACGACCGCGCGTCCCAGGCTGGCGATCCGCAAACTGGCGAGAGTGTGGCCCAGCGTCAAAAGCATCAAGGGGATCGAGAGACCGCCCAGTATGTCGAAAGACTTTGCAATCGGTTGCGGTAGCGCATAGCCCGTGGACATCAGGATCAGCGAAATCACCACGGCATAGATAATCGGTGAAGTAAGCAGTTTTCTGGCCGAAAACGCGCCCGCAGGAATCCACATGCCGACCGTAAAGATGCTGACAAGCACGACAACGACGAAACCCATGGTATAGGCCATCCCGGCGTTGCCCAGCGCAAGCAGAGTGATCGGCAGTCCAATATTGCCGACGTTGCCATGCATCAATGGTGTCAGGAACGCGCGAACGGGCAGCCGTAACGCCTTCAGCGCAATGAACCCAAGGACGCCGAACGCCGCAATGGCCAACGCCGCTGCGGACATGACGTCCAGAAAGGTGCCAACGGCAATGCTTGTGGTCGATAGGTGTGAGATGATCAGCGTCGGATATCCGACGCGGGACACGATGCCGCCGACCACCTTGTTGTCGAAAGGAGCCTTAATCAGCGCCAGGACATACCCGAATCCTGCACAGATCAGCACGGGAAGAACGACGTTCAAAACGTTCAAAAACAGGTGTTCCAATGGTCCTCTCTTGGGCGAAACTCTGATTCAGACAATCATACGGCGCACGGTATTTCACCAGCACTCGGTGTAAACCTGCATTCGCGCTTGGTTTTCCAAATTTGGCTCTGAAATTGCGTGTAGACGGCCTCTGAAGTCCTTCCCTTCCTAACAGACACAACATATAGTGGGCCATAACAACGTGTGTGCAAACACGGCGGGACTTGGGAAGACAGGCATGGCACATATTATCGTCGTCGGAAACGAAAAAGGCGGGGCGGGAAAGTCGACCGTATCGATGCATGTGGCCACCGCGCTGGCGCGTCTTGGGCACAAGGTCAGCTCGCTTGATCTGGACCTGCGGCAGCGCAGTCTGGGGCGGTATTTCGAAAATCGCCTGAACTTTATCAACGGCTCTGATCTGGGGCTCGCAACCCCGCGCCACCACGACCTGCCCGAGATTGATGCCAGCACGCTGAAACCAGGCGAAAACATCTATGACCACCGCCTGTCTGCTGCAGTGGCGGAATTGGAAAGCGATAGCGACTTTATCCTGATCGACTGCCCCGGTTCGCATACACGCCTCAGCCAGGTTGCACATTCGCTGGCTGATACATTGATCACTCCGCTTAACGACAGCTTTATCGATTTCGACCTGCTGGCGCGCATCGACACAAAAGGCGAAAAAATTCTGGGACCTTCGGTATACTCCGAGATGGTGTGGAACGCCCGTCAGTTGCGCGCTCAGGCCGGGCTAAAGCCTATCGACTGGGTGGTTGTGCGCAACCGCGTCGGCACCCAGCGCATGGTCAACAAGGAAAAGATGCAGCGCGCGATTGAGATGCTGTCCCAGCGCATTGGCTTCCGCGTCGCCTCGGGCTTTTCCGAACGCGTGGTCTTCCGCGAGCTTTTCCCCCGTGGGCTGACGCTCTTGGACCTCAAGGATATCGGGGTCAAGCAACTGAACATCTCGAATATCGCAGCCCGGCAGGAACTTCGCGATATGATGAAAGAGTTGAACCTGCCGGGCGTTGAGATCGATTTCTAAACACTTCGCCCGAGCCGGGTGATTTGACACTGATGGACACGGCGGTCAAATCAGGCGAACCAACCGGCCTTTTCGTTTGTAGATGTTCTTGTAATCCCATTGAATGTCCCGGCTTTTTGAAAGCCATCGGTTCACGTCATCCAGATTTACATCCTCGACTCCGGCAAAACGGATTGAGGCGTCTTTGAACTTGCCTGTTCCTGGCTTCAACTCCGGCTCATCGAAGTCAGCACCGCTCCAGAACATCAACCGAACGCAGTCTTTCAGCTTGCTGTACCCAACAATTGGATTTCCGTTCAGAAACCAAACCGGATGCGCGTGCCAAATCTTGCTTTCGGCCTCGGGCAAGCCCTGGTCGATGGCATCTCGCAAAACATCGCAAATCGTCCTGAATTCTGGCGTCTGAGCGTTGTGGAACGCGTCAATGGTGGTCGGCTTCATACCCTCATTCTAACAGAAAACGGCAGTCAGATGGGTTTTGCTTGGAGAACGAGGCAAAGCGGACAATAGACGTCAGTCATGCCCCAGCACTATAAACCGTAAACAGCTCCTTCGGCTCAACCACGCCGCGCAGCATGTACCGCCCGACCGAGATCAGATCCTGTCCGCACGGCTGCGCCGCGCGCGCTACGTCATCCGAGATCAAGATGCGTTGCCCAAGAGACCGGTGCATTCCCGCAATCCGGGCCGTCTGGTTTACAGCCGGGCCGATCACGGTGAAATCCAGACGGGTCTCGGACCCGATATTGCCGTACAGGATTTCGCCAGAATGCAGCGCCAGCGTGTACTTTGCGGTCGGCAGACCAGCCGCTTCGCGATTGACATTCAGCTCGGTCATGCGTTCTTGCAGGACCGGAACAGCCTTCAGTGCGGCTTGTGCGTCTTCTTCGATCTCACCCACATCAAACATCGCCATCAGCCCATCCCCCATGAACTTGAGGATGTTGCCGCCGCAATCGTGCACGACACCAACGGCAACGGCGAGGTAGTCGTTCAGCATGTCAATGATCTCATTGCCGGGCAATTCCTCGGACAGGCTGGTGAACCCCTCCAGATCAAAGTTCCAGATTACGGCATCGATTTGCTGTAAAGACCCGCGCCGGATTTCTCCGGACAGCACCCGACGCCCCGCATCGCGACCCAGGTAGATGCGCATCAAATCCTTGGAGACCCGAGCATTCGACGCGGATTTCAGCGCCAGCCCCAGATGTGGCAAAGCGCTATTGATCAGGTCCAGATCACCATCGCGAAAGCCATCGGGCGCGTTGGATGTCCAGGATAGAAGGACCCCGTCGACAGCCATTTTGGCCTCCGTCGCGCCGTTGTTCGTGGGTACATTGAACGAAACGCCCGTCGCAAAATATTCGGTCGCGCCGTTCTCGCGCAATTCGTTGATCAGGGGGTAACGGCTGGGTTCGTTCTGGTCGACCATGCGTTCATGTACGTTTTCAAGATTTTCGTTCAGGATCGCGTATAACGGGCTGTTTTGCCAATCCTCGCCAGCCTCTTCCGAGTACTCGAATTTTTGGTAGTCGCCGCCGCGGCCCTGGTACCAGCTATAACCTGTGCCGCCATACACCGGATGCAACGCAGACTGTGCCGCGTGAAACCGCATCAGCGGGATGCCTAGATCGACCAAACGGGTGCAGTAACCGTCCAGAAGTTCCTCTTTATCGGCGCCTTCAAGGCCGCTGGTTACCAGCCAGTTGATCAAATCAGTTGTTTTGGCCGCGTTGGGGTCCGGGGCTGTCATATCAATTTCCTGTGTCCACTCAGCGCTTCATCTGGGGGCGAGGGTCGGCAATGTCCAGTGTTCAACTCATTTGCGCGAGGCGTCGTAACATTGTCCGAAGCAAGACAGCATCCTCGTCGCTGAACAGTCCCGCCAGGTTGGCATCATATTTCCGAGCAATACCGCGCAGTTCACGATAAGCCGTTTTGCCTGCCGCTGTGAGCTTTAATTGTTCAACGCGACGATCGGTTTCGTCGCGGCTGCGTACCAGAAACCTGCGTTGTTCAAGTTTGCTAACGGCGCGGCTGATCTTGGTTTTGTGAATTTTGGCGCGTTCTCCGATCTCTTTCGCGGTCATCTCGCCGTAATTGCCTAAATGAAACAGCACCCGCCATTCTGTGCGCAGCATCCCGTACCGGTCTTTGTAAAAACGTTGAAATTCCAACGAGCTTTCCTCGGCTGCGCGATTCAGCAGATAGGGCAGGAAATCCCGCAAATCAAAGTCATCATTTTTTTTGGATTCAATGTTGCTCATGGTTGTTAGTTACAAAATCAACTATTATCCGACAAGCAGCAAATAAAAGGAGCACAGGATGAATCGCCCGACTGATCCGCACGCCCTGACCCAGGCCAGCACCCCGGTTGGCACACACGCGGGGTATATGCCCGGCTTTGGCAATGATTTTGAAACCGAGGCTTTGCCGGGCGCACTGCCCCAAGGCATGAACAGCCCGCAGCGCTGCAATTACGGCCTTTACGGCGAACAGCTGAGCGGCACCGCATTTACCGCAAACCCGCCGGAACGCACCTGGTGCTATCGCATCCGGCCATCGGTCAAGCACTCGCACCGTTACGAAAAGATCGACCTGCCTTATTGGAAATCTGCACCGTACGTTGATCCTGACGTGATCAGTCTGGGCCAGTACCGGTGGGATGCTGTCCCTCATACGGATGAGGGTCTGACCTGGCTGACCGGCATGCGCACGATGACGACAGCAGGCGACGTGAATACGCAGGTCGGCATGGCCAGCCATATCTATCTGGTGACCGAGTCCATGCAGGACGCCTATTTCTTCTCGGCCGATTCCGAGCTGCTGGTAGTGCCTCAGGAAGGCCGTCTTCGCTTTGCGACCGAGTTGGGGATCATCGACCTTGAGCCCAAGGAAATCGCCATCATTCCGCGCGGGTTGGTATACCGCGTCGAAGTTCTGGAAGGTCCCGCGCGGGGGTTCGTGTGCGAGAACTACGGTCAGAAGTTTGAACTGCCAGGACGCGGTCCGATTGGGGCCAACTGCATGGCAAACCCGCGGGATTTCAAGGCCCCAGTGGCGGCGTTTGAAGACCGCGAGGTACCCTCGACCCTGACGATCAAGTGGTGCGGACAGTTCCACACCACAAAGATCGATCAGAGCCCGTTGGATGTGGTCGCCTGGCACGGCAACTACGCGCCTTACAAATACGACCTGCGCACCTATTGCCCGGTTGGCGCGATCCTGTTCGACCACCCCGATCCGTCGATTTTTACCGTACTGACCGCGCCTTCGGGCCAGCCGGGCACGGCGAATATCGACTTTGTTCTGTTCCGTGAACGCTGGATGGTGATGGAGGACACGTTTCGCCCGCCCTGGTACCACAAGAACATCATGTCTGAACTGATGGGCAACATCTACGGCCAGTATGACGCCAAACCGCAGGGCTTTGTCCCCGGCGGCATGAGCCTGCACAACATGATGATTCCGCACGGGCCGGACAAAGACGCGTTCGAAAAAGCGTCGAATTCCAACCTCGGTCCGGACAAGCTGGACAACACAATGTCCTTCATGTTCGAGACCCGCTTTCCGCAGCATTTGACGCAATTTGCGGCCAATGAGGCCCCCTTGCAGGACGACTATATTGACTGCTGGACCTCGCTTGAGAAAAAGTTCGACGGAACGCCCGGCAAGAAGTGAATGATCCACGCAGCACAAGATTTTTCGTCGAAAAATCTCACCGTTTGAAAAAGGTTTGAAGACAGAATGCCTCTGATGAAGTCCTGGGTGGCTTCGGCCAATGACGCCGAACACCCCTTCCCCTTGAACAACCTTCCCTACGGCGTCTTTTCGACTGAGGGAGGTGAACCACGGTGCGGCGTGGCGATCGGTGACATGATCCTGGATGTTACCACAGCCGAGGCCGAAGGATTGATCACTCTGGCCGATGAGCCGCTGTTCGACCTGCCTTTCTGGAACCCGCTGATGGAGCAAGGCCCCGCCGTCTGGGCCGCCCTCCGCGACCGGTTGACCTCGCTGTTGTCGAAAGGGTCCGAAGAAGTAGCCAAAGTCGAACCTCTGCTGGTCGCGCAAAGCGACGCCGAGATGCACATGCCCTTCGCCGTCAGCGAATACACCGATTT
Source organism: Ruegeria sp. AM2 (assembly GCF_056540685.1). NCBI lineage: Bacteria > Pseudomonadati > Pseudomonadota > Alphaproteobacteria > Rhodobacterales > Roseobacteraceae > Ruegeria > Ruegeria sp. AM2. The sequence goes on along the minus strand of NZ_JBQFXE010000014.1, from coordinate 23,335 downwards.
CTACGCTGGGCGTCACCACGCCCAAAACGTCGGCACCATGTTCCGCGGCCCGGAAAACGCATTGCCGCCGAACTGGCTGCATATCCCCATTGGTTATAACGGGCGTGCGTCGTCGGTCGTAGTATCCGGCACCGATATCCGCCGCCCCTGGGGACAACTGAAGTCCCCCGATCACGACGTCCCAGCCTTCCTGCCCTGCCGCCGTTTTGACATTGAGCTTGAGATGGGTGCCATTGTCGGCACACCTTCGGACGGTCCGATTTCTGTGCAAGAGGCGGACGACAACATCTTTGGCTATGTCCTGCTGAACGACTGGTCCGCGCGCGACATTCAGGCCTGGGAATACCAGCCGCTGGGCCCGTTTCAGGCCAAGGCTACCGCAACCTCGATCAGCCCGTGGATTGTGACCAAAGCCGCATTGGAACCCTTCCGCTGCGACACGCCTGCACGCGAATTCGAGCTGCTGGATCATCTCAAAGACTGCGGCCCAATGCTTTATGACATCGACCTTGAGGTCACGATGGCCCCGGCGGGACAAACCGCCAGCCCTATCGCGCGGACCAACTACCGTGAAATGTACTATTCAGCCGCGCAGCAGCTTGCCCATCACTCCACATCCGGCTGCCCGATGAACACGGGCGATTTGCTGGGCTCGGGAACCATCTCGGGCCCGACCAAACCCGAACGCGGCTCTCTCCTGGAACTCAGCTGGGGCGGCAAAGAGCCTTTGACGCTGGACACGGGCGAAACCCGCAGCTTTATCGAAGATGGCGACACGCTGACCCTAAGAGGCGCGGCAAATGGCGATGGCTTTAAGATCGGCTTCGGCGATTGCACCGGCACGGTATTGCCTGCCCTAGAAAACCCCTACGCACGATAAGGAAACCATTATGGCAAAGGCATTCGCGTCCCAGGGGGACATGTCAGAAAAGAAGATCTCGTTCACCGAGGTGGGCGAGGGCCTATATGCCTTCACCGCCGAGGGCGATCCGAATTCGGGCGTCATCATCGGCGATGACAGCGTGATGATTGTCGAGGCTCAGGCAACGCCGCGTCTGGCGGGCAAGGTGATCGAATGCGTGCGGTCCGTGACGGACAAGCCGATCACCCACGTGGCGTTGACCCATTACCACGCGGTTCGCGTATTGGGTGCCAGCGCCTTCGGTGCACAGCAGATCCTGATGTCTGACATGGCCCGCGCGATGGTTGTGGAACGCGGTCAGGAGGACTGGGACAGCGAATTCCAACGCTTCCCGCGCCTGTTCGAAGGGCATGAAAGCATCCCCGGCCTCACATGGCCTACCACGACGTTCAGCGACACGATGACCGTCTATCTGGGTAACCGCCGGATCGACCTGATGCATCTGGGCCGCGCCCACACTGCCGGAGACATTGTTATCCATGTGCCCGATCAGAACGTGATGTTTACCGGTGACATCGTCGAATATCACTCGGCCTGCTATTGCGGCGACGGGCATTTCAGTGACTGGGGCGATACGCTGGATGAGATCAAGTGGTTCGATGTGGACGCGATTGCGCCGGGGCGCGGAGACGCTCTGATCGGCAAGGACATGGTCAACGCGGCCATCGAAAACACGCGCGATTTCGTCGAAAGCACCTATCGCCCGGCAGCCAAGGTTGCAGCACGCGGAGGCTCGTTGAAAGAAGCCTGGGACGCGGTGCGCGCCGAATGTGATCCGAAATTCGCCGACTACGCAATCTACGAACACTGCCTGCCCTTCAACGTTGCCCGCGCCTATGACGAGGCGCGCGGCATTGACACCCCGCGCATCTGGACCGCTCAGCGCGATCTGGAGATGTGGGAGGCGCTGCAAGGCTAAGAAAAAGCGGGCGAATTTGATCCAGATCGTTTTGCCAGCCCGGAATTGGTGAGACCATAAAAACTACACCCTGGCCCCCAAGGTCAGGGACGGAAGGATTGCGCCGAAAACCCATCAAAATTGGGGGGAGAGCCCATGAACAAGATCTTCGAAGTTCCACTTTACGCCTATGAACGTAGCCCCGATCAGGACGCGTCCGCCCCGGTCCGGCACAAGGTCATCGTGGTTGGCGCGGGCCCGGTCGGTCTGGCAGCCGCGATTGATCTGGCGCAGCAAGGGGTCGAAGTGGTCGTGCTGGACGAAAACGACAAGGTCGGCTTTGGCAGCCGGGCCATCTGCTTTTCCCAGCGCACCCTCGACATCGCGGACCGCCTTGGGGCCGGAAAGCCGATGGTCGACAAAGGCGTTCAGTGGAATGTCGGCAAAGTGTTCTTCGATGATCGCGATGTCTATCAGTTCAACCTGCAGCCGGATGATGGATACGCAAACCCCGCGTTTATCAACCTACAGCAATACTATTTTGAGCAGGTCCTCGTAGACCGCGTGCGCGAGTTGCAGGCACAAGGCGCACCCTTGGAAATCCGTGGCCGCAACAAGGTCGAGGCCATCGGCACGCACGATGATCACGTCAAGCTTGAGGTTGAAACCCCCGAAGGCTCCTACACCGTCGAAGCCGATTGGCTGATCGCGTGCGACGGGGCAAACTCTCCGACCCGCCGCATGCTTGGTCTGGATTTTGTGGGCCGCGTGTTCGAAGACAACTTCCTGATCGCAGACGTTGTCATGGAGGCCGATTTTCCGACCGAGCGCTGGTTCTGGTTCGACCCGCCGTTCAACAAGGGCCAATCGGCGCTGTTGCACAAACAGCCCGACAACGTCTGGCGCATCGACCTGCAATTGGGCTGGGACATTGACAAGGAACGTGAAAAGCGCCCCGAAAATGTGATCCCGCGCCTCAAAGCTATGCTGGGCGACGATGTGCAGTTCGACCTTGAATGGGTCAGCATCTACACCTTCCAATGCCGCAGGATGGAAGACTTCCGTCACGGGCGCGTGCTCTTTGCAGGTGATAGCGCCCATCAGGTCAGCCCATTCGGTGCGCGCGGAGCAAACTCGGGGCTACAGGATACGGACAACCTGTGCTGGAAGCTAAAGCTGGTACTGGACGGCAAAGCACCCGAGACGCTTCTGGACAGCTACAACGCCGAACGCATCGTTGGGGCGGATGAGAATATTCTGAACTCCACGCGTTCAACGGATTTCATAACGCCCAAGTCCCAGATGTCGCGCATCCTGCGCGACGCGGTTTTGGACCTGAGCGAGCATTACGAATTTGCCCGCCCACTGGTCAATTCCGGTCGCTTGAGTGTACCGTGCACCTATGACGGATCGCTGCTGAATTCAGCCGATGCGCTGAACGGTCCCGCCACGACGCGCCCCGGTTCGGCCTGTCCGGATGCACCGCTGGGCGACAGGTTCCTGCTGCCACTTCTGTCGGACAAATTCACTTTGCTGACCATCGACGCGGATGCGCCGGATGAGATCGAGGTGGATGGGATACCGGTCACCCGACTGGCCCTGTCCGTCAAGGACGACCCAACACTGGAATTGAAACGCCGCTATCTCGGCGACGCAACCAGTGCGGTTTACCTGATCCGTCCCGACCAGCATGTCGCGGCGCGGCGTGATGCCTATGAAGAAAACGTATTCCACCACGCGGTCCGCAGGGCCACAGGCAAGGAGTAACCCATGACCGATCTGATCCTGACACCGAATATGGACAACGCGGATGATTTCTATGCCGATCTGCTGGCAGCGCATGAAGGGCTGGATAAGGCGCCCGGAGACGCCTTGAATGCGCGTCTGATTCTGATCCTTGCCAATCATATCGGCGACGGAAATGTGCTAAAGCAAGCGTTGAAGGCAGCTGCTCTGGCCGATGACGCGGTCTAGGGCGCGGTTATGTCTGACGTCGTACTCTATGATTATTGGCGGTCCTCGGCCAGCTACCGTGTCCGCATCGCGTTGAACCTGGCCGGAATAGCCTACCGCGCCGTGTCGGTGGATTTGGTCAAAGGGGACCATCGCCAACCCGACCATCTGGCGCGTAATCCGCAAGGTTTAGTCCCGGTTTTGGACATAGACGGAATCCGTCTGACGCAGTCGCTCGCCATTTTGGACTATCTGGACCGGACGCGGCACATGGGCCTGCTGCCCGACGACCCGGCCAAGCGCGCTGCGGCGCAAGCTCTGGCCTACAGCGTCGCTGTGGACGTGCACCCGGTCTGCAATCTGTCGGTCGCAAGACACGCCGCGCAACTGGCGCAAGGTGCCGGGGATATGCCGGGTGATTGGATGCGCCATTTTATTCGCCCCGGACTGCTCGCGTTTGAGGCGCTAATGTCTCAATTTCCACAGTCACCCTATTGCACAGGCTCATCGCCGGGTCTGGCTGACATTTGCCTGATCCCGCAGCTTTACAATGCGCATCGTTGGGGTGTGGACCTGTCTGATTTGCCGCGTTGTCTTGCGGTCGAAGAGCTGTGCAACAGCCAGCCAGCCTTTGCCGCCGCGCATCCCGATTTGCACACGCCTACGCTGTAAATCTGGCCGGATCAGAAGCTTGCAATTCTGGCCCTATGTCGGCGCAATATCTGGCCCTACTTCACGCGCGCATTTCACGGTGATCTGCGGTATCAAGATAGCCTGCGCAGGCGGTTTGCCGCGCACAAAAAACTGAAAGGACATGTCATGGACGGCACGTTCAACGAAAACGATCTTTCCCGTGTGGTCGAGGCCGACCGCGCCCATATCTGGCACCACCTGATCCAACATAAACCCTTTGAAACCAACGACCCGCGCATCATTGTCGAGGGCAAAGGCATGCGTGTCTGGGACCAGAACGGCAAGGAGCATCTGGACGCCGTTTCGGGCGGGGTCTGGACGGTGAACGTGGGCTATGGCCGCGAATCGATCTGCAAGGCCGTCTACGACCAGTTGATGAAGCTGTGCTATTTCGCCCAGTCCGCCGGATCGATTCCCGGTTCGATCTTTGCTGAAAAGCTGATCAGCAAGATGCCGGGGATGAGCCGGGTTTACTATATGAACTCGGGCTCTGAGGCGAACGAGAAAGCCTTTAAGATGGTCCGCCAGATCGCCCACAAGAAATACGGCGGCAAAAAGACCAAGATCCTGTATCGCGACCGCGACTATCACGGCTCTACCCTTGCTGCGATGTCGGCAGGTGGCCAGGACGAACGCAACGCGCAATACGGCCCCTTTGCCCCCGATTTCGTGCGTGTGCCGCATTGCATGGAATACCGCAAGCACGAACTGGACGGCGCGCCCGAAGAGAATTTCGGTGAATGGGCGGCTGATCAGATCGAAGAGGTCATCCTGCGCGAAGGTCCCGATACTGTTGGTGCGCTGTGCCTTGAGCCGGTGACCGCAGGTGGCGGCGTGATTGAGGCGCCCGAGGGATATTGGCAGCGCGTGCAGGAGATCTGCGACAAGTACGACATCCTGCTGCATATTGACGAGGTCGTCTGCGGTGTCGGTCGGACCGGCACATGGTTCGGCTACCAGCAATACGGCGTGAAGCCCGATTTCGTGACCATGGCCAAGGGTGTCGCCTCGGGCTATGCGGCGATTGCCTGCATGGTCACGACCGAGGAAATCTTTGACATGTTCAAAGACAATGCAGACGACCCGATGAACTATTTCCGCGACATCTCGACCTTTGGCGGCTGCACCGCGGGTCCGGCGGCGGCGATCGAAAACATGCGGATCATCGAGGATGAAAACCTGCTGCAGAACTGCACCGACATGGGCGCGCGCATGATGGGCAACCTTCAGGCGCTGATGGAGAAGCACAAGGTTATCGGTGACGTACGTGGCAAGGGCCTGTTCCTCGGGGCAGAACTGGTCTCGGACCGTTCCAGCCGAGATCCTGTGGACGAAAAGATGGCGCAGGCTGTGGTCGCTGACTGCATGGCGCAAGGCGTGATCATTGGCGTGACCAACCGGTCTGTACCGGGCCGGAACAACACGCTGTGCTTCTCGCCTGCATTGATCGCCACACCAGACGATATCGACCAGATCACCGACGCCGTTGACGGCGCGCTGGAGCGTGTGTTCGGCTGATCAGCCGCATCGCCATGGGCCGAATCCGCACGCGGGTTTGGCAAATTGGCACTGAAATGAAGACTTTGGCGGCGTAATCGCGCTCAAATCGGGTTGATCGCGCCACCATTCCTCTTGTCACGTTGCCCGGGCAGTGCCATACCCAAGGGGCATACGTTTTTCTATTTCGACCTACTGTCCCCGATTCCGGCGCTCAGTCTATCGATACAGACGACGACGCCGGGCTGTCGCAACTCCGTGGGCAGCACAATTCAGGAGACAACGGATATGCCTACAGGCACCGTAAAATGGTTTAATACCACCAAAGGCTTTGGCTTTATCGCACCGGAAGAAGGCGGCAAGGACGTGTTTGTACACATCTCTGCTGTTGAACGCTCGGGCCTCACCGGCCTGGCCGACAACCAGAAAGTCACGTACGAGCTGCGCGCCGGTCGTGACGGTCGCGAAAGCGCCGACAACATCGAACTGGTGTAAGTCATTGAAAGGGCGGGGTCTCTCCCCGCCCGATCCCCAAGTGCCAACATCATTCAACCTCAGGTGTGTGGCACAAGAAATACATCACGTTTAGGTTATGTTCCCCCGGTGATTGACCAAGCCAGCTATGGTTTCAAAATAGCTTCGAAATTTCTTTGGTCATTTAGGGGAACCAATTCATGCTTACACGGCGCATATTCATGGCCGGTACTGCCGCCAGCCTGCTGCCCGGTATCGCCAACGCCAAGAAGGCGGTGGAATACGATCCAACGCCGCAATTCGTCCGGATAAAAAAGCAGTTCGTGCCGGGACAATTGCTGGTCGTTCCGCGCTCATTCTACCTGTACTACGTCACCGAGCCCCGCAAGGCGGTCCGCTATGGCTGCGGCGTAGGACGGGCCGGGTTGGAATTCACCGGCACCGCGACAATCGACGTCAAGAAAGAGTGGCCGACCTGGCGGCCTACGGAAGAAATGATCGAGCGTGAGCCGAAAACCTACGCGCGGTTCAAGGATAATGACTACGTCCAGCCTGGGGGCGGAGACAATCCGTTGGGCGCGCGGGCGCTCTATCTGTTCCAAAACGGCGTCGATACCTATTTCCGCATTCACGGCACCACGCAACCCCAGACGATCGGGCGCGCAGCGTCCAACGGGTGCATCCGGATGCTGAACGAGCACGTGATCGACCTGTACAACCGTGTACCGATCGGTACCGTAGTCACGGTGGTCTAGGCTTCCGTCCAGTCCACGTCATCTGCCTCTTCAATGGTCAGCCGCCCGTCGGGCCAAGGCTGGGTGAGGCTTTGCGCGTCGGTCTCGGTCCCCGTCAGCCATGTCCCCACAGCGTCAGGTTCCAACAGAACGCCCATGCGGTGGTGGATCGGTTTGACGTCGGCATTGGGTTCGCAAGTCACGGCGGCCACTTGATCCACGCGCTGCCCGCCCGGGGCAGCCCATGTGTCGGTGATGGCCGCAAACAACAACGGCGCACCGTCCGTTGACGAAATACGCCACGCGGTCTTTCTTCGCTTTTCTCCGGTCCATTCGTACCAGCCGTCCACCGGGATAATCGCACGACCAACTCCGTCAAAAGCACTTTTGTCAAAGACAGTCTCAGAGCGGGCGTTGATGATCGTTTCCATCACCGGACGGCCACGCGCGTTCACGCGACCTACCGGGATCATGCCCCAACGCATCGCGGTCAGCCCTGTTTCGGTCAATGCGACCACCTCTTGCCCCGGCTGAATATTCCTGCGTGGTGGCTGAGGCGCAATGGCACCAGTACCCAGAAATTCAGCGATTTCGGAAATCGGTCGTGTGAGGAAAAACCGCCCAGGCATCGCGCCCTCCTATTCGCCGGCCTGTTCAGCAAGCGTCATTGCCATCGGCCCCAGCGCCTGAACGATCAAAGACACGCCCTGCGCATTCGGATGGATGCCATCGGGTTGCATGTATTGCTGTGCGGCGTTGGGATCGCCTTCGGCGGTCAGACCGGTGAAAAAGCTTTCGGCATAGAGCGCATCGAACTGTTGCGCCAATTCAGGGTACATGGCATCGAACCGCTCTTTGTAGTCAGCCCCATAGTTGCCCGGTGCCTGCATGCCAACGAGCAGCACGTCAACGCTGTTCGCATCCGCCGCTTTCAGGATCGTTTCCAGATGGGCACGCGACACCGAAGGATCGATCCCGCGCAGCAGATCGTTGCCGCCAAGCGCCACGATCATGGCGTCAACATCCGGCGTCAGAGTCCAATCCACGCGCGCAGCACCGCCCGCCGTGGTGTCACCGGAAACGCCCGCATTGATCATACGGACTTCCGCGCCCTCAGCCTCAAGCCAGCGTTGCAGTTGCGGCACAAACCCGTCCTGTTCAGGCAGGCCATAGCCCTGCGTCAGCGAATCCCCCAACGCCGCGATCACCACCGGTTCGGCCGTCGCGGCAAAACCGCAACAGATCAGCGCGCCGGACATCAAAACCTTGCGCAACTTTCTTACAGCGCCATATCCCAATTAAGCCTACTCCTTGCGGACCGAAAAATGACAACCTCAGTTCTGACTCTAGAGAATGCCGCATTGTCGCTGGATGGCAATGCCGGGCGCGTGGATATTCTGCACGATATTTCCCTGACCGTGACCGAGGGCGAGACTTTGGGCCTGGTCGGGCCGTCCGGGTCCGGCAAATCATCCCTACTGATGCTGATGGGCGGGTTAGAGCAAGCCACGGGCGGGAGTGTCACCGCTCTGGGTCAGGACCTGACCCGGATGGATGAGGACGCGTTGGCGCGTTTTCGGCGTGATGCGATGGGGGTCGTGTTTCAGAACTTCCATCTGATCCCGACCATGACAGCGCTGGAAAACGTGGCCACACCGCTGGAACTGGCAGGCCACAAAGACGCCTTTCAGCGCGCGGAAGATGAACTAGACAGCGTTGGCCTTTCGCATCGGCAGGGTCACTACCCAGCGCAGTTGTCAGGGGGCGAGCAACAGCGCGTGGCATTGGCCCGGGCCTCCGCTCCGCGACCCAAAATACTGTTGGCCGACGAGCCCACCGGAAATCTGGATGAAACCAACGGGGCGGCCATCGTCGACCTGTTGTTTGGATTGCGCGACAAGCACGGCGCGACTTTGGTTCTGGTGACACACAGCCACTCGTTGGCGCAAAAATGTGACCGCGTCGTTCGCTTGCGCGATGGACGCATTGCCGAAGATACGCAGCGCGAGGCCGCTGAATGAGCCTGCGCATGGCCGGACGGCTGGCCCGGCGCGAGCTGCGCGGCGGATTGCGCGGGTTTTGGGTGTTTCTCGCCTGCCTCGCTTTGGGGGTTGCCGCGATCGCAGCCGTCGGGTCAGTGCGCTTTGCCATCCAAACTGGGCTGACAAACGAAGGCGCGGCGTTGTTGGGCGGCGATGCCCAGTTGGAATTCACCTATCGCTTTGCCGATGATCAGGAACGCGCCTGGATGGAGCGGACCGCGCAAGGCGTCTCGGAAGTCGTCGACTTTCGGTCAATGGCCGTCGTCGGCGACGGCCCGGATGCGCAACGTGCTTTGACGCAAGTTAAATCGGTCGATGCGGCCTATCCGCTGCTGGGTGCGGCGGAACTGGCCCCCGACATATCCCTACCGGACGCGTTTGAAGGTACGGATGGGCTGCCCGGCGCGGTGATGGATCAGGCGCTGATTGACCGTCTGAGCCTGTCGGTCGGAGATCGCTTTGCCCTCGGCGCGCAGAGTTTTGTGCTGATGGCCGCGCTGGAACATGAACCGGATGGGGCTGCGGATGGGTTCGGTCTTGGACCGCGCACACTTGTCCGCACGCAGGATCTGTCGGCCTCCGGCCTGCTGGAACCCGGCACCTTGTTTTCGACCAAGTACCGGCTGGACCTGCCTGCAAACACCGATCTTGCCGAACTGGCCGTCGAGGCCGGTCAGGCCTTTGACAGCACCGGCATGCGCTGGACCGACGCCCGCAACGGTGCGCCGGGGATTGCCGAGTTTGTCGCCCGCCTCAGCGCCTTTCTGGTGCTGGTCGGGTTGGCCGGTCTGGCCGTCGGTGGGATCGGCGTTTCTGCCGCTGTCCGCGCCTACCTGTCGCAAAAGACCGAGACCATTGCGACCCTACGCACTTTGGGTGCCGACCGCGCGACGATCTTTCAAACTTACGTCATACAGATCGGTGTTCTCTCGGTTGTGGGTGTCGTCATTGGACTGATCCTGGGAGGGTTACTGCCTGTGCTGCTGGCCCCCGCAATCGAAAGCCGCCTGCCCGTTCCTGCCGTGTTTTCGCTCTATCCCCAGCCATTGGCCGAGGCCGCGCTTTACGGCCTGCTCACAGCCTTTCTGTTCACGCTATGGCCTCTGGCCCGAACCGAAGAGGTTCGCGCCGCAACCCTTTTTCGCGATGCTTTGTCCAGCGCGCGCGCTTTGCCACGCTTCGTGTATTTGGTTGCGACAGCCCTTGGGCTCGCAATCCTTATCGGCGCGGCAGCTTGGTTCAGCGGCTCGGTCAGGCTGACTTTGTGGACCAGCGGCGGGCTGGTTGGCGCTTTGATCCTGCTTGCATTGGCTGCCTACGGCATTCGCCGCCTGTCCCGCGCCTGCGCGCCTTGGGCCCGAGGCCGCCCTGCGCTGCGATGGGCGCTGTCTGCAATCTCAGACGCGCGTGAAGGTGCGGCATCGGTTGTTCTGTCACTCGGGCTGGGTCTATCCGTCCTCGCTGCTGTCGGGCAGATCGACGGCACCTTGCGCAACGCAATCTCGGGCAACCTGCCAGATGTGGCCCCGAGCTATTTCTTTGTAGACATACAGAAAGACCAAATGCCCGGGTTCACGGAACGGCTCGAGACTGACCCAGCCGTCAGCCGGATCGAAAGCGCGCCGATGCTGCGAGGCATCATCACCCAGATCAACGGCCAACCGGCCCGAGACGTTGCGGGCAATCACTGGGTTCTGGATGGCGACCGCGGCATCACCTATTCCGCGCTGCCAACGGAAACCACGCGCATCATCGACGGCACATGGTGGTCCGAGGACTACGCCGGCGCCCCTCAGGTCAGCTTTGCAGCAGAAGAGGCCGAGGAAATGGGCCTCAAGATTGGCGACGAACTGACTGTGAACATCTTAGGCCGAGACATCACCGCGACGTTGACCTCAACCCGCGAGGTTGATTTTTCGACCGCAGGTATGGGCTTCATCATGTCCATGAACCCATCAGCATTGGCCGGAGCACCCCACAGTTTCATTGCGACTGTCTATGCCGAAGAACAGGCCGAAGGCGCGATCCTCGGCGATCTGGCGGGACAGTTCCCGAACATCACGGCAATCCGGGTGCGCGACGCCATTGACCGGGTCTCGGGCCTGTTGGCCGGATTGGCCGCTGCAACATCATATGGGGCGGGTGTCTCTCTGTTGACCGGTTTTTTAGTTCTGATCGGTGCTGCGGCAGCGGGCGAACCCGCGCGGCGCTATGAGGCCGCTATTCTGAAAACGCTGGGCGCAAACCGTACCCGCATCCTGTTCAGCTTTGCGCTGCGGGCTATCCTGCTTGGGGCCGCTGCGGGCTGTGTCGCGCTGCTCACCGGCATCCTCGGCGGTTGGGCCGTGGCGACTTATATCTTTGAAACCGACTTTGCCGTCATCTGGCCATCGGCCATCACGATCGTGTTGGCCGGTATCTTCGTGACGCTCGGTGCGGGTCTGGTCTTTGCCTTGCGACCACTCGCCGTTAGACCGGCGCGTATCTTGCGCGCAAGCGACTGAAGTTATCGCACGCAGGCCACCGGCTGCAGAATCTGCAACAGCTGCGTGTTATCGCAAACCAGGGAATCCAGCGTAATCTCATCGAGTGAGGCGTAAAATACCTCTGCCGCATCCTGCAATGCCAACCGCAATCGGCACGCGGCTGTTAGCGGGCAAGTATTGTCGGCATCCGCAAAACATTCGGCAATCGGCAAGCAGCCTTCGACATGGCGGAACACAGATCCGATGCGGATCTGATCCGCTGGACGTGCCAGTTCCATACCGCCATTCCGGCCCCGTTGAGTACTGAGATACTCCAACTGGCTGAGCTGGTTGATCACCTGCGCCAGATGGTTTTCCGAGATGTTGCACACTTCGGCAATCTCGGATTTGGTGACAAGCCGGTCGGGATGTGCGGCGCAATACATCAGCAGGCGCACGGCAATGTTCGTTCGTTTGGTGATCCGCATATTGACCTCCCAAATTTCAAGATGAGGCCTTATTGCATGTCGGGCAAAAAAGCGGTTTGACATACATCAATCGTACCCAAAGGACCCGACGGCACATGGCAGACCCTTACTTTTTTGGCTATGGCAGCTTGGTGAATCTCGCGACCCATGATTTTCCCAACCCCCACCCCGCCAAGCTGAAAGGTTGGCGTAGGGCGTGGCGGCATACCGACCTGCGCCCCGTTGCATTCTTGACTGCCGTTCCCGACCCCGACGCCGAGATTGAGGGCATGATCGCCCATGTCCCCAAAAACGACTGGGTCGCGCTGGATGAACGGGAATGGGCCTATGATCGCGTGCCGGCTACGGATTCCATCGACCACCCGCTGACGCATGACGTGGAAATCGCGGTCTACGCCGTTCCGCAGCGCCAACACGCTGAACCGACGGATCGACACCCGCTGCTTCTCAGCTATATCGATGTTGTTGTTCAAGGCTATCTGCGCGCCTACGGCGAAGACGGGGCCGACAGGTTTTTCGCCACCACCGATGGATGGGATGCGCCGATCCTCAATGATCGCGCTGAACCACGCTACCCGCGCCATCAGCAACTCAAACTCGCAGAGACCCGTTTTGTCGACGACCGCCTCAGCCGTTACGAGGTAACGCTGATCAGCACCTGAGGATCAGCACGAAAGCCCTCCGCTTCTTCTGTTCAAAAATACTTCTGCCAGAGGCAAGCGCCGCACGGCGCGTTCCCTTACCCGCGCGCGCGGATCACCTGAAGCAACGGCAAAAGCGCGGCCATTTCCGGCCCACGTTCCATCCCCGTCAACGCCTTGCGCAGCGGCATGAACAAGCCCTTGCCCTTGCGGCCAGTCGCTTCTTTCACCGCCCCTGTCCATTTGCCCCAGGTGTCTTCGTCAAACGGTCCTTCCGGCAACAGGGCAACGGCCTCGGCAATGAATGCACTGTCTTCATCAGCGATCAGGGGCTCGGCCCCATCGCGGCAAAGCTCCCACCAGCCTTTAAGATCGGCCAGTGTGGTGATGTTCTCGCGCGCCATTGCCCAGAACGGCTCGGCCAAATCTGCGGGCACACCGGCATCCGCAACCGCATCCGCCACATCCGCCAGCGGCAGGGATTGCAGGTGTTTCGCAGTCAAAGGGAACAGATCCTGCACGTCGAACTTGGTCGGTGCAGCCCCGAACCTGCCGATATCGAACCCGTCGATCAACTCGGCCATGTCCGACCGCAATTCAACCGGATCAGAAGACCCCAGACGCGCCATCAGGCTCAGCAGCGCCATCGGCTGGACGCCCTGTTCGCGAAGATCGCGCAGCGCCAAAGTGCCCAGGCGCTTCGACAGCGCCTCGCCCTGCGGGCCAGTCAGCAGAGAATGGTGGGCAAAGCGCGGGCAGGTTCCGCCCAGCGCCTTGATAATCTGAATCTGCGTCGCGGTGTTGGTTACATGGTCCGAACCGCGCACCACGTCAGTCACGCCCATCTCGGTATCATCCACCACCGACGCAATCGTATATAGCACCTGACCATCCCCCCGGATCAGGACCGGATCGGACACGGACGCCGCATCGATCGAGATATTTCCCAAAATGCCGTCATTCCATTCGATCCGCTCATGATCAAGCTTGAACCGCCAGACACCGTTGCCGCGCTCGGCGCGAATGGCCTCTTTCTCGGCGTCCGACAGGGTCAGCGCGGCGCGGTCATAAACCGGCGGCTTGCCCATATTCAGTTGCTTCTTGCGCTTGAGGTCCAATTCGGTCGGCGTTTCAAACGCCTCGTAGAACCGGCCCATGTCGCGCAGCTTGTCCGCAGCCTCGGCATAGCGATCCAAACGATCCGACTGACGCTCAACCCTGTCCCAGTGCAGGCCAAGCCACTCCATATCCTGCTTGATCGCATCGACATATTCTTCCTTCGACCGCTCGGGGTCGGTATCGTCGATCCGAAGGATGAACGTACCCCCGGCCTTGCGGGCGATCAGGTAATTCATCAAAGCGGTGCGCAGGTTGCCCACATGAATGTAGCCGGTGGGTGACGGGGCAAAACGGGTGGTGGTCATCGGTGTCTCCTGTTGGCGCGGCTCTTGTCATATGAGCGTGGATTTGTCCAGCCACGGGGGACCGCAACGGCCGTTTGACCCAGCCCCAACCCAACACCAAAATCCGCACCTAAACAAAAATTCACACGTAATGTTCAACCCTGCACCCTATGTCTTGCATCTATAAGCTAGCAACAGACACACATCGACCTAGTTCTATCATCGGCGTTCTGACAGGGAGACTTAGATATGAGCATCAAATTGACACGTAGAGCGGCGCTGGGTGCCGCAGCGACTTTGCCATTTGCATCAGCGGCAACTCCGCTTTTGGCTGCGGGGGCCGAGACCAAGGCCAACTCGACCGTCGCCAAGTCCTATCATTTGGGTGACTTTACGGTCACAACCCTGCTGGACGGCAGCCTGCCGCGGGATGGTGCCAAAGAGATCTTCGGCGGCGGCGCGTCCGACGAGGAATTCGCAAAGGTTTCGGCCGAAAACTTCATCCCCGCGGACAAGGCTCAATTCTACTTCACACCTACACTGGTGAATACCGGTTCAGAACTTGTTCTTTTCGACACCGGCCTTGGGCAGGGCGGCATTCAGGCGGCATTGGCCGACGCGGGTGTAACCCCTGATCAGATCGATATCGTGGTCCTGACGCATATGCACCCTGATCATATCGGCGGTATGACGACAAACGACGCCCCGACCTTTGCCAACGCGCGGTATGTCACCGCATCGCCCGAATATGATTTCTGGGCCGCGCAGGAGGCGGGCAACCGCGTCGGAGATCTGGTGGCCGCCAAAGTCACGCCTTTGGCCGAGAAGATGACGTTCCTGGGGGACGGTGGTGAAGTTGCCTCGGGTATCACAGCTGTCGCTGCATACGGGCACACGCCCGGCCACACGGTCTATCATCTGGAAAGCAACGGTCAGCGGCTGGTTCTGACGGCCGATCTAGCGAACCACTACGTCTGGTCCTTTGCGCACCCGGAATGGGAAGTGCGGTTCGACATGGACAAAGCCGCAGCAACCGCGTCGCGGCGCAACGTCCTGGGCATGCTGGCCGCCGACAAGGTTCCGATGATCGGCTATCACATGCCCTTCCCGGCCGCAGGTTACGTTGAGCCGCGTGGCGAAGGCTTCCGGTTCGTGCCGGTCAGCTACCAAATGGCGGGCTAGCATTTAATACCCTGGATCCGGCCGCACTTTTGAGCCATCCGTGAAACGGGACAGGCGAAACGCGGTCGGATCGACGCAGAGTGTCGATCCGGTCACAAGATCGGCCACCAGCCGTCCTGCCCCTGGACCGATGCCGAACCCGTGTCCCGAGAATCCGGTTGCGATGTAAAGGCCCGGTATTGCATCAACATCCGAAATCACCGGGATCGCGTCCGGCGTTACGTCAATCAATCCTGCCCAGCTTTGAACGATCTCTGCTTGATCCAGCATCGGGAAACTCTTGCGGGCCCTGGACCATGTGGTCCGCAGAACCTTTTGCGACGGCTCGGGGTCCAGAACGCGACACTGTTCAAACGGGGTGACATCCGTCGGCAACCATGCACGATCTTCCCGCGCTTCAACCATCCAACGACGTGAGAGGCGAAACCGCAGCGACTTCCATTCTTGGCGAAACGCGGGCAGGAATTGCAACGCGAGGCGGAAGCTGTCTGGTACAAGGTCCACCGTGTTCTCATGACCCGACGCGATCGTGTACCCGCCATCCGCACGCTTGCGCATCGCAAACCCGTCGGACCAGAAGGCTGTACCGGGCCCACCCTCGACAGGCGAAGTGCGCATGACCGTGTTCAGGACTTTGAGCTGCGGCAGCCCGATTCCGGCATTCCCCGAGAACAGCCGGGACCATGCACCACCCGCAAGTACAACACGCCCGCACTGAACACGACCACGTTCAGTAACCACGCCAGAAATCTGACCGGCCTGAATGTCCAGACTGCGAACCGCGCAATTGGTCATGACGACGGCGCCATTGTCCCGTGCGGCCTCAGCCATCGCCGGGGCCACCCATTGAGGTTCGGCGCGCCCGTCCTGCGGCATGATAAGTGCTGCATTTGAAGTATCGGAACGTCCCGGCTGCAGGTGCTGCAACTCTGCCCCTTGGATCATGTCTGCGCCGGTGCCTAAATCCGCGATATGCGTGGTCCAGCGCTCAAGGTCGCTGGCCGCGCGGGCAGTCGGCGCGTCAAACAGGATACCTGACTGAACATACCCGGTCTTTCGCCCAATCCGGGCGTCCAGCCCCTGCCAGATGCCGATGGAGGTTTGCATCAACGGAATTTCGCGGGGGTCTCGCAATCCAAGACGCACCCAACCCCAATTGCGCGAGCTTTGTTCGGCCCCGATCCGGCCTTTCTCGCACAACAGAACCGAAACGCCCCGTTCCGCCAGTTCCAATGCCGTTGAAACGCCAATAATGCCGCCGCCGATCACCACGACATCTACTTTTTTGGGAAGGGACAGATCAGACTCGACAGGGGTCAGAGTGGGGCCAGGCATCAACCGCTCGTGCTAGTATTCTCGAGGTCACATGGAGCGCGAGAAGACCCGGTGATGCAATGCACAATTGGGTCGATCAAAGCAATTGATCGCACCTGTGGCTGTTAAGCCAAACCGGTGGGTATTTCAGAGGTGTAAGCGCGGTGGAAAATCAGGCCGCGCCGGAAAACTCAGTCCATTTCTGACGCAGAACCGCGCCCAGACCGGGCTGGGCATCACCCACCGGAACGGACGGCTCCGGAGGCATCAGATCCGGGAAAGCGTGTGCCGCAGGGGCATTGCTTGCAGGCTCTGCACCGCCCGGATTTTCACTGTTCATCAGATCGGCAATCGCCGCATCCGTCTTTGATTCGTCCAGAACGCGACCCTTGGATTCCATTGCTTTGTATTGCAACGGAGCATGAAGCGGCTTGTCATAATTGTTCGCCATTTGACCACCCAAACCATTAACGACATCCCAAAACACGGATGCACTTACCCAGTTGTGAACCCGGCGCGGAATTCGCTGAACTAGCGCACCGCGCGGATTGCGTCACATTTGCCCAACATAAGGCAAACCCACGACCCAAATGTGGCAAAAAATGGACGCTTAGGCAAGCTCAACCCAAACGGCTATCGCCTGGAATTTCTCAACTGTAGACAATGCCAATCTAACGGATCGTTTAATATCTGTTTTGGCAACAGTTGGGCCTCGACACGCCTCGATTCCGATGGTCGCGCCGCGCCTTCAGGAGCGGTCACGCCACCGGTTAACGATTGGATAGCGTCGATCAAGCCAAAATGCCCTTGGAGTCAGCCTTGTGCCGGGGGCCGACTGAAAACGTTTGTATTCGCTGATGTAGATCAGATGCTCGACCCGCCTTGCCACGTCCTCATCAAACCCGGCAGCCACGCAATCTGCGATCGACCCATCCTGATCGACGAGAATTTCCAGGATGGCATCAAGTTCCGGGTAATCCGGCAGGCTGTCGCTGTCTTTCTGATCTTCGCGCAGTTCTGCACTGGGTGGCTTGTCGATGACCGATGGGCGGATCACCTCGGTTGCCGGACCCATCATCCAATCGCGGTGGTTGGCGTTGCGCCAGCGACAGGTCTCAAACACGCGGGTCTTATACAAGTCTTTGATCGGGTTATAACCGCCATTCATGTCGCCGTAGATCGTGGCATAGCCGACTGCGACCTCGGATTTATTACCGGTGGTCAGCAGCATCTCACCAAACTTGTTCGAGATCGCCATGAGCAGCAATCCGCGCAGGCGGGACTGGACGTTTTCCTCAGTCAGGTCCTCATCTCGCCCGGCGAATAACGGGGCGAGCGTCTCGGTTACGGCGGCCTTGCCCTGTGAAATCGGCACAAAGTCGTAATGCACACCCAGCGCCTTGGCGACGGCTTCGGCATCGTCCAAGGAGCTTTGGCTGGTATATTCGGATGGCAGCATCACACAGCGCACATTCTGCGCGCCAATCGCATCGACAGCGATGGCTGCCACAAGCGCTGAATCCACGCCGCCAGACAGCCCCAGCACTGCCTTCTGAAACCCTGTTTTCGCTATGTAGTCCCGCAAGGACTGAATCATCGCGCGATAGTCCTGCTCCCACGTGTCCGGCTGCCGGACGATCTCACCCGCATCGATGCGCCACCCGGAATCTCCGCGCGAGAGGTCAACATGCGTAATCGCTTCGTCAAAAACGGGCATCCGAAAAGCCAATTCCCCGCCCGGGTTCAGACCAAATGTGGCACCATCAAAGACCTGATCGTCCTGACCGCCCACCATGTTCAGGTAGATGACCGGCAATCCTGTCTCGACGACGCGGGCAACCATGTGGTTTAGCCGAACTTCGTATTTGTCGCGAAAATAGGGTGACCCGTTGGGGATCAGCAGAAACTCGGCACCCGATTCTTCCAGCGTTTCCGACACATCCTCGTGCCAGCCATCCTCACAGATCGGGCTGCCGATTCGTGTGTTTCCAACGGCATAGGGTCCTCCCATAGGGCCCGAGTCATACAAGCGCACTTCATCAAAGACGGTTTCATTCGGCAGGTGGTATTTCAATACCTTGCTAACAATGCGCCCGCCGTTGAGTATCAGATAGGCGTTGTAAAGCTTGCCGTCCTCGAACCAGGGTCCGCCAATTGCCAGCGCCGGTCCGTCCGCGCAGTCCTGCGCCAAAGCCTCAACCGCGCGCATCGCGGCCTGGTGAAACACAGGCTTCATTACCAGGTCTTGGGTGTTGTAGCCGGTGATGAACATTTCGGGCAACGCCACCATATCGGCATTCGCGTCCCGCCCCTGCCGCCAGGCCTCGGCCGCTTTTGCGGCATTTCCGTCGATATCCCCGACGGTGGGGTTCAGTTGTGCCAGCGTGATGCGGAAACGATCGGCCATTTTACCCTCATGCCTTCGTCAGTCTTTCAGGGATTTAGCAGATCACAGCGTGAGTAAAAGGCAAATGCGGCAAAAGCCGTTGCCCTGCCCCCGGCGGTATCTTAGTTTTGCGCAAAGATACGACATCATCGATCAGGCAGGCCGAGACTCACATGAATGTAATCCGCTTATCCATTGCCGCAGCAGCCCTTGCACTTGCCGCACAGGCCCACGCGCAGCAGGACGGTCAGGTCGTGGTCGCCGATGACGACGTCGGCGGCGTGTACGAAGGGACCTTTGAAAACGGATTGCGCCACGGAACCGGCACCTATCGCCTGCCAGATGGGTTCGAATACTCCGGCGAATGGGTCGCAGGTGAGATACAGGGGCAAGGCACGGCCCGTTACGCCAACGGCTCGGTCTACGAAGGAACGTTCGTCAAGGGTCAGCCGGAGGGCCAGGGTAAAATCCTGTTCACAGATGGCGGAAGCTATGAAGGCGAATGGTCCGAAGGTGCAATCAATGGCGCTGGCGTTGCGCAATATGCCAACGGCATGCGCTATGAAGGTGGATTCAAAAACGCCCGGCACCATGGCAAAGGCGTGATCTCTGATCCTGGCGGATATGCCTATGACGGCGACTGGGTGGATGGCGTAAAACAAGGCTCTGGCACCATCACCTATGCCGGAGGTGGTACATACGCGGGCGAGATTCAGGCAGGTCAGCGTCACGGGCAAGGTGAACTCACCATGCCCGACGGTATGATCTATGCTGGCCAATGGACCGAGGACCAGATCACCGGCTCGGGTCGATTGACGCAGGCGAACGGAGATGTCTACGAAGGCGATCTGGTCGATGGGCGCAGGCAAGGCAAGGGTAAGGCGACCTATGCCAATGGCGACGTTTACGAAGGAGATTTCGTAGACGATCAGCGCCACGGTCAGGGCACTTTCACCGGCACCGATGGCTTTACCTATACCGGCGAATGGACCAAGGGCCAGATTGAGGGTCTGGGCGAGGCAAGCTACCCCGACGGCTCGGTCTACACCGGCGATTTCAAGGGAGACTTGGCAGAAGGCAAGGGCCGAATATCCTATCCCGATGGGTCCGCTTACGATGGCGATTGGATCGCTGGCGTGATCGAAGGGAAAGGCACCGCAACCTATTCCAACGGCACTGTCTACACAGGCGCTTTCAAGAATGCCCGAAACCATGGAACGGGCGTTCTGACTTATGCGGACGGGTATAAATACGAAGGCGAATGGATTGACGGCGTCCGACAGGGCAACGGAACTGCAACCTATGCCGATGGCACCGTTTACTCAGGCGGTTTCGAGCAGGGACAGCGCCATGGTCAGGGCGAGATTACCATGGCCAACGGGTTCAAATACTCGGGTCAATGGACCGACGGCAAAATAACCGGCACCGGAACGGCCACATATTCCAACGGGGATGTCTATGAGGGTAATTTTGTCGATGCCAAACGTCAGGGCACCGGCACGATGACCTATGCGAATGGCGAGGTTGAAACCGGCGTCTGGGACAACGGGGCGCTCTCCGAAGACAGTTCGACCGAGGCCGCCGACCCCGAAACTCCTGAGACCGACACGTCAGACGGCTAGACGCGCGGTCACCAGGGAACCGGCTTACCGGCCCAGTCAAAGAAACCGCCTGTATCCTGGGGCGTCAGTCCGGAGATCACGGATAGCAGATTTTCTGCGGCTTCGTCCGGTGAAACGGCTGGATGACGGCCTAGATATTTCTCAGTAAAGGTGGTTTTGACCGTCCCCGGGTGAAGCGAAACACAGATTGCGTTCGGGTGTGTCCGGTTCAACTCGATCGCGGCAGTATGAACAATCTGGTTCACCGCAGCCTTGGCCGCGCGATAGCTGACCCAACCGCCCAAACGGTTGTCCCCAATGGACCCAACCCGCGCCGACAGCACGGCCACCACCGCCCGCCTGTCTCGCGGCAGCAATCGGCTGGCATGCCGCAGAATCAGCGCCGGGCCGACTGCATTCAACGCGAACTGATCCATCATAGCCTGCGCTGAGACCGACCGCATGGATTTCTCGGGCGCGGAACCATTGATCTCCAATGCGCCCGTTGCCACCAGGACCAGATCAAACGGCCCATTTACCTGCGACAGCAAACGCTCGGTCACATCCGCGTCCGTCAAGTCCAGCCCATCCTGGGATCGCGACAACCCAGTCACCGGGACCTGCTGGGCGCGCAGATTGCGGATCAGCGCCTTGCCGATACCGCCGCTTGAACCAATGATCAGAGCCTTAGACATGAAGCAGTACCTAGCGACATACCCAGCACGTTCAACGCTTTGCCCGCAATTATGCTGGCCTCGCACATTTTCTTACTTTTCATTCCCAATCCGCATTGTATAACCTGACGTCATGATCAACCGCGCAGATATCCCATTTGTCGACGCCGCCCTTCGCGGTGCGTCTTTGCGTGGCCTACTGATCCTAATCCGCCTCTGAGCGTGCCACCCGGCGCGCCCGCTCAGAGGAGGACGCCCGCGCGCCAATAGGCATTAGGACAGAAGAAGAAAGAGTACCCCATGACCAACGTGACCGACCAAGACCGCGTCTTGATCTTTGACACCACTTTGCGCGACGGCGAGCAAAGCCCCGGCGCAACCATGACGCATAACGAAAAGCTGGAGATTGCCGAGCTGCTGGACGAGATGGGCGTCGATATCATCGAGGCTGGCTTCCCCATTGCTTCGGAAGGTGATTTCAAGGCGGTGTCCGAGATTGCCCAGCGGTCCAAGAACAGCCGCATCTGCGGGCTGGCCCGCGCCAATTTCGCCGATATCGACCGCTGTTGGGAGGCCGTGAAACACGCGGGTCAAAACCGCATTCACACTTTCATCGGCACATCCCCGCTGCACCGCGCCATTCCTAACCTGACGATGGACGAGATGGCCGACAAAATCCACGAGACAGTCAGCCACGCGCGCAACTTGTGCGAAAACGTGCAATGGTCGCCGATGGACGCAACCCGGACCGAGTGGGACTATCTGTGCCGCGTAATCGAGATTGCGATCAAGGCCGGGGCGACCACGATCAATATCCCCGACACGGTGGGCTACACCGCGCCAGTGGAAAGCGCCGACTTGATCAAACGCCTGATCGAGACCGTACCGGGCGCGGATGAGGTGATCTTTGCAACGCACTGCCACAACGACCTTGGCATGGCGACGGCAAACTCGCTGGCCGCCGTCGCGGGCGGCGCGCGTCAGATCGAATGCACCATCAACGGTCTGGGCGAGCGTGCCGGCAATACTGCATTGGAAGAGGTCGTCATGGCCCTGCGTACCCGCAACGACATCATGCCGTGGCACACTGGCATCGATACGACCAAGATCATGCATATCTCGCGCCGGGTGGCGACGGTGTCGGGCTTCAATGTGCAGTTCAACAAGGCCATCGTCGGCAAGAACGCCTTTGCCCATGAAAGCGGCATCCATCAGGACGGGATGCTGAAGAACCGCGAGAATTTTGAGATCATGCGTCCCGAGGATATCGGCCTGTCGGGAACCTCGCTGCCTTTGGGCAAACACTCGGGCCGCGCCGCCCTGCGCGACAAGCTCGAGACGCTGGGCTTTGAATTGGGCGACAACCAGCTTCGCGACATTTTCGTGCGGTTCAAAGATCTGGCCGACCGCAAGAAAGAGGTTTTCGACGACGACCTCATTGCCTTGATGACGCTGGATGAAGCTGATGACTACCTGCAATTGGTGTCCATGAAAGTGACCTGCGGCACCGGTGGTCAGGCAGAATCGACGGTTGAGCTTGAGATGGACGGCAAGGATATCATCGCCACAGAACATGGAGACGGGCCGGTAGATGCGACCTTCAAGGCGATCCGGGCGATATATCCCAACCAAGCACATCTTCAACTGTACCAGGTTCACGCTGTCACCGAAGGCACCGACGCGCAGGCGACGGTTTCGGTGCGTCTGGAAGAGGACGGGATGATTGCGACCGGTCAATCGGCCAATACCGATACCGTGGTGGCCTCGGCCAAAGCCTACATCCACGCCCTGAACCGTCTGATCATGCGTCGCGAGAAAACCGGCCCCGGAACGGACGCGCGCGAGATCAGCTACAAAGACCTGACCTGAACACCTGAGGGGGAAAGGCTCCCGCACCCGCGGGTGCCCGGCTCCGCCGAACCCCCTTGCGGCTTTGGGCCCGGCAGCGCGCCTGCGGCGCGCTGCAGG
>NZ_JBQFXE010000013.1:0-102851 GCF_056540685.1 Ruegeria sp. AM2 | reverse complement strand
CCTCTCGCTGCACCGCTCCATGGCCCAGGCGCAGAAATACTATGATGACGTCGATATCGCAGAAAATCCGGTCACGAATCTATTGGGGTGAGAACTTAACAGTGATGGTGGTGGCCGCCATCAGTTACTAAGGCACCGCGGATTACGACTTGGCTGCATACGAGCTGGTTCTGGTGCCCGGCACACACAACGATTTGGAAATCACGGGGCAAAGTATCGGTCCGACACCGAATGAAGATATGACCCTCGGCGGTCAGAGGCCTGTTCCCGTCGGCAACTGACTGAATACCGATATTTGTTGACAGATATTCCCCGCATAAGGACACTTTCCGGGAAGACCCTTTGATGGTTCAGGAGTGATAATTGCAGGTTTCATCAGCCGTCTCGTCTCAAATGAAACCGGCCTCTCCACAATTGCGCGGTGAATATCTGATCAGCATTGCCATTCTGGCGAAGGGCGATATCGCAGATATCGAGAAGACAACGCTCGAGGCGCTGGAGTTTCTGGAGAACACGACTGAATTTTTTGAAATCCTGCTGCTTGTCGCAACAACAGATTACGAGCGCAACCGGACGGTTTTTGATCGCCTGTTCAACCTGCGCAATCTGCGCAGCCTTATCCTACGCGAGGGAACAGGCGAATATCGTGCGGCTGTAATCGCCGCGACGGAAACAATTGGCGATTTTGCAATCATTGTTTCCCCGGATGAGCGTAATCTTATCGACCTGCACAAAATCTACGACACCATGACTCGTACCGGTGCCTCTGTCAGGTTGCGAAACACAAATAGAGCCAGTCTTCCAGCACGCATTGCAGCCCGACTGTTGAGCCTGATTTCAAGCTATGAAGTCGACCCCCAGATTCTGCGGTCGGCAGCATTTCACCGCTCTCATATTGGATGGATCGCCTCGAGGGCCGACCGGGAAATCGCCTTGCGCTTTATGCCGCGCAATGGTGGGCACTCTGATGATGTCACTACGCTGGACGTCGAACCGGGCCCGAGCTTTCGTAACAGGCGCTCGATCTACCTCAAACTTGGGATGGCCATAGAAATTCTGTCCAACTCCCCCCCCAGCATTCTGCGCTTTCTCGCAATGCTAAGCTTTTTCGTATCATTCTGCTCTGTTTTGTTTTTCTTCTACGCGATCTGCCTGTTTGTCTTCGGTGCCGCGCTGCAACCCGGCTGGTTTACGACCAGCATCGCAATCAGCGGCTCAACTGCACTGGCGGGCCTTTTATTCGGTGCCATTTCAACAGCCCTTTATCAGATTCTCAGCCGACTTCAGGACAATACGGGTGACGAAGTTATCCGGGAATTGAACAACACCGATTTTTTCAAAAATTTTCAGAGGGTCAATGTCGAAACCATGGCCCCGGATTGATTGCCCGATCTACCGTGATGAACAATTCTGAAACTACAGCACCCACGGACCGCTCGGATTTCGACGTTGTCATAATTGGCGGCGGGTTCTTTGGCTGCGCGCTCAGCCTGCTGTTTCGCAGCATGACAGATCGGGTTTTGGTGGTCGAACGCAGCACGGAACTGATGACCCGCGCTTCGGCGGTCAACCAGGCACGGGTTCATTCAGGGCTGCATTATCCCCGAAATTTTGTCACCGCGCAGCGGTCCCTGAAGAATTTCCCCATTTTCACGAACGCGTTCCGAAATTGCATTCAGGACGATTTCGAAATGCTTTATGCCATCTCAAAGCGCAAGTCGCATGTACAGGCCAACCGGTTCGAGGCGATGTACAAACTTATGGGAGCGCCCATTGAGCGGGCCAGCCCATCGCAGTGCGCCTTGTTCGACACAAAAGAAGTCGAGGCGGTGTTTACCTGTCAGGAATACGCGTTTGATTGGTCCAAGCTGCGCCAACATCTGCAAACAAGAATGTCCACACACGAAGTCCCTGTCTGGTTCGAAACCGAAGCACAACGGGTTCGTAAGACCGTAAGCGGGCATCTTGAAGTCGATCTGTCGAATGGCGCTACAATTGGTGCGAAAACCGTTTTCAACGTTGGTTATGCTCAACTCAATACGCTGCTCAGAAACAGTGGCCTTAACCTGTATCCCCTCAAACATGAGATGGTCGAGATTGCGCTTGTCAAACAACCCGCTGAACTGAACGATCTTGCCGTCACTGTGATGGATGGGCCATTCTTTTCGATCATGCCCTTTCCGGCCGAAGAAGCCTACTCGTTGTCCCATGTCCGATATACTCCACAGGCGTCGTGGATCGATACACCTGCTGGCCCGTCCGCATATGAGCAGTTTGAACAGCTTCAACGTCACAGCCGCTGGCGGCATATGGTCAATGACGCGGCCCGCTATATGCCCTGCCTAGCCAATATCGAATTGCAGAAGTCCCTCTTTGACGTAAAGACGGTGCTGCTGCGCAACGAATTTGACGATGGCCGACCAATTTTAATGGACGAACACGAGCAATTGCCGGGCCTGTTCTCAATTCTGGGGGGAAAAATTGACAATATTTTTGACCTGTTCGAATTTCTACAGGCCAGACGACCGGACTGGGCCGGTCTGTCATCACATTTGGTGACCCAGACCTGATGCGTTTTCTTAAGTTCACAGCTGTCAGTGGGATCGGCCTTGTCATCGATATTGCAGCAGCCCTTTTTCTGCATCGGGTTGTCGGATTTCCGCTGTGGCTGTCGGCAACGCTGAGCTTTTTGGTTATCGGCGCATGCAACTATCTGATCTTCGAATTCTGGCTGTTTCGTTCTGACACCAGTGCGGTTTCGATGCGGCGTCTGGCCGGAGTTTTGCTGAGTGCTACTTTTGCCGGATGTGCACGCATCGCGACAATCGTGATCCTTGAGTCTTTTGTTGACGTTGTGATGACAGCCAACTGGCTACGGGATGCTTTAATCCTGCTGGCGGGTGCAGGCGTGTCACTTACTGTAAACTTTATTATAAATTCCCGCGTTGTATTCGGTCGGAATATGCAAGAATTGCCGCCGGAGGAATTGTGAACCTGAATTGTGCGTCAAAGAGTTTCAAAGGAATGAGTAATGGACTGTCTTGTCGGGTACACAGGATTTGTTGGCGGTAATCTGACCCGCCAACATAGCTTTTCGGGCCTGTTCAATTCGTCAAACATTGATCAGGTGGTCGGGCATGACTGCGACACGCTTGTGGTTTCCGCCGTCCCCGCCACGATGTGGCTGGCCAATCAGAACCCGAACGCGGATCGGGCCAATATTCTGGGGTTGTTCGAAAAGCTGCGGCAAGTGCGGGCAAACCATGTGGTTTTGATTTCAACAATCGCGGTTTACCGCGACCCGTCCAGGCCGGTGGCAGAAGACAGTCATGATTTTGAAGCCGAACTTGCCTATGGCCGCCATCGCCGCGAGTTTGAGACCCTGATCGCAGATCGTTTCCCAAGCCACCTTGTGCTGCGGCTGCCGGCTCTGTTCGGGCATAATCTGAAAAAGAACTTCCTGTTCGACTGCATGAACCCGGTGCCGTCCTTTCTGAAGCCCGAAAAATACGACGCCCTGCATGCTACTGCCAACTCGGTCGACAAACAGGTTATCGAACGCGGCTTCAGCTGGGATGAGGGCGCTAAAATGTGGCGCTGCAACCGCGAAGAGATTGCAGGTACGGACACAAGCGTACGCCTGCGCGATATCTGTGAGGATGCCGGGGTGACGGCCTTGGCCTTTACACACGCGGACAGCATGTTTCAGTTCTACGGCCTGTCCAGATTATGGGATGACATCACAACAGCGCGCAAAAACGACCTATCGGTCCTGAACCTCGCAACCCGGCCACTGCGGGCGGGCGACATCTACGAAAACCTGACGGGCAACGCATTCCCATATCGCGAAGCACCGAAAGTCTCGCAGGATATGCGCAGCCAACACGCGAACCTCTGGGGGAGTGAAGACGGCTATCTGCTTGGGCGAGACACAATCCTGTCAGGTATCCGAACGCTGACCGGGTTGGGTCAATGAAGCTCTCGGTCTCGAATATCGCCTGGTCCCCTGAACATAAGCTCGAAGCTTATGCGCTGCTGCGCGATCATGGGGTGAGTGGCCTTGAATTCGCGCCGGGGCTGCTGTTTCCCGACCTCGATGCACCGCTTGAGGCGACCGCACAGGAATGCGACCGGGTGCTTGCCGAGCTTGCCGAATTCGGGCTGCACCCGTCTTCGATGCAATCCCTTCTGTTTGGTGTCCCCGAGGCCCATCTTTTTGGCTCATCCATGGCCCAAGAGACCCTGCAAGAGACCATGAAAGGCGCAATCGGGCTTGCAGCGCACCTGAACTGCCGGAACCTTGTCTTCGGCTCCCCCCAAAACAGGGTGATCCCGGATGATATGGCCGTCACACAGGCAGAAGCGATCTGGCGCGACAGCTTTCTCAGGATGGGCGATACGGCGGCCGCCAAAGGTGTGGTCGTCGCACTGGAACCCAATCCGGTGCAGTATGGCACGAATTTCATGACCAGCATTGCCGACACCCTGGCGGTTGTCAGATCGGTCGATCACCCGGCAATCCGCATGAATTTGGATCTTGGGGCGGCCATCCTGACGGGCGAGGTCGAAACATTCGAAAGCTGGCTCTCCAACGCTTTGGATGTTTCGCAGCATGTTCATCTCAGCGCCCCGGAGTTGGCCCCGCTGTCAACGCAAGCACAAATTGTTCAGTCTGTATCCGAAGCTCTTGAAGCCGCAGCCTGGCAAAACTGGGTTTCAATCGAAATGCGTGGTGGGCTTGATGCACTGTCCGAAACCCTTTCTGTCTGTTTTGGGCAAGAGTGAGAGGGGGCCAATTGACCGAGATCGAACCAGACCGACAGGTTCCCGCGTATGAAAGCAAGAGCTTTCAGCCCCGTAATTACGCAGTAGCGCTTGTCATCCCGGTCATCAACGAAGGCGAGCGATTGCTGGGCCAGTTGGATGCAATAGCCGCCCTGGAACCACCGGTGGATATCGTCATCGCGGATGGCGGGTCCAATGACGGTTCAACACAAGCGGCCCAGCTTGAGCGCAGACAGGTTCGGGCCTGCCTGACAAAGACCGGTCCCGGCAAGCTGAGCGCGCAATTACGAATGGCCTACGCCTGGGCACTGGAACAGGGCTATGAGGCGATTATCACCATGGACGGGAACGGAAAGGATGGCGTCGATGGCATTCAACGCATCCTCGACAAGCTTGAAGCCGGATATGGGTACGTTCAGGGGTCGCGCTACGCGCACGGAGGCTGCGCAATCAACACCCCTCTGTCACGCTGGATTGCCGGCCGCTTCATCCACGCTCCGCTTGTCAGCCTTGCCGCGCGACATTGGTTCACCGACACCACCAACGGGTTTCGAGGCTACTCCAGCGCCTTTCTGACCGACCCAGATGTCCGCCCGTTCCGAAACATATTCCTGAAGTACAACCTGCTGTTTTACCTGTCTGTCAGGGCCTCGCAGCTTGGCTACAAAGTGACCGAGGTTGGCGTGACCCGCACCTATCCCGACAGCGGCGCCGTACCGACCAAAATCAATGGGTTCAGAGGGAAACTGGATTTGCTTGGAGAATTATTTGGGGCTGTAACAAGGAGATACCACCCCAAAAACTAAACACCTGAAGTGGTCCTGAGGGCAGACATGCCTGATATATCAAAGCAATTCAGGATCCCCCGCCAATACGAACTGCTGACCTATGACGAGAGCGGAGATGCAAAAGAACACCAACCCCAACTGGCGAAGCGTCGTTTTTACGCTGGCCTCGTTCATTCTGATCCTGCCATTGATAGTGTGGCTTCCGCAAGCATTCGGGCACGCGCCGGGTGTCATCAGCACTGCGCAGGCCGAAGGATATAATAACCGAATTGCACATATCACGACCGTGCTGTGGATATTCTTCACCGTAACAGGTGTCTGGGTGTTGTCACGCGGGGCGGAATCCTCTCCACGCCCCCCGGCCCAATCTGCTTCAAAATCCGGGTGGGC
Organism: Ruegeria sp. AM2; assembly: GCF_056540685.1. Classification (NCBI taxonomy): domain Bacteria; kingdom Pseudomonadati; phylum Pseudomonadota; class Alphaproteobacteria; order Rhodobacterales; family Roseobacteraceae; genus Ruegeria; species Ruegeria sp. AM2. The sequence continues at coordinate 96,888 of NZ_JBQFXE010000013.1, read as the reverse complement.
GACGACCCTGCTGTTGCCGTTTCTTGTATTTATCGCGATCGTATTTGCTTACTTCCCTCCGGCACTTGCACCAAGTGGGCCGTTTTTCGAAGAATCCATCCACCTGACAGCACTGCATCGAATGCTGGGGGGGGACGTCCCTTATCAGGATTTCGAATTTTTGTACGGGCCTCTTATGCTCTATCCCGCATATTGGTGGACCAAGCTGACTTCGTTTTCCCTGGTTCCATTTTATACCTACGTGATGATTTTGGAACTGCTGGTGATGCTGGCGCTGCTCATCCCCATCCAGACCTACATTTCGTCTTTCTGGGCCCGATTAGGGGCGTTCCTGCTACTGTCCAGCCTGTATTTCAACACCATGCTCGGACCGAACCAGAACGGTCTGCGCAAACTGGCAGGTGTGCTGATCCTGATCAGTGTGGCCCATCGCCCTTTCCACACCAGACTCTGTGTGCTGCATGGTGTCGCTCTTGGGTTGTTGCTCAGCTACTCTCAGGACTTCGGCGCTGCCACCGCCATTGGCATTTTTGCAATCTACGCATCCATCTTCGCCAAACGCCGGGACAGGCGCGCAATCACCGCACTTTTGCTGACGGCGGGGGTATCATTCGTCGTTTGGGTGGGGTGCCTGTGGTTTCTTCTGGGTCCCGCCATCGGGGACTACTTTTCCGTCGTCCGCTATCTGACTGGTCAGTTTGATGCGGGTGAGGCAGCTTTCCGCTTTTACTGGACCGCGTCGGGCCTTGCAGTCTTTGCGCTGGTCCTGATCGCCATCTGGCTGACCGGATCAACGCTAAGCCGCAACTGGATAGATACGCCGGGACCTTCTGATCTGTTGATCATCGGTGCTTTGGCTTATGCAGTAATCCTGCTTAAAAGCGGTCTTAGCCGTGCCGATCAATGGCACCTTGTCCCCAGTGTTCTGCCTATTGCGTTCTGCCTTATACTGCCTCTACGCGCATCCTACGCCCCTATCGCCAACTCATTGCGGGGTTTAGGGATTGCCCTGACTCTTATCCTGGCACTGACATACACTTTTGGTCAGTTCACGATCGCCCGATATGTTTTCCGCGACGGATTATTGGCCAACTATCAAGCCATGATTTCCGGTCAGTTGGCGCGGCCCGACACCATAGTCAACTCTGTGCAACAGAACCTTCTACGTGAAAAGAGCGATCCGGACGAAAACATTGTAGAACTGTCGCGCTTCCTGTCAGAACCGCCACAAAGAGGTAAGCCCGTTTTTGCCTATGACCGCCTGTGGTCTTTGCCAGCAAGGTTAGGGGTCTCAAAAGTCGGCTTTTTGACCGATAACTATATCTATGGCGATGAACGTGGCCAGTCGTTGCGCAAGACGCTCAACGAAAACCCGGATGTTCTCGTGATTATCGATCGGGAATCCTATGACTGGATGTCATCGACCCCCGACGATGCTCCGCCTCTGCCCGGAAATCATTGGGTCAGCCGTGGCAAATACGGCGCGTTGCGGGCAATGCTGGCTTCGGTTCACGTACCTGCTGTCCCGCTTGAAGCGATGCAAATGCGGACGCGCTGGCGCCGGCTTGTTGGGAATTATCTCATGGACAACTATGCCCCGATCTTCAGCAATGATCGTTTCGTCCTTCTTGAGCGCAATGAGAACAATCCTGCTGATGGATCGGACTGATCAACCGCAAGGCGCTGCCAGCAGAGTGAAATTCTAAATGTTTCGCGCGCGAAACATCAGGTGCCACGGGCGTGCAGCCAATCTCGCAAGTCCGTAAGGAATGCCTCCGACACTCCGCGGCCGGACAGCATAAGCTGCTTCCCGTTTCGTTTCTGTTTCACCTGAATATCGCCAATCGTTTCCGCTGGCGGCGAAACATAGTCTGAATCGGACGTTTTTAGCGAGTTAGACCCTATTTCATTCGCCGCACGTGTCAGAACCGAGATTTCGGCCTCGGATGTGACAGACGCGGCATCGGCCAGTGTTTGGGCAATCGACGCCGCCGCTTTGGGGTCGTCTTTCACAAGCCTTGCAACCGACAACCCCAGCCGTTCGGGAATAGCCGAGGCAAAGCGCAGATGATCGTCCAGTGCGTGATAGATTGCTACGAAAGACCCGATCTTGGATCGCTTTGCCCGGCTGGCCGACGCAAACAGCCCGCGCAGGGCCGCAGTCTCATCCGGGTAAACTCCCTGCTCCGCCGCACGGGCCACGATCCGGGCGCGTTCGTAGTAACTCAGCCCGACGCGAATCTCGTTTTCTTCAACCATAGCCACATAAGCATCCGAGGCGCTCTGCGGCTGCCTGAGGAACGCGCGTACAGTGTCAAAGCGTGCCTCGCCGGTTTCCTGCGCCAGCGCCCGCAGCGCCGTCATCCGCCGCCAGCCCGAGATCAGGCCGTATTGTCCGCCTTCCAGTTCCACGACTTCAATCGGGGTTTGCTGCCCGCGCGCTTTCAAGCTTTCCTTCAGCGCGTCCATCTCGGCGTCGTCGGCAGCCATCCGATCGCGGACCAGATGGGTTTCCTCGATGGCATCCAGCGGCAGATCCTGCACCAACCGCCCCTCAGCGCGGGCAGCACGCAATTCTTCAGACACCTCCTCCAGCGCGGCCTGAGCGGCCGTGGCGCCAGCCACCTGCGCAACCGGAGGTGTGGACCGGGGCGTATCCGCCGGAAACATGGAATTCACTCCCTGGGCAGGGCGGGTGTCGTCCAGATAGTCCGGCCGGGCAGGGGTCAGTCGTTTGCGTTTTGCCATCGGTTTCTCCTTCTGCGGCGCCGACCAGACTTTTTTCGGGACATGACAGATGTGTTTCGCGCGCGAAACATTCCCATCAGAGCATCAGTTCCGGCGTGCCTGCCTCTTCGTTTTGCTGGGCTCGTTCTTCGCCTCGCCATATCCCGATCAGCAGCTTTTTGAACGAGGCATAGGTGGCATCAAAGGTTTCCCGTCCGCGCACATAGGTCTCGCGGTTGAAATCGCGGTAATCGGCCTCGTAGATGCCATTGACCTGTTCTCCGGCCTGTCCAATTAGCGCGGTATAGCCCTGCCAATGCGGCGACAAGGTCCGGCCCAGATAGGCCTGCATCAAACCGGCCAGTTCCGCCTGCTGGCTGCCGTCATAGCGGGTAATGACCGTGCGCACCGCATCCCACTGAAACGCCATCTCGGGCCGCCCCAGCGCACGGGCGGCCATGTTCTCTCCGTCTTCGATGGACTGGAAGGTGGAATGAAGCATGTCGAAAAAGCGACCGGTGGAATCAAACTCCAGGAACGACGCCCCCATGGGCACCAGCAGGATATCGGACGCGGCCAACCCGTTGATTGTCAGATACCCCAGCGCGGGCGGAGTATCGATGAAGATGATGTCATAGTCATCCAGCACCCCATCTTCGTCCAAAGTCTCGGTCAGCGCGTCCCACAGCTTCCAACTGCGGCCCTGCATGCGCCAGACCGGAATCTGGAACTCGGCCCAGTAAAGGTTCAACTGCGCCCCGATCAGATCGATATTGGGCCAGTGGGTGGACTGGATCAGGTCGCCGCTGCGCACTTTCAGCGCATCCGACAAGGTATCGTCGATCGGATGCGGGGCTTCACCCCGGTCCAGCCGCCCCTGATTGTCGCGACGCAGATGGGTGGCGTAATGACGGGCGAGCAGAGGAAACACCGTCTGCCATTCATCGTTCACCTTCCCGCCGAAGATCGACGTCATCGACCCCTGACTGTCCAGATCGATGACCAGCACCTTGTAGCCATCCAGCGCTGCGGACATGGCCAGATGGGCGCAGGTCGACGTCTTGCCCACGCCGCCCTTGAAATTCGCCACCGAGACGATCTTGGCGGGCAGCCCCTTGGGGCGGTAGGGGCGGTACTCTTTCGCTTTGGACCCTTCCGAGGCGAAATGCAGGCGCAGGCGCAGCACCTCATCCAGCGTGAACCATTTGGCGCCACCTTCGGTTTCGGACTGTCCCTGCGGCAGATCCGGGTTGCCCTTCAGGACCCGGCGGAAATGGGCGGGGGCCACGGGGATCAGATATTTGGTAATTTCCCAGGTCGAAAACAGCCGCAGCTTTTTCTGCCCGTCTTCTTCCAGCCCCCGGTTTGCAAGATCGGCCCGACCCCGGGCACAGGCATCTGCGATCTCAGAAAAGTCATGAGTTCCAGTTGGCGCTCCAAGCTCTTCATGTGCCAGATCCGGATCGATATTGAAATACGGAGGGGTGCTCTCCGGCGTGCCTGCTCGCATGGAATTATCGCCTGTATGCTATGTTTTTCTCAATATACCACAAAAGGCGGCATATGGAAGTATTGCGCGCATAAAAGCTAATTTTCTAAGAAAAATAAGGCCTAAGGGCTCTCGGAAAGGCTGATTTTTAATGCGTCGCAAAAAAATGTTCTGTTAGAATTCTGTTATTTTATTAGTTACAGGGTTTGGCTTTCCCATCTAAGTATTAGAAAAAGAATGACTTTTCACATCTTTTTGAACCCTAAGTGAATCTGATCCCACGATAGAGTGACTCTGAACCCACGTTGTACTGACTCTGAACCCACGTTCCGGCGGCTTTACGCCCCCTGTGGATAACTCTACGGTGGGCGTCAATAAAACCACGAACAAAGATTCGGGCAGGAACATATGGGCAGGGCAGTATGAGCGGGTCAGGGGCGTTGTTGCCTGACCGGCACCCTACGGGCGATTTTTTTGTATGCGATATCTTCGATGCGCTGCCCAAGACAGATATGGGGTCGATGGAGCATCCGATGTTCTCGCTCTCGACCCGGCCGGACCGGCGGATCCTGAATTACGAACATAACGGGGTCGAGATCACGGTGACGCCTTCGGTGCGCGGTCTGGCAACGATCCATGACAAGGACATCCTGATCTTTTGCGTTAGTCAGCTGATGGCGGCGATCAATGCGGGTCGGACGGTCAGTCAGGTGCTGCATCTGACGGCGCATGATCTGATGGTGGCGACCAATCGTGAAACCAGCGGCGATGGCTACAAGCGCCTGCGCGAGGCGTTCGAGCGGCTGGCCGGGACCCGCATCACCACCAACATCGTCACTGGCGAGAAAGAGACCACAACCGGTTTCGGTTTGATCGAAAGCTGGGAAATCGTGCGCCACACCCGGGCAGGGCGAATGGTCAGCGTCAGCGTGAAACTGTCGGACTGGCTGTTCCGCGCGGTGCTGGCGAAATCGGTGCTGACCCTCAGCCGCGATTACTTCCGCCTGCGCAAACCGCTGGAGCGGAGGATCTACGAACTGGCGCGCAAACATTGCGGTCGCCAGGCCGAATGGCGAATCTCGGTCGAGGTGCTTTTGAAGAAATCGGGCTCGGCTTCACCCCGGCGGGTGTTCCGCAAGATGATCCGCGACATGATTGCGGCCGATCATCTGCCCGATTATGAGATGACCGAAGAACCCGGCGATCTGATCCGCTTTACCCGCCGCGGCCAAGTGGTCGAGGGGCCGGACAAGCCGATCCTGCCCTCGGAAGCCCTGGAAGAGGCCCGGGCGATGGCACCGGGTCATGATGTCTATGCGCTGGAAGCGGACTGGCTGGCCTATTGGGCCGCGTCAGGTCGTCCGCAGATCAGAAACCCGCAGCGGGCGTTTATGGGATATGTGGCCAAGCGGGTGGCCGGTCGGGACTGACGGGTCAGCCGGAATAGGCGTGGCGTTGTCTCCGGACCCGTATCTTTATCGCATTTACCGAACAGGTGGTAATAAGTGCTGCCAGAATGAACATCCAGCCGACCAGCATATAGGTCCCCAAGGCCATCAGGATGGAAGCACCGGAGTATAAAGCGATCCCGCCAGCGCCCAAGCCGACAAGGACAGCAATTCCGATAATTCCCAGCATGTTTTCCGGTCCTCCGGTTTTGGCCTTGGTCCGAGTACAACCCAAAGTAGACTATGTCGTATGCCATGAACAGATGTCCATTCTGATTTCGCTCCGAAATCATGGCAAAACTTTGAACCGCCTTGGGTTAAAATTTGGTTATTTTTACCTGACGGGGCTTTGCCCCATTACTCGTTTGGTACCATGTGCTTTTGGAATGCGCGCACCTGTTGCTGGGCAAAATATAATATGACGGTGATACATGGCAATGGGGCACCTCAAAGACGCGCGGAGCTTTGCCTGCCTGCATAGCTTTGCAAGGTTCGAGACAGAGGTTTCTCTGCGGCATTGCGGTCTTGTGGTGGCCGGGGTCGTCGCGGCACGTCCGGGTTGATCACATCTTGACCAGTCGCCCGCCCGCCACCTTTATTTCCCGTTTTTCAAAGACATTGCGCGTGTCGAACACCAGAGCCGCCTCGCGCGCGACCAGATCGTAATCGGGGGCGCTGTGGTCTGTGATGACGGCCACGGCCGCATAGGGTTCCAGGTTGCCCGCCGTCAGCGGCACAGATGTCCGGCCCGCAAGCCGCGGGAATTCACCGCCTTCGGGCAGGCTGGGGAAGTACGGGTCATGATAGTCGGCCTCGGCCCCCAGTTTCTCCAACTCGTCCAGCAGCACCAGGGCCGGGCTGCGGCGGGTATCCTCGACATCGCGCTTATAGGCGATGCCCATCAGCAGAATGCGTTGTCCGGTCAGCGGCTGCCCGGTTTCCGCCAGCGCCGAGCCGTTGCGCGCGGCCAGTTCCGCGGCCATCCGCGCGGCCAGCATCGATGGTACGGCGTCGTTGCTGGAGCGTGCCAGGTTGATGAGCGGTGTATCCGATCCCGCATCTGCGGCACGCCAGGCCAGATAGGCAGGTGACACCGGGATACAGGCGCCGCCGATGCCTGGGCCGGGATAGAACGGCATGAAACCAAAGGGCTTGGTTGCCGCGGCCTCGATCACTTCCCAGACATCCACATCCATGGCTTCAAGCGCGGTCTTCAGCTCGTTGACCAGAGCGATATTGACGGTGCGAAAGCTGTTTTCGACCAGCTTGACGGCCTCGGCCGTGGCGGCCGAGCTGACCGGCACCGCGCTGGTGACGATAGAGCGATAGAAATCCTCGACCAATTGCCGTGACAGCGGGTCGTCGGCCCCAACCACTTTGGGGATGCTGTGCGTGTCGAACTTGTCATTGCCCGGGTCTTCACGCTCGGGCGAAAACGCCAGGAAGAAATCGCTGCCTGCGCGCAGACCGCCTGCTTCGAGGATCGGTTGCACCAGTGTGGTCGTGGCACCGGGCCAGACGCTGCTTTCCAACACGACCATCTGACCGGGACGCAAATGCTGCGCGATGGTCTGGGCTGCGGCGGCGACAAAGCGCATGTCCGGGTCTTGTGCGTCCGTCAGCGGGGTCGGCACGCAGATCAGGATCACATCGGCCTCGGCCAGCGCGCTGGCATCCTGTGTGGCGCGGAATTTGCCGCTATCGACGGCCTGCGCGATCCGATCAGGTTCCAGGTAGGATATCACCTGATCCCCCTGATTGATCCGCCCCACCCGATCAGGGTTGAGGTCCACGCCGGTGGTATCGAATCCCTCGTCATAGGCGGTCAGCGCCAGCGGCAGGCCGACATAGCCCAATCCAACCACAGCAACCCGTGCGTTACGCGCCGCAATAAGCTGTTTGAGGGACTGGTGATGCGAGGTTTCGTAATTCATAATCTACCCTGATCGTACAAAGTTACACTGAAATCAATTGGCCTCACGGCTGCCGAAAATTCCGGCCCTCTTCACGGATAGGGTGGAACGGGGGCGAATCCAACATATTTGTCGGCATGGAGAGACACCACAGTATTGTGTTTCCCAAGGCGATTTAATTTTGGTCTCTTGAGGAAATTGTTGAGAAAATTCTAGTCCGCCCGAAGCGCGCGCCGAAAAGACTTCTCGGCCAGTTCCGCACCTTTGTCCCAGCTAAACCGCGAGGCCTGCGTCAACGCCTTTTGGGACAGATCGTTTTGCAGGCCAGGCTCACTCAGCAGGCGGATGGCTTGATCGGCCAGAGCCTGGCTGGACAGAGGATCGAAATAAAGCCCGCCATCGCCCACCACTTCCGGAAGGCTGCCGCGATCCGAGGACAGAACGGGCGTGCCGCAGGACATCGCCTCAAGCGCGGGCAGGCCGAACCCTTCCCAGAGCGAGGGGAAGACCAGCGCATCAGCGGCATTGAGCAGGGCAGCCAGTTCCGGGTCATCGATTTCGCCGGTAAAGACGATGCTTTCCGACCGTTCCGCATCCGCGGCGGCGCTGGCCTTTAGGTCCTCGACATTGTCCCAGAACCGCGCGCCGGTGGTGCGCCCGACAATGGCCAGCCGAGCATTGGGGACGCGTGTCAGGATCTCGGGCATCGCCTCGATCAGACGCAGCACGTTCTTGTGCCGGTTGAACCCGCCCACATAGACCAGCAAAGGGGCATCCGCCGGAATGCCATATGCTTGGCGCGTCTGCGCCAGAAGCTGCGTGTCGGGGATGTGCCGAAAGATCGGCTCGGCCCCTTCGGTGATGATATCGGTGCGCGCAGCGGGGATGCGCAGGATGCGGCTCAGATCGTCGGCGGACGCCTGCGAGATCGTCATGATCCGAGTGGCCTGTTTCTTGGCCAGCCAGCACTTTGCCTGCCACAGGCGGAAGTTCAGCTTTTTGGGGAAAATGAGATCGGGGAAGCGTTCGGGAATGGTGTCATGAAAACACACGACCGAGGGCCGCCGGGTCAGTTGCAGAAAATAGGAATAGACCGCCGGGTAGAAGAACAGATCACAGTCCATCCGTTGCGCGGATCTGGCCATGGTTATCAGGTCGGCCCCGCCGCGTGCCGAAGCGCCCGAGGAGGCCTCGGACATCGACCTGTCGGACCCGGCGATCCGGATATCGACGCCTTCGGGCACGGGCCGCGTCGGTTCCTGATCGAACAGCAGCGTATAGCGGAACCCGGATTGCCGGGCCGCCAGCGCGGGAATCAGATTGCGGGTGAACCGCCCAAAGCCACGTTCATTTTCCCAGGAACTGGCGTCTACGCCGATATGCAGCATGCTTTTGCCTTGATAGCGGCCCTGAAATCCGGGCCATGCGGTTGCGTTTCAAATGATGGGCGTGACGTCAGCCAAACCGGCCCCGCAAATAGTCTGCTGTTGCCGCCAGGCCTTTTTCAAGCGGATAGTCGGGCTGATAGCCCAGCCGGGCCTGCGCATGTGCGATGCTGCACACGCCCTTGGCGGCAAAAAGCTCCAGCAGATGCCGGTCGGGATAAGCGGCCCCATCGCCCGAGGCCACACGCCGTTTGATGGCGCGCACCAGTGCCTCGAACCGGTCCCGCCCCAGCAGTGTGCGACCAAGCGCGCTGATCCGGGCCGCAACCGAGAGGGCCTCGGGGCCCGCATCGTGATCGGGTTCAGGCCCCAATCGGTCCGAGAGGGTCTGATAAGGTTCAAACCGCAATTCGCCCTTGCCGATGATCCGGGAATAGCCTGACAACAAGTCAGACCAGGCCGCCGGTTCAGGCCCCGAAATGACAAAGCGTTCCTGGCGCAGATTTTCCAGCACGGCCGCCCTGAGAATGGCCTGTACCACATCATCGACGAATACGGCATTACACAGGCCTTCGGGCTGCGGCAGAATCTGCGCGCCTGCGGCAAGGTTTTCCGTCAGCCCGTCGGTCCACAGGGCGCTGCCGGGCCCGTAAATCAAGGTGGGTTGCAGGATGGCGGCCGGGATCGGTCCGGCCATCAACTGCTTTTCCATCTCGATCTTGGCCTGACGATATGGGCTGCCGCCAGGGCGTTGCATGGGGCTGGTTTCATCCAGATCTTCGTTGGGCCACAGATCATGAACCACGATGGAACTGGTGTGGATGATCCTGCCAACACCAGCATCCTGCGCGGCACTGAACAGCGCGGCAAAATCCGACAGGTTCTGCCCGGACGTGGCCCGCACATCATAAGCCAGATGCACCAATATATCGTGACCCCGCAGGGCCTCTGCCACCGCTGCCCGATCACCAAGTGCTGCGGTGACAACCGTGACGCCCTGTGTCTCAAGGTCTTTTGCGCCGTGGCGGCTGCGCAGCAGGGCGGTGACCCGCGCCCCGTTTTTCAGAAGGGCCGGAACCAGACGCGCCCCAAGGAATCCCGTTGCGCCGGTGACGAAGACCGCCTGCCCCTGCAGTTTTTCCGAGCCGGTGAAGTTCACTGTTGCCAATCCTTCTTCAATTCAAATCAAGGCATGAAATCGTTGCGCCTCAGAAGCCTAGCGCAGGGTGGTTGCGCATGCTACTCCGCTAACAGATGATCTGCTGTTATAGATGTCCGGGGTGTAACACCCCATGGTTTTGAGTGAGGAATTTTATGAGGATCGGTGTGATCGGCGCAGCCGGCAAGATCGGGCAGATGCGCGTGCAGACCATTATCGACAACCCTGATACGACACTTGCCGCAGTTATGGATATGGACATGCACCGCGCCGAGGCCGTGGCCAACGGTGCACCGGCCTTTACCGATGCGGACCGGTTCTTTGATGTCGATATGGATGCGGTCGTGATTTCGACCCCGGCGCATGTGCGCGAACCTTTGTGCCTGATGGCGTTTGACCGGGGGCTGCATGTGCTGTCGGAAAAGCCGCTGGCCACCACGGTCGAGGCCAGTCGCAGGATTGTTGCCGCGGCCCAAGCGGCGGGCAGGGCCCTGGGTGGCGGGTTCAACATGCGGTATTACCCGGCCTTTTCCTACGTGAAGGATGTGATCGGATCCGGCCAGATCGGAGAGGTTGACCATGTGCGCATCTATGGCGGGCATGAGGGTCTGACGAAATTCGTATATGACTGGGAATACAAGGCCGAGATTTCAGGCGGTGGCGCGCTGTGGGATGTGGGCATTCACATGACCGACATGGCTCGCCACATGCTGGGCGAAATCACCAGCGTTTACGGCGTTGCCACCGAGAAGGTCTGGAAAGAGCCGGGTTCTGAGGACAACGCGATGGCGATCTTCAAAAGCCCCGAAGGTATCCCTGCGATCTATCAGGCCACCTGGACAGACTGGAAGGGCTACAAAAGCCAGATCGAGGTCTATGGCAGCAAAGGCATGGTGCGCGGGGCCTATGCGCCGATGGAGACGTTGCTGATCACCATGGACCGTCCGGGCGGCAAGCCCACCCGTCAGCATCGCCGCTATCCCGGGATCATGCTGCGGGAAAAGCTGAAATCGTGGAAGACCACGGCGCTTTTGTCCTTTGCTGATGAGTTGCGGGAATTTGTCGGCCTGTGCGCGGGTCAGACTGGTTTGCGTATTTCCGATGGCCATGCGGCCCTGCGCGCGATCGAGGTTGCGGATGCGGTGCGCGCAAGCAGTGCGTCCGGCCAGCCGGTCACGCTTGAGGCGCTGGGGGACATGGCGGCATGAGCTCTGATCGGTTTCCAGACGACGCTTGGCATCCCGACCGGGCCTTGTCAGTATTTGCCTCGAAGAGGCAGGATTTTTTCAGTTTCAGGAGCTTGCGGTGACAGATCATCCAACGCTTTCCATTGTTGTGACCATTGTCGATGGCGGCTCTTACCTGCGCGACTTTCTGGTGTCGGTTGCCGCGTTCGAAAACCCGCCGCCGCTGGACATCATCGTGCCCTATGATGCAAGCGTCGCGGACGCCGCTGATTATGCGGCAGAGTTCCCGGATGTGAATTTTCTGGACCTCGGCCCCATCACACCTGCCCGTCCGATCACATCTGAGGCGGGCCAGCACGAGCTGTTTGACCGCCGCCGCGCCGCCGGTCTGGCCGCAGCCACCGGCGACGTGATCGCGATCCTCGAAGATCGCGGGCATCCGCATGCAGACTGGGCCTGTACCGTCATGCGCCTGCATGCGGAAACCGGCAAGAATGTCATCGGCGGCGCCATCGACTGCAAGGAACCGGTCTCGTTGTTGAACTGGGCTTTCTATGTGACAGACTTTGGCCGCTATGGTCTGCCGTTTGACAGCGGCCCGGCCGAGTGGGTCTCGGACGTGAACGTGACCTATAGCCGGAAGGCGCTGGAGGCGACCCGCCACCTGTGGAAAGAGCGGTTCCGCGAACCGGTCGTGCACTGGTTTCTGATTGAACAGGGCGAAGAACTGTTGCTGTCGAATGAACTGGTTGTCGATCATGTGCGCCCTCCGGCCACGCTGGGTCGGTTGCTGCCGGAACGGTTTCACTGGGGGCGTCTGTTCGGCCATATCCGCGCCATGCACATGAGCGGCGCGAAGCGGATGGCCTATATCCTGTCGAGCCCGCTGATCCCTCCGGTTCTGTGGGTGCGTCACGGTCTGACGCAGGCGGGCAAGGGGCGGCTTTTGCGGTACCTGACCGCGCTGCCTTATATCATCATCCTGACCATTGCCTGGACCTGTGGCGAGGTCTGGGGCTACATCACGCGCAGGCCCTGAACGATGCAGGCAACCGGACCAGAATACGATGTCATCGTCATAGGCTCCGGCGCTGCCGGGGGGTGGGTTGCGAAGGAAACAAGTGAACGCGGCTGCCGGACATTGATGCTGGAAGCGGGGCGCGCGCTGGATTCCAAAGATGATTTCCCCGACAGCGACCGCGCAGGCGGGTCTCGGGTCAGCATCCTTGCCCGTGTCATGGCGATCCTGCGGGGACAGCATGTGCAGGCGCGCTGCATGTCCTTCACACCGCTGACCGGGCATCTGTTCGTCAATGACCGGCAAAACCCCTACACCACGGCGAAAGGGGCGCATTTCAACTGGTTCCGGTCCCGTCAGGTGGGCGGGCGGCTGCATCTGTGGGGCCGCAACGCGCTGCGCCTTTCGGATCAGGAATTCAAGGCGGCCGAACAGGACGGGTTCGGTGACAGCTGGCCAATTTCCTATGCCGATCTCGATCCTTGGTATGGCCGGGTTGAACGGTTTCTGGGGGTCGCGGGCGAGAAAGCGCAAATCGAAAACCTGCCTGACGGCATCTACGACGCCCCGCATCCGCTGACCAAGGCCGAACGCGCGCTTATGGACGAGCTGGCGCAGAAATGGCCCGATCGCCCGGCCACCACCTGCCGGATCATTCGCCATGTGCCGGCGCGAACGCCGCTGCCCCTGACCGCCGCGCAGGCAAGCGGGAATTTCGAGCTGCGCAGCGGGGCGGTGGTGTCAAGGATCGAAACCGATCCCGAAACGGGTCTGGCGACCGGCGTTCGCTATATCGACGCGGCCAGCGGGCAGGAACACATTGTGACGGCACGGGTGATTGCGGTTTGCGCCTCGACCATTGAATCCGTGCGACTTCTGCTGAACTCTCACGGGCCGCAACATGCGCGGGGGTTGGGCAATTCATCGGGCAATCTGGGGCGCTATCTGTCGGACCACCTGATGGTCTTTCGCGCAGGGACCCTGCCCGAGGTCGAAGGGCTGGGGCCCGATCACGACCCTTATGATTTCGGGGCCCAGTCCGGCATCTACATCCCCGGCTTCCGCAATCGTGGCGTGCGTGACGATTGCGGGTTCCTGCGCAGCTATTCTTTGTTGGGATCTGTCGGGCGGATCGAGCCGGGTTGGTTCTTCATGGCGATCGGAGAAGTTCTGCCGCGTGCCGAAAACAGGATCGAGCTTGACCCCGGCAAACGCGATGCCTGGGGTATTCCCGCGCCAAAGGTCACGCTGCGCCATTCCGAGAATGAACGCGCGATGGTGCAGGATATGAAGGAGACGCTGAAGGACGTATCGCAGACGTTCAATCTGCCGGATGATCTGCTGGGGCGCGAAAGCCTGATCTCGAAACTGGCGTATAAAATGGCCGGACCGTTGGTCTATACCCCGGACGGCGCCTTGCAGCCGGGATCATCCATCCACGAAACCGGAGGGGCATGCATGGGTGACGATCCCAACCGGCATGTGCTGAACGGGGATCTCGAGGTCTATGACTGCCCCAATGTCCATGTCACGGACTCGGCGTCGTTTCCGACCAATCCGTTTCAGAACCCAGGCCTGACCATCATGGCCCTGTCCGCCCGCGCAGGCGCGCGGATCGCCGAAAAAGTCACCGCAGAACGGGAGCGCGGCATCTGACGCGTCAGATGCGGTGCTGTTTGACCAGATCGTAGTAGGTTTTTTCAAACTGACGGTGCACCCAATCCGGGTCGAACCGGTCTTCGCGGCTGCGCTTCAGGGCATTGTCCGCAAGCGTTTTCCGACGGCCTTCATCTGACAGGACATTTGCCACGGCGGTGCAGATCGCATCGATATCACCGATTGGAACCACTGCGCCCACGCTGTCATCGATCAGTTCAACCACGCCGGAACAAGCGGTGGCAACGGCGGGCGTTCCGGCCTGAAACGCCTCGGCGATCGTAAATGGCAACGCCTCCCAGCGTGAGGTCAGCAGGAACAGGTCAGCGGCACGCAGATGGCGGATCGGTTTATCTGTCCGACCGATGAACTGCAGATGCTTGCCGACCCCTTTTTCCTGCGCCAAGGCATGCAGCTTTGCCTCGTCCGGCCCGTCGCCGGCAACGACGAAGCGGTAACCGGGGTGGGTGTGCTTCATCCGAGTGACGCAATCGATCAGAATGTCGATCCCTTTCTGCGGCTGCAGGCGGGCCAGTGTCAGGATCACCCGCTCGCCATCTCCAAGCAGCTTTGCCCTGAGTTCGGCCACCTCTTCGGCGCTGTCTTCGGGCGGAGGGGACACGCCCAGACCGATCACTTTCAACTTGTCCTTTGGCACATTGCCGATCGTGGCCAGATCTTCGGCCGAGCGATGACTGGGTGTAATCACCAGGTCACATTTGGCGGCAATCCGGCCAAAGGCGGCAATACGTTCCGGTTCAGACCCGTGATAGGTGACGGCGACCGGAACGCGGTGACCGGTGCGTGCCAGATTGGCGACCAGAGCGGGTGCGGATTCGTGGCAATGGATCAGATCGACGGGGTTGCGCGCCAACCAGCGTCGCAAATGCCAGGCTGCGCTGGCCGTGTGGCGCAACCGGTTAACCATGTTGCCCCCTTCGCCTGCAACATAGCGCGTAGGCAGATCCAGAAATCCGTCCCCACGGTTGGGACCGGCCCAGATATCAGCAGTGCCCGCCAGCGTGATGCGGTGGTTTCTGGCCTCCAGCCAGTCGCTCAGCCCGAGGATATGCCGGGTGATGCCGCCCATGCCAAACTGGGAACCCATTTCGACGACATGAAGGGGATTTGAAGGGGGGGCCGTTTGCATCTTCTGTAGGTCTGAACCGAATTCCTTAACAATCGCGCGATCATACCACGCGCATGGTATTTGCCCATGTCATGATGGCGGACCGGTGCAGCTTGCAATTATCTGCAGCAAGCCCGCAACACCGGTCGCCAACCGGGTGGCCGCGTGACTTGTGCCTTTCGATTGTCGCAGGGATCGTGTTTCATACCGGATAGTTATTGGTAACTCGGTACAATTCGCATGCAGTCTTTGCGCATTTTGATGTTCACCACATTTTACCCGCCCTATTCCTTTGGTGGCGATGCCGTGGGCATTCAGCGCATGGCCCGGGCGCTGGTGGCGCGCGGCCATGACGTGACGGTGGTCCATGACGAAGACAGCTATCTGATCCTCGGCGGCAAACCCCAGCCCGAGGGCGATCCCGATGGGGTGCGGCGGATCGGGCTGCGCAGCCGCAATGGCATGATGTCGAACCTGCTGACCCAGCAGCTTGGTCGTCCGGTGATGCACGCCGCGCGCATCCGCCAGATTCTGGATGAACGAAAACCGGATATCATCTGGCACAACAACACCTCTCTGATCGGCGGGCCGGGCCTGTTGCCGATGGGCGAGGGGCTGAAAGTCTATGAAGCACACGAACACTGGCTGGTCTGTCCGACCCATGTTCTGTGGCGGCATGGGCGCGAGCTGTGCGACGACCGCCAATGCCTGCGCTGTGTGCTGAACTACAAGCGCCCGCCGCAGCTGTGGCGCTATACCGGCGCGCTGGACCGGGCGCTGGATCACATGGATCTGATCATCGCCAAAAGCGAATTCAGCCGCGCCAAGCACCGCGAATTCGGCTTGCGCCAGGACATGCAGGTGCTGCCCTATTTCCTGCCCGACCTGGATCAGGATGCATTGCCGGAACCGGCAGCGCACGACCGCCCCTATTTCCTGTTTGTCGGGCGGCTGGAAAAGATCAAGGGGCTGCAGGACGTGTTCCCGGCCTTTGACCGCTATCCGGATGCTGATTTGCTGATCCTCGGGGATGGGGATTATGCGGATGAGTTGAAACAACAGGCAGCGGGCAATGATCGGATCAAATTCCTGGGCCGCAAAACGCTTGAGGAACTCAACGCCTATTACCGGGGTGCCATCGGTCTGATCGTACCGTCCGTGTGTTACGAGACTTTCGGCATCATCCTGATCGAAAGCTTCCGGCTGGGCACGCCCGTCATTGCCCGGCGGCTGGGCCCCTTCCCCGAAATTGTCGAGCGGGCCGGGGGCGGGTCGCTGTTCGAGACCGAAGACGAACTGATCGCGGCCATGCGCGATCTGCAGCATCAGCCGGACCAGCGCGAGGTACAGGGTGGCGCTGCGCGCAAAGCCTTCAGGGATATCTGGCACGAGACCTCGGTTCTCGAATCCTATGGCGCGGCATTGGCGCGTGCGGCGCATGAAAAAGGCGACCGCGCATTGGCCCAGGCGCTGGAGGCCGGGGCGTTCGAGCATGGGGTCATGAATCAAATGCCCAGCGGGCTTCCGGGCAAGCAAGAGGGAATTTCAGATGGCGTTCGGTAGAACTTCGACGAGACCAGAAAAGGGTTCTTTTGTCGGAGGACTGCTTCGATGGGTGCTGCGGCTGTTCTGGGTCACGTTGTCCGGAGTATTGATGGTTTTTGTGCTGCTGGCCGGTGTTCTCATGCTGGTCGTGATTGCCAATACGGCGCTGCGCGATCTTGAGTTCAAGATGCGCGCGACCACCGAACAGGACCAATTGCCTGAACCCAATCTGTCCAGCCTTCAACAGGCAGCACTTTTTGTAACGGCTCAGGTTCTTCCGCTGCACCAACCGGGGCATCAGATGACCATGCCTGGCCGCGTCTTCCGGGATTGTGAGGGTTGCCCGGACATGGTCGAAATTCCCAAAGGGTATTTCCTGCTTGGGTCCCCAATTTTTGAAGAGGGCAGGTATACGCATGTGTTTAGTTACACGCCGCTTCGAAAGCAGTTGAAATTTGCCAATCGCGAAGGCCCGAGACGTCTTGTGCGCATTCCGCGCGCGCTGGCGTTTTCCCAGCATGAGATCACCTATGGGCAATGGCGGCAGGCGCAAGAAGACCCGGACTGGACGGCCATAACCGGGCGCGAGCCGTATTTTCCCGATCTGGAGGCAGATTATCGCGACGATCAGCCCATGACACCGACCGAATGGAGCGATGCCAAAGCCTATGCATCTTATCTGAGCGCCAAGACAGGGCACACCTATCGCCTGCCCACGGATGCGGAATGGGAATATGCCGCACGGGCCGGGACGGTAACACGGTTTCCATGGGGCAATGATATCGGAATAAACAATGCAGTTTGCCTCAGTTGTTCATTCCTGTGGCCTGAGCAGGAACCGGGGCCTGTGGGGCTGCACCCTCCCAATGGATTTGGGCTTTATGACATGCACGGTAATGGTTTCGAATGGGTCGAGGATTGTCATAAGGACGATCATGATTCAGGGAAAACCGACGGTTCTCCTTATGTTGAAGATGAAGAGTGTGAGTTCCGGACAATTCGCGGTGGTGGCGCGGGTGTTCCGGCATGGCAGAACCGTTCTGCGTTTCGTGTTGGCCCACATCACTACAATCGGGGCCATGGGCATGTCATTCGTCTGGTCCGGGAACTGGGCTAACCCATCAGGCCAATTGTCAGGGGGCCAGCGTACCAATCCGATGGGCGTTGGCCATGACCGAGAATGTGATGGTCGTGGCGGCAATGCTGGGCAGGCTTGAGGCATCGACCAGATGCACCCGCGACAAGCCGTTTGGCCGACCCAGGCTATCACATTGCCCTGACCCCGGCGCTTTCGCCATGGGGACTGATCCGCCCACATGAAAGCTGGATCCTACGTCGCCCGGGCGGCGAGCAAAGCTGAGGGGCGCGAGGCCCCCAAGTTTCAGAACCTGAGCCAGACGTGCAGTGGCGCGTGACATGACCTGCTTGGTTTCGTCATTGGTTTGCACTGCCGGAACAAGCCGACCGTCAGCGGCCAGCGTCAGGTCGATCCGAGCGGAATGGGCGGAATGCAGAAAGGCCTGAGCCACGACCAGGCGTTTTGCCAACATGCGCCACAAAGGGGCTGACCCCGGCAGTTTCGCGCCATAGCTGCTGATCAGGTCATGTGCGTAAAACTCGTTCCAGGTATAGACCTGCGCATGGACCAGATGGGGTGAGACTTCGGGATCATCCAGTTCGATGAAAAGCTGCGGCAGGGTGTGATAGGGTTTTCGATCCGGACGTCGCGGCGCACGCCAGCGGTGCAGGCTGGGCAGAAAGAAATGTTGACTGTCCTGCAATTGCAGACGGCCCGCAGGGTCCGGGGACGAGGTCAAAAGCAAACGGGCCGTTTCCAGAACTCCGGCGGCGACAAAGATGCGGTCGGCCTGCAGAGTCTCGCCATCCTGCAGCGTGACAAGGACTTGATCGGCCTGCTCTTTGAACTGGCGCACCAGGCCTGCGCGATGGCGAAAGCCAGCATGCAAGCGCAACGTTTCCAGCGTTTGCCCAGAGGCGTAAATCAGACCCCAGGGGCAGCCATGCAGGCATTGGCCACAATACCGGCAGCCCGCCGCAACGGCCAGCCGCGCGGTCCCGGTATGGGCGCCAAGTTTCGAAAGCTCGGCCTTGCGACGCTCCAGACTTGATAGCAATCGTTCGGCCTGAGGGGATGGGGTCAGCGGGGTCCGGTCCTGCATTGAAAAATCGGGGAACAGAGCCTGCAAGTCATCCACCCGGCCGCTGATCGGCAGGAATTCTGCAACCGCCCGGTAGTGTGGCGACAGATCATCCATCCCGATTGGCCAGTCCGTGATGTCAGCGGCACGGTTGGGCAAAACCGCCGAGCCCCACAGGTTGGACAACCCACCCATCGCGTGCGAGGCGCGCAGCCCGATCTGATCTGGCGCAGTCAGCGTCTGGGCCCCGGGGACCATGGCGAAATCCGATCCGAACCGGCGCACTTGCCCGGGTGGCGTGTCGAATTGTGGCGCTTGCCAGGTCTTCACGTCATCGACGGACCAACTGTCAGGATCACCAGAGGCCAGGTGATCGCGACGGTCCTGCGCCGCAGATTCCAACCCGCGCCCGCCATCCAGCATCAGAACCTGACGACCCCGATCCAACAGGGCCTTGGCCACGGATACGCCTGACGGTCCCGATCCGATCACCAGATCGGTCACGGGGCGCGACCTGTCCATTGCCCGGAATTTGGCCTCATGCCGGGACCGGGCGTTTCATCTCGGCAACGATGTCATCAATGATCTGCTGCAGCGTCCTCATCGGGCGGAACCCGGTGACACGCTGCAGCTTTGAAACATCGGGCAGGCGGCGCTGCATATCCTCGAACCCTTCGGGATAGACCGTGTCATAGGGAACGCATTGGATTTCTGAACTGGACCCCGTCGTGCGGATCACCTGTTCGGCCAGTGCGCGGATCGTGACCTCTTGATCGGTGCCGACATTGAAGACATCACCGCGCGCTTCAGGCAGGGTCATGAGCCTGCACATGGCCTCGACCACATCCGCCACATGACCAAAACAGCGCGATTGCTCACCCGTGCCATGCACCATCAGCGGCGCGCCTTCCAGCGCGGATTTCACGAAATTCGGCAGCACCATGCCGTAGCGCCCGGTCTGTCGGGGCCCGGTGGTGTTGAAGAACCGCAGAACCGTGACTGGCAGGTTGGATTCCCGTGCATGGGCCAGTGCCAGAAACTCGTCCAGCGTCTTGGCGCAAGCATAGGACCAGCGCAGGTTGCGGGTGGCACCAATGGTCAGGTCGCCCTCTTCCTGAAACGGGAACGTTGTGCTTTTGCCATAGACCTCAGAGCTTGAGGCGATGAAGGTATGCGTCTTGTCCACCAGCGCTGCGTCCAGCACGTTCTCGGTGCCTGCGACATTGGTCAGGATCGACCGGCTGGGCTCGTCCATGATCAGTTTCACCCCGACAGCCGCCGCCAGGTGAAACACCACATCCGCCGGGCCAACCAGATCGGCGACCTGCTGGCGATCCAGGATACTGCCTTTGACGAAGGTGAAATCCGGGTGGTCTGCAACACTGGTCAGGTTCGACATCAACCCGGTCGACAGGTCGTCCAGAACCGTGACGGCATGACCAACCGCTATCAGTCTTTCCGTCAGATGAGAGCCGATAAACCCGGCGCCTCCGGTAATCAGAATATGCATATGTTCGTACCTGTCACTTGTTGAGAACCACTGTGCCGGAGTGTACAACCCGCCGCGTGCCTCCGGCTATAGCCGCGGGAGAAAAAAGACCTGTTCACCAAGGCTTCCCCCGTATGGCCGCCCGCACGCCGCGCAGCATTTTGCGTGCGGCCAGATAGGGTTTGCCGCGACCGGCCAGATGCGCCTTCCAGCGGGCAATGTCGGTGAAATAGAACATCTCGAGCCGGGGCAGGTCGTGCGGGTCATCCCCTGCTGTGGCGACGCCCAGACGGGTACCGACCGATGTGTCATAATGCTGTGCGATCTGCGTACGCACGGTCGGATTTGAGGCCCCATAAGGTGGTGCGAAATGGCGAATGGGTTGGTCCAGCCGGGCCGAGATATCCTGACCGGGTCCGGTTACTTCGTCCTCAAGCGCCTCGGGCTCCAGCGTGGTGAGGTCGGGATGCGTGATGCTGTGCGCGCCAAATTGAACGCCTTCACCGGCCAGTGCCTCGACCTTGTCCCAGCCCATCAGGGGACGGGGGGGAACAT
Source organism: Ruegeria sp. AM2 (assembly GCF_056540685.1). Taxonomy (NCBI): domain Bacteria; kingdom Pseudomonadati; phylum Pseudomonadota; class Alphaproteobacteria; order Rhodobacterales; family Roseobacteraceae; genus Ruegeria; species Ruegeria sp. AM2. The sequence goes on along the minus strand of NZ_JBQFXE010000013.1, from coordinate 76,029 downwards.
GACCTCCGGCCCAGCTATCGGTGCCCCCCATCCGACCTGAGGGCAGGTAGACGATCGGGCAAAACCCGTGATCGCGCAGGATCGGCCAGGCGGTGTCGGCAAAATCGGCAAACCCGTCATCGAAACTGATGATGACCACACGGGGTGCAGGCGGGTTCGGCAGCGCATCGGGCGTGACCACCGGCAAGTTCGCATCAGCCAGCGCCTGCATCTGCGCGGCAAAGATATCCGGCGCGATCGAGGTCGGTCCCGGCGCGTCCGAGATCGAGTGGTACATCAGGATATCGGCCTGCCAGGCGGGCATGGTTTAGTCTTCCACCACATGGGTGGCAAAGACCTCGCGATACCGGTTCCACTTCGCGCGGTCGACATTGCCTTTGCCGTCGATGCAATCCGCCGCGCCATAGGCCATCGCGAAGGCATGGTGCGTATTGTCGTGGGCAAACAAGCCCTGACGCCCGAAGACCAGCAATCCGTCCATACCCGATAGCCACTGATCAACCGTGTCGAACCGGTCCTCGTACCCCACATCGTAGACCGGATAGGCATGGCTCAGCCGCCGGGTTTCGCAACGGCGCACAGGCACGGTGACCGGCAGACCCAACTGGCCCAGCCATTTGGTGAATTCTTGTCCCAGTTCCTCATCTGACATCGACCACCATTTTTCATCCGGGTCGCAGGGCAGTTCGGCGCACAGCACGGTGACGCCTTTGGGTTCGCCACTGGCGTTATAGTTCTTGGGCTCGGACATGCGGCTGATCGGGATCGACAGTTCCGGGAAGTAATGGGCATCAAACTCGGTGAACTGGTCGGTCTCCAGCACCAGATAGAGAAGGATCATGCCCCGGAACCGGATCGCGCGGGCGGCTTCGACCACCTCGGCCGGAGCGTCGCCAATCAGGCGCGTCAGCCCGGTCAGCGGGATGGTCGACAGGATCAGATCGCCGGTCAGGTGCCGCTCACCATCGCCTTCGCGGATCGTCAGCCCGGTGATGCGGTTGCCGTCCCGTTCGATGGCGGTGATCTCGGTGTTGAACAGGAAGGTGGTCCCATTGGTTTCGGCACTGTTCCGCATCGCGTCCGAGATCTGCCCGAACCCTTTGCGCGGATAGAAGAACCGCCCCGCCGTCTCACTGCGCAATCCCGGCAACAGGCGCAGCATTTTCATCAGGATTTTCCCGACCGAACCGCTGCCAACCCGGCGCTCGGCCAGTTTCACCGCCAGCTTGTCCGGGTCCAGACCCCAAAGCTTGCGCACGTAAGGGAAGTAGAAATTGTCCGAGATTGTCGGCCCCAACCCATCATAAAGCACGGTCGAGAATGTCTCGGGGCCTGTGCTTTTCTTGCGGAAGGGTTTCAGCGCCATATCCCCGATCAGTGATGCGGCAAAGGGTTTGGGCAGGCGCAGCAGCGCATCTGTCAGTTTCAGCGGGAAGTGAATCCACTTGCCGCCCAGCCGGATGCGCCCGTGGCGTGGACGCAGCAGCAGGTCATCGCCCAGCAGGGTTTTCACATCTTCCAGAACCTCGGGCTCGGCGGCTGGGTGAAACCGGTGCGAGCCATAGTCGCAGATCACCCCTTCGACGGGGAATGAGGCCGAGTTCCCGCCCGCAACAGCCGCGCGCTCGATCACGGTCACGCGGGCCTGTTTGGTCAGCGCGTGGGCTGCGGCCAGCCCGGCGGGGCCGGCCCCCAGTATGATGATTTCAGGCTTATCGTCGCCATCGAGTCGGGAAACATCCGTCACTTGCACTCTTCCTTTTGGGAATTTGCCGGAGCGCTGAACCGCATCCCGGACATGGTCAGAACCAGCGCGCCTAACCCGCCCGCTGTAAACAGAACAACTTGCCAGACCAGCCCGGCGGCCACGACCGCAGGGGCGCTGGCGCCGAAGGGGGCCAGAAAACCGGCCAGCGTTGCTTCGCGCAGACCCAGCCCGTTCAGGGACACGGGCAGAACTGCGATGATCTTGGCCAGCGGCCAGGCGAATATCCACGGGCCAGCCGCCACATCGACACCCGCCGCGATGGCCAGCCACCAAGCCAGCAGGACCAGCAATAGCTGGATCAACACCGAGGCGATGAAGGCCACGGCCAGCGTGCCGGGTTTGCGCCCCAGCCCGACCAGCGCATCGGCCAGACGATGGGCAAACCCTTTGCCGGGCAAGGATGGGACATAACGCCAGGGCAGGGGCAGCAGGCGCGGCAGCGCGACCATCCCTGCCAGCGCCGCCAGCAGGATCAGCGCCACCGGCCAGATCGTCTGCCCACCCGCGGCGTGTTCCCATGTCAGCACCAGGCCCAGACAGGACAGGGTCAACAGGGCCACCATGTCGATCAGGCGATCCACGGTCGCGCCCGCGACGACCTGTGCCCCATCCTTCATTGCTGCTTGCGCCAGACCGGCGCGCACCGTGTCGCCGCCAATCGCACCGGGCAGGCACAGGTTGGCGGCCAGACCCGCAAAATGCGCCCGGATGGCCAGCGGGGCCGGAAAGCTGCGCCCCAGCAGCAGCCACCATTTCAGCGCCGCCGCCACATGGGCCAGCAGGAACAGGATCAGAACGCAGGCAAAGACCCAGACCGGGATCGCCTTCAGTGCTGCCAAAATCGCGTCGGCTGGCAGGATCCAGAACAGGACCGCCAGAACCAGCGCCGACCCGGCCACCCGGATCAGCCAGCGCCGTTGACTAGGATCGGAAAGCATGTCGCCGCTCATCTCACGGTCTGAGATGCAGCCGCGAGATCATGTCGGCAATCAGCCCCAGCGACCAGATCATGATCGCGGCCAGAAACGAGAACACCGCTGTTTCGCTGAGGTTCCAATAGAACATGTCGATAATGAATTTCACCGTTCCCAAAGTGAAAAACATCAGCCCCAGCGGGATGAACACCCGCAGCGGATTGAACAGGGTGCTGATGCGCAGGATCAGGATGATGAAGTTCAGAAAGTCGATCGGCCGGATTTTCGATTTGCCCACCCGCTTGCCGTATTCGATCGGCGTATAGATCATCCGCTTGCTGTTCGAGGTCATGCATAGCGTGATCGTGGTGGTGAACGAGAAATTCTGCGGCAGCAGCGGCAGGAACGGGATCAGTTCGGATTTGCGGAACACCCGCAGGCCCGAATTCAGGTCGTTGATCTTACGCTCGGCCAGGAATGAGGCGAAGGCGAACAGGAATTTCTTGGCTGGCCTGCGCAACAGCGGCACGTTTTTCATCGCTGCCCCCCGGTCGCCCACTACCATGTCCTGATCGCGGCACATGGCCAGCATGCCTGGCAGATAACGTGCGGGATAGGTGCTGTCGGCATCCAGAATGGCGACATATTCATGCTGCGCCATCCGCACCCCGCGCTTGAGGCTGGCGCCATAGCCGGAATTGACGTCGTTGAAGGTGACGGTGGCCCCGCTGGCCTCGGCCTCGGTGCGGGTGTTATCCTGACTGGCATCGTCCACGACGATGATCTCGTAGGGAATGCCCAGCGGTTCCAGATGAGTGCGCACGTCCTCGACCGTGTGGCGGACAGCGTTTTCTTCGTTATAGGCAGGAATGATCACACTCAGGCTCATGCCTGATGTGTCCGGTGCACCGGTTGCGGTGTCGTCCGGTGTGATCTGCTCGGCAACCTTGTTCATGAAAATGGAAACCCTTTACGTATTTAATATTTATCCTGCCCGGCCTCGTCCGCATGACATGTATGATAGCCAGAGTGCGACGGGCTTAAATCCCTCTGCCACCCATAGTATTCAAACACGGACAGGCTGAACATAGACAATAATTTTGACCAAATTCGATCTTTCTGGCGTCATGTTTTGTACGGCGCCTACTGTTTATAATCTCTGCTTGTTTTCCAGAAAGGGGATGATGATTTCAACGACTCTGATGAGTGTGCATCCGCGCAATGGCAGGTTTTCCAATATGTTCGGCCATTTTGGACTTTGGGCAGAGCGCCGCGAATGTTTCCAAATTTGCTCTTATGCGGGCAAAGATGCGGGTTTGATCTCAAAATGGTTAAAAAGTTTAGATTTGCAGTGAGGGCCGATGTTGGTGGGGTATTGGGACATTGGCAGGATATGCCAAATGGTTGGGCTTTTGTCCGAGGGGGTCTGAGAATGGAGGCTGACCAACAGCCACGTCAAAAAACCAAAGAGCGGGAAGGAGCGTGATGCCTCTGGGGCAGCGTTTCACCAGCGGCATTGCCTGGATGTCCATCGGCGTCTGGGCCGAACAGGCATTCAATTTCATTATCATTGCCATCCTTGCACGGTTGCTTGGGGCCGAGGCCTTTGGCCTGCTGGCAATGGCTGCCGCCTTTGTTCTGTTTTCGGAATTCCTGGTGCGCGAGTCGATCTCGGATATCCTGCTGATCCGTGATGAACTGACCCCGGCCCGGCTGAACTCGGTGTTCTGGCTTTTGGCGCTGCTGGGTGCGGTTCTGATGACCCTGCTGTTTCTGGCTGCGGGTCCGGTGGCGAGATTTTACCGCGAAGATATGGTGCAGGATCTGCTGGTCGGGCTGTCGCCCACCGTCATGATGATTGCATTAACCGCTGTTCCCGTTGCAATCCTGCGGCGCAAAATGGAATTTCGCGTGCTGGCCCTGCGGGCTATTGCCGGGGCGGTCGTTGGCGGTGTCGTCGGCATTGGCATGGCGTTGGCGGGATACGGCGTCTGGGCTCTGGTCGGTCAGCGATTGGCCCTGACCGCCACGAATATCGTCATGGCTTGGGGGGCGGTCTCGTGGCGGCCGGGCTTGTCCGTGTCACGCAAGCATCTCCGGGAGATACTGCATTTTGGCCACCGCATCCTCGGATTGCGGGCGGCTGAGCTGACGGCTGTGCAATCGCCGGTCGTGATCATCGGCGCGCTGATGGGGCCGGTACAGGCGGGGTATTACGCCATTGCCTGGCGTGTCGTCGAAGTCGCGTTCTTCATGTTGATAACACCGCTTCGGATGGTGGCGCAGCCTGCATTCGGTGCGGTCGAGCGCGGGGGCGGGCACGCGAAGGATTTGTTGCTGGATGTCATGCGCCTGACCGGGTTTCTGGCCTTTCCGGCCTTTGCCGGACTGGCGGTATTGTCCGAGCCGGTACTGGTGCTTCTGTTTGGTCAGAAATGGTCTCCGGCCGCTCCGGTCCTGAGCCTGATGTCAGTGCTTGGCATGTATCTGAGTGCTGAAAAGGTGCAGCAGACATTCTGTCTGGCTGCTGGCCGTCCCGGTCGTCTGGCGATCCTGACCTGGATTGAGGTAGGGCTGGCAACGATAGTGATCGCAGTCGCCGCTCCTTACGGGTTGCCGCTGGCAACGGCATGTTTTGTGGCGGTTTTTCTGCTTGGCTGGCCATTCAGGTTCGCCAATTTGGGGCATATCGTGGGGGTGCCCGGCCCGAAGTTGATGTGGCCGCATGTTGCGCCGCTTCTGTTGTCGGCGGGTATGGCGGCGGCAGTGCAGGGGGTCGTGTGGCAATTCGACGGGAGGCCACCGGTTTTGACCCTGTTCGTCGGTACCGTGATCGGAATCGCAGTTTATGGCCTTCTGGCCGTTTTGTTTCAACGCAACAGATTGCGTCTGCTGTTTTCGATGGTTCGACCTCATGGCGAAACTGGCACACGGGAAGTCGGGGGATAGAAGGCGATCGCTATTTACTGTCTATGCGGTCAATGCCCGACAGGGGTCTTTATGACCAGCCGTACCTCCAAGGGGGCTGCGTCGATCGGAATCGCCCTGGTTTTCTCATGAGACGTGGGGCCAAATCGGTAAAAAGCAGTGACCAGAATGCCTGCCAGCAGCAGGATATAACCCCACCGGGTCCATCCCATGCCATGCCAAATCCGCCGTAGTGGACCGCGAGGCGTGGTATCAGACGTCAGCCGGGTGGCGAAAATCAGAGCACCGGTAAACGCAAGACCGGTGGCTGTAAGCCCGAGCACAATCCAGAGCGCCATCGAAAACCCGCCGCCCCAGGTGCCGAAATGCAACTTGTTCATCAGGGGCTTCCAATAAGAAAAGCCCTGGATGTCATTCGGCGTGAACGCGCCAAGAACCTCCAGTGTCACCGGATCGATTGCCACACTGGCGTTCGAGAAGATTTTGGAAACGCCCTCTACAGGGCCTTCGAAACGAAGGCTGTCCGTCTTTTTGTCTGGGAAGATGATAATGGATGGTTCGAACCCCTGCAGAGCATCACGGGCCCGCGCTTCGGCCCGATCGATGAGGGCTGAATCGAAATTGGCCGGCAGAACCGACTCGCGTGGGACAGGCAGTTGCGCTTTCGGCTTCGTGCCCTCAAGCCCCAGACCGCCCAGTAGAAAGTAGAAACTGGTCACCGAGATCAGTATCAGCAGTGGTGCGGCCCAAACGGCGGTCAGCCGATGCGCGCCGCCAGCCCAGGACCGGTAGCCACCCGATTTGCTGGGCCAGCGGAACAATCCTTTCCAGAACCTGCGATAGGTGATGAGCCCACTGACAACCTGAAACAGCAGCAGGACCGACGTGGCACAAATCAGCAGAAAGACGATCCGTTGCTGGGTCAGGAATGTGTCATGCAAATCGCGCAGGATGTTGCGAAACCCCTTGGGTCGCGTTTCACCGACGATCGCGCCGTTTTCGGGGTCTGTCCACAAGCTTACCTTTTCCCCCCAGCCCATGCGGACAAATGTGCGGTCCGCGAACCATGGGGCCGGGCGTCTGATTGTCAGAGAAATTTTGCTCTCGGGGTGAGTTTCTTTGATGCTGTCATAAATCAGGCCGAAGCTGGCGGTGCGGTCATCTTTGGCGATGGTGGTCCAGATTTCTGGACGACCGACTGATTCCAGCTCGAAACCGGCGACAAGCAACGTGCCTGTCAGAAACATGAACGTAAAAAACAGCGACAGATGCAGGCCCAGCCAAGTGTGCAGTTTAAAGAGTGTGTTGCGGGCCTTGCGGTTCATCTAAATTGCTGCCGGTTTACAATTCCTAAGCATACTAAACGGAGTAATTGCATGGGAAACAATAGTTGTAAGATTTCGTTGCCGGATGTGAATGGATTTGGCCGTCTGTTTGACGGCTGGCATGGGGTATTGTGCGATATTTCTGCAGGTTAGGTGTTGTGCGAATCCCGGACTTCGCGGGATGGTGTGACTATACCCGAGTGTTGGTGGGGTAAGCGGTGCTTTTTGATGTTAAATAAAGTTATGAAAACAATTTCCATTGTCTCGCCGTGCTTCAATGAAGAAGACAACGTGGCGAACTGCTATGAGACCGTAAAGTCGATTTTCGACAAGGAACTGCCGGGCTACAAGCGCGAGCATATCTTCATCGACAATGCTTCGACTGACCGGACCGTGGAAATCCTCCGTGGGATTGCAGAAAAGGATCCGGACGTGAAGGTCGTGGTCAACGCCCGCAATTTTGGGGTTTTCCGGTCAACCTTCAACGGATTGCGCTATGCGACCGGTGACGGGGTTGTCGTCATGTTGCCGGTTGATCTACAGGACCCGCCCGAACTGATCCCGGAATTCGTCGAATTATGGGAAAACGGATATGACGTGGTGGCGGGCGCGCGCAGTGCCCGCGAAGAAGGTTTCGTGATGCGCAATGCGCGCGGGCTGTTCTATCGGATCGTGAACGGGCTGTCGGATGTCTGGCTGGAGCCTTCGGTCGGAGAGTTTCAGCTGATTGACCGTAAGGTTCTCAAGGCGGTGCTGGCGCACAAGGATCATTATCCTTACATCCGCGGCATCATCGCAAGCTGTGGCTTTCGCCGGATCATCAAACCCTATGTCTGGAAGGCTCGGGCAAAGGGGTTGTCAAAACACAGCCTGATGGCGCTGATCGATCAGGCATTGAATGCGATCTTTTCCTTTACGCGGGCTCCGATGCGCTTCTGCACGATCAGCGGGCTGGTGATCGCGATTGCCTGTATTCTGTTTTCGCTCTTTTCCGTGGTGCTGTTTTTCATCAATCCCGATCAAGCGCCCCGCGGGACAACGACCATCATCGTATCCCTGTTCTTCCTGTCGGGTATTCAGATGCTGTTCATCGGAATGCTGGGGGAATACATCACCTCGATCCACAATCAGGTGCGCGGCGGACCTATCGTGACCGAACAGGAACGCATCAATATCGAAGGCCCCGCGCTGGATCCGGCCCTGACCCGAGAAGAGCACCTGGCATGATGACCCTTTCAGGCCGGGCGCAGCGATGCTGTCTTGCGCTTGTGTTGGTTTTGTCTGCCAGCTCTGTCTGGGCGGCAGATACATCCGCCACCAATGCCACCCTGCCCGAGTTGCGTGTGTGGTTTGCGATCATGTCTGCCTCAGCTGCGCTTTTGCTGGGGATTTTCTGGGTGCGTGGGAAGTTTCTTTTTGGCCTTTTGGGCGCGGCCATTCTTTTGGGCAGCTCGGCCCGGTTGTGGCTGACACAGCCGCTTTGGTTTCCACGGCTTGAGATCTCGCCCGATCCGCCCGAAAACTTGATCATGCTGGCGATACTGGCAGCGCAGGCGGTGTTGACAGGTTTCGTCCTGATGCGACCTGCCGGGCGGGAAATGATCCGTGGCCTTGTTGCCGGCGCAGGAATTTTTCGCCTGTTTCTGCTGATGGTTCTGGTTGGGGTCTTCTGTCTCTCGGCGACGCCTTATGTGGCCTATGGTCATCATGTGGCTTTTGGGCTGCAGATTGGCGTGGGGGGTGCGCTGTCTCTTATCCAAATGGCCACGCTGGTAGCCATTTTCGCTGTGGCGGGACCGGACCGCGTACCTCGCATTCCGGTTGGTGCTCTGGCGGTGTTTGCGGCGTTGGTCAGTGCTGTACTGGCTTGGACGGCGTTTGACCGAGTCCCGCATGTTCAGGATGAACTGGCCTATCTCTTTCAGGCCCGCACCTTTGCGGCCTGGGCGCTCTGGGCTCCGGCCCCGCCCGAAGCGGCGCAGCCTGCATTGGAATATTACCTTTTCGACGTCGTTGGCGATAGGTGGCTTGGTGTTCCGGCACAGGGTTGGGGTGTCGTTCTGAGTCTGGGTGTTCTGGCCGGGGTGCCCTGGTTGGTTAACCCAATCCTGACCGGCATATCTGTCTGGTTGGCTCATGACATCGTCCGTCGTGCCGTCAGCCGAGAGCGCGCGGACCTGGTTGCTCTGCTCATGGCGACTTCGCCTTGGATGTTGGCCACAGGGGCCTCGCTGATGACGCATTCCACGATGCTGACTACGGTGCTTCTGGCCTGGTGGTGTCTGATCCGGGCCGGAGGGGGTTCAACCCGCAACGCGGTGATACTGGCCTTTGTCGCCGGACTGGCGCTGGGGTGGAGTTTTGTCACCCGGCCGCTGGATGCGCTGATTGTAGGCGGATTGACGGGCCTGTGGTTGCTGCGGCGACTGCCCGCTGGCTTTGGTCAGGTTCTGGCCTGCGCGGTGGGCGGTATCCTGGCCGGATCAGCTCTGTTCCTGTTCAACTACGGGATCACCGGTGATGCGCTGCTGACCCCGCAATCCGATTATCTGAGCCGGTTGTGGCCCGACACGAAGAATGCGTTCGGATTTGGGGCGCAAGTGGGACCGCCCGCCAAAAGCTGGGGTTCGCTTGACATCTGGGTCGGTCACAGCCCCGCCGAAGGTCTGCTCAACCTGTTCAACAGTATCGCATCGCTCAATCTTGAGCTTCTGGGCTGGACATTCGGTTCGCTGGTGCCGCTCTGGATTGTCTTTATCTGGCGCGAACGGCTGACCGGGTTTGACCAGGCAATGCTGGTGGTTTTTGTGGCGCTTGTGGGGGTGCTGTTCTTCTACTGGTTCACGGGCACGTTCTATGTCGGGCCGCGCTATTGGCATACGGCCTTGCTGCCAATCCTGGTTCTCTCGGCCGCAGGTATTGAGGCGATCAACAACCGGTTGCCCGAACAATACTGGGGCCGCCTGCGCTGCGTCGTCCTGCTGCTTTGTGCGGTATCGGTTGTCAGTTTCACCTCATGGCGGGGTGTGTCGAAATACAGCGGATACGGCGGCTATACCGGTGACATCAGACGGCAGGCTCAGGCCGCAGGTCTGGGCCATGCGCTGGTCTTTGTCTCTACGACAGGGGAAATCGGGTCTGCGCTTTATCTCAACGATCCGTTCCTGCCGTCAGGTCAGCCAATTTTCCTGCGCGATCTGGGGCCAGAACAGAACGCAGCCGTAATCGCGGCCTTCCCCGGACGCGAGGTTATCTATCTGAGGGCTGCCGAATAGGCGAAGGGCTTATTCGGCAGCGTGTTGGTTTTCGACATTTGCGAAATTGCGCCGGGCATTGCTTGCACCCGTCGCGCACAGCATCAACGCTCTTGCGCAAGCAGCCGCAGACTTTGCTGGTTATGCCGACGCTGCCCATCCAGAAGGTTGTCAAAGTCGATGTTTTCAATCGGACGGGTGGTAACCCGCCTGAGTTCGTCCACCAGCCTGTCAGCGTGAGGAGAGTCCCGACGCACATAAAGGAAATGCGTGTACTCCTCCGGGGAGGGGTAAGGATAGGGGATTTCTCCGACCGCAATCCAGCGATCGCGCAGCTCGCGCATCCGGATGTGTAACATCTCGAGCCGTTCGTCGTAGGTCATCTTGCCCATGAAGCGGTCGTATCCGGCAAAGATCACCGGCTGCAGCAGGATCTTCTGCACGTATTCGGACTGCACCAGCGGGTCGTCGCGGCCACTCTCCGCACCCGCGCTAGCCGCCGGCACCGGGCCGAGATAGACGTCCGGATCGGACCCCCAGATATACTGTTCACGCTCCGTCGGCGTAATCGGCTCGCGCCCGGACAATACGTTGTCCGTCAGCCCGACCGGATCGATCAGCGAGAACCCGCTAGCATACGGAATGTAACCGGCCGAATCGAAGACAAGCGTCCCGTCGGGCCCCGCCTCGGAGCGCGTGAGCGCATCGGCAATCGGCTCATAGTGCAGTGTCTGAATCCCGCTGAACCACTTCCGATGACGCGAGCGGTCGAATTCAAATTGAACCGCCAAAGCACAGAGTGCCACCCCTGCAACCAGAACCCGCCCGCCCGCTGATCCTAATGCTCGTCCGGCAAACTCTTGCAGCCGCTCGGTGGAACGACCCGAGGAGAGCAGCCAACCCAGCCCGATCCAGAAGAACACGGCCATGGGGTATTCGAACCGATTGAAGAAGCCCACGAGATGAAGCGTGGTCGTGTAGTATGTCAGAAAGACTGCAACAGGAACGACGAGCAGCGCGACGCGAGCGGGCCCTTGATTGCCGTGGTCGCCCCGAAAACGCCAATCGACGAATATCAGCAACGGGACCAGCAGCCCTATGCGCCAAAGCATATCGTTGAGGAATCTCGCGACCGGTTGAATTCCGTTAAACGCCAGAGGATCCGATGACTTCACATAGAAGGAGTTGGGCAGGACATATCCGAAATAGCTGTACTTCCATGCCAGGAAGGTCAGCCCCATTGCGACCAGCACCACAAACGAGACGGCAAGTTGCCGAATGAAGAGTGTGTTCGCCTGCGTCAGCCAGGCCCGCAGCGCAACGATGCCCAAAACAAGCCCTTGGCCCATGATGAAGAGAGCCGCATCCGGTCGGCACAAGAGACAAAAGAAATTCACCACCGCCAGCCCCAAAGCTGCGGTCCAGGTCCGGCGATTTAGCAAGATCAAGCTGGTCAGGAAGCTGGCGGAAATCAGGGTCAGAAAAATCAGCGTCTCCATCCCCGAGTTCAAGTGAACAGAGAAGGCCACGCCGGAAAAGAACATCGCGAGCGGAAGCGCAGCCGCCACGTCAAAGCGGCCGGTTAGGTTTCTGATCGTGAGGTAAAGGATGGCGACCAGGGACGCGAGGACAAGGGTGTTCATGACATAAAAACTGGCGGCCAAGGACAGGCCGAGTTTGAAGGCCGCCGCGTAGAGCAATGTCTGCAGGAAAGAAGTGGAGCCTTCCACTGGAGGTCCGTCAACATTCCAAACGATCCCCAGGCCTTGACTGAGGTGTTCGGCAAAGCGGATCGTTATGTAGGCATCGTCCGGGAAATAGCCGCCGAAGCGCGCTGAGCGAAAGGCGGCAATTAATAGACCCCCAACAATTAGCAGCCACGGGACGAATTTTTGGAACGTGCGTAACGCCTCGGCTCTTGCTTCTTCGCGCATCGTCATATCCTCAGCTTCTTGAAAACCCGCTCGGGAATATTCCGGATGATCAGCATAATCAGCCGCCAGATCGGGCGAAAATAGATCACGTCCTTCCGGCCTGCGACAGCACGTGCGATGGCATCCGCGACCTCGTCTGGTTCAGCGGTCAGCTTGGCCGGCAGGTCCATACCTTCGGTCATTTGCGTCGAGACAAAGCCCGGAAGGACCGTCAAGACATGAACCCCGCGTTTGGCGAGACGATTTCTCAGACCTGACAAGAAGGCTGTGAAGCCTGCCTTTGCTGAGCCATAAACGTAGTTCGTCGCCCGACCACGGTCCCCTGCGACCGAACTGATGCCAACGAGGGTGCCGCTGCCGCGCGCCTCGAAGCTGTTGGCAAGGACCGCAAGGATGCTCGCCGGGCCTTCGTAATTGCTGCGCATCACACGGCAAGCCGCCTGGATATCGCGCTCGTTTTCCGCTTGTTGGCCCATAAGGCCGACGACACAGACCGCGACCTGGGGCAGCTGTGGAAGCGCCGCGACAAAGGCTTCGTGGGTTTCAGTCGCCAGTGCATCGAATTCGTGCAGGGTCACCGAAACCTCGTGGCGCAACTCCATATCGGTCTTGTCGGCTTCGAGGGCAGAGGCGTTGCGGGCAGCCAATTGGACGGGATGGCCAAGCGAGGCAAACTTGTGGGCGACTGCCTTGCCGATGTCGGATCGAGCGCCGAGGATGAGCACGGGAGGTTTTGTCATAGGGCCAGCCTTTCGGATTGGGCCGATCTGAACCGGCTTGTGTACCCATGGCTGTCGCAGTGGGCGCGGAAATCAGCGGCGCGGATGTCTGAGGCACGCAGCGTCTCGGCGCGCATCCGACTATCTTTCGCAAGGTAAAAGCGGCCGCCGTGCTCAATGGTGATCTGGTCCAGTTGCTCCAGCAGCGCCAGGGTTTTCCTCGTGACCGGAAAATCCAGCGCGAGCGTGTAGCCATCCATCGGAAAGGAGAAAGCGCTGTCCTGCTTGCCGAAGCGTTTCAACACCGCAAGGAAGGATCCGGAACCGGCCTTTGCGATCTCGGCCAAGAGTGCCGTCAGCCCGGCCTCGGATTGGTCCAGCGGCAAAGCGCATTGAAACTGGACAAAGCCTTTGCGGCCATAGATGCGATTCCAGCCCAGGATCGCGTCGAGCGGGTAGAAGTAGCTGTCCCAATCTACGAGATGCTCGGCCGTCTTTCGCGCGCCGGCCCAATAGTAAAGGGCGTTGAAGGCACGCACGGTCAGGCTGTTCAGCGCAAAGGCCGGAAAGTCGACCGGGACCGAGAGCTTCCGTTTGGTCTTGGTCTGGAAAGGGGCCTGCGCCTTACCCGTCGGCAGATCGCCGTGGGTTGCATGCTCTCCGAGCATTACCAGGGATCGACCGAGATTGCCGCGGGTGCCGAGGGAATCGATCCAGGCCACGGAATAGGTCGCGTCCTGCGTTGCCTCGAAAGCGGCCATGGCAGCCTTAAGATTGGGTGCAGCGATGGTGGTCTGGCGAATCCAGGCGGTTTCGACTGACCGCAGACGGATGGCGGCGCGCAGGATGACGCCGGTCAGCCCCATGCCTCCCAAAGTGTGGTCGAACATTGCTGCATCGTCCTGTGGAGAGCAACGGCGGATTCCACCATCCGGCCCCATAACATCGATCCAGTCGACGCAGGATCGGAAACTCCCGTCCTTGTGGTGGTTCTTGCCATGGATGTCCGCCGCGATGGCACCGCCCAGCGTGACGAACTTGGTCCCGGGCGTGACCATCGGGAACCAGCCGCGGGGCAGAAAGGCGGCAATGATGTCGCCAAGCAGTACTCCGGCCTCCGCGATCAGCTGACCGGAGGCGGGATCGAAGGCGATCATTCGGTTGATGTGCCGCGTTTCTATGGTGGCGGACGTGTTGATGGCGCTGTCGCCATAGGCGCGACCATTGCCACGGGCGATGAGAGTCGGCTCGGAGAGGACCAGGCTCCGCAGTGCGTCCACGCTGCGCGGCCGATGGGTCTTTGCCTCCAGCACAGGATATCGCCCCCACCCTGACAGCTTCATGCCGACGCCGCCATTTGCCGATCGGTGAACACGAAGCGCCGATCGAGCCTGTACTTCACGACATAGCCGACCGAAAGCCCCAGGATTGCGCCCAACTCGCGTATCAGGTCCGTCTGCCAGATCAGCCAGAACGCTGTTTCGGTGCCCCAGAAGATCGCCGTTGTGATGAGCCCCATGGACGTATAGAGCGAGAATTTCCGGCCATGATTTTTCACGCCAGTCTCAATGTCGTAGAAGATCCAGCGCTTGTCGAGGACATACTTGATTACGAGGCCAACGATGGTTCCCCCGCCCACGGCGGCAGCGAAATGGCCACCAGTATCCCCGAACTGCAGAACCAAACGCTGGGTGGCAAGATTGGCAATAGTCGCCACAATGGCGAAGGCCGCGTATCTCAAGATGAGCGTCTGCCGCGTCATGCCAGCGCCCCTCCGACAACAAAACCCAGAATGATCAGCAGGCACATCTGGCTGATGCGGTCCTTTGCCGCGTAAACCACGGGATCGTCATGCATATGGCCACGGTGCGCGACCATCACTGCCCGGGTGATCCAGTAAAGCAGGACGGCGCAGACGCCCCACAGGGCTTCGGGATGCGCGTAAAGTTCGACCACAGCGGGCGAATTGACGTAAAGCATCATCACAAGCACGGAAACGTACCCCGAGCCGATCGCGATCATCGATATGATCGGCAGGTCGTCCACGTGGTATCCCCGCCTGCTGGCCTTGAGGCTGCCGGGATCGGTGCTGTCGATGAGCTCGGTTTGGCGTTTGACCGCAGCCAGCGACAGGAAGAAAAACACCGAGAATGCAAGTAGCCAGACTGACAGCGGAATACCGGTGGCGACCCCGCCCACAATAATCCGGGTCGTGTACAGGCCTGCCAGCACGAAGATGTCGATGACGATTTTGCGTTTGAGATGCAGGGAATACGCGGTGGTCAACAGATAATAGGTCGCCATCCCCAGCAGGAATGACAGGCTGAGGCTGATTGCAAGCAGGCCGCCGAGAATAAGCAGCCCCGCCGCCATCCATGTGCCGTGGGCAATCGGGATGCTGCCAGAAGCAAACGGGCGGTTCTTCTTGTACGGGTGGGCTCGATCTGCAGCGAGATCAAGCAGGTCGTTCAACACATAGACGCTCGACGCCACCAGGTTGAAGCAGACGAAGGCGAGCAATGAAAGGAGGAAGGTCTGGCTGTCCAGCTGATGCGCTGCCAGCATGGGCAAGAAGACCAGCACGTTTTTCAGCCACTGGTGGGGCCGCATCGCCTTGATGTAGGGTTTGACCGATTTTGCGTCGGTGACGAGATGTTCGACGTTTTCACAGACGCGCTCAGCTTCCCGGCGCAATGCGGCAGGGGCGTTCACGGTGATGGCCTTGGCGGCCCGCTCCCAGACTGGCAGATCGGCTTTGGCATCCCCCATATAGGCGAAGCCCCTCGACCCGAACCGCTCTGTCAGGAATTGCCCTTTGTGGTCGCCCTTCAGGTTCAGTTTGCCATCAGAGCCATGGACTTCGTCAAAGATGCCCAGATGCCCAGCGATTGCTTCGGCAAAATCACTGTCACTGGCTGTGACGAGTGCCGTTTTTCCTCCAGCCTCGCGCCAGGCTTCGACAAAGGCTATCACCTTGGCGTCATACGGAAGGGTAGCGGTTTCGACTGCCGAGGCTGCGGCCAGATGGCGCTTGAGAGATGCCCGGCCACCAGCCAGCGCCGCAACGGAGAGGAACGGGCTGCGCCAGTCCCGACCAAAGGCCGACCAGAAGCTCTCATGGAGCATGTCGCTGCGCAGGAGCGTTCCATCAAGATCGACCACCAACATGCCCGGAGCGGAATCATCAAGATTGTTAAACAATACTGCTGTCACGTGCCACTCCGAAAACCTTGGCTTAGCTTAGCGCCCTATTCTGCACTCCGCCGATCTCGACCATGGGTTTGGGTATGCGTACGGTTTCCTCGCTGAGCCGAGTCCCTAAGCCGCCGGCCAGAATAACGCACTTCATAAAATTGCTCCCTCGTTAACCACGAAGTCAGCCACTAATTAGCCGGTCTATAACCTAGACCTGACGTGGCTCTGTTTCTCCAAACACTCAAGGGCAATAGGGCGGAAGCGTTGGCCCCCTGTCAAGATTCACAAAGCCACGAGTCGTGACGCTCCTGATTTCCCGATGCTCTCGTGCCAAAGAGTACACAATATGCCCTGTGAGGTGAAATTGTTGACTTGTCCGCACATGCCCAAAGAGCATTCGGGCCACACCGCCCGCAAGAGTTCAGATCAAGGCAACGCGGACCGGATATTTTGCCTCTGCCATGAAAGTGTCCGGGGTTTGCCTTCGGCTGTCCGACAGCCATGAGGACGCCCTTAATTGCGTCGAAATATATCTATTATTCAAAATTTTAGGGCGAAACTTGCACTGCCATCAAAGGGGAAAGCGGTTGGCTTTCCACAGGGCTCAGGCTCTTTCCCGGGGTGCAAAGCCAGGTCTGCATACCTGTTCATGCGTCAGATTAAATCGCGCGCTCTGGGCGGTGGCCCAACACGCATTCATGGATTCAGAGAAAAAAGCGAGGACGAACCGGGTTCCATTTCCTGCGCGCCAACATGATTTTGTTGTGAATCTCAGGTAACCTCCTGTAGCCTGACGGCAGTGGTTTTAGTGCGGATGTTAGTCATTTGAAAAAAGATATTGTTCCCGTAGTTATTATCGGCAGCTTCATCAAATGGAAGATCCAGCCCAAACCGCGGAAAGACGCCTTTGAAGAATGGGTGAACAACCGCTTTGGCGGGCGGCTCGATATGCATTTCTTCCACAGTTACACCAAAAAGGTCTGGAACGCGATTTCCGGCGCCAATGACACGGCCAGCCTGATCAAGGAATTCCAGTACCCGCGTCTGGGCCCCGGCATGATGAGGAAACCATGTTGAAGCATCTGGACAAGATCGCGTTTTTCGTAGCGCTACCGCTGCTGGTCGTCGGCCTGGCCTTCGGGGCCGGGATGTATTCGGGTGTGAAAAAGAACTTCGCCTACAGATCGGCCAAACAATTCCAAGACAACATGTTTCTGGTTTTTGATGAGCGCGAGAACTGGGTGCCTGGTGGCCGACCGATTCATTTTCTGCAACCTGCACGAAACCCGGGAAGTGAGGTTACCGTCAACGAACGTCCGAATGATGGAAGCCTGATCCTCATTTCCGGTTTTTTTGGCGACGACAACGAATTACGGCTCATACAGCGCGACGGAACGCTGATGGCACGATGGCCGGTTCGGTTTTCCGAACATTTCCCTGACACCTCCCACATCGAGAATCCGCCGGCGACGGACCACAACATCGACACACACGGAGCGCTCATCCTTCCGGATGGATCGGTCGTCTTCAACTACGACTATGGCGGCACGGTCAAACTCTCGCGTTGCGGAGAGGTCGTGTGGGCACTCGCGCATCCGACGCATCATTCGATCGAAGTGGCCGAAGGGGGCGGATTCTGGGTTCCCGGACGCCACTATCTAAGACCCCCGGAATATGATCACTTCCGGCCTATGACCCGTCCGGGTCCGGGTAAATACTTCCTGGAAGACCTGGTTTTGAAAGTGTCGGATGACGGAGAGATTGTAATCCAGAAGTCCGTTCCTGAGATCCTCTTCGAGAACGGGCTCGATGCGCTGCTGACAGCAACAGGCTACAGTTTTGGCCACGGAGCCCGCCGCGACGTCGAGCTCGTCCACGTAAACAAGATTGAAGAACTTCCCGCAGCGTATGCCGACAGTTTTCCGGAGTTCGAGGCCGGCGATCTGCTGCTGTCGCTTCGGACCTACAACCTTCTGTTCGTCGTCGATCCGGATACCTGGAAGGTGAAATGGCATCAGACCGGTCCGTGGCGGCGCCAGCACGATCCCGAGTTCGATGCGGATGGCACCTTCTCGGTATTCAACAACAATACCTATCAGCTGGATTACCGTCCAGATAACTCGATCGATCTGGATGCCCCGCTGGTTGGCAATATCCTGAAAGTGGACCCGTCAAAAGGAGCGACGTCGGTCGTATTCGGTGACCGCGACGGCGAAGAGTTCGGCACGGTCGTTAGGGGCAAGCATGAGATCACTGGCGACGGCGGGTACCTGATAACCGAGTTCCAGGCGGGCCGCGTCTTTGAGACCGATGCGGATCGCAGGATCGTTTGGGAATACGTCAACAGGTATGACGAGGACGAGGTTCTGGAGGTGACCGAAGCCCGGATCTATCCCGCCTCGTATTTCACGACGGATACCTGGGCTTGTCCGTAGGCGCAGCCTGGCGAAATATGTGTTGCGTGGCTATGAGGAGCGTCAAGCTCTTCGCCGGAATTCTGAATTGGGATTGCAATGTTCGACTTCCGCTCTCGTTTACCAAGCTGGCATCGATTGCACTCTTTTTTCGGGTTAGGTGTATCGTTGTTCTTCGCCTTCCTGTTTCTTACCGGCACGCTCTTGGTGTTCGCGCCAGAGCTGGACTGGTTGCGATACTCAGAAGTTCGCGCATCGCCGCAGGGTAGTGCGAAGCTGAGTTTGGGAACGATCTACGACGCGGCCGCCAGGGCCAGGCCCGATTGGGACATTGTCGCGCTCGTTCGATCAGAGGGTGCGCGGTTTGCCGACCAGGTCACGGGCGTCGGGCCAGAAGGCGGCGATGCGTTTCTTTGGGTCAATCCCTACACCGGTCAGGTGAATGGCGAGACGTCCTCATTTACCATCCATGCCGCTCTGTTGCGATTGCACGAAGCCCTGTTCATCCCCGGGCACCTGGGCAAGCTTGTCGTTACCTTCTTTGCCATTCCTCTGACCGCCACAGTTATCGCCGGCCTGTTTCTCTACCGCCGGTTCTGGACCGGATTTTTCCGCTGGCCGCGCTTTTCGAGCCGCTCCCGTGCCTGGCTCAGCGATCTTCATCGGCTAATCGCAGTCTGGTCGCTGGTCTTTTTCGTGCCCCTGATGGTGACCAGCCTTTGGTATTTTGTTGAAACCGTCGGACTCGATGCGCCCGCTACGCCAGCGAACCGTACTGTCGCCCGCGACCAACTTCTCCCGCCGGATTTCGACGGTGCGCGTCTCGATGCCGCCAGCGCAATCGCCGCAGCGACATTTCCGGGCCTAGAGGTTCGGAAAGTGATCTTGCCCCGCCGACCCGTGCAACCAATCGTTTTCCAAGGGGATCATACGGCGGTTCTGGTTCGTCCTCGGGCGAATTCAGTCTATTTCCATCCGGAATCGCTCGAGGTGCTCGGTGCGCATCGCGGCGAGGACCTATCGCTCCACCAGCGCATTGCGGAAGCCGCCGACCCGATACATTTCGGCACCTGGGGCGGGCTGCCAACGCGCATTCTCTGGGGCCTGTTTGGTGTGGGATTAACGGTCCTGACGGTAATCGGGATTATCATACACGCCAAGCGCATCGGGACCATGCAGCAAAAGATCGCCGGCGGCGCGTCGGCACGTTCCGGCTTCGCCCGCGTCTGGCGCGGGATGGGCCCGTGGGGACTTGGGGGCTGGCTTTCGGTAGGGCTGGTGGTAACAGGGCTGGCTCTGCTAACGCGCAGCTTCCTAGGGGCCTAAAGCGTTTCGGTTTTAACTTGCGACATATCCGGCAGTGTTGAAGGAGAGTATTGCCAAGTGTTGGGCAGTTGCGTTTGAGATTTGACGGTGTCAGAGGTTCTGCATGTTGTCGGGTTCAAAATCTTTGAACCAAAAGTCCGCCTTATGGGCATCAGATCCGATGATCTGGCGGCGGATATCGGTTCCGGCCTCATTCATCAGGTCAACTTGAACAACCTGCCCGTGCGGCTTCGAAAAATTGGGCGTCGAACACGGGATCAAGCCGTTCGGCATATGTCACTGCGCCCAGCAGCGTGTCATCGAGCACGTTGTAATATTCCCAAACTGTCCGCCCGTCCGGTGACCGCTCGAGAACGCGCCCTGCCCGGGCTTCGGCGATCAACAGATTGCCGTTGTCCAGTCGCTGATGCATGCCCATCACGTCGGTAAAGAATGGTTCCCCCCCCGAGTCCGCAACAGATTGCAGAATGTCTCCGGAAATCAGCGAGATCGTATCGACCGAACTGCTTTGGTTCTGAATGCCACGCTGACCGGACGCATTATCGAGCCATTCGGGCAGCAGGTTGTTGTTGTTGAAAACCGAGATGGTGTTGCCGTCGATGAAATCGGCATCGTGTTGGCGCATGACCTTGCCGATAGAGATAAACTTGATGCGCCGATCCTTCGGGTCCATAAGAGCGATCGCGTTGATGTTGCGCAGCGAAACAAGAATGTCGCCATGTTTGGCCACGCCTTCTTCCATATCAGTTCTAAAGACCTCAATGTCATTCACGTGAAGCGTGTCCTTCTTCACGATCGGCGTAAATTCATTCAGGGTCGAGCCATAGAGAAGACCCACGTAACCATTGTCGATCAGGGCCTGATTCAACGAAAACTCGTCGATGACCTCGCCATCGGCGGACACATGCAGCGCCCAGAATTCTTCGAAAGGAGGAGAGTGGTTGGGAAACCTGTCCACAGGTTCGTAGTGGGTTATGAGGCCCGGTATCCAAAACGACCCGTCCGGGCTGATGTCAATTGAATGATGTCCACGTCTGTCGAGGCGCCAGATGACCTCTCCGCAAGGGTTAACCCGCAGCGTGGCGAGTTCGGTGAAATTGAAGACAATATCACCATTTTCCAACAGGGCGACGCCATGAGGGTGGTGTTGTTTTCTGTTCAATATCGGCTCGGGAATATGCGGTGCTTCCCCGGGCCAAAGTTCATCCCAGTTCAAAGCCCATTCCTGGATGACGTCCCCCTGGACATCGACAATTCTGATCTTGTGAACATCCTGATCTTCGGTAAAGCCCGAGACAAGCGTTGCGCCTGGCGCGCGGGCGTTCAGGTCATGAACCACGTCGGGTGTATCTGGGGCGTCATCATATTGGAAATACTGCCAACTCAATCTGTCCTTGTGATAGAGAAGAGCTGTCTTCACTTCGGTAATTGCAGAGTTGATATAGCGGTACGGGGGCCACTGATATCGCGCTGTAAAGATGCCAAAAAGATAGACCGCAGCAATACAGGCGCCCATAAACGCCACCAGTGATAGCTTGTCTTTCATGCTGAAGCTTCCTCACCACTTTTCAATCATTAAAAATCCCAAAATCATTACCAAAGATAATGAGTAGACCCTTATACACCGATAGAGGCGACTTTGTTGCAATTTCGGCATCACCGCGCTCTTTTCGGAGATATGAATACGGCCGGTAGTCCAACGGGCCCAGGTTGACGCATTCCGCTGTTCTTTGTGACATTGTATCAGGTCTCCGCTTGCCACGGAAATCGCAGGGTCAGCGCGCGGGAAACAAGTATGAAGGCAAGTATGGCGACCGGCACCACTATCAGCCCCTGAGCTATGATCGGTTGTAGCCCGGCATTCAAAAGACCCTCGAGCGATAGGGCGTTGAAGATGTAAACGGCCATGTAGGACAGCAGGTAGAAAGGCAGCCGCCCGAACCCTTTGGTATCGAACACGAGCCGCGCATGGGTCATGAAATTCCACGCGACGCCAACAACGAATGAAATGATCAGGGCGGGTTGTGGCGGCAGCCCGGACAAGCTCAGAACAGTGAAAATCGCGTAACCGAAGACCGTGTTCACAATTCCCACCAAGACAAAAAGCGCAAAGGATTTCTTGCGAAGAAAGAGCATCCTCTTCATGCTGGTTCCTTTCTTGCCTTAAGAACCCGCGCCACCCCCGACACGATATCATGCCGTGGCAGGAAACCGGCCTCGCCCCGCAATCGGGTTACATCCGCGGCCAATCGGTCCGGGTCGTCCGGTGCACGTGCAATCGCCCCCAGCCGGATCAGATCGGGGTGATGCATCTGGTTTGCGACCTCTTCAATGAGCTCCCGCACCGGGATTGCGGTGCCGCTGGCAACATTGATCGCGCCTGTAATATCCATCTCCAGCAGCAGACGCAGTAGTGCGCGCGCCAGGTCATCGACATGCAGGAAATCGCGCCTTTGCAACCCATCGGTGCAATCCACCGGCCGACCCGCCTCGAGGTTTGAAATCAGATCGCCGAACAGTCGCCCCGGCGGCTCGTCCGGGCCATAGACAAAAAAGATGCGGGCCCAGGCCAGTGACAGGCCAAGGGCATGCTGCCCTGCGCAAAGCGCCAGACCGGTCCCGGCCTTGGCCGCTCCGTACAGGGTGCGAGGTCGTAAGGGGCTGGTTTCGGTAAGCTCCGACTCCGACCAGTCATACTCGGCGCAACTGCCTGCGCAGACAGCGCGCTGGCCGCCCGTGCGGGCAAATTCCCGTACCAGATGCAACGTGGCTGCCATCCAGTCGAGATTGACCGGGGATGTCCAACGGTCGCGCGCGCCATCATGCCAGGCCAGATGCAACAGATGACTGGCGCGCGCACTTTCAAGCGCCGCCGTGACTGCAATTGGGTCCAGCAGATCGCAGGGGATGTCGCTGGTCTGGCTCCGACCCAGCGTGATGACCTCATGCCCGGTCTCTGCCAAGGCCGGCGCCGTCGCCCTGCCGATCAGGCCAGTCGCTCCGGTTAGCAGAACCCGTGCCATCAGCTGATCCTGACCTCTGGCACGGCGGTGGCGAACCGGGTGCCATGGGTTTTGAGGTCGGCCAGTTGACCCGTAACCTCGTCACGGATGTTCCAGGGCAGGATCAGCACGTAATCGGGTGGCCTTTCGCGCAGCGTCTCGACCCCATGCACGGGAATGTGGCTGCCGGGCAGCAGTGTGTTCTGCTTGGCAGGATTGCGATCTACGCAGTACGAGATCAATTCGGGGCCGATCCCGGCATAGTTCAGCAGCGTGTTGCCCTTGGCGGCCGCGCCATAGGCGGCGATGGTGTCACCACGGGCCGTTGCCTCGTGCAGGAAGGCAAGCAGCCCGTCACGCACCGCCTCGACCTGAACGGTGAAGTTCATATAGCCTTCGGGGCGGTCGAATTGCGCCGCCGCCTCATCGGCGCGGACCTTGGCCAAACCCGACCCATCAGTATGGCTGGCCCCTTCAAGACAGGCAAAAACCCGCAACGATCCGCCATGGGTGGTCAGTTCCTCGACATCGAAGACACGCAGACCGGCTTTGGCAAAAATCTTTTCGACCGCCAGCAGCGACAGATAGGAATAATGTTCGTGATAGATCGTGTCGAATTGCGCGCCTTTTATCAGGTTCAAAAGATGCGGAAACTCAACCGTATAGACTGCATCACCGGTCAGCAGGGTGGCGATCCCGGCGACGAAATCATTGATATCGGGCACATGCGCCAGCACATTGGCAGAGGCGATCAGCGCTGGGGGTTTCTCGGTCTCGGCAACCTTGCGGGCCAGTGTGTCGCCGAAGTAATCGACCAGCGTGCGCACCCCCTTTTCCTGTGCCGCGGCCGCCACATTGCCCGAGGGTTCAATCCCCAGTACGGGGATGCCCTTTTCGACGAAATACTGCAGCAGATACCCGTCATTCGAGGCAATCTCGATCACCAGGTCGTCTGATCCAAGATCGAACCGGCGAACCATTTTGTCCACGTATTCCCGACAATGAGCCAGCCAGCTGTCCGAGAAGCTGGAGAAATAGGCGTAATCGGTGGAAAATATCTCTTCCGCCGGTACGACATCGTCTACCTGCACCAGCCAACACTCTGTGCAGACGCGCGCATGCAGCGGGTAGACCGGATCCGGTGTGTCCGCGCGAGCCGGATCGACATAGGAATTGGCCAGAGGGGACAGCCCGAGATCGACAAGCGTCATCGTAAGCGAGGTGCCGCAATGGCGGCAGGCAGGATGGGTCGTGCCGGTCATATCTGTCTCTTACTCAATGTTTCAAATTCAGCAATCTGGGCGCGGCACAGCTCGGCTGGTGGGGTGCCCCGGGCCCAACCAGCATACCAATCAGCTGTCAGCCGGACGGTGTCTTCAAACCTCAGAGCCGGCCGCCAGCCAAGCATTGCACGCGCCTGCGAGACATCCAGTCGAAGCATATTGGCCTCGTGCGGGGTGTCTGCAGGGGTATCAATCTCAATCCGGCCCTGTCCAAGCGCGGTGATGACGGCCTGGGCCACATCCAGAACCGGACGCTCATCGTCGCGTTCTGGGCCAAAATTCCAGCCTGTGGCAAAGGCCTCGTCCTGTTCAAGCTTTTGGGCCAGCATCATGTACCCCCTCAGCGGTTCGAGCACATGCTGCCAGGGGCGGATTGCGCCGGGGTGGCGCAGCACAACGCGCCCTTCATCGCTCAGGCATCCGCGCACGATATCCGGGACGAGCCGGTCTTCGGCCCAGTCACCGCCACCGATGACATTGCCGGCCCGTGCGCTGGCGATCCGGGCCGGATGCGGGTCGGCAGCGCCTTGCGTATAAAAACTGCGCCGCATCGCTGCGGTGGCTATTTCGGTCGCGCCTTTCGAGGCGGAATAGGGATCATGCCCGCCCATCGGGTCGGTTTCGCGATAGCCCCAGACCTGTTCGACATTCTCATAGGCCTTGTCCGAGGTGGCAACCACGACCGCGCGCAAGCCGGCACTGGCGCGCAGGGCATCCAAAAGCTGGACCGTGCCCAGAACGTTGGTGGCGAAAGTATCAACCGGTATGCGATAAGATCGCCGCACCAGGGATTGCGCCGCAAGGTGAAAGACAAACTCGGGATCGGTCTCGGCAATCAGCCTGTCCAATGCCGCGCGATCATTCAGATCACCGGCGATTGACCGGATTTTGCTTTGGTCCAGCAGGGCCCAGAGATTGGGGTCGGTCTCAGGGGGCAGGGCGTATCCGGTCACTTCTGCACCTGCTTCGGCCAGCCAGGTGGCCAGCCAGGCACCTTTGAAACCGGTATGCCCGGTCACAAGTACCCTTCGGCCTGAAAAGGCGGCTGCGGTCATTCCCAGATTTTCCATGGCGCGTTGCCCGTGGCCCAGTGTTCCTCAAGCTCCTGACGCTCGCGGATGGTGTCCATGGGCTGCCAGAACCCTTTGTGCTCGAAAGCCATCAACTCGCCATCACGGGTCAGGTTCATCAGAGGGCCGCGCTCCCAGATGGTTTTGTCGTCTCCAAGGTATTTCTCGATCTCGGGCGAAAGCACAAAAAAACCGCCATTGATCAGTCCGCCATCTCCGACGGGCTTTTCGGAAAAGTTTAGAACCTGGTTGTCCTGCATCTCAAGCTGACCGAAGCGGCGCGGCGGCGGGACCGCCGTGACCGTCGCGAGTTTGCTATGAGCCCGATGAAAGTCGATCCCGGCCCGGATGTCGATATTCCCAACCCCATCGCCATAGGTCAGGCAGAAGGCCTCTTCATCTTTGAGGTGGGGCATAACCCGCTTAAGCCGCCCACCGGTCTGGCTGTTTTCACCCGTATCGACCAGCGTCACGCGCCAGGGTTCGGATTTACTGTTTGCGACTTCCAGGCTGCCGCTGGCCAGATCAACCGTGACATTCGAGCTGTGCAGAAAGAAGTTGGCGAAGTACTCTTTGATCACGTAGCCTTTGTAGCCAAGGCAGACGATGAAATCGGTAACGCCGTGGGACGCGTAAATCTTCATGATATGCCAGATGATTGGCTTTCCGCCGATCTCGACCATGGGTTTGGGTATGCGTACGGTTTCCTCGCTGAGCCGAGTCCCTAAGCCGCCGGCCAGAATAACGCACTTCATAAAATTGCTCCCTCGTTAACCACGAAGTCAGCCACTAATTAGCCGGTCTATAACCTAGACCTGACGTGGCTCTGTTTCTCCAAACACTCAAGGGCAATAGGGCGGAAGCGTTGGCCCCCTGTCAAGATTCACAAAGCCACGAGTCGTGACGCTCCTGATTTCCCGATGCTCTCGTGCCAAAGAGTACACAATATGCCCTGTGAGGTGAAATTGTTGACTTGTCCGCACATGCCCAAAGAGCATTCGGGCCACACCGCCCGCAAGAGTTCAGATCAAGGCAACGCGGACCGGATATTTTGCCTCTGCCATGAAAGTGTCCGGGGTTTGCCTTCGGCTGTCCGACAGCCATGAGGACGCCCTTAATTGCGTCGAAATATATCTATTATTCAAAATTTTAGGGCGAAACTTGCACTGCCATCAAAGGGGAAAGCGGTTGGCTTTCCACAGGGCTCAGGCTCTTTCCCGGGGTGCAAAGCCAGGTCTGCATACCTGTTCATGCGTCAGATTAAATCGCGCGCTCTGGGCGGTGGCCCAACACGCATTCATGGATTCAGAGAAAAAAAGCGAGGACGAACCGGGTTCCATTTCCTGCGCGCCAACATGATTTTGTTGTGAATCTCAGGTAACCTCCTGTAGCCTGACGGCAGTGGTTTTAGTGCGGATGTTAGTCATTTGAAAAAAGATATTGTTCCCGTAGTTATTATTGGTGGCGGTCCTGCGGGGCTGACAGCAGCATATGAACTCCAGAAGCTGAGCGACACGCATGTGCCCCAGGTCTACGAGGCCTCGGATATGGTGGGCGGCATCTCACGAACTGAGACGCATAAAGGCTATCGCTTTGACATCGGTGGCCACAGATTCTTTACCAAAGTGGGCGAAGTCGAAGACATGTGGCACGAGGTGATGGGCGATGATTTCATCACCGTGCAACGCCAGAGCCGAATCTTTTACCGCAACAAGTTTTACGACTACCCGCTGCGTATCTTTAACGCTCTTGGCAATATCGGTCCCTACGAGACCTACAAGATCATCGGCAGCTTCATCAAATGGAAGATCCGACCCAAGCCGCGGGAAGACACCTTTGAAGAATGGGTGATCAACCGCTTTGGCGGGCGGCTCTATATGCATTTCTTCCACAGCTACACCAAAAAGGTCTGGGGCATTCCGCCATCGGAAATCCGCGCCGACTGGGCTGCGCAGCGGATCAAGAACCTGTCCTTGCCCAAGGCGGTCTGGAACGCGATTTCCGGCGCCAATGACACGGCCAGCCTGATCGAGGAATTCCAGTACCCGCGTCTGGGCCCCGGCATGATGTGGGAAAAGACCCGCGACCTGATCCGCAAAAAAGGCGGCAGCGTCGAGACGCATTCCGAAGTGCTGCAGGTGAACCGGGATGGCAATCGCGTGACCTCGATTGACGTGCGTCACTGGACCGAAGATGGCGAGAAGCACACCGAGCGGGTTGAAGGCGAAGAGTTCGTCAACTCGATGGCGGTGCGCGACCTGATCCACGCCTTTGATCCACCACCGCCACCCGAAGTTGTCGAGGCTGCGGATCGTCTGAAGTATCGTGATTTCCTAATCGTGACCCTGATCCTGAACCACGCCGACCCGTTCCCGGACAACTGGATTTACATCCACAGCCCGAAGGTGAAGGTCGGGCGCATTCAGAATTTCCGCGCCTGGTCCAAGGAAATGCTGCCCAATCAGAACACGGCATCCATCGGGATGGAGTATTTCTGCCAGAAGGGTGACGGGCTGTGGTCGTCTTCTGATGAGGAATTGAGAAAGCTGGCCAGCGAAGAGCTTGAAAAGCTTGGTCTTGCCAAAGCGGACACCGTCATCGACAGCGCCATTATCCGGCAGCCCAAAGCCTATCCGGTCTATGATGGTGAATACAAAGAAGCCCTGGACACTGTCAGCGACTGGTTGAAAACGCTTGAGAACTTCCAGACGGTCGGGCGCAACGGCCTGCATCGCTACAACAACCAGGACCATTCGATGCTGTCGGCGATGTATGCCGCCCGCAACATCATGGGCGAACAGAATGACATCTGGGACGTCAATGTCGAACGCTCCTACCACGAGGAGTTTGAGGCCAAGCCCGAGAAAAAAGCGAACCTGATTGGCGACAATGTGGAAAAACGCACCGCGTCGTAGCCTGGGTGCCTGAAATCTTTCAGGCGCGCCAAGCGCTTAGATCACGCTCGAGCATATGCTCGAGCGTTTCTATTTCCGGCACCAGTCTTTCCTGCAAAATGGCGCGGGCACGGGGGGACATTTCAACGCCCCGCTTAAGATTGAGCCCCGAGAGTCGGTCGCGGATTTTCCAGCGCATCTCCTGCGGCATGACGCGTGCAATCAGCCCGGTGACCGGGTTGGGTTTCATCAGGAAATCCTGAAACAGGCGGCTACGAGGCACCCCCCCGGCATTGAGCTGCGAGGATATGTCCGGCTGAAACCCGGTATCTGCTCCGATGAATTCGGTAATGTCGGCAATCAATCCCTGCGGATCTGCCTGAAAATCTTCGTACGTTCGGATCAGGAATTGGTCGCGATCAAACAGGTTGAAATAGTGCGACAGCTGCTCGGCATAGCGCGGGAACCGGGAGTACCCGAACAAGGGCTGCCACCCTGCGTCCAGCCGCTTTTCTTCAGCATCCAGCGCCTCGGCAAAGTCTTCCAACGGCTCAATCCGTTGTTTCACGGCATAGAGATAATGGGACAGTGCCTGGTCAACCGGATTGCGCAAGATCACCACCATGCGCGCATTCGGGATGTGATGGTGAATCCGGGCCGGGGCCTTAGGCGAATAAAGATACAGCGGCGAGGCTTCGCCACATATGCTGCCTGCAGGGGCGGGGGCAAACAGAGCGCGATAGGCTTCAATATCGACCACTGAATTATTGATATAATCTGCCCCAGGGCCCTTGCAGGCCAGCACCTCCCCTTCAAAGCAGAAGAAGTTCGGCTCTTTCACCGATGGCATGAAGATACTTGGGTTTTGCCGCAAATAGCTATGCAAGGCGGTCGTTCCGGCGCGCGCAGCCCCGATGATCAGGAAATCAGGCAATCCGGTCATCTGTAAAGCCCGATCCTTTCGCGCCGATACTGCAGTTTAATTTCGTGTGACATGCAGTTTCTGCTTTTGTCCCAGTACGTGATATTCGAACAGGCACCAGACATAGACGCTGGCTGAATAGACGTAATAGAACTGGTGATAGAGGATGCACTTGAAGGCAAACCATGGTCCGCCATGCCCGGCCATCGTGCGCGCCAGATCGTAGTTCACGGCAAAGGCCAGCCCCAGTAACAACAGTGGCACCAGCCACAGCCCGGGCCAGAAGGGCAGCGCCAAAATCGAAAGGATCAGCAACCCGGCCAGTCCGGCCCGTAGCCGTTCCATTGTCGAGGTGTTCAGATCATCTGTCAGCCCCTCACGCGAGATCATCAGACGGGCCCAGGGCAGGGCGCGGCAGTAGATATCCGTACTCAGGCTGTTTCGCATGGTCCAGACTTTCAGGTGTTTGCCCTGCAGTTGTGGCTCGACCAGAATCCGTCGACCGGTTTCGACGATCCGGTAACCCAGTTCGATATCCTCGATCGACGGGATCTCGTAGGTCTTCACGTCGAACCCGCCAACTTCGAGAAACACGTCCCGCCGGATGGCGCCGCAGCCGGCCCAGAAGGTGCGCGCCTCGCGTCGGGCGCGCTGATGGTGATAGCGGTGCAGAAGGTTCTTGTAGCGCGAGAACCAGGCCTGACCGTCCGGTGCGTCGTCATATGATCCGAACACCGCCCCGACATTGTCTTCGGACATGGCCCGGCGGATATGGTCCGGCCCATCCGGCCAGGCGATGACGTCGGAATCGACAAACCAGAGGATGTCGCCCGTGGCATGTTCGGCCGCCAGATTGCGCGCCGCCCCCGGCCCGCCATTGACCGGTGTGGTCAGAACCGTGGCCCCCATCTTTTGCGCAAGCGCGGCGGTGCCGTCCGGAGATTGATCGTCCACCACCAGAACTTCCTGCACCTGACCGGTGTCCAGCATTTCAATCAGCGGTCGCAGGACACGAGGCAGAAGATGCTCGGCGTTATAGGCTGGCATCACCACGCTGATGGAAAGGGTTTGATCTGACATCACGGGCTTTCTCCGATACCGGGGCGCGGCACTGGGGCCCGCTGAACAAGGAAAAGGAAGGCCGCTGTAAAGGGCAGCAACCACATGACGCGCGCGCCGTAGCGGTCCGCAGGTTGTGACACACCGCCGCAAACCAGCGCGTTCACGGCAATTCCGATCAGGATGAACAAGGCGAACAGTTTCAGCGACGGTGCCACCCGTCCGGGCCACAGCAGCAAAACTGCTATGATCACGCAGGAAACCAGATAGATAGCCGAGTGAATGACATTTACCGGTCCAATCCAGGAATAGTCCCGCTCCAGTACAGTGTTGTCGAGCACCGCAAGCTTTTCTGCCGGCAATCCTGAAAGTGACTTCGCATTTTTGATGACCGCCTCGTTCGGAATGGTTTGCCTGACACTGTTCATTGCAAGCTGCGTCATCGCATTTTCACCGAGCGCAAATATCGTTCCGAACGGACGGGCCTTCAGAACCTGCAAAAAGAACGCCCGTTGTTCGGCCGCCACGGCCTGCTGATCCTCGACCGACATCAACCGGAACGAACCCAGCCGCTCGGAGCGTTCGAAAATGATATGCGCGGCGGTCAGGCGATAGGGATCGTCCGACCAGGACAGCGCCTCGTGCAGGGCGCAGGTTGCCAGATCGGGCCGGGGGCAGACATCATCCAGATAGGCCATACCGGGGCCGTCCACGATCAGCCGCGCGGTGATATGAGGCGTATGGATCACCTCTTTGCGCGCAACGGTTTCCGTTGCGACCTCGAAGGCCTTGCGCTCGGCCAGCGCCATCGCGACCAGACCAATGGCAAACCCCGCCGCAAGCCACCGGCCCTGCCCAAGCCGCAGCAGGGCGGCCAGCACGACAAAGGGCACCATCAGAACTGCAATCCCCAGATGAGACGGGTGCAGCACCACTGCAAATGCTGCCAGGGCCAGGGCGGCCAACCACTCCATCAGGTGCATCTGGCGGCCCGCCACGGCAACCACCGCGATCACGATCAGCAGGATCGGGGTGAAAATATCCGGCATGATGTAGGCTATATAGAAGGGCAGCGAGGTCGTCGCAGCCGCCAGCAACGGAATGGTCACCAGTTGCAGCGTCGTTCGCCCGGTCTGCGCGCTGCGCTGCAACACGCGCATCGCCAGCCAAACCGCAAGCAGCAGCAGCGCCAGATGAACGCTTGCCACACCGGCCAGCGCATCAGCCCGCCAGAAGGCAGCAACCAGCAATGCATACGCCATCGAGCGTGATCCGCTGGTTGTTTCGTCCTTTTCGACCCGACCGCCTGTCTGACCCTCACCTGCTTCGGCCTTCGCACCGCCCTGTTCCGGCGCGGGCAGGATCAGGGACAGCGCCGCATCGCCCTGCCGGAAATAACCTCCGGTGTCGAAATAATAGAGCGGTCCGCGGTTGATGATGAGAACTGCCAGACAAATGACCACCGTCACGGCAAGCAGAAGAAAGACCCCGAGCCATCGGGGTGATCTTCCGGATGCAGGCTGAGCGGTCATTGCCGTCCTACAGCTCCTTCATCGCCACTGCCGTGCGCTGGAAATAGGCAATCGTTGCCTTCAGACCGTCTTCCAGCGCCACCTGCGGTGCCCAGCCCAGTTGTTCGCGGGCCCGGGTGATATCCGGCTGGCGCTGGATCGGGTCATCCTGCGGCAGCGGGCGCGTCACCAGTTCGGATTTCGACCCGGTCAGGCGGATCACCGCCTCGGCCAGTTCGCGAATGCTCATCTCGACCGGGTTGCCCAGATTGATCGGGCCAGTCACGTCCTCGGGGGATTCCATCAGTTTGATCAGCCCGTCGATCAGATCGGACACGAAGCAGAAGGATCGGGTCTGACTGCCATCGCCGTAGATGGTGATCGGCTCCCCTCGCAGGGCCTGCATAATGAAATTGGACACCACGCGCCCGTCATCGGGGTGCATGTTCGGCCCATATGTGTTGAAAATCCGCGCCACTTTGATCGGCAGACCATGCTGCCGGTAATAGTCGAAGAACAACGTCTCGGCACAGCGCTTGCCCTCGTCATAGCATGAGCGCGGCCCGATTGGATTGACGTGACCTACATAACCCTCGGTCTGCGGATGGATCTGCGGATCGCCATACACCTCGGATGTCGAGGCCTGCAGAATGCGCGCGCCGACCCGCTTGGCCAGCCCCAGCATGTTGATCGCCCCATGCACCGACGTTTTGGTCGTCTGCACCGGATCATGCTGGTAATGGAAGGGCGAGGCCGGGCAGGCCAGGTTGTAAATCTCGTCCACCTCGACATAGAGCGGAAAGGTCACGTCATGGCGCATGACCTCGAACCGGGAGTTGTTCAGGAAATGGCGCAGATTGGCGCGCCGCCCGGTGAAATAATTGTCGACACACAGCACCTCATGTCCCTGCTCCAACAGGGCTGCACACAGATGCGAGCCCAGAAAGCCAGCGCCCCCTGTCACCAGGATCCGTTTTGCGTTGAGATTTATGTCATTGGAATCAAAGTCAGACGCGTTCATCAGCAGTCCTGAGCACCTTTTAATCTTTCTGATTCAATACCGGTGCTGACCCTGTTCGCATTCTCTGCGGCTATGTTCTGGTCAACGCCCATTCGAACCATCTCCTCGTTAATAGGCAGGCACCGCAAACAAACGGCCAAACTAAAAATTCCGATCTGGAATGCATGCCTGAACTTGAAACAATAGCAGGTCAAAAGCTACACGAAACTTCCGGATCGTCGAAAGGGGAAATATAGCAAGCCTTCAGTTTCGCGCCTTTTTCCAGTCGAGCATGATCTACAGGCCCTGTGTGAAATTTTGGCCACGGATAGTGTGCCCGACTGCGCTGGATTGTTTCCGGATTTGCACAAAGCATTAACACGCATTGCCGCATCGGTCCGTGCGCCGCTGATGGATTCTTGAGTGCCGCAGCCCCGGGTAGAATCACATCTACCCAAGCCATTATGTTCACAAAATCGAAACAAACCGCAAATTAGGAATATTATTATTCAGCACTCCGGGCCTCTCTGCCTCAAAAAAGCCCCAATTCACGAGAAAAACCTTCGCAACCAAATGGAAATAAAGTATTAATGTTAAGGAATAGTGCCACGCCAAAGTTGCGTGTGGATTGTGTGTAAGCTGGAAGGTGGGACTTTTATGTTTAGAAGTTTGAAAATGATGGCTGCAAGCCTTGTGACGGCTGTATTCATGGCCGGGTCGGCAAGCGCGCTGACGCATGTGTCAGCCGGTGGCAGCTATGACATTACGTCTGACAATCTTTTTAATGGCGCAGTAAACACAGGTCCGGGCGGAGGCGGTGTCTACTCGGTTAACTTTACATCGCCCAGTGGACCGCTGCTTGGAAAGGCCGGGGCGTCGATTACTCTGCGCCTGCTGAATGCTGCATTCCCCGTTGGCCTGACGATGAGTTGGGTTGATGCAAACAATCCGACCAATGTGCTGGCAACAACAGCTGTTTTGGGTGGCGTGACCACCAAACTGAATACAATCTTCAGCGCCTCAAGCCCAAATACCCTAAGCCAGAACCTTGTGTTCAGCTGGGCTGCATCCTCACCGAATGTCTCATTTGACTTTGACGTGGCCGCAGTGCCTCTGCCAGCTGGTGGTGTGCTGCTTCTGACCGCGCTTGGTGGGCTGGGGTTGATGCGACGCCGCAAGACGGCCTGATCGAAGCACACAATCCCAACCAATATGTCGAGGGGCCGCACGCAACGGCCCCTTTTCATATGGGCTGATCAGATCGTGCCACCTGTTGCCTGGCGCAACATCCAGACCATACGCAGACATCTAAGCCGGAACAGAGTCGAAATCGCCCGTAACATCTCGCCGGTCGAGGCCAGTTTGCCGCTAAACATGACTTTGGGTGTGTGCACAACAGCGCTGGCGGGCATGGCCAGTCCACGGAGAGCCCATCGCAAACGCGCGGCGGGGTCCGTTCCGTTCAACTGATACCCCTCTTGCGTCGTGCGCCGCCACTTTGCCTTGAGTGCGGGCCAGTTCTGCCGCGACGGATGGCTGACCCGAAACCCGTCTTCGTAAATCAGGCTATAGCCCCGGTCGACTGCCCGCATGGTCCATTCCCGGTCTTCGGACACACCATCAATAAAGCCGCCGATCGAGTCGAAAACATCCCGCCGGGTCAGCAGATTACCCGCCCCGGAAAACCCCTGAACTTCGATGTACCTGCGGAAATTGAACGCAAAAATGGTTTCAAACGCCTCGGCCCCACTGCGTGGCGACGGGGTTTCGTCAAAGACATCGACCCGTCCACCGATCAGATCGGCCCGGTCCGCAATCCGGCGCCCGACCGTCAGCCAGTCCGGCGCAGGCACACAATCGGCATCGATGAAGAAAAGCCGCAGCGCTGTGGTTTCGGCCACCCCGCGATTGCGGGCATGGGCAGCACCCTTTTGGGTTTCCACCAAAAAACGTATCTCAGGAAAGGCCCGTCGCACATCCTCCAGTGACACCGGTGAATTATTGTCGACAACAACAACTTCGGTCCCCGTCAGGTCATTCTTCCTGAGCGCCAGCAGGCATCGTTCCAATCTTGGCAGGTCGTTATAGTGAGGGATGATCACCGCATCGTTCGGCCCTGCATCAGTAGGAGCCGTACTCATACCCAAAAGTCCCGCTGATATACCGGCATTTGTTCAGGACGATCCCCATGACGCTCGTGAGTTCCGCCAATTGCCGTTCAGCCACATCAACGTGGTCGATGCTGGTCTCGTCAGCAGCTGCCAAAAGCAGGGCGCAATCGACGTTCCTGAGAAACCCGTGGCTGTCATCGCTGGCCATCAGTGGCGGTGTATCAAAGAGGATGATATCGGGTTTATATTCTGCCTCGAGCTGTTCCAGAAACTCGATTGTCTTGCGACTTTGCAAAATTTCCGCAGGGTTGCGTGTCGAGGTGTAATTCAGCCCGAAAATCACATTGTTACCGTGACGCAAGGCATGTTCGTGAAACGACACATTCCCCTGAATGACGTCGGCCATGCTGTGATTGCCGGATTGCTTGAGTATCTCGGCCAGCCCTCTGCGCCGCATGTCGAAATCGATCACGATCGTGCGCAGATCTTCCTGGCGGCCCAGGCTGAAGGCCAGATTGGCTGCCGCCGTGCTTTTGCCGCATCCGCTGTACGGCGAGGTCAACGCCACCCGACGCCAGCCTTTGGAAAGCGTTTGCTGTAACATCTTGGTCCGCAGCATATCATAGGGTGTTGCGTCAGCGCCGCCACGATATGACATCAGGCGTTTTCGGGATATGAGGTGTGGGTCGATGCTGATTTCTGGCACGGTTAGCCAGATATCTTCATCGCTGCTTTCGGTCGGAACTTGGCGCTGTTCTTCTTTCAACGTCAGCGTCGCCGGTTCAGGCTGGCGGCTGTTGCGTTCCTCGCGGGCCTTTTGAATCGCCTGATGAAGACGGTCCATTATAGCCTCCCTACCTGGTTCAGAACGAAAATCACTAATAAATCTCCAGCTTGTCGATCACCTTGTCCGCGATAAGATCCAAGGGCAGATAGTAAGTATGCACAGCCCATACGCCAGCGGGCACGCCCACTACAATCACCGTGATCAGCATTGCCCAGCCAACCCGCTGCGCCATCACCTGGCCTGGAGACTTTACATAGGGAATAGTCGCAATCGGCCAGACATCCAGCTTGTTGATCAAATCCTCCGGCCGGCGCGCAGCCCGGTTCAGAAACTCCAGCAGAACAACTAGCCCCAGACCCATCAATATACCGGCGAATGTACCGCCAACTGCGATCAACAGGCGATCAGGTTTTGTCGGCGTGGTCGGTTCCGAGGGTTGTTCAATCACCGAAATCCGCTGCCCCTGAGAGGTGATTTCGATCCGTTCCCCAGTCGAGGCCGATGCCAGGCGTGTGACCGCTCTGTTGTACTGGGTCAGGATATTGTTGTGATCTCGCTGCAACTCGGCCAGCGTGATGGAATTAGCTGGGGTCTGATTGATCGTTAGCGTCACTTTTTTAAGGTTTTCTTCGGTAACAGCGCGCTGGTCTTCCAGGGTGGTTATTTGTGAATCAATTTGAGCCAGCTGGAGATCAAGCGTCGAGTTTCCCGTTTGAGCACTGGCGGCGGCGGTGGTGGATGCCTGCTCGGCCGCGACAACTTCTTCAAAATGCGCGATCCGGGCCCGCAAGTGCTTAATTCGCGGGCTGCTTTCCGAATAGACCCCTAGTTGGTTATCAAGCTGGTTGCGCAACTGGCGCAATTGCCCCTGTGCCGCTGTCTGTGGCTGTTGCCCGGTGTTCGTGATCTGACCCGTCGTTGTATAGAGTTCCAATAGCTTTTCGCGCTGGTTCTGGAGTGAGAAAATCTGCTGATCGGCTTGCTGAAGGCTCGTCTGCAGTGCCCCCTGCTGCGCCATACGGAATTGCAGGCTGGCAGGCAGGGCGCCGGAGTTTTCATTCTGAAATTCGAGAATCCGGCTGCTGCGCTGGTCAAGCTCGGCCCCCAGCCGCTCAACTTCCTGTTCAAAG
Source organism: Ruegeria sp. AM2 (assembly GCF_056540685.1). Taxonomy (NCBI): domain Bacteria; kingdom Pseudomonadati; phylum Pseudomonadota; class Alphaproteobacteria; order Rhodobacterales; family Roseobacteraceae; genus Ruegeria; species Ruegeria sp. AM2. Next base: position 39,483 of record NZ_JBQFXE010000013.1, on the reverse strand, counting down.
AACTCCAGCGTGTCGGACGCCCGTTCCTTGCGGTACGAGACATCAAGTTTCAGAATTTCCGTCAGATATTCATTCAGCACACCCGCCGCGACTTTTCCGGTTCTGCCTTCGAATGTGAAGGTCATCAGGTTCGCCTGATTGCGCCCCGAAGAGATGCGAGTCTTTGTTTTTGTGCGTAGCTCAGAGACGATCTGGTCGGGACTGGCACCATCCTGATTTGGCAACACCTCGTATTTGCGTGCAATATCGAGAAGAACCGGTCGCGTCAGCACGTGTTGTTCGACAATCTGCAGCTGCTCGATCGGAGACGTATTCACGGTACTTGAAGCCAGATTGCCCGGAATCTGCGGCGATTCAACGATCAGAACCATTCGTGATACATAGCTCGACGGCAAGGTCACCGCGACCGCGATCGAGATGGCAGAGACAATCGTGGCCACGATGAGGAAGTAGGGAAACCGCCTCAGAAAAACGGAAAAATAGTAACGAACCGGACCCATCTCAGACTGTCAGCTCCATCTTGAGTGAATTTCCTCCGAAGAACACACCGTCGTCGATCACCTGATTGACAACATCTTCGTCCACTTTGTCGGCTTCATTTGTCCAGGCATAAAGCAGGGCAAAATCGCAAAACTGGTTCACCAGGCGCGGGACGCCGCGGGTCTGCTCAAAAATCAGCTTGCAGGCGTCTTCGGTGAATTCCCCGCCCGATCCGCCGGCGGTCTTCATCCTGTGCCTAATATAGGCTTCGACAGAGCCTTCATCCATCCGTTCCAGGTGGAAACTTGCAGCAACCCGTTGCGTCAGCTGACGCATCTTGGGGTCCAGAACCATATCGCGCAATTCGGGCTGTCCGACCAGAACAAGCTGGATCAGCTCATCCGTGTTGGAGTTGATGTTGGTCAGCATGCGAATTTCTTCCAGACCTTCGACCGTCAGGTTCTGCGCCTCGTCGAAAATCAGAACCACACGCCGCCCTTCGGCATATTCCGCGATCAGAAAATCCTGCAATATCTGGAAGACCTGCACATAGGTCGCGTCCTTTTCGATCGGCAGGCCCAATGCGTGCAGGACCCATTGCAGCAACTCTCCCCGATCACCCTGCGCGTTCGAAATCAACCCGACCGTGATCTCTTGCTCCATGTCGCTCAGAAGATGCTGGATCAGCGTCGTTTTCCCGGCCCCGATCTCGCCCGTCAGAACGGTGATTGGGGCGCAGCTCATGATGCCGAATTGCAGGACCGAATAGCCGCGCTTGTGCAGCGGCGACCAATACATAAAACCAGGGTCCGGAAGCAGCGTGAAAGGCCGCCGGTCAAGGCCGAAGAAATCTAGATAGAACCCGTCACTGGACGCCATAGCTCCACGGTTGCCTTCCGCCTTGTCAAACCTCGCCCTGGTTCCTCTGAGATTACCCAAACCCATACCTTGAACCACCAAAATCCTTACACAACCTATGTATCACATAATGCAAATGCACTTGGGTACTACTCTGTCATAAAATCAAGATAGCAAGCTGTACCAAACTTCACACGCAATGAATTGACCACACACACCCCGTAAATGGCACTGATTGCCGGTAATTGTTTCCACCAACCTCTTTGGAAAGCTGCCCGAAAAAGCAGGGGACGCGCCGAAGGATGGCGCGCCGGAGAAAAATTCCTCTTCTTTCCGTTCGGCTCCCGTTCAGGGCTAAAGCTCCAGAAATTTTCACATTGTATCCAAACAGACAACAGATTCCTGAGAACCCTCACCGCCTCTGGACGTATTTCCCCCGCTTTAACAACGGGAAATGCTTTCTTTTCTCATTGGGGGCAGGCAATGCAGTCAGGATTAATGTTTTGCAAGCTGATCGGAATTTGTTAACAATTGCAGGCAGGGGGAGCTGCCAGCATGTGTAACGGCGGAGCCTCGCAATACATAAAAATATAAGAGTTTTTATATATAAGTTGAGGTTGGGCGTAGTCGGTTCCTGAATTTGGTAGGTGGTTCTTGGTTATTGTGTGTGCTGGGAGTTTTAAATAGTGGCAAGTCATTCGAAAGAGGTAGTCGATCCTGGCTACCCTAATATTCCTGTTATGCCCGCCTCGGTGAATTATCCAGGTTTCTACAGAGGTGTGGGGAAGCGCATCTTTGATATCGCGTTCGTGTTGCTTGCCGCCCCGTTTGTGGTGCCGCTGGTTCTTATTCTGGCCGTCTTTCTGGCCAGTCAGGGCGTAACCCCGTTTTACCGGCAGCAACGGGTCGGCAAAAACGGAAAGGTTTTCAGGCTGATCAAGCTGCGCACCATGGTGCATGACGCCGATACGGTTCTCAGAGAATATCTGGCGGCCAATCCTGAGGCGCGGGAAGAGTGGAACCGCAACCAAAAGCTTCGCGATGATCCGCGGATCATCAAATTCGGATCCTGTCTGCGCAAGTTCTCGATGGATGAACTGCCGCAGTTCTGGAATGTTTTTGTTGGTGAGATGTCCTTGATCGGGCCCCGCCCGATGATGCTGAGCCAGCGGGAACTCTATCCCGGCAAGTTCTACAACTCCATGCGCCCCGGCCTTTCGGGACCGTGGCAGGTGTCCAGACGTAGCCAATCATCCTTTGCCGAGCGCGCATCTCACGATACTGAATATTGGGAAAGCATGTCATTCAGCACGGATGTTTCGATCCTGACCCGGACTATCTTTGTCGTTCTGCGCGGTACCGGTTGCTGAGACCGGTCGCATGCCTTTCGTAGTAGTTGCGGGAGTACAGCATTGAGCGGAACGGGATTCCACATCGGCAAGCGGCTGACCATCCTTTTTTTTGCCACGACTCTGCTGCTGAGCGCCTGCGACTCGGCCGAAGAGCGCGCAGAGGCGCATTTTCAAGCCGGGATGGCCCATCTGGAAGAAGGCGATGTTGAACGAGCGTTGATTGAATTCAGGAATGTCTTCAAACTGAACGGTCGGCACAAAGAGGCCCGCCTGACATTCGCCAAATTGGAGCGTGAACGGGGCAATACTCCCGTCGCCTACAGTCAGTACCTGCGGTTGGTGGAACAATATCCCGACAATCTCGAAGGACAGCGCAGCCTGGCCGAGCTGGCTCTCGAAACGGGTAATTGGGAAGATGTCAGGCGCCACGGATCTGTTGCGGCGGAACTGGCTCCGGACGATATCGCGATCGCATCCATCAACAACACGCTGGCTTATACCGATGCCGTAAGGAATGGAGACACCGACGGCGTGGATTTCACCATTCACAAGGCTCGCGGGATGATCGAAACGAACCCGGAACTGATGTCGGCGCGGCAGGTCGTGATTGATCACCTGATCCGCAACGAGGACTGGGCTGGTGTTCTGAGCGAAACAGCGACGGCCCTGGCCATCGCGCCAAAACAGGAAAATCTTTACGGTATCCGGCTTCACGCGCTGCAGGAGCTAAACGAACCTGATCAAATTGAAAATCTGCTCAGGCAAATGACGCAGGTGTTTCCCGATGATGAAGGTGTCGCGCAATTACTTGTTCAGCACTATATCGACCAGGATAATCTGGATGCTGCAGAACAGATGCTGCGCGCTGAGGTAAGCCCGCAAACCGAGGATTATATGCCGACCCAGAGGCTGATCGCCTTTCTGGCGGAATATCGCAGCACCGATGCAGCGATTGCCGAACTGGACACGATCATCGCTCAGGATGGGGCAAACAGCTCAACTCTCAAAACAGTAAGGGCCACGCTGAAATTCAGCGTGGGCGACACGCAAATTGCGATAGCCGAGATGCAGGACCTGCTTGCAGACGCTGAAAGAACCATACAAACCCGGGAAAGCGAAGTAGAATTGGCCCGAATGCTGTTTCAGGTCGGCGCAGTGGACGAAGCAAAGGCGCTGATCGAAAACGTGCTTGAGGAAGACGCGACTCAGGTGGGGGCGCTCAAATTCAAGGCATCCTGGCTGATTGACAAGGGCGCAACAGGTGATGCGATCGTGAATCTACGCGAGGCGCTTGGCCAAACGCCCCGCGACCCTCAGCTGATGACCCTGATGGCCCAAGCGCATGAACAAAATGGCGATCGGGAGTTGATGGGCGAAATGCTGGCTCTGGCGGCAGAAGTGTCCCAGAACGCGCCGGATGAATCCCTGCGCTATGCCCGGTTTCTGGTTGCAGAAGATGACCCGGGAATTGCCGAACGCGTTCTGATCGATTCCCTCCGCCAGGACCCGGAACAGCTGGAACTTCTTTTTTTGTTGGGCGAAATTTACCTGAAACTGCAGGATTGGAATCGTGCACAGGCGGTTCAGCAATCGATCAGCGATCTGGACACACCTGAGGCGCGCCGCCTGGCAAAAGAGCTCAAGGCTTATATGCTGGCAGCTCAGGAACGGACTGACGACCTCACGGCGTTTCTTGGTGAACTGGCGGCTGATCCCGAATTTGGCTTGCCCGCGGATATTGCGCTGATCCGCTCTTTGGTGGCGCGAGACGAGACCGATGCCGCCTTTGCCCGTATCGATCAACTACTTGAAGCAGATCCCGACTCTCTGCCTGTGCGCCTGGTCAAGGCACATGCTCTGGCTGGCGAGGGCAACAACGAAGAAGCTGAGCAGCTCTATCGTATCGTTCTCGAAGATCACCCGGACGCAACACGGGCATGGATTTCGCTACATGCGCTGCTAGCCGGACAGAACAAGCCTGAAGAAGCCCGGCAAACCCTTTCTGAAGCTTTGACCGCACTGCCGGACCACCCGGACCTTCTCATGTTGCGGGCGGCGGAACATGAACGCGCCGGAGATCTGGATCAGGCAATTGCCGTTTATGAAGACCTTTATCCGCTCAGCAATCGCTCTCTGGTCGTTGCAAACAATCTGGCAAGCCTGCTGACGACGCACCGCACAGATGACGAAAGCCTGCAACGCGCTCATGCTCTGGCCCGTCGGCTCCGAGGCACGCGCGTACCAGTGTTTCAGGACACCTATGGTTGGATTGCCTACCGGCTGGGAAACTACGAAGAGGCTGTAACGTATCTCGAGCCCGCAGCCCAGGCGATACCAGACCACCCTCTGGTCCTGTACCATTTGGGCAAGGCCTATGACGCTGTCGGCCGCAAGGACGAAGCTCTGCACGCCCTTCGGGCCGCTTTGGCCACAAACCGCCCTTTGAACGTTGCCCCATCTCTGGAGGCTGAAATCGAACGGATCAGTGCAGCGGAAACCCCGGGGCAGTAAATGCTCGGGTTTGATTCCGCTGCATTTCTGCCGCATCTGGAAACCATGAAAACACCGCAGATTGTTTCGTTATTTGGAAAGAGCCATAAAGGAAAGAAAGTGAGAGATTTGAACATGCGGACAGTAATTGGATCATTGATCACTCTTGTCGTCACCATGGTTATGGCGACCGGCGCCTGGGCGCAGTCCTACCAGATCCAGCCAGGTGACGCCCTGCGGGTTGAGGTTCTGGAAGATCCTACCCTCAACCGGACAACTCTGGTTTTGCCGGATGGGTCCATCAACTTCCCGCTGGCCGGATCGATTCAGGCTGCGGGTAGATCGACAGACGGGCTCAGTTCATCTCTTTCCTCGGCTCTGGCCTCGAATTTCAATACACCTCCGACCGTCTTTATCTCGATCGCTTCGCTTGGGGCTCCGGGGCTTCAAGGGGGGGCTGCGGTGACAGGGCCGACGATAGACGTCTTTGTGATGGGAGAGATCGGCGTACCCGGCAAGCATCTTGCGGCCGAGGGCACAACCATTCTTCAGTTCCTGGCTCAGGTCGGGGGCCTGACAAACTTTGCAGCTCAAAAGCGCATTGAATTGCGCCGCATCGACAGCCAGTCAGGCGCTTTGAACACATATATTTATAACTACAAGGGCTCGGGCAGCGGCATCAATGGCACAACAGTGCTGAAATCAGGAGACGTTGTTGTCGTACCGGCACGCCGCTTGTTCGAATAGGGGCTGATGCAGGTGGGAAAATCCGGAAACAGGCTGGTCTCTGCGCTAGGGGGCGGGGTTGCTTTTGCGATCTCACTTTCGCCGGCGATTGGGCAGCAAACGTCTGTGCAACAGACAACGACACCCTCGACACGGGTCCAGCAGGCTCCCAGCCTGCAACTTCTGTCGCAACAGGCACAACGAAATCCGGCCCGCAGGGTTGGACAGGCCGGTCAACAAGCCGGTACCGGCACAGGCGTGCGCGTCACGCTCGATTACCTGTCCTCGCTCAGACATGACGACAACCTGCGTATGTCGACCCCATCATTCGGGTCGACCACCTGGTGGGAAAACACACTGTCTTTGGGCGTCGTGAGCCAAAAACCGGGGTCGAGGCTGGCATTCAACCTGTCGGGCCTGTACCGGATCGCCAATGAACCAATCATCGGCACTGAATCCGATTTTACAGATCCTTTGACACGGCTGTCATATCGAAAAGACAGCACCAACAGCAAATTCAGTTTACTTGCCGAATACCGCGAGCGGGATCTGGCCTTCAACCGGTCACTGAGCGACGTCAATCTGGACGGCGTCATCGACTCAGCCGATGTCACCGGCACCAGCGGAGATCAGATCAACACCCGGGGCACCCTGAACTGGGAAACGGGTCTGAACGACCCTCTGGGATTCCAGTTCAACTACAGCCACCGCGAACGCAGATATTCGAACACAATCGACCCGAATCTTTTTGACAACAGCGAAGACGATTTCACAGCCACCACATTTTTTCGGATTTCCCCGATTTTGCGGACAAATCTGCGCGTCAATTATCGAGAGTTCGAAGCCGACGACACCGCAGAGACGGATAGGAAAACGACAACCGTTTCGACCGGTGCGTCATACAGCATTTCTCCGCTGACCTCTGTCAACATCAATCTTGGCTACACCGAGGTCGACAACACACAACGCGCGCTCAATACAAGCAACGTAACCGAAAATTTCGTGTGGAGCCTTGGTTGGAAAAGGGCGCTGTCGGATGGAGATATCAACTTTCGGGCGAACCAAGGCTTTGGCGTCAACGGCACCAGAACCAACGCCACCGTCGGTCGAAGCTATCAGCGCACCAATTCGACGCTTAACTTCAATGCCGGGTTCACCCGCGGACCGTTTGACGAAATAACACCGATCGGTCAGATCGACTATAGCTACCAATTGCCCAGTTCCCGGGTCGGAGCGACAATTCAACGTCGGGTTGGCACCAGCACGCAAAGTGTGGAAACCCGCCAGACACTGGCTTTCCTGACCTATGATTATTTTATCAACCCGATATCTGCCCTGTCGTTCAGCGCCAATTTCATCGATCAGGAGAACGACGGCTCAGGCCCGTCCAACCCGCGTCAGCGCAGCACATTCGACGTGTCTTATTCCCGTGGAATTACAAGAGACTGGGCGTTGAATGTTGGCTATCAGTACGACCGGGATGACCGGAACAGCACCAAAGTGGATTCAAACTCGTTCTTCCTGACGCTCGGGCGACGCTTCACACTCAAACCCTGAATACGCGTCTGCTGAATGTCAGATACCGCACAAGTGCTGCAGGTGACGCCCATTGTGTCCGACCCGGATCAAAACCCTGCGAAGCGCAATTCACGATCGCATTTTATTATGCATGATGAACCGTGATGCATCGTCTCGATTCGAAAGACAGCCGCAGTCAGGCACTTGACGCGGCCCGCACTGCGCTGCCGGAGATCAACGCCGCCGGGCTGTTCTGGTTTGTGCTTCTGCTGCTGGGATCGATCCCTGTTTTCTGGATCGGCATTGTTTCATTGGGCGCGGCCTGGAGCACACCGGAATACAGCCACGGGCCACTGATCCCCATCATCTCGCTCTATCTGTTCCTGCGCGAGCTGCGCAATTCCCCGCCCCCCGACCCGGTCATTCATGACCGCTGGCCGGGTATCGGGGTGATTGCTGTCGCCCTGGCCATCGCCATTCTCGGCAATCTGGCGCGCATTCCGGATATCGTCACCTATGCAATGATCATCTGGACGGGCGGCGTCATGCTGACCGTGTTCGGCTGGCAGCGCGGCAAGTACCACCAACTGCCCGTGATCCACCTTGTCTTCATGCTGCCCTTGCCGCAGTTCATCTACTGGAAGCTTACGATCTTTCTGCAATGGGTATCGTCCGAGCTGGGCGTCTGGTTCGTGCAACTGGCCGGCGTTTCGGTCTTTATCGAAGGCAATGTCATCGATCTGGGGGTCTACAAGCTGCAGGTGGCCGAGGCTTGCGCAGGGCTGCGCTATCTGTTCCCGATCCTGAGCTTTTCGTACCTCTTCGCCCTGCTGTATCGCGGCCCGGTCTGGCACAAGGTTGTGCTGCTTGTCTCAGCCGCTCCGCTGACCGTTCTGATGAACTCGGTGCGCATCGGCGTGATCGGTGTTCTGGTCAATCAGCACGGCATCGAACAGGCCGAAGGGTTCATGCATTTCTTCGAAGGCTGGGTCGTTTTCCTGATCTGCGTAGGCATTCTGTTTCTGATGGCAATCGGGTTGCAGCGCCTGGCCCCCAATCCGAAACCCTTTGCCGAAACCATTGATCTGGACACCGAAGGGTTCGGCCCCATCGCACTGCGCATCTTTGGCATCAAAGCGTCGGTAGCGCTGGCGGCAGCGGCCGTTCTGACGCTTGCGGTGTCAACGGCCTGGGCCCTACGGCCTGCCTCGGACGTGCAGCCCATCGAACGTGACCCGTTTGTCCTGTACCCGCGGCAGCTTGGGCCCTGGTCGGGCTCGACCACCAGCCTCGATCCCAAGGTCGAACGGACTCTGGGTGCCAGCGACTATCTGAATACCACCTATATCGACACCGGGTCCGGCGATTACGTGAATATGTTCGTGGCCTTCTACAACAAGCAGACCGAAGGCGACGGCATCCATTCACCCGAGGTCTGCCTGCCCGTTGGCGGCTGGGAAATCTTCAGCCTCGAACCTTACGAGATCACTCCGGGCAATACCCCCTATGGCAGCTTCACCGTCAACCGCGCAGTCATCCAGAAAGAGCTGTCAAAACAACTTGTTTATTATTGGTTTGAACAGCGCGGCAAACGCATGGTCAACGATTTCCGTGCCAAGTTGAGCGTCATTCAAGACGGATTCACCATGGGCCGCACTGATGGCGCGCTGGTGCGTTTCGTCACCCCGATCCTGCCCGGAGAGACCGAAGCCGACGCGGATGCGCGGCTGCAGCGGTTCATGGAAGCCAGCCTGAACCGTTTGCCGCATTTCGTGCCGTTCTAGGAACCTACCCCTTCCAGATCCGCTTATAGGCCGCAATCAATGCAGGCACCTGATGGGGCCAGGCCATCTCGGATTCAACGCGGGCACGGCCATATCTGCCCATGGTGGCGCGGCGGTCGTCATCAGCCAGAAGTTCAGTGATCTTGTCGGCCATATCCACCGGATCGTTGGCCTTGGCATAGAGCGAGGCCTCCTGCGCCGAAAAGCGCCCTTCGGTCACATCGAACTGAACGATGGGTTTTTCAAACGCCATATATTCGAGAATCTTGTTCATGGTGGATTTGTCATTCATCTCGTTCACCCGGTCCGGGTTCACGCAGACATCGGCGGTCGACAGGACCTCAAACAGATCGTGATCCGGCGCGCGGCCGGTAAAAGTGACATAATCCGACAGGCCCATTTCGGCGGATTGCTGTTTCAGCTTGTCCAGGCTGGGGCCACCGCCGACAAGACAGAACTGGATATCCTCGCGGCCCTGGACCTGAACCAGATGCGCCACGGATTCGAGCAGCAGATCGATGCCTTCCTGATCGCCCATGACGCCGACATAACCCACCATGTGTTTGCGACCATTGCGCCAGCCGGGGTTCGGCGGCAGGTGCTGCAAACGGCTGAGATCAGGGCCAGAGCGGACGACAAACACATCCTCGGGCGCCATGCCACCGCGTTCGATGGCGATCTTGCGATAGCTTTCATTGGTGGCAATCGATACCCGCGCCGAAGCGAAGGTCAGCCGCTCGAACGTCTTCATCAGCTTCCAGAAGAAGCCGCGCTTGTCGAACTTGGCCTCGTAAAGCTCGGGATTGATGTCGTGGTGATCAAACAGGTACCGCACACCGAACAGCTTGAAGGGCAGCGCCACCAGAAAGATCAGATCGGGCGGGTTGCAGCCATGGATGACGTGAAAGCCGCGGGTGAACTTGATCTTCAGCGCCAGCCAGCTTTCCCAGAACAGCGCCGCGCCGTATTCCAGCAGATACCCCAGCGCCCCGCTGGCATCCAAGGGCAGCGGGTGGCGGTAGACCTTGATGCCTTCGTCTTCCCACACACGTTCCTCATGGCCCTTGCCGGTGGGACAGATGACCGAGACCAGAGCACCAGCGGCGGCCAGCGTGCGCGCCTCCATCCAGACGCGGCGGTCAAAAGGCACGGGCAGGTTTTCGACCACGATCAGAACCTTCAACCCTTTGAGGGGCTGACTCTGGCGCAGCTCATCGAAGGACACGGGCTGAACGGTGGGAACTGGGTTAGTCATATTCATAGGTTCTTACCACCTCTGCACCACCCAGGTTCAACTCATTCACGATCCGGTTCGACCCGATCACCAGATCCCAGGGCCCGGCCTCGGCCGTGGCGCGATCTACCAGCAGGCTGTCCATATTGGGCAGATGGGTAAAGGCATAGCCCAGGTTCTGCCCGCGCAGATCAGCCGGTTCAATCGCCGGATCATAGACCGACAGCTGATAACCTGCGTCCAGCAGCCGCCGGGCGATATCGACATTGGGGCTTTCGCGCAGGTCATCGGTACCGGCCTTGAAGGCCAGCCCGGCCATCAGCACCCTGCCGCCCTTGGGCAGCCGGTTCATGATGTCCTGCGCCTGATAGGTCTTGTGCGCCAGATTGGTCTGCAACAGGCTGTCAATCAGATGCGTATGCGCCCCAACCTCACCGGCGATATGCTGCAGCGCGCGGACATCCTTGGGCAGGCAGGACCCCCCAAAGGCCCCTCCGGGACGCGTGTAGTAGGGCGAGATATTCAGCTTGGTGTCCGAGACAAAAATCTCATGCATGGTTTTGGCCGATACGCCCATCCGGTGACAGATCCGACCGATCTCATTGGCAAAGGCCACTTTGGTTGCATGCCAGGTATTGTCGACGAATTTGGTGATCTCTGCCTCTTCAAAGGCGGTATAGAACACCGGAGCGTCGAGACCTTCGTGCAGGGCATCCATCACCGCCGAGCGGTTTCCATCCGCCGTGCCCACCACGATCTTGGGCGGGTTGAAATAATCATCGACCGCCGACACTTCGCGCAAAAATTCGGGGTTATAGATGATCTCAATCGCCTGGGTCGCCCGATCCCCCAGCGCGTTCCGAAAGATCGGCTCAATCAGCTGACGCACCGTGCCTGGCCGGAAGGTCGACCGATACGCCACGGTCAACGGCCGCGCCCGGTCGGGCGAGACGGTTTCGGCAATCTGCCGCGTCACCTCGGCCACGAAATCCATGTTATGCGAGCCGTCGGTGGAGCTGGGCGTGCCGACGCAGACGATGGCCAGATCCACATCCTCAAGGTCCGGAATATCGACCACCGCGCGGATCAGGTTCTTGCCCAATGCCTCGGTCAGCAGTTCGGCCACTTTCGGTTCTTTGATCGGGGCCTGGCCTGCATTGATTTCCGACACCTTGTCGGCATTCACATCGACACCGATGACCTCGTGCCCCTCACGGGTCAGGCAACACGCCGCCGTGAAGCCTACATAGCCAAGTCCGAAAATCGCGATCTTCATTCCGTCACACCGTTCTAAAAACTTAATACCCGCAGCCCAACCAGACCGCGACAACACTTAGTCAGCAGACTTGCACGAACCGAAGCCAATCTGAGACACTGAAGCGGAAATTTACCTTGCTATGTGGTGCCAATTGCTGACACGGAATGGAGATATTCGCCAAAACATCACACAACCTTCTAACACTGAATAATAAAAACATGCGATCTCGATACAATGAATCCTTCTTTGATTTGATTATCAGCCAGCCGGTCAGCTTGCCAGATTTGAGATTCCACACTTCAAAGCGCTGCTTTGGAGATCACGCGCAAAGAAACATTGCCCGGATACGGCGATCGTTGTCCCAAATTTGGAAATATTAATCACGTGCAAAATTCCCCAGACCACAATCCGGCCCCCAGCATGCTCACCCGCCGCTCTGCCCTTGCGGTGGGCGCGGCAACGCTGCTTGCATCCGGTGTATTCCGGCAGGGTCTGGGGCTTCTCACGATTGCGATAACCGCGCGCCTTCTGACGCCCGAGGATTTCGGCATCATCGCGTATTTTCTGATCGCAACAGCCTTGCTGGAGATGTTCCAGCGGCAGATCGGAATGGTCCTGATCCGGCTCGACAATGTGACGCCCGAGCATCTGGATACAGTTTTCTCGTTTCAGATCATCTTTGGGATCATGGCCGCCATCGTGTTCTGGGTGGCTCAACCCGTTGTGGCGCTGCTGGAGATTCCGGCCCTTACGGAAATGATGCCCGTGCTGTCGGCCATGTCGCTGGTTGTGGCCATCAAAAGCCCCCGGTTCCTGCTGTTCGAACGCGGTCTGCGTTTTGGCTATGTGGCCGGCGAAGAAACCTTCAGCCGCATCGTCTACGCAATTCTTGCCATCTTCCTATCCTGGTACTGGCGGGATTATTGGGCCATCGTCGTGGCAACATTCGCCGGACAGGTCATGCGCGGGGTATGGACCTTTTCGATCGCGCCGATGCTGCCCAAACTGTCCCTGTCTCGATGGCGCGACAGCCTGTCATTCTCATCCTGGACCATCGGGGCTCAGTTTGCTCAGTTCATGTCTGCCAACGCCCCGCAATTGATCATCGGCGCCACATTGGGTCTGGCGGATGCCGGCCTGTTCCGGATCGGTACGCGACTGGTCAATGTTGTCACCCATCAGCTTTTCACCCCGATCCTGCGGGTCGTCTATCCCGGGCTTGCCGACCTGTCCCGAAAAACCGATCAGGGTCGAGAAGGGTTCCGCAAGATCAATGCCGGTTTCCTGGCAATCCTGTTACCCTGCAGTGTTGGCTTCGCGCTTGTCTCTGTCGATGTGATCTGGATGTTTCTGGGATACACATGGGTTGCCGCCGCGCCCGTGATCTGGGTCCTGGCCCCGCTCTATGCGCTGAACGCGTTGCAGGCGAGTGTGCGCTCTGCCGCTTATATTGAAGGGTCAACCTCTTTGCTCTTCTACAGAAACGCGATCCTTCTGGTGGTTGTCTGTGTCGTGATGTGGATCGGGGTTCAATATGGCTTCAATGGTGCCCTGATCGCTGCTGGTCTGGCCAATCTGGCCGGGTTGATTGCAACACTGATCATCGCCAAGCGGTTTGGAAACGGCGGGTTTTTCGAACCCCTGATCGTCGGGTGGCGCAGCTTTGTATCCTGCGCGGTGATGACCGTGGTGGTTATCGCCACCAACTATGCTCTGAGGGATGTTATGCAGTTTGCATACACCCCGGGTATCGTACTGACAAAGACCGCCGCCGGAGTGATTTCTTATACCGCAACCCACATCGCGCTGTGGGCCATGGCCGGGCGGCCGGACGGGTTCGAAACCATGGTGTTTTCCCTGCTGGGCAAGCTGCGCAATCACCTCCGCGACAGGAAAGCCTGACCGCCGTCACAGAACCTGCCGCAATTGGGTGACGATATGTTCTAGATGCGCAGGCCCCAGAAACTGGTGCAATGGCAGGGATAGGACATTGTTCTTAAGAGCAATCGCCTCATCCTGACCGGTCCAGTCCAGATTGCGGTTGAAGCCCGCCCACCATGGCGTGGCACCGATGCCGCGGGCCTGTAAATCACGGGCAACCCGGTCGCGCCCGGTCACCAGCAGCGGCATGTTCAACGGGCAGGTTTCGGGATCCAGCTCGGGTTTCAATAATTCAACGCCCGACAGCCCGTCCAGAAGCGCACGGTAGTGATGCCAGTTGGCCCGCCGGGCGGAAATGACATCCGACACTGAAAAAGACCGCAGCGGACGCAAGGCAAAGGCGCTGATACGGCGGCTCTGCAGGGCGGGGTTGAAATAGTAATGCCACGGGATGTCGTCCATCTCATCCGGTGCCCGATTGGCCGGTTCTTCTGTGTCCGCCCCATTGCGCAAGGCGCGTTTCAGGCTTTGAGCCCGGTCAGCCCCCAGAACATTGACCAATGCAGATCGCGCCAGGGTCTTGGCAACGATCTTACCGGGCGCCGGGCGTGTAAACGGCGATGCGGTGTCCAGATCAGAGGCGTTCACGACCAGGGCACCGCCCTCCAACACCGGTACGAATTTGTAAAAGCAAAACACCGACACATCGCCGGTGTGACCTTCGGCAGGCGCCGCCCCGCTCAGCAGGTTCAGCGCGCAATCCTCGATCATCCGCAACCCGCGTCTGTCACACAGCGCGCGAATCGCGGCCAGATCCGGCTGGGTGATCCCGAAGTAATGCGTGACATAGATCGCCCGGGTCCGATCCGAAATCAGCGCCTCGACCTGAACTGGATCAATGCGCAAATCCTGCGCCACCGGATACAGACGCACCGACAGCCCAGCATGGATCAACGGGTCAACTTCCGAGCCGCAATTATAGGCGGGCACCAAGACCTCATCCCCCGGACGAAGCCCCAACAGATCGCAACCCGCACGGATCGCGACCCGGGTATTGAAGCTCCAATGCACCCGGCGCCCCTCGAACAGCCGCACGAAACCGCCTTCGGGATCACGCTGAAACAGCCGGGCAAACCGCATCGCCGGATCACCACAATTTAAGGGGGTCGTGCTATGCGCCATATGCTTCTTCCCGGCTCACGACACTGATTCCGCTTCGATTTTGTCCAGACACGCCATGATCTGTGACCGGATTTCATCCGCTGACTGGCGACGAATGGTTATCCCTGACAGGGCCTTCGGCACCGGTTTGCGCACCACGTTAACGCCATTGCGCACAAGGAAGGCTTCCATGTCGGACAGGGCTTGTTCGGGCTCGGCACAAAGCGCTTCATAGCTGATTTTCATGACCCGCTCCGGGCTTTCAAGCGTTTTGAACCCCGTCCTAAGGTCTCGGTGACTCAGGATAACCTGCGCGCAGGATTGTGTGACCGGGTCGGCCTCGGCATAGGCTTCCCACCCGGTCGGGCGCAGCGACCACCACCCCGAGGCATCCATCGAGGTCTTGTCCTGCCGCGCCCGCACAAGCGAGTGCGCGTTATCCGCCCAATCCCGATCGATGTAGAGGAAAACCGCATTCGGAAAGGTTTTCAGCAACAGGGGAAAATCCGACTGCAGGATCATGTTCTTTACAATCATCGGTCTCCCGGCGATCCGGCTGATGGCCGCCATCTTGCGGCGCATCCGGGCCGGTGTCAGCCCGGGCTTGTCGAGCAGATAGGGCGCAGCATACGGCATCCAATGCGCCCAGACCCGCCCGGCCTCGCTGGGTGCTGCCTTGCCCTCAAGCTCGCCATAGACGCTGTCGAACGAGCCCTGCCGATCCCGCATCGCCTTGCGGCACAGCCAGGTCGCGGCAACCGGCACCCGAAACAGCCGCTTGGCCAGATTGGAAAAATATCCGCACTGAAAGCGGGTCACCATCATCTCATATAGCAGCGTGGACCCCGACCGGGGTGGACCGACGATGAAACAAACCGGATAATCATCGGACCGGGCCCGGTATTCCAGAAAAATTTCCAGAGGCAACAGCAGGCCCGAGACAATCAGGTTCAGATATTTGGCGCGCCAACTGCTGTAAGTGACAAGCGATTCCTGACCCATATCCGCCCCCTCAACGCCTGCGTGCCGACAACAGCCGTTTGGGGCTAAGCTGGCGCAATTGCGGGAACAGACGTTTCAACTCGTTCTTAACTTGTCCAGGCAGGGCATTTGCCGAATGGCAGGCCGCATTCAGAACCAGCGTATGTTCTGCGATGCGCCGAACATGCGTCGGTTTGAACTCGCGCTTGTATTCATAGACGTTGAAATTCGGGTGGTCCTTGTCCTCAACCGGCAGGAACCCCTCGACGTCGAAACGGGTGCACCCATGGCGTTTGGCCCAGAACATGCCTTCCAGCCACAGGGCTGGCGCAACCCGCAGATTGCCCACAGCCCGCGCGGCCTCGGGGTCGGCGACATAGCGGCGGGCATGCGCCGTTGTGCCACTGCGATACAGAAGCAGCCCGCCCAGAAAGGTATCTTCATGAAACGCATTAAAGATCACGCCAATGGACGGGTCGTTGAAGATATGGTGGAAACCAGACTCGTATTCGGCGCGCGGGACGGGCGTCAGATTGTGGCGTGCGATCACCAGAGTATTCAGACGTTCAAAAAAGGTTTCGGCCTCGTCGAACCGGGTGGCGGCACGGATTTCGACATCGGATTTGTCGATCAGACGTACCTTGCGCCGGGCGCTGCGTGAGAAAGAGGCGCGCAGCGCGTCCTCGGTCATGGTCAGGTCGATCATGCCGGTGTCACGATGCGGTTCGGGATCGCTGATCCGGAACTCCGCCTGTCCCAGCGCGGCGGCCAGATCATCCGCCTCTTGTTCCAGCCAATAGGGTGTGATGCGCAGCGCATCGACCTTGGCCAGACGGTCATGTGCGGCCAGCCCCTGCAGGAAATCGATCATGGTTGACGCGCTATCGCAAACCGGTCCGCTGAGCGCCGAGGCTGCCGCCATGTGACCGGGCACCAGCCGGTTGGGCTGCAACGTGAAAATCCCGACCGCGCAAAGGATTCCGTCCCGCCGTCCGGTGGCGAACATCACCTGGTGGCCAACCGCCCGGTCGACCTCGGCAAAACGTGGATCCTGACGCGGGTGCTGATGGTGGGCCTGTGCCAGAAAATCACGCCACTCTGACACCTGCGCATCGGTCAGATTGTCCAGGCAATCGATATCCATCCACCATCACTTTCTCTATGCGCTGGCAGGAAACCCACCCGGTATGCAGTATTATATCAATACCCAAAATAATATTTGCGGCGACTATAGCTTCAAACCCAAAATCATGTTGCAGTTGCGTAATAGTCGTTCCTTTGTAACCCGTTTAGCAGGATTAACGCTGCCATGTATCCAAATCGCGATCCAGTGCAGTCAGACTGTGCCATTTCCATTGTCATTGTAAGCTGGAACACAAGGGCTATTTTGCGCGATTGTCTCGAATCTATCGCCAATCAAACCACCCTGCCCCATGAGGTGATCGTGGTGGATAATGCCTCGACCGACGGGTCGCAGGACATGGTCCGGCAGAACTTTCCCAACGTGATCCTGATCGCCAATGCCGACAACCGGGGCTTTGCAGCGGCCAATAATCAGGGGCTGGAAATTGCCAAAGGTGACAAGCTTTTGCTGCTCAACCCCGATACGATCATCCTGGATCACGCCATCGACGTCATGAGCGGCTGGCTCGACGCGCATCCGGATGTCGGATGCGTCGGATGCCAAGTGTACGAGGACCCTGAGACCATCCAGCTGACCTGCTTCGCCGATCCCGGACCGCTGAGTCTGGCGGTGATCGAGTTTGGGCTGAAGCGGCTGTTTCCCTGGCCTGAATATGGCGACTGGGCCCGGACAACGCAGCGGGATGTGGATGTAGTTTCGGGCATGTTCATGCTGGTGCCGCGCCCCGTGTTCGAAAAGGTTGGGCTGCTGGACGATGCCTTTTTCATCTATTCGGAAGAGGCTGACTGGTGCCGCCGCATCCGCAATGCCGGGTGGCGCTGTGTCTTCGCGCCCGAGGCCCGGATTCTGCATCTTGAGGGCGGCTCGAAAAGCACTGCCCAGATCAAGTCACGCATGTATGTGCAAAAGCAGAAAAGCAAGACGATCTACGCCCGCAAACACTATGGCCGGGGCGGAGAGCTGCTGACCCGCGCCATCTTTGTCACCAGCGCGTTGCTGCGCGGGGCCGCCTTTGGCGTGCTGGGCCTGCTGCGCGCCACGCCGGACCGTTCGGCCCGCCTGCGGCTGTCGGGGGCGGCGATCCGGTTCCATCTGTTTGGTCAGGAACCGGCTACGTGATGGATGCGGTTTCTGCCAGATCAGATGGCGCGCTCGAATGTCTCGAAGCCCCTGCCCAGACCCTTGCCGCAAGGGCCGAATGGGATGATCTGGTGGTGGCAACCGGCGCCGACATTTATTTCCTGACCGACTGGCAGGCCGCCTGGTGGGACCACTACGGCAAGAGCTTTGCCACCAGCCGCCGCCCGATTTGCCTCATGCTGCGGGACGGGGCCGAGTTGATCGGCGCCCTACCCATTTGCATCGAAACGATCTGGGCCGGGCCGGTTCCCGTGCGCATCGCCCGGCTGGCCGGGGTCGATCCCAATTTCGCGGTCATGGGATTGCCCATTGCCGCTGGTCACGAAGCGGCCGTCCTGCGGGCTGCTTTCGATCACCTGACACAGCAGCTGAACTGCGCCGCCATCAGCCTGTCACCAATGTCCGAGCGGGCAAAGCAGCTCGAAACCCTCCGCACCGCCGAGGGCCTGTCGATACTGCGCGACGACAGCCAGCGCGGGCACACGCTGATGGACCTGCCCGACAGTTTTGACGGCTTCATGAAGGCACTGTCGAAAAGTCGGCGGCGCGAGGTGCGGCGGGATATCAAGCGCCTGACCGAGACTGCGCCGCTCCGCAACACCAGTTCGACCCCGGATACGGTCGGCCCGATGATGGACCGGTTCATCGCCCTGCATACAAAGCAATGGCAGGCCGCCGGAAAGGGCGGGCATTTTTCCGATTGGTCCGTGGCCGCCGCGTTCTACAGGGACCTGCTGCACCGGCTGGGCCCCAAGGGGCAGGCCATGATCGATGAGCAGTGGCAAGGCGACAGGCTGCTGTCGAGCCAGTTGCGCTATACGCTTGGTGACAAGGCCTATTGGTGGCTGAATGCCCGCGAAACAGACTCTGAATTTTCCAAAATCGGGCTGGGGCGCGTCGGGCTGGTCGAACGGGTGGAAGGGCTGATCGGAGAGGGCATCAAGCTGGTCGAGGCCGGAGCCGGGGAATACGAATACAAGTTGAGTTACGGCGGTGAGCTGGTGCCGATCCATAACATCGTGCTGGCCCCGGAGCGCCCCGCAGCGCGGCTGCTGCTGTGGTGGGCGGATGTGCTGCATCTGTTTTACTATCGCGCCTGGTTCCTGAAATTCCGGCCCCGGCTGGGGCTCAGGCCCGGCAGACTCTGGACCAGCTGGATACGGACGCGGCTATGACCACGCCTCTTACGTTGCAAACGGTTGCCGCCGAAGACTGGCCCCGGATCAGTGCCGATTTCCGCGACCTGACTTATGAACAGACCCTGACTTATGCGCAGGCGGCGGCGCAGCGGATCGGGGCCAAGGCGCAGTTTGTCACCCTGTCCGATCCGGCAGGCCAACCGGTTGCCGCCGCCTGTCTGCGCCTCAAACCGGTACCGGGTCTGGGGCGCGGTATCGCCTGGATCGCCGCCGGTCCACTGGTACGGCCCGACACCACGTCCGGGGAACTGGAAACCATCTTTGCCGCCCTGCGCGCCTACGCGCAGCAAAGCGGGCATATCCTGCGGCTGCGGCTGGCCGCTTCAACGCTGCGCGACGTCCCGTCTGTGGACCAGATAGCGGCTGCGGCCGGTTTTGCATCCACCGACCGCTCCTCTCAGTACCGAACGGTGATCATCGATTGCGACCAGGATGAGGACACCCTGATGCGCGCCCTGCACGGCAAATGGCGCAACCCTCTGCGCAACGCCCTGAAATCGGGGATGGAGCTAGAAACCCTGCCGATTGCGGAGTGTGCAGACCGGTTTCACAGCCTCTATCAACAGGTACAGGCCGCCAAAGGGTTCAGCCCGGACATTCCGCCCGAGTTCTACTATCCGCTCACCGGCCCGGATTTCAGTCACGAGGTTCTGTTCGCCCGGCAGGACGGGGCCGATGTGGGGGCCATGACAATCGGGCGCGCAGGGGCCACCGGTGTTTACCTGTTCGGAGCCACGACGGAACCGGGACGGCGGCTCAATGCCGGTCACTACCTGATGTGGCAGGCCATCCTGCACTGCAAGACCCATGGTCTGCGCTGGTTTGATCTGGGCGGCATCAACGCCGACGCCAACCCCAGCGTGACGCGGTTCAAGCTGCGCACGGGCGGCACCGAGGTCACAGCCCCCGGACCTTATGAATTCCAGCCCGCTGGCCTGACCTCGGCCCTGATCCGCACCGCCGAAACGGTCCATACGCGATTGAAGGCCCGGCGATGATTGGTCTGAATTTTCACGGTATTGATGAGCCCCGGCGCAGCTTAGAGACCGGTGAGGCCTCTTATTGGGTTTCATCCCTGCAATTCGATCAGGTCCTGGCGCAGGTGGCCAAAGCGCCTGAGGGGTTCCAGATCACATTCGATGACGGCAACCTGTCGGATCATGACATCGCCCTGCCCGCCCTGATGGACCAAGGGCTGCGGGCGCGGTTTTTCGTGCTGACCGGACGGATCGGAGAGCCCGGCTCGCTGGACATGGCGCATATTCGGGCGCTGTCGGACGCAGGCATGACAATCGGCAGCCACGGCATTGATCACACCGCCTGGCCCACGCTGAACGACGCGGAACTGAAACAGGAGCTGGAAACCTCGCGCGCCCGGCTCGAAGATATCTGCGGGCATGCAATCACCGAGGCGGGAGTTCCCTTTGGCCGCTATGACACGCGGGTGCTGCGGGCGTTGCGGGCCGCCGGATACACAACCGCATGGTCCAGCGATGGCGGCAGTTTCCGGCCTCAGGCCTTTCTACGGCCCCGCACATCCCTGCGCGGTGACATGAGCGATAAGGACGTACAGGCCATCCTGTCAAACCGTATGCCGCCCCTGCGCCGCCTGCGCCGTGCAGTGCGGATGGTTCAGAAACGCTGGATGATCACGGGATGACCCGCAAGGCTATGATGCAGCTTGCGTAGAGGGCTTGGGAAATCTCGTATATCTGATCTCGCGCTTTCTCGGCTTGGGTTCAGCGGTTTCTGACCCGCTTTCCTGCGTGCAGTCGGGATCAGAGAACCACACCCCGGCCCCCAACAGGAACATGAACGCGCAATATGTCGCGTCCCATATGTGAACAGTAAAGGCCGAAACCATCATGCCGGTAAATGCAATCACATACCCCCGCCGCGCCCGGGCGTATTCACCGGTCAGGGGGGTGAAAACGGCTTTCCAGCAGACCACAACACCGGCAAGCGTCAGCATGAACCAGGCCGGGATACCGTAGCGCAACGCCATAAGCAGCCAGAAATTGTCGACGCTCGCCTTCATCCAACGGGGACGGGTCCAGTGCCCTCGCCCGACACCGGTAAACGGGTTTCTGAAAACATCGTCTATCGCCTCGTTGAAAATATGAATTCTGTGCCAGGCGGACCCTTTGGAAAAAGACAGCTCGGACGCGATGATATGAAATGCATTCCGGTTCGAAGCCATCTCGAGCGCGATGTAAAGAGCGCCAAAGAGGATGGCAAAAAGCTTCCAGCGGTTCTTGACGAACTTGATGCGCTTCATCAACTCGTCCCAACCGATAAGGCACGCCTGCAACATCACACCCAGAAACGCCCCGGCAGACAGCGAGCAGAAGACCCCAACCCCTGCAATGAGAGATTTTCTAGCCTGTTTGAACAGGGCCCCATCAGGGCTGAGAGTATACCACGACAGGGCGAAAACGGGGGCACAGAAAACCCCGAACAGGATCGGATGGGGCATCGACACCTGGGCGCGCTCTAGCCCAAGCCGGGGTGACTGTGTGACATCGCTGTAAACCGAAAGAACGCTGCCGAAGAAATCCAGCAGGATCGGAATCCCGGTCAGGTTCTCATAGAACGCGAAAGGCAACAGCGTGGCCACGATCGCAAAATACCACCATACGAAAGTCCGGAACGAGGCAAGGCTTCGGATCAGCACCCGTGCCGCAAGATAGGGGACGACTGTCTCGATCACCAGAATGCCCGCAAATTCGAATTGCGAGCCGATCCCGTGGTTGATGAACAGCGCCCCCGCCATCCACAGGCTTGCGAAAATCATCAAAATGTCCGGGGCACGTACCCGCCCCGACGAACCGTCCAGCCAACGGATCACAAAGGTGAACATAAAAACAAGCAGGTAGACACGATACATGCTCAGCCGGAGGCTACCCAGGAAGAAGTAAAAGGGCATGATAAGCGATATGAGGAACAGCGCGATCAGAAGCCGGTTGGGCGAGGCCTCTGCCACTGCCCCTCGCATCCGGGCTCCGGATTGTGCGGCAAGTGTCATTGCGTCAGACTTTCCTCTTTCTCGCTGGCACCATCATGCGGCAAGGCTGCTCTCAGCTGCTTTGATATCATACATATCCCCAAGAAGAGCGTAATCGGCTTGGGTGATTTGCAACAGTGCATCAATCTGCCGGTGAGTCAGCGAAGTGTCCCGCTGGCTCGTGCCGGATTTGTTCACGTGCTGCCCCGGAAACGGCCTGCCCAACCGACCGCTCAGAAACACGTTCATCTCATCCACCGTCTCAAGCTGGAAGACATGATCGAAAAAGCCGATATCCGGGCCCAGATGCCATGAATAGGGCGTGGTGTGCACGCGGACCGGGCGGCTGACGGCGCGGTAGTGGTGGAAATGATCGATGAACTCGCCAAAGGTCGGATCCAGTGGCAGGCCCTCGTTATCGATGTCCATCTCTTCGTTGCGCCAGCGGAACTGGTTGCGGTGTACCTTGTCCCTCCAGGCTGATTTGATCCTGGCGACCGGATCCCGGACCAGAGTGAAGGTGGCATATCCGTCCGGCACAACAGCCTTGGCAAAAATCTGTGTGCGGTATCCGTCCTGCTCGTGGATATTGCGTGGTTGAACCAGTTTGGCGCGCGCCAGCCGCCAGTGCACATTGTTGACGACGCGCCTGATCCCGCGCCCTTTGAAAGGTTCGCCGTGATCCAGTTCCCAGAATGTTTCCTTCAGACTGCTGCTGCCGACCTTTGTAATATCAAAATAAACGGCTTTCAGAGCCTGCGAGACAACCGCCATAATATCTTACCCTACGGGCCCAGAACCCAATTCCGCTGAATCATACGTTTCTCTGAGCACTGTTTACAATAACTCCACGGATGCGAAGGTATCCTGAGGCCTTTCCCCCAACAATGACTTGCTTCACCCCTTATTGTTGCCGTCCTCTTACTATGAGGTGGAACCAGCGCTGGAAATCGAATGATATACCACGCATCACTGGCGCACCATTCAGGTGGTGATTAGAAGTTTGATATAACGTGTAATGGAGTATGTATGCCCGCCGGTAAGCCCTCGACATGGTTGTTTGTTCTGATTGTGGGTGCCAGAATGCTGCCGACGATCGGACGGCGGGCCCACAAAAAGTTGAATGGGAAACCCAATCACTTTGCACGCTCTGCGCCGCATCCGATTCCCAAATCCATTTGGATTTACTGGGATCGCGGCGAGGAAAACGCCCCAGAGCTTGTCAAAGATTGCATTGCCTCGTGGCGCAAGCATAATTCTGACTGGGATATCCAGGTGTTGGATGCCGAAAGCGCGGCACAGGTCGCCGATTTGCCCCATGACCCGTCGAAACTGCCGGTTCAGTCCTATGCTGACCTGCTACGCCTGCGGCTTCTCAGGCAGCGTGGCGGTGTCTGGGTGGACGCCACGACCTATTGTCTGGCACCTCTCGACAATTGGCTGCCAATGGCAGCGCAACGGGGGTTTTTTGCCTTCACATGGACCAAGAACGACACCTGGTTCACCTGGCCAAACATGCGTCGGTCGATGACCAATTGGTTTCTTGCCTCGGAACCGGGGGGGACCTTCGTGTCCCTTTGGGAGGAGGCCAGTTTCGGCTATTGGGACGGTCGGTCGAAACCGCATAACTATTACTGGCCGCATATCATGCTGGACTATCTGTACCTGACAAGCCGCAGGTTCCGGCGGGCCTTTGACGAGGTTCCCAAAATCAGCTGCTATGGCCCGCACCTCGTGCATGACGCGGTCACACATAACATCAATTTTGAAGAGACCGCCGAGCTGCTCCGGGCGGGCACTGTCCCGGTCCAGAAACTGCGCTGGAACTGGAGCGAAGAACGTATCGCCGCAGCCCGAAAACTGCTGCAGGCGGGCGACGACACCTCCTAATCAGAGACGCCTAAGCGGCCGTTTTCGCCTGAACCTCTTTGTACAAGGCAATGTCGGCGCGATAGTAGCTGGCGATGAACTTTTGCATTTCGGCCTCGTCAAAGACCGACTGCCCGGTGGTGGCAACGGGTTTCATCAGCATCCGCCGCGCTGATTGGCGCAGCGCTTCATGCACCGAACCGGGAAGCACCCGGCGCGCCAGTCCGCTGCCGGCACGAGCGAGGTGCTTAAGCCGCGGGTTGCGAAACACCTGTGTCTTGTTGGCATGCCCAATCTGCAACGTGTCCGCGCCAATATGCCGGGCCAGCGTTCGGGCAAGCAGATCAAGGCGCTCGACCGGGAACAGGTGGCGCACCAGACGGTCCTCACCGATCTGAACAAAGTCCGATTGCCGCGCAAAGTGAATATATTCCGGCGCAACCACCCGGGGCTCTGACAGCAGGTAATCCTGCACCCGGCCAAGCTCGGCGCGCAGCTCATTCTCTCCTAGCTGGGCGAATTCACTGCCCAGATACATCTTGGCTCTTTGCGCCATTGCCGAGCGGAATCTCTGAAACGGGTCGCGCAGCAGGGCATAGCTGTCATAGAGTTTCAGCTTTTCAAAAGCCTCCGGGTCGAGATCGCGTAGCAAATGCAGTGGAAGATGGCGGAAATCGATCTCACCCAGCTCAGGGTGCCGTTCGACCGTTTTCAGAAACCGCTCATCCGCATCATGGTAGGGCAGGACCGCCGCCCGCACCGAGGTTCCGGCGCATTTCGGCACATGTACGAAAACAAATCTGTGGCAGTCGGACAAAATCATGACAGGAAACTCTTAACCCAAGACCCACCATATGCCGGAGTCCTGACAGGTTTGACAATGCACCCGGCGAAAAAGAAAAGGGCAGACCGGAAATCCCCGGTCTGCCCTTTTGCTGCTCTCATTTTAACCAAAGGCTCATGCCATCAGGCTAGGAAATCAACAGATCCACCCAAGGGATCGACAAACTGAACCTCGTCATCGACCGCAAACCCGCCGAGGTCGCCATCGGCATAACGACCGTGGCTAAAGCCAATGTCCCAGCCCCATTCGCGACCACCGGTAAAGTCCAAATCGATATCAGTTCTGTCGAGGACAATCTGACCATCGACCAGAACCTGCAGTCTATCCGCAACCTGGTCGACCATCATGGTGATCTCATGCTCATCGGTATCGTTCAAACCCAGGTTCCCGACATAGAACCCATCGTGGAACTTGCCGTCGTTGTTCTTGACATGGGCCTTCAGGCCATCACCGACCAAAGTCAGCCCCACATGTCCCTTGTTCCAGATCAGGCGTTGCGCAGCACCATCGGCTTCATCCCGTGCAAATTCGACGGTAAAAGCAAGCTGATCGGAATCTTCGAACTGCTTCAACCGCCCAAGCTTTACCTGATCCTTGTACCCATCAAAGTGGACGACAGGCCCGGTTGCCGTATCGACAACATGCGCATCATCCTTCAATTTGCGGCTACCCTCCAATCCGGCGATATCCAACACGAAGTCGTCGAAGACCATCTGGGTTTGCGAGCCGGTCGAGGGCGAGGTACCGGAATTGGTTCCAGTCGAACCTGTAGTGTCATCCACTACCGGGGTCGTGGGGGTTGTCGTGCCGCCGCTAGGCGCCGTCGGGGCAGGTGTGGATGTACCGGAATTGGTTCCGGTCGAACCCGTAGTGTCATCCACTACCGGGGTTGTGGGGGTTGTCGTACCGCCGCTAGGCGCCGTCGGGGCAGGTGTCGTCGTGCCCGTACTGCCCGAACCGCCAGGGTTCGTCACTGTGCTGCTGGAAACACCAACCCAGCTATCATAGTCAAACGGATAGCTGTCAACCAGGCTCGATCCGGCATCCAGCAGGTCCGCCGTGCTGCCGGGGATGATACCATATTGGTTATATCCGTCATTGGCAGCCGTCGCATGATATACAAACTGCGTATCATAGCTATTGGGCTGAACGATCGCATTGTCCTGAACGGTCCAGTTGGCGTTGGGCGCAAGGACCTTGGGACCGACAACGGCAGGCGTGATGTTTTGTTCGATCGTCACATCCTTGGATCCGCCCGTCACAAGGATTTTGGGTATGGCCACGCCGCCGGTCTGACCCGACGGAACTGCGATCAGAGTGTTGTTCGTGATCTCCAGCCCTTCCGTCATGTGCACGGCAAGACCGTTTGCATGCGCATTGTAGATGAGGTTGTTTTCGATCACGACATTGTAGTGCCAGTTCGTTGGATCCTTAAATGTGGCTTTGTCGCCCCCAAACCAGATCCCCTGCGTGTAATCGCCGTCGCCCATATCCAGAACATTGTTGCGGATGATGATGTCGCTGCTGCCGGTCCCGTTCGAGCGCTGAACCTGGATCATGTCGCGGTGATCTTTGGAGCCTGCGGCGCCACCGAAATCATGAATATAGTTGTTCTCGATCACGACATTCTGAACTTCTCCGAGTGAAATGCCGTCCGACCGGATTGTGTGGATGTTGTTGCCCGCGAAGGTGATGTCGCTCGATTTCGAGGCACCCAAAGCTTTCCACCAGGAATGGAATTCGGTGTTGGTGACATCAATATTGCTCGAGCTCCGGATGACCAATCCTTTGCCAAGGCCGGTGCCGCTGCTAAGGTCACCATCGAAAACCGAATTGTCGATGGTAATGTTGTTGCTGCCAGTGATCAGGAATTTATTGGTGGCGGCCTTATCACCCGAACTGTACGTATAATCGAAATTGATCTCGTCGAACGTGATGTTCGACGTATTGGTCAGATACATTTCGGAAAAGCTTGCCTGATTGCTCGGATCGGCGGATTTGATCGTCACGTTTGATGCAAATTGGGTACCTTTGAGGCTGAGCTTCCCATAGTCGCCAGCTGCAAGTAATATCGTTTCCCCACCTGTCGCCTGTGCTAGAGCCTGGTTCAGCTCCGCCGCAGACGTTACCGTGATTGTAGTCGACATATTTCACCTTCTGTTTCATAGGCGCTGTGAGTGGCAGCGCATGAGATCCCGCTCACCCAGGACGGATGGAACAGCCGCACAAGGGCGACAGATTGGCCGGAATATGGCTATGTTTGGAAATTGTTGCCTGTCTTGGGACAATCCTGCCCCACTGCCTTCATTTCCGAGTGAACTCGATACTCGATACCGGGAATTGTTCCACTTCCCTTAGCGGTTGCCGCCGGTTTGCCGAATTGAATCTAGCTCCGCAACAATGGACACAGAATTGCCATTATTCAGGCATTTCCTCGCGTATCTCTGCCGGGCATAGGCGATGAATTGCTCGGTGTCCCTACGTCACCCCGCGCGCGCAGGGTCAAGGCACTGGCGCCGTGCTCATAATACCGTTGTGGACATGGTGCATTCACACCCGTAGCTTTCCTGTGTGATACAGATGATAAAAGCGGGTTTCTCATGCGGCACAGATGCAGCTCCATCGGAATACTGACCTGCGCCTGCTTCGTGCTGTTTGCCCTGTCGATACCGGCCTCAGCCGCCCCGGCCTGCACCGGCACAAAGGTCACGGCAAACGCAACCAATGCCAAAGACGGGCAGATCATCCGCAACTCTTCCGAGCTCTCCTCTGCAGTCAAAAATGCGAAGGGCGGCGAGACATTTGTTCTGGAAGGTGGAAATTACGGCCCTCTGAAAATAGGAAAGGCCTTCAGTAAACCCGTCACCATCCGCTCGGCCAACGCCAGGTCACCAGCCTGCTTTACCGAAATGCGTCTGAACAAAGCAGGCAACATCGCACTGGATGGGCTGGTCTTCGACTATGAGCAGTCGCCTGGGGAAAAAGCCACCGCCAATCGCTTCAGCATCCACGAGAGCCGCGGCATCACCATCACCAATTC
The DNA here is from genome assembly GCF_056540685.1 of Ruegeria sp. AM2. Taxonomy (NCBI): domain Bacteria; kingdom Pseudomonadati; phylum Pseudomonadota; class Alphaproteobacteria; order Rhodobacterales; family Roseobacteraceae; genus Ruegeria; species Ruegeria sp. AM2. The sequence continues at coordinate 11,520 of NZ_JBQFXE010000013.1, read as the reverse complement.
AGTATTCGACGGTGGTCACAAATCAGGAGCAGGCCACGGGCGCGGCCTGCGCATCCGAAATAGCGCAAAGATCGACATCAGTGGCTCGATCTTCCGCAAGTGGTGGAAAGCGCTGACAGGCGACAGCGTTGTCGACCTTACGATCCGCGGCAATGAGTTTACCGACATCCGTTCAGATGGCATCGCGCTTGGCGTGATCGACGGGCTGATGATCGAGGCCAACCACATGCACAATTTCCGCGGTGTGAAGGGTAAAGATCACCGTGACATGATCCAAATTCTACGCAGCTCGAACCGGCGCAGCACGGATATCACGATCCGGAACAATATTTTTGACATGGGTGCCGGGGATTATGCCCAAACAATCTGGATGGGGGGTGACGGCAAGAATCTGGGCGATCCGATGCTGCGCCACCAGAATGTGCTGATTGAAAACAACGTCATTTACAATTCGCACGTCCATGGGATTTCGGTAGCTGCGATCGACAATCTTTCAATTCGCAAGAACTCAGTCATCCGGATCCACCGGCCCGAAAAAAATAGAAAAGTCACAATTCCACGTATCAGAGTCTCTCCCGGTTCAACCTCTGTGGTGATCGAACAAAACGCGGTTGCCGGCATCACCGGTTACAAGAACCAACCGGACTGGGCCATTCTCAACAACGCCATCATTCAGGACAAATCCCCCGGGCAACCCGGCTATTACGACCGTGAATTTATCTATTATGCAACCGGAGCAGCCAACGGTTACAATGAATATGGCGTACGACCCGGCGGCAGTATCGCCCAGCTCAATGCCGGTTCAACACTTGTCAAAAACTATCCGACACGGCGATAGCTCGTCGGCTCAGGTACCGCGCACGCGCTCTTTCAGCGCTTCATACACGTCCATCGCCTCGCGGAACTTCTCCGGATCAAAATCTCCGGTCTCCGCCTCATCCTGCTTCGAATGGAAATAGCGTTCGAAAACCTGTCCACCCGGTTTGAGGTCAAGCGCATGATACAGGCTCGTCATCGTGCTGCCAGGGGACATACGCAAATCGTCCTGCAGAAGAAGGATGCATTTATCCTTGTACTCAAGCACATGACGAAACGCGTGTGTCCAGTAATCCAGCCAGTAATCCGCCGTATCCGCGTCTTGCCCTTCGGGATCGAACCCCGGAAACAGAAAGGGCTTGTGGATCTTCCCGAACTCGTAATGGCCGATATCGCCCATGTAGCGGGCGATGAACGCGTCCTCGGATTGTTGCTTGCAGAAGTTTCTGTGCTGCCGCAGCAAGGAGTGGGCATGGCTTTCCGGACGTCGAACCGGCACCACGATCCTGCAATCGGGAAAGGCGTTCAGCAGATACGGAATTCGGGCAATATTGGCGTTGTTCTTCGAGCAATAGCGCGTTTTGGGCGCGCCCTCTGCCTGCACCGTCCGCGCACGCACGATCTTGGTCATGTGGCGGCGCATGAACTGATCCGCCCCCTGATCCGTTTCCTCAGCCGTCCAAAGCGGGATCGACGCGCCCTGATACTTCTTCGACCAGAACATTTTCCAAATGACTTCCTCGAACGCCTCCGGGCTATCCAGATCAATCTCAAGCCCGTCGCCATGGGCGCGTTGGCGCCGGCTCACCCCTCGCTTTTGCCCTCCGGCCAGCCTGTTCCACAGAAGGGGCGCGGTCAGAAAAGGCATGTCCCGGTAGATATGGGTCGCAATATCCGGCGCATCATGCAGCGCGTTCAGAACCGCCGTGGTGCCCCCACGCGCCAGAGATGTGACGAAAATCGGCTGTCGAGCCTCATCCGCTTTGGCTTGCGATGGTAGTTTTTCTTCGGCCCAGGACGCCGCCTTTAGAACCGCCGGACTTGAGAACGCCAGATTATGCACGAATTGCTCGACCGGCGAATATAACGTGCCGTCCGCCTCTTGCACTTTGGGGCCCGCACGAAACCGCTGAACGATCTTCACCGCAACGATCGCCCCGACCGAAACGATGACAATGTAGTCAAGCCGCAGCATGACATCGAAAACCGCGCTGCTGGACGTCAGCCCGAGAAACTCGGCCAGGTATATGGGCAAAGCCGCTGCGGCCAACGCCAGCACAACCCGCCAGGCCAGGTTGAAACCGCCAACAATCAGCTTAATCCCGGCGCGCCGCACCGCCTGTTCCTTGGCATCATCGGACAGCTGACTGTCCACCAAAGAGGCTACGCCCGACATGCTTGTGCTTACCACGTCGTTTGCGGCCTCAAAGATATGAGTGCGCCAAAGAACGAATGCGAACCCGCCGACCGCCAACAGTGAAACGGCAACAATAAGTATCATTGCGTCGGATCAAGCTCGTTATTTGCCTTGGCACCTTCCTTGCGGCCCTTGAGCATCCGTTTCAGCGGGAACCACACGAGTCCGACAATGAGGAAAAGAACACCAAGGATAACGGCAATCGTAACAGCAATCGCCCCCAGACCCGCGCCGGGGCCGATATAGGCAAATGCCGGGTTCGGAAGAACCAGCAACAGCGCCCCTACATATAACAGCGACACGGTCTTGATGTGCCTGATGCGATCTTCCGTAAATATTTTCATGACATGTATTCCTCTCATCCAGTTTCAAAGAATCTTGATGTATCTAAATTCGAATTGTTTGATCCTTCAACGAAATTGCCGTCGAAACGCTTAACATATTCCCACACCAAATCTCTTCTGTCATTCACCTCTGACATCCTTCGGATCTCAAAATTCCAGATTTCATATGGCCCTCACCTGCGCCGGTAGACAAGAACCCGGCCATCCCCAAGCGTCCCGTCAAATGTCTGAATAAGCTCCAGGTTCCCTTCGGCGTCCTGCCCCAACTGTGGAATGGTCCGGAACATTCTGCCTGGAAACAGAACGACCAGTGCCACCGGCCCGGGTTGGGTCATTGCTGCCGAATAGCCTTCGGAATCGCCGATGGTTGTCCAATCGGCATTGAAATGGCTTTCGAAGAGGGGACCGCCTGGGTTGATGGCATAGATCCGTTCAGACGGGGTGCGCGTCTCTTCGACAAGCGCAAAGGCACCGGCCAGATCCTGTTTGGGTGCCGCATAGTTTCGCTGCACCAGAAACAGGGAAACCCCGATCATTGCCACAACGCCTATGGCGAACAGCAGGCCTCTGATGTGCGGGCGCCCCAATACGCGCGCCACCACATCTGCACCGTACCGGCACCCGATGACCGCAAGGATGATGACAAGGCCAATGTCGATAAAGAAGAACCTTGGCCAGATCCGCATGCCAAGCGCCAGAAGGATGACCAGCGTCACACCAATGTGCACAACGATGGCGGGAAAGAACAACGGCTGCGTCGCGTGCGCTGCCACCGCGCCAAACGCAAGCGCGACCAACCCGCCGACCGCAACGATCAGTGGCAGAGGGCCAGTACTCCCGACTGCCGTCCGCAGGCCCTCGACAATTGTCCAGAGCGGGTTCTGATATTCCTGCATCGTATCAACGGCTGATGTGGCCGCAACATCGCCCACGGTGCCCGCGATACTTGGCAAGATCGGCAGATATGCCAGCAGGATCAACGCAATCGCAATCGCAACACCCGTCAACGGCCGCAGCACCCAATCGCGGGTCAGCGGCCCCCGTCCGAACCCGGTAATCAGGGACATCAGCCACACCAACCCCAGTGCGACAAAGAAAAACGCGCCCGTCAGATGCGTGAAAACAGCCGCTGCAGCGGTCAGTCCAAAAGCAACCCATATGCCGAAAGTCGGACGGCGAACGCCCCGCAGAAAGAAAATCAGGCCAAGCGTGCTCCAGAAAGCAAGCTCGGTGTATCCGCGGGCATTCTGCGAAAACCAGACCTGGTGATAAGATAAAGCCACAAGCAAAGCGGAAACATGTGCGATCCGCGCGCCCGCAATGTTTTTTGCCAGCCACCAGATCGCGCCGACAACACCCACCCCGAACAGGACCGCCGGAAAGCGGTAGGCCCATACCTGATCCCCAAAGATCTGGGACATCAGCTTGGCCTTCATGCTAAAAAAGTAGTGATGGTTCATCGAGTAATCGCGCATCATTTCCCCCCAGGGGAGACCTACATGCGTATCGACGGTTCGAATCTCATCATACCATAGCGGCGCGTTCAGCCCGGCGGTTCTGAGCACCGCCGCAAGAAAGAGGATGAACAGAAGCACTGCCAGATCATTGCGGCCAAGGGTGGGGGCCTGCTGGTTCATAAAGGCTTCTCCGGTCACACTCGTAAATTCAGGCCGTCAAAAAATAACCTGACCCTGTGCAGGGCTGGCACAATTGCCGCCTCGGCCGTTTCGATTATTCCCGTTCCCATAGCGGGCGTCGAAACGAATGTGTGACGACGGGTACATTTCAACAAGAAGCGTTGCCAAAGTGAATACATTTTAGGCATCCTTCAATAATTGTTGAAAAATCAGTGACGAATTTCCGTGAGGCCATCAGACCGCTTTGCTGCATGCGGTGGGATCATGGCATGGTTGGTCCGATCATTCGTTTGTGGGCGGACGCGTCAACAGATTGTGCCGTGATCGGCTTCTGAACCGATAGATGAAACCGGCTGCTACATAAACGATTGCCCGGCCCCAAATTAAGACCGGTTGCAATGAATGGAATCATTGGCCACGTTGTGCATCAATGACGCGCCTTTAGGACGTTAGTAGTTTTATGCGGTTGTCCGGTTTCTCTAAAAGGAGCATAAAAATCCGCCTTTCTGTAGTTATTTCCGCAGCGTGCGGCATCGCGCTGGCCTTTCTGGTAGGTGTTGCATTCGGCCATTTCAAAATTCCACCTCAGCCACAGCTGCAGCTTGGGATTCGGACGTTGAAAATCCTTAGGCAGGAAGGTCTTGCCATGCTGGGTATCCGTCCGACCCAGCATATGGGAACCTTGGCCTTGCCGCCGGATTGGGACCCGAGAATCGAACCTTCGGAAATGCAGCCCGGGGTTACATTCCTTGTCAGCGTATTTGATGGCCGTCTGACCGCACGCCTGTATGGGATGGACGGCTCTGTCTTACATGAATGGCCCGTCGATTTCTTTGAACTTGCACGGGAAAACGCCACACATAAGGCGGCACATAAGTTTCATGCACTCATACATGGGGCGGCACTTTTGCCCAACGGCGATATGGTTGCCAATCTGGACGGGCGGGGGGCTTACCGGATTTCCTCTTGCGGAGACATCGTATGGAAGAACGACAACCGCTCGCATCATGCTTTGACACTCGATGATTCCGGCGGCTTCTGGACACCTGTCTATGTCGACCGATACGCGCCAAACACATTGGTACGAGGTGCGGATGGATTTAACTTTGACGCCATCGCTCGGTTCGATCTGGAAACCGGTGAGCAGACGGATCTGATCGATCTCGTAAAGGTCCTGACAGATGACAGGCTGGAAGGCCTGATGGCAATACGGCCCGTTCGCGAGGACGTGGCCCATCTGAACGATGTCGAGGTTCTGAGCGCGGAAATTGCGGATGCGTTCCCGGGCTTTAATGCAGGGGATCTGCTTCTCAGCTTCCGGCATTTTAACCAGATCTGGGTGCTTGATGGAGAAAGCCACAAGCTGAAATGGTACATGACCGGGCCCATGATCGGGCAGCATGACCCCGATTTTCAGCCGGACGGGACGATCACTGTCTTCGACAACCGGGCCGGCGGCACATCGCTTGCATCCAACGGGTTCCGGGGGGATCTGGGGGGGAGTCGCGTGTTGAAAATCGATCCCGTATCGCGCGATGTCACCACTATCTTCGACGGATCCGGCAAGGAGACCTTCTATTCCCATTATCGCGGCAAGCATCAGATGCTTGCAAACGGGAACATTCTGCTGGCTGAGACCGACGCAGGGCGCGCTTTTGAGGTTACTCCGGATGGTGAAGTCGTCTGGGAAGTCATCAATTCCAACGGGGATGATACCGTGTTTTGGATGATGGATGCTTTGCGCTATCCATTATCCTATGGTGATTTTGTTGAGGCAGGCTGTCCTTGAAGCAATCTTCCGGGAAATGCCGCCGCCTCTGCCCGAATAGCAAAAGCATCATGGGCCACACCCAACGATGAGAAAACGTTGACGGAAAGGCCCTGACGGTCGGGGCCAAGCCCACCCAGTCCTCTATTTCAGCAAGCCGTCCAGATGAGCCCCATATTCGTTCTTCGCGAACATCTCGGCCCGCTGGCGCAACTGTTCCTCGTTGATCCACCCCTGCTGCCAGGCGATCTCTTCGGGGCAACCGGTCTGTAGCCCCTGGCGCTCTTCGAGCGTCCGCACAAAATTGCCCGCATCAAGAAGGCTGGCATGAGTGCCGGTGTCCAACCAGGCATAGCCACGCCCCATGGTTTCGACCCTAAGCTGGCCTTTTTCCAGGTACATCTGCAGCAGGTCGGTGATTTCCAACTCACCACGCGGAGAGGGTTTTACCTGTCTGGCACGTTCAGGCGCGGTGCCATCAAGAAAGTACAGACCCGTCACCGCATAGTTCGATGGAGGAACGGCTGGCTTTTCCACGATATCTCTTGCGCGCCCATCCCCATCAAAGGCGACCACGCCATAGCGTTGGGGGTCGGCAACGTGATAGCCGAACACCGTTCCGCCCTTGGCATGTTGGTCAGCCGCCGCAAGCAACTTGGGCAGGCCGTGACCAAAAAAGATGTTGTCCCCCAGAACCAGCGCCGATGACGCCCCGGCCAGAAACTCTTCGGCCAGGATAAAAGCCTGCGCCAGCCCATCGGGGCTGGGCTGCACCACATAGGTCAGGCTGACCCCCCACTGGCTGCCATCCCCCAGCGTGCGCTTGAACTGGTCCTGATCCTGCGGCGTGGTGATGACGCAGATGTCGCGAATACCCGCCAGCATCAGCACCGACAGCGGATAATAAATCATTGGTTTGTCATAAAGCGGCAGCAACTGTTTCGAAACAGCCATCGTGATCGGATACAGCCGGGTGCCCGATCCGCCCGCAAGTATGATGCCTTTGCGTGTCGTCATGATGCGTTTTCCAAATCTCTCAGAATAGCTCTTAAACCCTGCCGCCAATCCGGGCGTGTAATGCCAAAAGTTGTTTGCAGTGAGGAGCAATCAAGGCGGGAATTCAATGGGCGGCGCGCGGGGGTGGGATATTCGCCAGACGGGATGTCCGTTACATCACAATCAGTCTCTAATTCAGTGAAAATCGCACGTGCGAACTTGGCCCAGCTGACATCCGGCGCGCCTGCAAAGTGGTAGATACCCGCCTTGCCCGCATCTTCAGTCAGTTGCTGCGCCATGGACAGGCAGGCTGCCGCAATGTCCCGCGCAGGGGTCGGGCCGCCGATCTGGTCGGCCACAATCGATAGATGGTCCCGCTCCGCCCCCAGCCGCCGCATCGTCTTGACGAAGTTGTTGCCATGGGCGGACACCACCCAGGAAGTGCGCAGAATGGCATAGCAGCCACCACATCGGGCGATGCCCTGCTCTCCGGCCAGTTTCGAGCGCCCATAGCCCCCCAGCGGCCCAGTCGGATCGGTCGGGGTCCAGGGGACCTCACCGGATCCATCAAACACGTAATCCGTCGAAATAGAGACGAAAGGGATGCCTAGCACAGCACATTCCCGGGCCATCGCGGCAGGCGCGTCCGCGTTGATGACGGTTGCCAACGCCTCTTCTTCTTCGGCCCGGTCCACGGCCGTATAGGCGGCGGCGTTGATCACCGCCTGCGGCGCGGCTGAACGGATGGCCGCCGCGCATGTTTCGGGCTGTTCCAGGTTCGCCACAGAGCGATCCAGACATGTTACACCCGCATGCCTGGCCAGTTCCCGTGCTACCTGCCCGGTTTTGCCAAAGACAAGGACAGTCATGCCTTCACACCCAAGCGCTTGCCTACACCGTCACGATCTTGCAGCGCCCGCCACCAGCTTTCATTGTCCAGATACCACTGAACGGTTTTCTCCAGCCCCTCTTCGACACTGACCGAAGGCCGCCAGCCCAGCTCTTCCCGGATGCGGGTCGGGTCGATGGCGTAACGCGCATCATGGCCCGGGCGGTCGGCGACAAAGGTGATCAATTCTGCATAAGGCGCTGGACCGGGGCGCAGGCGATCCAGGATAGCACACAACATCTGCACCAGTTGCAGGTTGGTACATTCGTTTTCGCCACCGATATTGTAGCTGCGCCCGACCTGGCCTTTCCGGAGCACCAGCAGCAGCGCCTCAGCGTGGTCTTCGACGTATAGCCAGTCTCTGACATTGGACCCATCACCATAAATCGGCAGTGGACTACCGGCCAGAGCGTTCAGGATAATGACTGGGATCAGCTTTTCCGGAAAATGATAGGGCCCGTAATTGTTCGAACAATTCGTCAGAACCACCGGCAGGCCATAGGTTTCCCCCCACGCGCGCACCAGATGATCGCTGGCGGCCTTGCTGGCCGAATAGGGCGAGCGGGGATCATAGGGGGTCTCTTCGGTGAACTGCCCGGTTGGCCCCAGCGAGCCATAGACCTCATCGGTCGAGATGTGATGAAACCGGAAACTATCCGCTCTGCCCTGCTCTTCCCAGTACTCTCTTGCCGCTTCAAGCAATGTGTAGGTGCCGGTTACGTTGGTCTCGATAAAAGCACCGGGCCCGTCGATCGACCGGTCCACATGGCTTTCCGCCGCCAGATGCATGACCGCGTCCGGAGTATGGTCGGCCAGCGCCCGATTCATGGCAGCTCGATCCCGAATATCAGCCTCTAAGAAGGTGTAATTGGGATTACTCGCCACTTCGGCCACGTTGTCTAGGCAGGCCGCGTAGGTCAGCGCGTCCAGATTGACCACCTGATGCCCGTCTGCAATCGCACGCCGCACCACGGCCGAGCCGATAAAACCGGCACCCCCTGTCACCAGAAGCTTCACAAGATACTCTCCCAGACAAACGGGCTGTCAAAATCGGCGAAGTCGGGGGCTGCCGCGTCCTTGCCGGACAGCACCGGATCACCATCAAGCCCCCAGTCGATACCACAACTGTCCCAGCGCACGCCCCCGTCGCAATCAGGCGCATAGTAATCCGTGCATTTGTAGCAGATCTCGGTATCTGGTGCCCGCGTGACAAAGCCGTGTAGAAACCCTTTGGGCACCAAAAGCTGTTTTCCGTTCTCGGCGGTCAGATCGATACCCAACCACTGCCCATAGGTCGGCGAGCCCTTGCGGATATCGACCACCACATCGAACAACGCACCCTGCCCGCAACGCACCAGCTTGTCCTGCGCATGGGGAGGTGATTGGAAATGCAAACCCCGAAGAGTGCCGGGAATGGCTGAAACCGAATGGTTATCCTGTACGAAATCCAAGCTAATTCCGCGTGCTTCCAAGGTTTTTCGGCTCCAGGATTCCGAGAAAAAGCCGCGCTCATCACCGAACCGCATTGGCGTCAGGATCAAGACGCCGGACAGGGCAGTTTCATCAATCTGCATCCACTCGAAACCCGTTTTAATACAACATGTTCATAGCAACTGAATATTTGTCTGTCATGAATGGCCTGTGAATAGAACCGTTATAATGCGCCGCACATAAGATTCATGCACTCATACATGAGGCTGCGAACGGAACAGCCCTCTGCCACGATGGCTACGACGGTTTCGCATCCGGAATCCGCATCAGGCACCGATCCGTTTCGGAAAGCTTAGCCCTGCTTTTCCACGCAAGCAAAAGGGCACGAACAATCCAGGGTATTTGAACGGAAAGGTCAGCGTTCAGCGCTAATTTCAGCACTCCGGAACTCCTGCGTTGACTTGGTCCAGATTGCGGATGACAAATACGCAGTAACGATTTTAGTCTGAGTTTCGCCAATGCGTATTGTTTCATATATCTCCGCAGTCTTACTCGTTGGTATCCTTTCTTTTGTTACAGGCATGTGGGCGACCCACAAAAATTGGGCGCCCTGGAAGACCTTTTCCGAAGCCAAGGAAGCCTTCAAATCGTGGAGGGCCACCGGATATATCATCCCGGACGGAACCTATCTCCGCCGTCCAGACCGGATGCCATCGGATTCATACGTCGCGCACCAGCCTGACAAGATCGCGCCCGGTTACGTTCTGATCAATCGGATCTCCAATCCCGAGCCTGGCTTTCAGACCGACCTCATCGATACCGAAGGCAATGTGCTGCACACGTGGAAGATCGACTATTCGAAGATTATTGAAGGCAGCAAGCAAGCCGAATTCGTTCACGCTGTTCGCCCCCTGCCCGATGGGTCGATCCTTGCCAATTTCGACGACGGCATAGGCATGGCAAGGCTTGATGCCTGCGGTGACGTCGTATGGCGGCGCACAGATATGGTGTTTCACCATTCACTGACCGAAGATCCCGACCTTGGCGGGTTCTGGACCTGGACCTCCAAAATCTGGGATGGCGGACACGATCAACAGATGACCCGGATCGACACGGAGACCGGAGAAACACTTGAGAGCATCGACCTGGCGCAAGACGTAATTCTTCCGGATCCCGAGGCGCAACTGGCCTTCCGAATTCCCAACGGTTTCAAATGGCGCTGGGATGCGGAGACCGATGAGATCCCGGACATCATTCACCCCAATGACGTCGAAGTCCTGCCTGCCGCATGGGCCGACGCATTCCCTCAATTCTCTGCCGGCGATCTGATCATGTCGCACCGATCGATCGATCTTGTCGGTGTTGTCGACCGCAAAACGAAACGTCTGAAGTGGTACAAGGCAGGCCCGTGGGAACATCAGCACGATGCTGATTTTCACCCTGATGGCACGATTACGGTATACTCGAACAATACTCATCGCCGCCGGTCCTCCATTATCGAAATGGACCTGACCACCGGTGAAGTGCGCGACAAATTCGCTGGATCCGAATTGGTCTTCGACAGTGTGATCATGGGACAACAGGAGCGGTTGCCCAATGGCAATTGGCTGATTGCGTCACCGATGGAAGGCCGGGTGATCGAAGTGACGGCAGATGGGGATTTGGTGCGCGAAATGTCGAACATACTGACCGACGATTACAATTCGATCATCACAACGGCTGTTCACGTTCCGCCCGATTACTTTGACGCCTTACCGTCCTGTGACTTTTGAGAAGCCTGCGGGTTTGCTATGAACCCAGTACGAGTTTGGCAACTGTATTTATCATGTAAGCTCGACCCAGGGGCTCTTGGAAATCGATCCATACTTGCCCCTCCCTTCAGCACAACTACGCGCGGCAGACTGACAAGCTTAAAGGGCGCAAATTGAATGTATCGATTGCGCCGGTCTGCTTGAAGAAGACGTGTCGAGGCATATCGGTTTACATTCCTGAAAATCGACAACTTGAGTGGCGGCTCTGTCAGGATAACTCCGTAGCAGAAATTTAATATATTTAATTTCCGTAAGTTATGGCCGTAAATGCGCAATATGGTATTTTTTTGCTCATGACAATTGGACTACGATCTACTTGCCATTTATCTTCGATAAGTACCCCTTATCATGAGCATTTGATTTGGCCGAAAAATGCGCGCAGAATGGCCCCATGAAGCCCCCCGCGCCCTA
>NZ_JBQFXE010000012.1:0-103584 GCF_056540685.1 Ruegeria sp. AM2 | reverse complement strand
ACGAAATCGAAATCGTCGGCATCCGCGACACTTCGAAAACCACCTGCACCGGCGTTGAGATGTTCCGCAAGCTGCTGGACCGCGGTGAAGCAGGCGACAACATCGGCGCCCTGCTGCGTGGTGTGGATCGTGACGGCGTTGAGCGTGGCCAGGTTCTGTGTAAGCCCGGCTCGGTGACCCCGCACACCAAGTTCGAAGCCGAAGCCTACATCCTGACCAAGGAAGAAGGCGGTCGTCACACTCCGTTCTTCGCGAACTACCGTCCGCAGTTCTACTTCCGGACCACAGACGTGACCGGCACGGTTACTCTGGCATCTGGCACCGAGATGGTTATGCCGGGCGACAACGTGTCGTTCGAGGTTGAGCTGATCGCACCGATCGCGATGGAAAACGGCCTGCGCTTCGCGATCCGCGAAGGCGGCCGCACCGTCGGCGCCGGCGTTGTGTCGAAAATCGTAGAATAACCGGTGACGGTGCTGAGATTATTCGTCGAATAATCTCGGACCATCGGTTGAACGAAAGGAGGCCGCTCCCATGGGGCGGCCTTTGCATATTTAGGACTAGATGCAGATTTCTTAATCTGACCTCCACACCAAACACAGCCTGAAACCCCACCTGATCGTTGAAGCAATGAATGCCGGACAAACGCCTGGCACATGGTCAATCAACAAAGGGGAATGACATGTTTGGTTTTGAATTTCTGAACTACGGCACGCAAATCCTGCACAACAAGGATCTGGAAGACATGCGTGATGCCATTCTCTGTGATGATCAGGAGATTGACTGCAATGTCAGTGAATTTCGGCGCGAGCGAGAGCATCACGAGTTTCGCCACAACGAAGTGCCTGAACAGATCTAATAAGGTCAGGTGAGAAGGGTTAGTCGCGCGGCACCCAAGGCTCACGCCCGACCAGCCTGTCCGCCTCGGCCGTGATGTCATTCATGTGCTGCTCAAGGCTGAGACGAAGCGCTTCGATCTGCTCTACGCTGGCCTTGCGCGGTACGTGGTCTGTCCACTCTCGGCACAGAAAAACGCCTTCGTTTCGCCACGGGCGCGGCATCAACAGCCGGTCCCATGTACCGGCCTCGCGCCCATGTCGCGCTGAAAATGTGATGCCGAACACGCGTTTGCCGGACGTACGGGCCCAGACCAGAGGCACTGTGGAGGACACACGCTCTGGCCCGCGCGGGCCGTCTGCGGCGATCCCGATCGAAATGCCCTGTTTCATTTTGCCCAGAACCTCTCGTGACAAAGCCACGTGGCGTTTTCGGCTGGACATGGCGATGGTGTCCATGCCGAACAGCTTCTGGACCCGTCCGACCATGCTGCCTGCCCGAGCTGCAGACGTGATCGAACAAATACGCCCCTTGTCCAACGGAAAGAAATAGGGCGACTGCGCGAGTCTCTGGTGCCAGAGAACAACGATGACCGGCTCGCCTTGTTCTGCCAGCTGATCAAGTTCTTCATAGCCAATCCGTTGCCAGCGGGTGTTTCGGTTGACCATGCGGATATACCCGGCAATCCGCCGGGCAGCCCAGTTCAGGACCGCTTCGCTGTCTGCAATTCTTCTACGGATGCTCACGGCAGCCAACCTTTCCCACTGTGTTAGCCGTCTTAACCAACCTGACGCCGCGTGCAACGTGTTTGTCGGTTAGACATCCCGCTACAAAACTGAAAAAGCCTCTTGAGTCCGCCGCTATGCTGGCATATCTGATGGCGCACCACAGGGGTATAGCTCAGTTGGTAGAGCGACGGTCTCCAAAACCGTAGGTCGCGGGTTCGAACCCTGCTGCCCCTGCCATTTCAGACAAACTCAAAGAACCAATTCAAGTTGTCGCGCGACAGCAACCGAGGTTTGGACTGCGCTGCAGGCGCGTATCCGGTTTCCTCTTGTCTTCGAATGTCATATTGTCCACGCAAGGCGGATCAGCGGATGGGGTTTCATGTCGCGCTTTGATGGATATTTCCTGCGGCAATTGCTTGTCCTGTTCGGATTTTTCACTCTGGTTCTGGTCGGCGTTTTTTGGATCACCCGCTCTGTCAGCCTGTTTGAAAGGGTGATCAGCGGCGGGCAATCAGCCACCGTCTTTCTTGAATTTACAGCGCTTACCCTTCCGACGTTGATCCGAACCGTGATGCCCATGGCTGTGTTCGCAGCTGCTGTCTACGCCACCAATCGGCTGAGCCGGGAAAGCGAGTTGACTGTCATGCTGGCAACCGGCTCCAGCCCCTGGCGTTTGGCGCGGCCAGTGCTTTTGTTTGGTCTAACCGCAGGTCTGATGATGGCAATCATCAGTGTGTTTCTGCGTCCCGCCTCGCTGGAGCAGCTGGAGCTACGGCAGGCAGAGGTCGCGGGGGATCTGACTGCGCAGCTCTTGAACGAAGGAGAGTTCCTGCATCCGGCGCGTGGCGTGACGGTCTATATCGGGCGCGTCGATCTGGATGGCACCCTGCACGAGGTGTTTGTTTCGGACCTGCGGGATCAGGCAAACCCGGCCAGCTATTCCAGTGCAACGGCCTATTTAGTGAACGACAACTCGGGTCTGCACCTGGTGATGTTGGATGGTGTGGCCCTGCGGCTCAACGAAGCTGAACAGACGCTTTCCTCGACATTGTTCGAGGATGCCTCGTATGACATTTCCGAAGTCACCAACGGTACGGAAATGGGTCAGCGAAGCCTGGAATCCATTCCCACTGCCGAGCTTCTTCTGTATCGAAAATCGATTGCCGAGGCGGATGCATACACCGAAGGGCAGATGATTGATGAGTTGCATCAGCGCTTTTCCTGGGTCGCGATCTGCATTGCTGTGGCTCTGGTCGGGTATTCGTCGCTCATGCTCGGCAGTTTTTCCCGCTTTGGCTTGTGGCCACAGATTTTGGGAGCCTTCACGATACTGGTCATCCTTGAAGGTGTACGGGGATTTGTTTCGCCATTGGTGATTCAGAACCCGGGGCTATGGGGGCTATTATATACCCCCGCGATCACTGGCGTCGGCCTTTCGCTGGTGTTTCTGGCACTCGCGGGTCGACCATTCAGAAGAGGCGCAAGCCAGCGGTTGGCATCCACGGCCTGAAGAAATTTTGTTGATGCCGGGCGATCATTTTCTTTTGCATGGATTCAGGAACACAGTACCGTTCTTCTGCCAATAAGCCGAGAGGATGGGCCATGCTGGACAAAAGCCACAAACCGACCTGGACCAGTTTTGAAGAGGCGACCAAGGCCGATTGGGACGCCGTGATGGAGTATGAAGAGGCGTATAATGCCGCTTTGCCCGATCGCATTTTGGACGCGATCCGTTCACTGGACGAAGAGTGGACGCCATACCCGGTCAACCGTTATCAGCACAGCTTGCAAGCCGCCACGCGCGCTTATGAGGATGGTGCGGATGAGGAGTTGGTGGTCGCCGCGCTGATCCATGACACGGGCGATATCCTGTCGCCTTACAACCATGGTGAGCTTTCAGCGGCGATGATGAAGCCTTATGTCAGTGCGCGGACGCATTGGATTCTGAAACATCACTGCGTGTTTCAGGGCTATTACTACAACCACCACCTTGGCGGAGACCGCAACGCGCGCGACAAATACTGCGACAGCCCTTATTGGGAGGACTGCCGCTATTTCTGCCATGAATACGATCAGAAGGCGTTTGACCCGGATTACCCGACCAAACCGCTGGAGTTTTTCGAGCCCATGCTGCGCCGTGTTTTGAGTAAGGGCGAGGGGCATATGGAGTTGAACGAAACCTCTGAAAGTTAACAGGCCGCCATCAGGCGATAGACGATTTGGGCGGCGGTAAAATCCCACGCCGCATTGCCATCAGGGGCAAGTTCGACTACATCAAAGCCCACGCATTTGCGGCCTTTCAGGGCGTGTTCGACCAGTCGCAACGCCTGATAGTATCCCAACCCCCCCGGCACCGGTGTTCCGGTGGCGGGCATTTGGGACGGGTCCAGACCGTCCACGTCAAAGCTGACATAGACCAGTTCGGGGAAGTCTTCGGGCAGGTCGACGGCGTGGATGTTGCCGGTGACCAGTTCCTCGGCGTCGACGTGGAAGACATGGTTTTTCAGACGGCTTTTGGCCTCTTCGGTTGAGAATGCACGCACGCCGAATTGCGCCAGACGGACGCCCTCTTCGGCCAGCAGATGCATGACTGACGCGTGCGAATGTTTCTCGCCCTGATAGGCCTTGCGCAAATCGGCATGGGCGTCGATCTGCACGATCCCAACGGGCTGGTTCAGCGCCCGCGCCACGCCCATCACCGCGCCGTAGCTGAGCGAGTGTTCTCCGCCCAGGGTCACGGGCACCTTGCCCGCGCGAATGGCGGCTTCTGTCCGTTGGGCGAGGCGTTCCATAACCTCGGGCAAGGGGCCGTCACAATCCAGTGGGGTTTCGGTAAAGATACCCTCGACGCAGGGTTCTGCATGGCCGGTGATGCGCTCCAGCTCATTGCTGGCCTCGATGATCGCCTCGGGGCCTTTGACGGTTCCGGACCCATAAGAAACCGTGCGTTCCAGCGGCACCGGGATCACGCGAAAGCGCGCGTCATCCGAACGCTCAGCTTCGGTCAGTTCACTGTCGAGGAAAATGCTCATGAGAGGCGGTCCTTAAAGTCGTCATAGCCGAACTGTTTGATGATCTTCAGTTTGTCCGTTTCGCTGTTCCATAGGGCGATGGTCGGCAGGGGAACACCGTTGAACGTGTTGGTCTTGACCATCGAATAATGCGCCTGATCGAGGAAGGCAAAGCGTTGCCCGATCTCCAGCGGCTTGTCCCACGTATAGTCGCCGATCACATCGCCCGCGAGGCATGACGGCCCGCCAAGGCGGTAAGTATGGCCTGTCTCGGCCTCATCCATCAGAGCGGGGCGATAGGGGGCCTCGATCACGTCGGGCATGTGGCAGGTGGCCGAGATATCGGTGATGGCAAGGTTCATGCCATTGGTCGGCAGGTCGAGGATTTCTCCGACCAAAATTCCCGCGTCCAGTGCGACGGCCTCGCCGGGTTCGAGGTAGATGGCGACATCGTATTTCGCGCGGATGGATTTGATGAAAGCCACCAGCCCGTCACGGTCGTAGTCGTCGCGGGTGATGTGGTGGCCGCCGCCGAAATTCAACCATTTGAGATGACCGAGGATGGGTTTGAGTTTCGGCTCAACGGCAGCCCAAGTGCGTTGCAACGGTTCGAACCCCTGTTCGCAGAGCGTGTGCATGTGCAACCCGTCTACTCCGATCAGAGTGTCTTCGGACAGTTGGCTGACGGGTGTCCCGAGGCGCGAGCAGGGTGCGCAGGGATCATATTTGGGAATCTCGCCTTCGGAGTGTTCCGGATTGATGCGCAAGCCAACCTGCACATTCGCGGTTTGGGCTTTGGAGAGAAACCGGTCTTTTTGAGCTGGCGAGTTGAAGATGATGTGGTCGGATAGCGACAGGATTTCATCGATATCCGCATCCTTGTACCCGGCGCAGAAGGTTGCGACTTCACCACCGTATTCCTCGCGGCCCAGTCGGGCCTCGTAGATGCCGGACGCGCAGGTGCCGCCGAGGTGTTGGCGCACCAGTGGGGCAAGTGAGAACATTGAAAACGCCTTGAGCGCGCTGAGGACGTGCGCGCCGGAGCGGGTGCCGATCTCGGAGAGGATGACCAAGTTCCGCTCCACCGCTTTTTCGTCGACCACAAAGCAGGGGGTGGGGACGCGGCTGAGGTCGAAATTGCGGAAGGCGCCGGCGTCACCGGCTTGGGTCGTCATCATGTCGGACATGTCCGGCGTCTCCGATTGTGGAGAGGCCGGGGGCTCTGCCCCCGGACCCCCGGGATATTTATGGCCAGATGAAGTTCTGGATCTAGAATTCTACGGGGCCGTCGAGTTCGTGGACTTGCCAGGGCAGGCCGTGAGTGTTCAGCATGTCCATGAAGTCGTCTGGGTCTAGTTGTTCCATGTTCCAGACGCCGGGCTCGGTCCAGTTGCCTTTCAGCACCTGTGCCGCGCCGATCATGGCGGGGACGCCGGTGGTGTAGCTGACGGCTTGGGAGCCGACCTCTGCGTAGCATTCTTCATGGTCGCAGATGTTGTAGATGTAGTAGGTTTTCTCGCCCGAGCCGTCCTTGGCCTGACCCGTAGCGATGTCACCGATGCAGGCTTTGCCCTTGGTTTCGGCACCCAGATCGCCGGGGTCGGGCAGCAGAGTTTTCAGGAACTGGATCGGGATGATCTCCTTGCCGTCATGCATCACCGGGTCGATGCGGGTCATGCCGACATTTTCCAGCACTTTGGCGTGGGTGATGTAAGCGTCGCCGAAGGTCATCCAGAAGCGGGCGCGTTCGATTTCGGGGAAGTGAGTGCTGAGCGACTCCAGTTCCTCGTGATACATCAGGTACATGTTTTTGGGGCCGATGGCGGGGAAGTCGAACTCGACCTTGTGGGTCATGGCGGGGGAGTGTTTCCACTCGCCGCCTTCCCAGTGACGAACTTCGGCCAGCACTTCGCGCAGGTTGATCTCGGGGTTGAAGTTGGTGGCGAATTCCTGATCGTTGCTGCCGCCATTGGCATCCAGAACGTCGATCTGGCGGATTTTGTCCAGCTTGTGTTTCTTGAGCCATTTGGCAAACACGCTGGTCACGCCCGGATCGAAGCCCGAGCCGAGGATTGCGGTCAGGCCCGCCGCTTTGAACCGTTCCTGATAGGCCCACTGCCAGTGGTATTCGAACTTGGCCTCATCCTCGGGCTCGTAATTCGCGGTGTCGAGATAGTGGATACCGGCCTCAAGGCAGGCGTCCATCAATACCAGATCCTGATAGGGCAGGGCGAGGTTTACGAGGATCTCGGCGCCGGTTTCCTTGATCAGCTTGACCGTGTCTTCGACCTTGTAGGCGTCCAGCTCGGCGGTCTTAACGTCCACACCGACGCGATCCTTAACAGCTGCGGCAATAGCATCGCATTTCGATTTCGTGCGGCTGGCCAGAGTGATCTCGGTGAAGATGTCCGAATTCATCGCCATCTTGTGCACGGCTGCGTGGGATACGCCGCCCGCGCCGACAACCAGTGTTTTTCCACTCAAAGTTCCCATGGGGGTCGTCTCCTCTCAGGGGGTTATTCGTAATAGGTGTAGCCGTTGATCGAGTCGCGATAGGCGCTCAACAGGGTTTTGCGGTCCTTGGCTTGCAGAGTACCCGTCGAGATCGCTTCGTCCACCATTTTGCGGAAGGCGGCGACGCAGTCTTGCGGGTCGAATTCGACGTAAGACAGGACCTGACTGATCGTGTCGCCCTCTTGTTCATGGAGCAGGTCGAACCCGCCATCGGCGCGTAGGTCGATGGTGACGACGTTGGTGTCACCGAACAGGTTGTGCAGGTCGCCCAGTGTTTCCTGATAAGCGCCGACGAAGAAGACGCCCATGAAATACTCGTCATCCTCGGGCAGGGAATGCACCGGCAGGCTGGGTGAGACGCCATCGGCCAGAATGAACCGGTCGATCTTGCCGTCACTGTCGCAGGTGATGTCAGATAGCACGGCGCGGCGATCGGGGGTTTCGTTCAGCCCCTGCAGCGGCACGATCGGGTGCAGCTGGTCAATGGCCCAGACATCAGGCAGGGATTGGAACAGCGAGAAGTTGCAGTGGTAGATATCGGCCACTTTCTCAAGCTGATCATCCACATCCGTTGCCAGATCATCACTGGCGGCCAGAGCCTTGAGGCGCGCCATCAGCGACAGGTAGATACGCTCGGCCCGGGCCATCTGGCGCAGATCGACGTATCCACGACGGAACAGCGCGCGCAGCTCGTTGCGATAGAAGCTGGCGTCGTTCCAGCATTCCTGCAGGCGGTCGCTGGACAGATAACCGTGCACGGCGGCCAAATCCGAGACCATGTGGTGATCGTCCGGTTCCACCTTGGGGCCGGTGGGCGCGTCGTAAAGCGTGCTTTCCAGCACGTTGAACACCAGCATCGAGGATGTCGCCACCACGGCGCGGCCGCTTTCGGTGACCAGTGTGGGATGGTCGATCTCGGCCTCATCCATCGCATAGGCCACGGTTTCGACTACGTTGGCGCAGTATTCCTCGACCGTATAGTTGATCGAGTTCTCAGCGGCTTTCTTTTCGCCCGTATAGTCCACGCCCATGCCGCCGCCGAGGTCCAGATGGGTCAGCGGCACACCTTCGCGCGTGAGTTCGGTGTAGTAGCGACAGGCTTCACCAACGGCGCGGCGGACGTCGTTCACGTCCTGCACCTGGCTTCCCAGATGCGAGTGCTGCAGCTTGAGGCAGTGTAAAAGGCCCGCTGCTTTCAGCTTGTCCACCGTGGCGACAAGCTGGTCGGTGTTCATGCCAAAGGCGGATCGGTCGCCCGAGCTTTCCTCCCACTTACCGCTGATTTGGTTGGTCAGTTTGACGCGCACGCCGATCAGAGGCTCGATGCCAAGTTCCTTGTAGACCTCGATCACCGTATCCGCCTCCTTCGGGCTTTCAAGCACGATGACCGTATTGAAGCCGATCTTGCGGGACAGGATAGCCAGTTGGATGAATTCGGCATCCTTGACACCGTTGCAGACGATCAGCGCCTCAGGGGCCAGACGATGGGCTAGCGCAACGACCAGTTCGGGCTTGGAGCCGGCCTCAAGCCCATAGTTGTATTTCTTACCGAACTCGACAATCCGGTCCACGACCTGTGCCTGTTGGTTCACCTTGATCGGGAAAACACCGCGATAGGAGCCTTTGTAGCCCACCCGCGCGATGGCGTCGGCAAAGCTTTCGTTCAGATGCGCGATCTCATGTTCCAGATAGGACGAAACCCGCAGCAGCATCGGCGCTTTGATCCCTCGGTCATCCAGATCGCTGAGGATACCGGGCAGGCTGATCGCCGCCGTGTCCGGAGACAGCGGATTGCGCAAACCGATCTCTCCCTGCTCCGTCACCTCGATGAGGCCTCGGCCCCATTTCTCAACCCCGTAGATGGAATGCGGTGCGTCGGGCGTCTGTTTCAATCAAGTCAGTCCTTAACGAGAGGGTGCCGGTGTCGCGCCCGCCAATACGGCAGCATTTTGATTCGTCCAAGTGTAATCTATGTGACGCGAATTGCCGAATTTATGCCGACGCCCGGATTGGGACCAGATGGTTGTCCCATTTGCATTCGACACTGGTCTCAACCCAGGCCGTGGTGTCGCCGATTGAGCCGAAGGCTCCGGTACCGGTGGTAAAGGTCAGGCCATTTGGTCCGGCACTCAGACCGCAGACATCTTCCAAAGGTAAAGCGCCTATGAACTGGCCAGTTTCGGCGTCAAATTGATGCAGCGCATTGCCGCGCGGGCAGGTGATCGCGACGGTTTTGCCATCCAAGGAAAAGGCGACGCTGCCTGCGTAGCCTTGCACTGTGCCATGAAGATCATTTGGAGCAGAGAGCGGCGTGGGCGCGCGCCCAAGTCTGTGAAGTCCCAACAAGGGTGGAGCTTCGGACAGATCGCCCTGCCACTGCATCGCAAATGCGACCAGCCCGTCCTTGCGCACAGCAAGGTGTCGGATTGAATTTTTGTGAAGCCCGTCGGGCATATGAACTTGATCCAACATCGTTCCGGACAGGTCGCAGTAAGTCAGGTTGGGTTGCATCCATGGCAGGTTCAGCTCTGCACGGCCTGAGTCGGGATGTGTTTCGATGCCGCCATTGGCGATGACCAGAGTTTTGCCGTCGGGCATCAAGCGGATGTCATGCGGGCCAGTTCCGCCCGATGGGAACTCTGCGAGACGTTCAAAGCTTGTTGCGTCCCAAACGCCGACGACGCCTTCTGCGGCCTCGTAGTCATTCTCGGTTGTCAGAAACCGTTGCCCATCGGATGTGAAAGTGCCGTGGCCGTAGAAATGACGCCCGTTCGGCGCTTGCAATCGCGCCAATTCCTGGCCGCTGGCGCAATCGATCACAAGCGCGAATGTGCCGGGACGGCGCGCGAAGGCAACGGCCAGAGGTTTGTTGGGATGGGCCGCCGCAGCGTGCCCGCGATCAGGCAAAGGCAACGAGAACAAGACTGCGCCATGCCGGTCCAATCCGGCCAGCCTGTAGGTGCCATCGGGAAATAGTGCGGCGGCTAAAAACGCTGGTGAGCCAACCTGAGACCAGCCGGTCCGTGGGGCAAGGCCAGCGGCTGTAAATCCGGCCAGAAACTTGCGGCGTGTCGGCATGGTTCAATCCCCGTCCAGTGAATTGAACCCGGCGCTGATACCCAAGGTCGGGCCCAACTCTGTCGTTACAATCGTGCGGATGTCATTGATTGTCTGTTGCAGCGCCTCGACCCTAAACCGGCCCTGTGGATCGGCGACACCGGACAGAGCGGGATCGTCGATCGACTGAGAACGGCCAATGGCTTGGACAAACGCAGCGTCCAACTCGGCAGCGATATCGGGATGGTCCGTAGACAGACGCGCTGCAAGGTCCCGTAGTGCAACCAAGGACAATTCGATGTGACGGAGGGAGCGTTCGGATCGGCGCGCTTCGGCCCTGTTGGGCCGCGGTCGGTCAAACGTTCCCAAAGGACGGCCCAGTCGTGTCTCGGCGGTGAATTGCAGCCCCGTTGAAAGGGCTTTGAACAGCTCTTGCAGCGCTTCATCTTCGGACCGATAGGGGCTGTCACCACCAGGCTGCGTCAGGCTGGACGCATAGTCCTGCCAACCCGTGTTCATCGCCCCTGCGTTTCGGTTGATGTCCGTGGCAATGGCAAGGATCAGGGCACAACGATAGGCATCGCTGCCTTGTTCGGCCAATACCGGATCGTAGAGCATCCGCTCGAGCGCAAAGAAGCCCCGCGCAGCGATTGAGGTTTCTGCGAAAGTACCCGGGTCTTCGACAACGTCGTCCTCGGCTGCGATTAACTTCGAGAGCGACTTGGGCGTGAATCCCTTGGTGTCTGGCCAGAAGGCCATTGCAAAGCCGCGGTCATCGACCTCGGACGGGCCAAAGCGCAGGTGGCTGGCGGAAATCCATGCGTCGAAGGCGACGCCGTAGGCGGTTCGCAGTTCCTCAGAAGTGGGGACACAATCGGTCTGTGCCGTTGACGACAATTGGGATGTTGCCCCAGAAAGATCTGCAAACCGTGGCAGAATGTGCGCGTCGGTTACGTCTCTCAGGAGTGGGGTGCGGTCCTGCGCCTGCGCGGTCAGCGGCAAGAGCAGTGCGGCGATGACGGACACGAGGCGCACGTTTACAAGCTTTCCAGAAAACGGATCAGCGCATCGCGGTCTGGCTTCGGCATAGAGACCACCTGATCGCGGGCTGCCTCGGCCTCGCCGCCATGCCACAGGATCGCCTCCAACAGCGACCGGGCGCGGCCGTCGTGCAGGAATTGCGCGTGACCAGATACACGCTCGGTCATTCCAATGCCCCAAAGCGGTGCAGTGCGCCATTCTCGGCCGGTTGCGCGAGCTTCTGGCCGGTTGTCGGCCAGACCTTCGCCCATATCGTGCAACAGCAGGTCGCTATAGGGCCAGATCAGCTGAAAACTATGCTCGGGTCGGTCCGGCATGCGGTGGGTCACAAAAGCCGGTGTATGGCACGACGCGCAACCTGCGTTGTAAAAAACCTCTTTGCCGCGCAGCACTTCGGCGTCGGTTGTGTCGCGCCGCGCGGGAACGCCCAGGTTGCGGCTGTAAAACGCAACCAGGTCCATCCCCGTATCGTCAATCTCGTGCACGCGTATGTCCTGATCACCGTGCGGGGCGTCTACGCATTTCGCCTGCGCGTCTGTGCAATCGCCGTGCGGCAAGGGATAGAGCGGGCTTGAAATCCCAATGTCACCGGCAAAGGCTGCCGCCGATTGTTCCATGATCGTCGGCATACCGGCCTTGTGCCCGAACCGACCCAGCATGGGTTCACCAAATTCGGTCGACCAGACGATATTAGCTCGGCCTGAAATGCCGTCACCATCGCTATCCTCGGGATCCGCATTGGCCAGAATATCGTCGACCGGAATGGCTTCGAGCAATCCCAAACCAATCATCTGAGGCGCGACGCGGGGGCTGAGCATCGCGTCGGGATGCATCGGACCATACCCAAGATCGGCCGCCTTGTAGGTCGGCTTGCGCAAGGATGCGGTTTCCCCGTCCGACAAGGTCACTGGTATTTCCTCGTAGGTGATGTCCAGCCTGTATTCGGCGGGATGCCCTGGCAGCGCGAAATCCTGCAATTGGCCGCCATAGTTGGGTTCCGGTATCGTCGCGATATAGTCCTGGATCTCGGATGGCGTATCATCTGGCGTACCGGGTATGGAGACCCGCAGGAACATGGAAATCGCGTTGTCATCGGGACCGTTCGGCGTATGCCCCCGGCCGTCCTTGATGTGGCACCGTTGACAGGACCGGGCGTTGAACAGCGGGCCCAGTCCGTCCGACGCCAAAGTGGATGAGGGGGCTGACACCCAGACCTTCTTGAACAGCCCGTTGCCGACTTTGAAATCCAATTCCTGTTCAAAGCTGAGATTCCCGGATGGCTGCGAAAATGCGTCGGCATCGGTGCGGGCACGGACGGTGGCCGCGCCTGCGCTCAGGTCTTCGAACCTCTGTGGGACGCTGAAATCGGTCGGCGCAGCTGTCGCAGCCTCGATTCGGGTGCGTTCTTCGGCTGTGCGGGGAAGGGTGCTGAGGTGGGTATCCTGCAGTTCGGCTGACAGGGAAGGGGTGGCCGCCAGGGCGACCACCAGCAAGAGGGCAAGGTTACTCTTCTTCGTCCATCTTCGATGCGTTGAGTTGCGCATAGTTGGCTTCGCCAATCCTTTCATACAGATCAAGCTGTGTTTCCAGAAAGTCGATGTGACCTTCTTCGTCGCTGATCAATTCCTCAAACAGGGACATCGAGACATAGTCCCCAGCCTCACGGCAGTATTCGCGGGCTTCGACGTACAAGGCACGCGCGTCATTTTCGGCAGCCAGATCACACTCCAGAGTTTCCTTGGGGTTCTGGCCGATCCTCAGCGGGTCAAGCTTTTGAAGGTTCGGGTGACCTTCCAAAAAGATGATCCGTTCGATTAACTTGTCCGCGTGGCCCATCTCTTCGATGCTTTCCTCGCGGCTTTTCTTGGCCATGTGGCCCAAGCCCCAGTCTTCCTGCAAACGGTAGTGCAACCAGTACTGGCTGACAGCCGTCAGTTCATGCCGCAGGGATTTGTTGAGATATTCGATTACCTTGGGATCGCCCTTCATCTGCACTCTCCTGTATTGCATCGCGCCGCAAGGCTCGAAGCTGCATGGGAACCTCCAGCTTATCGCTGGCGCGCATCGAGTCCAGAAAAAGCGGCATGCATCCGCCACAGTCCGCGGACTTCCCAAGGGCATGATAGATTTTTCCGGGCGTGATCAGCGTTTGTGGATCGGACGCCCGCATCCAATCGATCGCGGCGCGGATGTCATGGTCAGAGATGTTGGTGCAGTGGCATACAATCATGGCGACTCAGGCCCGGTTTTGTTTTCTTAGTCAAATAGTCAGTTATTCAATCCGGGTCCATGCGCGATTCAGCGCACCCGTGCCCGAAAGCGCTACCGGGGCGCTTTCAGGCACGGTCACCGGATTACGAACGCGACCGCTTATTCAAAGACTGCACCGGGATTATCCAGGCTGTCCGAGCCTTCAAACTCGATCTGGCCCAGTTCAAGCGCCCCCACGATCCGTTCGATGGTCTTGGTTTGATCAATCAAGCCGTTCACGCCACCCATGATCAGCGCCTCACCGCCCGCATTGCCCTGTTCCAGCATCTGGTCATAGGCGAACCCGGCCTCGGCTGTTGACTTGATCCTTCCCAGCGCCAGCATGGTATTGGCCAGCTTGGCTTTCATCTCGGCGTCCAGCGTCGGGTCAGTTGCGATCACCAGATCGGACAGCGACGCCCCACTGACCGGAGTCCCGTCGATGCGCGTATAGCTGCCAAGATACACGTTCTGCACGCCCAGCCCGTCATAATAGTGGCTGTTATGAGTATTGTCGGCAAAGCAATCATGCTCTTCTTCGGGATCGTTCAGCATTAGGCCAAGACGCATCCGCTCCCCTGCCTGCTCACCGTAGGACAATGAACCCATGCCGGTCAGGATGGCGCTGACGCCCGCATCCTCGCTTTCAGTTAGGGCGACACGCGCCGCGCCGCCGTCTTCCCACTGGGCAGTCATCCACTCCAGATCGCTGATCAAAAGGTTCGTTGCCGCCTGCAGGTATTGCGCGCGGCGATCACAATTGCCACCGGTGCAGGCATCACCCTGCGCATAGTCCGTCCAGGGGCGGTTTCCTGCTCCGGGACCATGACCGTTCAGGTCCTGACCCCACAGCAGAAACTCGATCGCGTGATAACCAGTGGCCACATTCGCTTCGATCCCGTCTGCCTCGTGCAACGTGTCCGCCAGAAGTTGCGGTGTAATTTGGGCGGCGTCGATGGTTTCGCCGGATAGTTCAAAGCTTGGGTTCGCGATCACGTTCAATACCGCAAATTCGTTTTCGTCCGATGGACCACCATAGGCGGCATCGACGTAGTCAATCAGCCCTTCGTCCAGTGGCCAGGCGTTCACCTTGCCCTCCCAGTCGTCAACGATCGCGTTGCCAAACCGGTAAACCTCGGTCTGTTGATACGGCACCCGAGCCGCCACCCAGGCGGTACGGGCCGCGTTCAGGGTTGCGTCAGAGGGGTTGGCCACCAAAGCGTCAATCGCCGCCGCCAAAGATTTTGCAGCAATCAGACAGTCTTCGTATTTAGCTGCGGCAATGTCGGCATAATTGCCCAACACATCGCTTTTCGAGGGCGCGTCGGCAAGAGCAGTGCTTGCAAGGCATAACGTCAGGGCGCCGGATGCGGTCAACAATCTGGTCATTTGTTTGATCTTTCTGATGAATTTCGATTTTGGTTCCGATGTCGCCAGGAGCGGCTCGCCGTTTTCTGAGTTAATCAGTCAGAAATGTCAATCTGAGTTTTTTACTCGGGTTATGGCGCGCCATATTTGCCCCACCAAATCTGGGGGGTCACTACAACCTGTTCATCATTGCGCAAAACCGCAGATTTACTAAAATGATTGTAAGGATTTGTGTGAATTTGGTGAGTATCATGAAAAGCGCAGCAATTGCCCTCATGCTCCTGCCTGCTGCGCTTTCGGCTCAGGAAGGGTCGGGTGATGACGTCAATGGGCAGGTCACGGGACATTTGACATTGTCGGTGATGGGAGCGGAACTGAGCCTAGTTCTGCATGTGCCCAGTGCCGAGATCGTAGGATTTGAAGACGCAGCCGAAAACGACGAGGATCGCGCGCAGGTCGCCACGGCAATGTCGCAATTGTCGGACCCGCTCGAGATTTTCTCGCCCCCGCCCGAGGCGGGGTGCATGACAAGTTCGGCGAATGTCACACTAAGCGGTGAAGCGTTTGCCCAAGGCACCACCGGATCGACCGCGCGGCGCAGTCGCACCAGCTTTCACGCGGAATACATGGTGCAATGTCAGAGTATCCAGGATTTGAACAGCATCAGTTTTGCCTATTTCCAGCGTTTCGAAAACGCACAGCGTCTGACTGTCCAAGTGGATTCGAATGATGTAACCCAGGTGCATGAGGTTGACCGGACGTCGCCGGTTCTCGGGTTGTCGCTGTCGCGTTGATTGGCTTCTGTGTTTGCCCTGTGACGCGATTGTAAGACCAGTTCAAGATCTGATGCCGGACTTTGCGGCGGAGACGCACACATAACCTCACGATTTCGAGACTTTGGCGAAAGCTTGTTGCCTGCCGCCTGATCGGCGTGCAGGGTCCAGGCAGCGCGTGTTGGGCACAAGTGCGATGCCCTTGCCGCGCATCATTTTCCACCGGGCAAACCGACTGCCCGGCCCGATTATTGAGCCAAGACAGATGAATCTTCGTGATCTTCAATATGTTCTTGCCGTTGCCGAACATCAGAATTTCACCCGGGCCGCTCAGGCTACGGCCGTTAGTCAGCCGGCATTGTCGAACCAGATCAAAAAGCTTGAAGCCGAACTGGGTGTTGAGATTTTTGAACGGACCAAGGACGGCGTCCATCTGACGGCTTTTGGACAAGACCTTATCGATCAAATCCGGAAAATAACCGATATCGTCGATACCATCGGCGATATCGCCCGCCGCCACCGGACAACGGAACGAACCCCCATTCGGTTGGGCATGACCCCTACTCTGGCGGCCTATCTTTCGTTGTATTTCCGGGACCTTTTTGCGCAGGCCGTTCCGGACCGAAAAATCATCATCGTCGAGGAATACCCCGTCGCTCTGGCCAAGATGGTCGAGGACCGGTCCGTCGATATGGGTTTCATTGCGCGCAAGAGCTTTGATCAGATATATCGCGGGTCGCAAAGACCAATGGATTTCACGTCGCTGTGGTTAGAGCCGCTCTATCTGGGTGTTCGCTCAGGCCATCCGCTCAGCCGCAAGTCCAGCATTTGGGCGCACGAAGTGCCTGCGGATCAGCTGATCCGGTTTCCGATTTCTTTTGGCTATGATCTGGAACGCGATCTGCCCGATCCCTCGGACGCCGTGGCGGAAGAAACCGGCATCGATGTCACGACCGCACGGTTCGAGACCGTCTGCAGATATGTGGCCCAAAGTGACGCCTGCACAATGGTGAACGCAATTGCCGCCGAGCAATTCAAGCGGGACGGCTTTGGCTTGTCCTTTCTGCCCTTCGACGACAAGGGCAACATGCGGGAATTGGGGGCGTTGACCCGTCCGCAATATCCGGACCCGGAAATCATCGAGACAATGCGCCAGCACATCTTCCATACGCCACCTCAAGGCACGGTTGCATCGCGCAATGCGACTCTGGGCAAGAAAGCCGTCACATCAGACAACTGAGATTTCGTCCGGTGGGATAACGCGTCCGATATCTTTGGATTCAGACGGACATTAGGGGTCACCTGCTCCCACTTTTTAGTGATCCGCTGTCAGTGAATAGATTTTGCCCTTGCGTGAATACTGCGTAATAATATGAAAAATATAACTAAAATTATGACGCATCCTCGCGATCCGCGTGATTATTTGCGTTGGTTATACGCCCCATTCAAAGGAAGAATTTCAAAAACCGGGACCCCTCCGCACTTGTTGAGACAGCGGACAGACGGCCCACCGGTTGGACCTCCGCGTGACACATGCAACCAAGGAGATCCCAATGCTTTCCGACTTCCTCGCTTCCTTGCGCGCCAGATTGCTGACGACCTCGTCACTGGCCCAAGAGACTGTCCGTGACGGGCAGACCCTCAGCAACGGCTTTTTCCAGAACACCGTTGTCGACAACACGCCGGCGTTTCTGCTGGACAATGACTTTGCGCGTCTTCTGAACTTTGGGCAGATCACCACCAACAACGCGGTGGCGGCTGTTTCCGTCGAAGGTGAGAACGCGCAGGTCTTCAACTTCCGTTCGGGCAGCATCGAGGCGAACTCGGGCCCTGACGCATTGGCAACAGGTGTTCAGGTTACGGGCAGCGCCGACATTCGCAACTTTGGTGAGATTGCAGGCGAGTTCAACGGCGTTCAGTTTGCAGGCGCGGGCAGTTCGGGCAGCCTGGACAATTTCCGGGGCGGTGTCATTTCGTCCGACAGCCGCGCGGTTGATATTCAGGGCGAAGGCGTCAGCGTTCGCAACTTTGGCGACATCATCGGCACCGGCGATCAGCGCAACGGCACGATCTATACCAACTCGACCGCCGAAGATGTCAGCATCAGCAACTTCTCGGGCGGCACGATCGACGCGGGCGACGGCAACAATGGGGCCGGTGTGTCGTTCCAGGTGGGAGATGAGGTCGGTGACCGTGTGTCCAACACCCTGTTCAACGGCTTTGGTGCGACCATTCAGGGTCGCGGCCAAGACGCATCGAACACGCCAGGCGCCGGAGATGGTATTCGGATCAACAACGGTGCGGAAGGCACCATTTCGGAAACCGATATCGTCAACAGCGGTCTGATTTCGTCCGAAAGCAATCAGGGCACCGCAGGCGGTATTCGCATCGCTGATGGCGCAGCGGCTGAGGGTCGAATCCTGAACACCTCGACCGGTGTGATCGAAGGGGTCCGCAATGGCCTGTATATCGGTGAGGCCGAACATGATCTGGACGTGCTGAACTTTGGCACCATCCAATCGGGCAGCCGTGCGGTGAACATTGACGGCACCGGAGTTGACCTGACCAACGGTGGCACCATTCTGGGCACCGACGATCAGCGCAACGGTACGGTTTACGCCGATGGTACGGCGGATGATTTCTCGGTCCGCAACCTGGCCAATGGTCTGATCGATGCGGGCGAGCACAATCAGGGCTCGGGTTTTGGTGCTGAAATCGGCGGTGCCGAGGACGGTGCAAACACCTTCACGCTGGAAAATGACGGGATCATCATCGGTCGTGGCAATGCCGCTGCCAATATCGGTCTTGCAGGTGATGGTGTGCGGGTCGGCAATGTCGGCAACTCTGGTACAACCGATGCGACCATCACCAACACCGGCACCATCCTGTCCGAAGGCGCAAATGGCACCGTTGCCGGTGTGCGCGTGGTCAACAACGTGAACTTCCAGGGCACGCTGACCAACTCGGGCCTGATCGCGGGTGTGCAGAACGGTGTCTATTTCGGCACGGGTGATCACGCGGGTGGTTCGTTCCTGAACACCGGGACCGTGACCTCGGACAGCCGCGCGCTGAACATCGACGGTGACGGGTTGGAGGTCGTGAACGAAGGCGACATTCTCGGCACCGGCGATCAGCGCAACGGTACGGTTTACGCCGACAGCACCGCTGACAACTATACCTTCACCAACACCGGTCTGGTGGACGCAGGTTTCGGCAACAATGGCTCGGCTGTCTCGCTGCAAACCGGTGACGTGGACGGAGACGTGGTGTCAGCCGCGATCTTCAACGAAGGCACGTTCCAGGGTCGTGGCGACGCGACTGAAGGCAATCAGGTAGGCGATGGCCTGCGTCTGTTCAGCAATGTTGAAGACGCGAGCTTTGCCGGTCTGGTGCAGAACAGCGGTGTGATTGCAGGGTCGGAAGACAGCGACGCAGCGGCGGGTATCCGCATTGATGGTGGCCTGAACATTCTGGGCGCAATCATCAACGAAGGTGAAATCTCGGGTCAGGCCAACGCAATTGACGCGACCGAGGCAGGCTCAGTGACATTCGTTAACGATGACGAAGGTGTGGTAAATGGTAACGTGTTGCTGGGTGCCGGAGATGACATCGTTGTAGACCTCGGTCAGATCAACGGTGTCATCGACGGCGGTGCTGGGGATGACGTTCTGATCGCTGGTGACGGTGACAACGTGATCGTTGGCGGCCTTGGAAACGACTTCATCGAAGGTGGTGAAGGCTTTGACACCGCAGATTTCTCGGATCTCGATGTGTCGGTCAAAGTTAGCCTGGACGCGAATGGGAACGGCACGGCGGTGCGCGACACTGGCTTCAACGTCAGCGTTGTCAACTCGTCCGTCTCGAACCCTGGCCAGTTCGGCTCGGCCATCGCTGATGGTGCGGCGTTTGTGGAACAGGCTGCAGCCAACAACCTGTACTACAACATCCACACCGCAGATTTCCCGGGTGGTGAAATCCGCGGCCAGCTGCTGGTTGACAGTGATGTCACGGTGGACGGTATCCGCACCATCACGCTGAGCGGTCCGCTGGATGCGGCGCAGGAACCGGGACCCTTGTCCGACAGTGAAGCCACTGGTTTCGCAACGGCAACGGTCGTTCAGAACCTGGAAACCGGCGAAGTCACCTATTCCAGCGAGCTGAGCGTCACCGGTCTGAACGAAGCTGACCTGCAGACCCCGATCCCGGGTGTTGTTTCCGCGATCCACCTGCACAATGCACCTGCCGGTCAGAACGGCCCGGTGGTTCAGGACACGCTGGTTGATGCCGGTGCAACGCTGGACACCGATGCCACTGGCGGAACCGGTGTGATCGGAGCAGACGTCATCGACAACCAGGTCGAGACGGATGTCCTCAGCTCGATCGAGCGGGTTGTTGGCTCGGACGACAGCGACACCATCGACGTATCGGGCTTCAGCGGTGTCACCGTTGATCTGGACCTCAGCGGTCCGGCTCCGAACCCGGCTGGCAATGGTGATGAAGGACCGCAGGACGGTGCCATCATCCAGAACGGCGAAATCGTGGCCGAAATCGATGACTTTGAAAACGTCATCGGCACCAGCGGCGATGACCTGATCCTTGGCAACAACGAGTTCAACATCCTCGACGGCGGTGCCGGCAACGATGCGATCCATTCCTTCGGTGGTGCGGATGTCATCATCGGTGGCGAAGGCATCGATACCGCGCTGTTCACGGCAGGGCCGGGCGTTGTTCTGGACCTCGATGAGGACGGCAACGGTGTTGCACAGGTCAACGCGCCGGAAGGGGCCACGCTGGATCAAGTGTTCGGGTTCGAGAACATCAACGGTTCGAACAACGCTGGCAGCCCGAATGGCGGCAACGACATTCTGTCCGGCAACTCGGGGTCGAACACCCTGAACGGTCAGGCAGGTGACGATGTGCTGAACGGTGAGGGTGGCGATGACATCCTGATCGGTGGCGCTGGCAACGACACCTTCGTGTTCGAGGGCGACTTTGGCAACGACGTCATCCAGGACTTCCAGGCCGGGTTCGACCGGTTGGACTTTGGCGACTTCGAAGGTCCGCTGAACGTGGCGCAAGACGGCGACGATGTGCTGCTGTCCTTCGCCTCCGACAACTCGGTCCGGTTGGAAGGCGTCAATGCCGGCGACCTGACAGACGACGACTTCATCGCCTGATCCACAGACCAACGGGGTGGCGGCGCAGGTCGCCACCCTTTCACCCTGAAAAGAGATCACCGTCATGTTTCAGAAAAAATCATCCGTCAAAACAGCCTGGGCCTCGCTACGAGGCGGCTTTTTCGCAATCGGCTTTTTTAGCCTTGTTCTTAACCTTCTCATGCTCGCCGGTCCCCTTTACATGCTGCAGGTCTATGACCGTGTCCTGACTAGCCAGAACATGGACACCCTAATCGCCCTGACCCTGCTGCTGGGCGGCGTGTTCATCGTCACCGGTCTGCTGGACCTGATGCGGGTGCGAATCCTGAACCGGCTGGGCGCGCGGTTCGAGCTAAAGATCGGCGCGCCGCTGCTTCAGGCCTCGATCCGCCGTCGTCTGCAAGGCAAATCGGGTGCCGGGGATAATCCGGCCGCAGATATCACCGGTTTGCGTGATTTCATCTCGGGGCCCACGTTGATCGCATTCTTTGATGCGCCGTGGATTCCGATATATCTGGCAGTGCTTTACATGCTGCACCCCTATCTGGGCGCGCTGGGCCTTGCCGGAGCGCTGACCCTCACAGTTTTGGCCCTGATCAACAATTCGCGCTCGGCCGATGTGATGCAGGACGCATCCCGTGCGCGCAGCAGGTCCGACGCTTTGTTCACTACAAGTGAGCAGAATGCAGAGCTTGTCCATGCCATGGGGATGAATGGTGATCTCGCCCGTCGCTGGACAGCTCTGCAACTGGATGCCCATGCGCTCAAGACCCGCGTGGCCGATCGCATTGCCAGTTTCTCGGTTCTGTCCAAGACGATCCGCATGGCGCTGCAGTCGGGCATGCTGGGTCTGGGTGCCGCGCTGGCCATTACCGGGCAAGCCACGGCAGGTGTGATGATCGCCGCCACCATCGTGCTGGCCCGTGCGCTGGCCCCGATCGATCAGTTGATTGGCCAGTGGCGCAGCTTTTTGGCGGCCCGCGGGTCTTACAAGAACCTGCGCGCTTTGGACGAGGCTTTCCCGGCGCAACCCAAGCGTCTGGCGCTGCCGCGTCCGCAGTTTTCGATCAACACCGTGATCGCCCAAGCCGGTCCACCGCTGGCGCAAAATGCGACCATCGGGAATATCGAGTTTGCGGTGACGGCGGGCGACGTTGTCGCGGTGATCGGGCACAGCGGATCGGGCAAGACGACGCTGGCCAAAATGCTGGCCGGAATCTGGATGCCTCAGCGTGGTGCGATCCGGCTGGACGGCACACCGATGGCCAAATGGGACCCGCAGGATCTTGGCCGGATGGTTGGTTACCTGCCGCAGGACGTACAGCTGTTCGACGGCACCATCCGCGAAAACATCGCGCGGTTCTCAACCTCGGTCGATGACGCCAAGGTGTTTGAGGCCGCGGTGGCTGCTGATGTGCACGGCCTGATCAGCAACCTGCCTGACGGCTATGACACCCAGATGGGGAACGGATTCCACCTGTCCGGTGGGCAACGACAGCGCATCGCACTGGCTAGGGCGCTGTATGACGATCCGTTCATACTGGTGCTGGACGAGCCGAACTCGGACCTCGACGCCCAGGGTGAACTGGCGCTGCGCAATGCGATCCGTGCGGCCAGCGCGCGGGGGGCCATCACCTTTGTCATGACCCATCGCCCCAGCACGCTGGAGGCTGTGAACAAGGTTCTGACTCTGAGCAAAGGCATGCAGACCGGGTTCGGCACCAAAGAGGACATCTTGCGCCCGCGCCAGACCGGATTGCCGCCGCAGAAACAGCCTCAGATCGGCGCGCAAAATGCGCAACAACCCGCACAGAAAGGAGCAGCCCAATGACACCCGCAGTTTACAACAAGCCCGCCAACAGCGTTATGCGCCTGGAAGATCTCGACCGGGCTGATGAGTTGGCGTCCGGTTCGGGCATCAAAGGCTTCGTGATCCTTGGCCTGTTGGTCGTCGCCGGTTTCTTGGGCGGTACTGTCTACTGGGCCGCGTCCTCCAAACTGGATGGAGCCGTGGTCGCCCCTGCTTCGTTTGTGGTCGAAGGAAACCGCAAAACGGTTGAGCATCTGGACGGCGGCATCGTGCGCACGATCATGGTCGCCGATGGTGATCTGGTTGAGGCCGGGCAGACGCTGGTTGAACTCGACAGCACCGATCTGGACGTAAACCTGGATGTGATCAAAAGCCAGTTGGGAGAGCTGACTGTGCGTCGTGCGCGGCTGGTCTCGCAAATTCGTGGCGAGGACCGTTTTGAAAGGGTCGATGTCGCGGACATGATGCGTGTGCGCATGGACAGCCAGGATTGGGTTGACGCGTTCCTGACCCAAAAGCTGTTGTTTGATGCGGAAATTCGCACGCGGGCTGCTGAAAAGAATCTTTTGGATCAGCAAATCGCCAACCTACAGGACCAGTTGACTGGGCTGGCATCCCAGCGTCAGGCCAACGCGCGTCAGATGGATATCACGCGCGAAGAACTGCGCAATCTTGAAACCTTACAGGACAAGGGGCTGGTTGCTGCTAACCGTGTCAACGGCCGCCGGGTTGAGATCGAACGTCTGATTGGTGTCGATGCTTCACTGACCACGCAAGAGGCGCAGGCCCGCAACCAAATCAGCGAGTTGAAGCTGGCCAGCATCGGTGAAGAGACGCGCCGCGCTCAGGCTGCGTCAACCGAACTGGCGCAGGTCGAGGCGCTCTTGGCCACGCTTGAGCCGCAATATGTCGGTGCTGCCGAGCGCCGCAAGCGGGTGGCCGTGACGGCTCCGGTCAGCGGTCGTGTCGTTGGGATGACGGTGTTCACCGCAGGCGGCGTTGTGCGCCCCGGTGAGGCCATTCTTGACATCGTGCCGGCCGACCAACCGCTGATCGTAGAGGCCAAGGTGAACACGGCGGATATCGAAAAGCTCTATGTCGGTCAGTCGACCCGCGTGCGCCTGTCCGCCTTCGATCAGGGCGAGGTGCCCGAAGCGACCGGCAAGATCACCGATATCTCGGCCGACAGTCTTGAGGACGCCCGCACCGGCCAGCCCTATTATCTGGCGCAGGTTCGGTTGGATCAGGCCCAACCTCAACAAGTCGCTTCGTTGGAACTGGTACCCGGCATGCCCGCCGATCTGTTCGTCAACACCGGTGAACGCACCGCGCTTAGCTATCTGGCGCAGCCCTTGCGGGACCGTTTGGCGCGCACGTTCATCGAGTGAACGCTGCGGTCGAGCAGGAAGGACCGTCGGTGCTGCGAACCGGCGGTCCTTTCGCGTTACACGGTAACGCCTTGCAGTACCTGATCGCGGGACAGGTCAGATTTGGTGCCCTGCATCAGAATCTCGCCGCGTCGTAGCACAACAAATTGATCGGCCAGATCATAGGCAAAGTCGAAGTACTGCTCGACCAGCACAATCGCCATTTTACCCTTGGTTCTGAGATGACGAATAACCTCTCCGATCTGCTGGATGATGTTGGGCTGTATGCCCTCGGTGGGTTCGTCCAACAACAACAGCCGGGGCTTGGTGATCAGCGCGCGGGCAATGGCCAATTGCTGTTGCTGGCCACCGGACAGGTCGCCTCCGCGTCGGTTCTGCATTTGCTTGAGCACCGGGAAAAGTTCGAATATCTCGTCGGGGATGAAGTGTTCGCTGGCAGGCAGGCAAGCGAACCCCGTCTCAAGGTTTTCGCGCACGGTCAGCAGCGGAAAAATCTCACGCCCTTGCGGAACATAAGCCACGCCCTTCCACGCCATCTTGTGAGCGGGCAGCGGAGGCAGATCTTCGCCGTTCAGTTGCACCTCGCCGCCCGACCGGGGATGCGTGCCCGAGATTGCCTTGATCAGGCTGGTTTTCCCGACGCCGTTGGTGCCCATGACACAGGTCACCTCGCCCTGCGCCGCCTCCATCGAGATACCATAGAGGATTTGCGAATGCCCGTAATGCAGGGTCAGATCGTTCAGTTTCAGCATCGACTAGCGCCCCAGATAGACGTCGATGACGTCCTGATTTGATGTCACATGGTCCAGAGTTCCCTCGGCCAGAACCGAACCTTCGTGCAGCACCGTGACCTTGCAGTTCAGGCGGCGAACGAACTCCATATCGTGTTCCACCACCACCACGGCGCGGGTCTTGGCGGCCTGCACCAGCAGATCGGTGGTGTGTTCGCGTTCCTGCGGCGTCATCCCGGCGGCGGGTTCATCGACCAGCAAAAGGCGCGGTTCCTGCGCCAGCAACATACCGATCTCAAGCCATTGCTTTTGCCCATGGCTGAGTTCTCCCGACTTTCGGGTCAACTCGTCCTTGAGGCCGATCTCGGCGGCCAGGTCTTCGACTTTCTCCAGATCACCCTTTGAAGGGCGATAGAACAGGACACCCAGCCAGCCCCGTTTGTTCTTCAGCGCCATCAGCAGGTTTTCCTGCACGGTCTGGTCCTCGAACACGGTGGGTTTCTGGAACTTCCGCCCGATGCCGGCCTGCGCGATCTTGGCCTCGCTCATGCGCAGCAGGGATATGGATTTTTCACCCCAGATCACGCGCCCTTCGTCGGGTCGAGTCTTGCCGGTGACGATATCCATGAAAGTGGTCTTGCCCGCCCCGTTCGGCCCGATCACTGCACGCAATTCCGCATTGCCGATCTGGAAGGACAGGTTGTTGATGGCGCGGAACCCGTCGAAGGTGACCGAAACGCCGCTGACCTCTAGCAGAGTGCTCATTCCGTGGCTTCCTTTTCCCGCAACGCGCTTTCATCGGGCCCGAGGGCCGCGCCGTGGCGCTGTGGCGCGCGGCGGTTGGACCAGAGGTCGAACAGCCCGCCGATCCCTTGCGGAGCGAACAGTGTGACCAACACGAAGGACACGCCCAGCAGCACCTGCCACCAGTCGACCCATTTGATTGTGTAAAACCCAAGCGGGATATCCGGGGCTTGCCCGCCGGTGAACCATGTGCTCAGCAGACTGACGAACGCCGCGCCGATGACCGCTCCGTAAAGGCGGCCGCGCCCGCCGATGGCGACCCAGACGGCCAGATAGATCGAAGCGATCGGGGCCATCTCCTCGGGGTTGATGATGCCCGCCTGCGGGTAATACAGCGCGCCCGCGATGGCTGCGATACAGGCGGTAAGGGTGAAAACGGCCAGCTTGTAAACCTCAACCGAGTAACCAAGGAACCGCACCCGCGCCTCGTTATCGCGGATGCCGCGGATGACCGAGCCGAATTTGCCTGACACCACCCACGCCGCCAGCATGTATCCCAAGCCAAGTGCCAGCGCCGAGGCCCAAAGGAACCAGATCGACACTACGTCCTGTGAGGCGGTGACGCCGGGCAGGTTCTGCAATCCCGACAGGCCATTGTTGCCGCGCAAACCGCTGTCGTTCTGGAACAGGTACAAAGCCAGCGCCAAGGTCATGGCTTGGGTCAGGATCGACAGGTAGACGCCCGTGACCCGGCTGCGGAAGGCCAGCCACCCGAAGATCAGCGCCAGAAGTCCGGGCACCAAAACGACCAGTATCAGTTGCAAGGTCAGGCTATGGGAAAAGGCCCAGATCGGCGGGAAGTCCGATGATCCGACCACGCCGAAGATCTGTGTTCCGATGGCGTCCACGACCTCGGACGGGGTTGGCGGGACATCGGCTTGCGACAGTGACTCGACCACGATCAGGCGGGTGCGTTCGTACATCAACCACATGCCGATCATGTAGCCGCCCAGCCCGAAGAAGGCGAAATGCCCCAGCGAAAGGATGCCGGTGAAGCCCCAGACCAGATCCATCGCCACCGCGATCAGGCACAGGCACAGGGTCTTGCCCAACGTCTTGACGAAACTGGTTGAGATCACGCCAATTCCGAACCCTTCGGACAGGACGGTCACACCCAGTGTGAACAGGGACAGGATGGCCAGAAAAACCAGCACCGATGGGTTTTTGGCAACAAAGCTGCGTTCCATGGTTCAATCCCCCGCCGCGCGGCCTTTGAGGGCGATAATGCCCCTTGGCCGGAACTGGATGAAGATAATGATGAAGATGATCATGTAGGTCTGCGCCGCGAGGGTGTTCGACGGGTTCATCCACTCGATCCCCTTTTGCAGAAAGCCGATCATGCCTGCCCCTGCCAGCGCGCCCCAGATATTGCCGACACCGCCGACAACCACGGTCATGAAGCTTTGCACGATATAGTCGCTGCCCAGATCGGACGTCACCTTGGCGAACAGACCAATCGCAACCCCGGCGATCCCCGCAATGCCAGAGCCCAGCCCAAAGGTCAGCATGTTCACACGCCCCGGATTGATGCCCATCGACCCGGCCATGCGCGGGTTCTGCGTCACCGCGCGCATCTCAAGCCCCAACCGCGTGCGTTTCATGATGTAAAGAAACAGCCCAAGAAAGACCATCGCCAGCGCGAAGATCGCGATGCGGATATAGCTGATCGAGACCACATCGTTCAGCACCCATGCTCCGTCCAGCCAGCCGGGTGCGGTTAGCGGGCGGGCCTGCGTGCCGAAGATGTTCTTGGCCAGCTGTTGGAGCGCAATCGAGATGCCGAACGTCGCCAACAGAGTCTCCAACGGACGCGCATACAGCCAACGGATCACTAACCGCTCCATCGCGACGCCCATGGCGAAGGTGACCGCAAAGGCCATCGGGATGGCGACGATGATCGACAGCGTATGGTCGGGGATGAACTGCTGCACCACATAGCCGGTATAGGCCCCCATCATGATGAATTCGCCATGGGCCATGTTGATCACGCCCATCACACCAAAGGTGATCGCCAGACCGATTGCGGCGAGGAAATAGATCGAGGCCAGTGAGATCGCGTCCAACGTTAGATCGAGCGTTTGGTTCAGGCCGACCTTCAACTCGATCTGATCCAGTGCTTTTGCGGCAGCAGTGGTCACTTCGGGCGAAAGCTCGGCATAGGTTTCAAAGAACACATGTGAACCCAGCGCCGCGTCGATGTCAGCCTGCGTGTTCAAGGCCGGGACGGCTCCGGTCTCGGCCAGCGCCGCATAAGCCTGCGCGCGAGCAGCGTCGGAGTTCAATTGCGCGACCGGAACACCACCCACGCGGCCTCCGTCGATATTGGCGGCCAATGCCGCGCGGATATCATCGGGTGAAACACGCGGCGCGGCCAGATCGCTGGCAACCAGCAGGTCATAGGCTGCGTCACGCGACAGGTCATCCGAGCCCGGTTGCAGAACACCGGCGATATTCACATCCGAAGGCAGGTCTGTCGCCGTCTGCAGCTTGGTCACGACCAGAGGGTTCAGTGCCGCGCGGACGTCCACCCCCAGATCATCAGACATTTCCTCAATCGCGGCCACGCGCGCGGCGGTATCGGTGTCATAGCCAATGGTCAGCAACCGTTCCAACCGCTGTTTCTGCGCCTTCAAATCCGCGTCGGGTTCGTCTTCGATCGACGCGCGCAGCGGCTCAAGCAGAGCGCCTTCGGGATCGCGTTCGATAGACTGCAACGCGGCCAGACGTTTTGCACGATCCGGGTCAGACAACTGGAATTGCACCAGCGCCGTGCCGATCATTGCACGGATGCCGCTATTGGGTTTCAGTTGCTTCAGGTCGGACTTCTCAAATGTGCCGACCACCTCTCCGGTATCGAAATCGGTCAACTCATAGGACCGCCCTTCGCCCTTCTTGCCGGCGAAGAACAGGCCGTCGGACTTGCGCATCCACACGTTTTTGGCGGCCCAAGTCTCAAGCATCACCTGCGCCTGCGGCAACCCGCTGCTGGCAATCGCGTCAATCGCAGGCCCGATCGTCTTGCGCGAGCTTTTGGCGATGATCTCCTGATGCTCTTGCAGGATCGGCTGCAGACCGGCCTCTTGCGCGTTGGCGGTCAGGCAGGCGCACAGAATTGCGAGGCCCGCAAGGAATAGTCGTAACATGTGGTGAAACCCGAGTGTCTTTGAGGGCAAGGCGGGCGATCACACCCGCCTTGCGTGTCGTTTAGTAATTCGACAGCGTCTGAACGCAGGTCTTGGTCTCGGTGTTGTACATACCGCAGCCCAGTTCTTTCCAATCCGAGATCAGAACCGCCGATTCCGGCAGGAAATCGGTCCAGGCGTCGCCCGGCACAACCTCGGTTTCGCTGATGATATCGAACTGGCCGTCTTCCTGAATCTCACCAATCAGAACCGGTTTGGCCAGGTGGTGGTTCGGCAGCATCACGGCAGTGCCACCGGTCAGGTTCGGGAATTCCTGCCCGTACATCGCCGCGCGCACATCGTCGACTTCGGTCGAGCCCGCCTCGGTTGCGGCGTTCACCCACATGTTGAAGCCGATGTAATGCGCCTCCATCGGGTCATTGGTCACGCGCTCGTCGCCCATGGTGGCTTTCCATGTTTCGACGAATTCAGCATTCGCATCGGTATCTGCCGACTGGAAATAGTTCCACGCGGCCAGATGACCCACGAGGTTCGCGGTGTCCAGACCCGACAGCTCTTCTTCTCCGACCGAGAAGGCCACGACCGGAATGTCGTCTGCCGAAACGCCAGCAGCGGCCAGTTCCTTGTAGAAGCCAATGTTGGCGTCACCGTTGATGGTCGAGATCACGCCGACCTTCTTGCCATCCGCACCCAGCGCAACCACGTCGGCCACGATCTTGGACCAGTCGGAATGACCAAAGGGGGTGTAGTTGACGAAGATATCCTCGTCCGAGATACCTTTGCCCTTCAGGTAGCTTTCCAGAATGTTGTTGGTGGTCCGCGGGTAGACATAGTCAGTACCGAGCAGAGCGAACTTTTCGACGCCGAGTTCATCAAGGAAATAGTCAGTCGCAGGGATTGCTTGCTGGTTCGGCGCGGCGCCGGTGTAGAACACGTTCTTCGAGGATTCTTCACCTTCGTATTGAACCGGATAGAACAGCAGCCCGTTCAGTTCTTCGATGACTGGCAGAACCGATTTACGGCTTACGGACGTCCAGTTGCCGAAGATCACATCCACCTCGTGCACGGTCAGCAGCTCGCGCGCTTTTTCCGCAAACAGCGGCCAGTCGGATGCGGGGTCGACCACAACCGCCTCAAGCTGCTTGCCCAGTAGGCCGCCCTTGGCGTTTTGCTGGTCGATCAGCATCAGCATGGTGTCTTTCAGTGTGGTTTCCGAGATCGCCATGGTGCCGGACAGCGAGTGCAGGACGCCGACCTTGATGGTGTCTTCGGCTGACAGAGCAGCCGTGGCCATGGCTGCGAAGACCGCAGAACCTGCGAGCGTGGACTTGAGAGATTTCATGTAATCCTCCTGGCGAGGTCGGCACAGAAGTCTTGCGTTGCAACGCCGTCTCCTTCTACCTGATCCCCGCAACTGTTGTTGCGTTATCGTGTGGCGGTTGTGTCCGAGGTCCAATTCGCGCAGCCGTCACACACCCTCGGGGGTCGTCCCCGTGGCGGGCATCCACACGGTTTCTGCATCGCAGAGAATTTGGCAATTGGTTGGCAGATCATTTCCTACGATTGGTGTGATTTGTTTAATTTTCAGGCAGTCGTTAACGCATTCGCTTAAAAATTAATCCAATCCACCGGAAAGCCACCCAAATCGGATGCCGAAGAATAGAGTTCCGACCCCCAAACGGTGAAACAGGCGGCACAACCAAGTGATCCGCAGGTGCGCCATTACACATCATGCCTCGATATTGCCCACGCAGGCCGCGACACCGCCGCGCGCACAGGGTGCGATTCGGCTGAGTGCCAAACGATTGGGCAAAGCCTCGGTTCTGGATGGGTTTCGGCAGTCGGGCTCGTTCAAGTGCCTGTTCCCGCGCACCGATGGCAACGCGCTGGACGCGGTGCTATTGAACACTGCAGGTGGGATCACCGGAGGCGATAGTTTCCGCCTTGCCGGCCACGCGGGCGAAGACACCACCCTGACGCTGACCACCCAGGCCTGTGAGCGCGCGTACAAGGCCAAGCCCGGCCCCTCGGGTCATATCGTGAACCATCTGAGCGTCGCGCCGGGCGCGCGGCTGAACTGGCTGCCGCAGGAAACCATTCTGTTCGATGGCAGCGCGCTGGATCGCCGGTTGCAAATCGACCTCGCCCCGGATGCCACTGCGCTGATGGTTGAACCGTTGGTTTTTGGCCGCATGGCGATGGGCGAGACCCTGACCGATATCCGCCTGCGCGACCGGATTGAGATTGTCCGCGATGGTATCCCTTTGTTTCTCGATGCGATGCAGTTCACCGGTGATCTGCATGCCCATCTCGCCAATCCGCATATTGCAGGCGGTGCAGGGGCGATGGCGCTGGTCGCTTTTGTCTCGCCCACTGCCGAAGGCCAGCTTGGCCCTGTCCGCGATATGTTGCCCATAACCGCCGCAGCCTCGCTGATCCAGGACGATCTGCTGGTGATCCGGGTGCTGGCCGAGAACAGCTATACCCTCCGCCGCACGCTGATGCCGGTGCTGCAGCGGCTGAACAATGACACGCTTCCCCGATGCTGGATGATCTGACATGAACCTGACCCCCCGAGAAAAAGACAAACTGCTGGTCGCCATGGCCGCCGAGGTTGCCCGCAAGCGGCTGGCGCGCGGCGTCAAGCTGAACCACCCCGAGGCGATCGCGCTGATCACCGACGCCGTGGTCGAAGGCGCGCGCGACGGCCGCTCGGTGGCTGACATGATGCAAGCCGGGGCCGAGGTGATCACCCGCGCCCAATGCATGGAGGGCGTGCCCGAGATGATCCACGAGGTTCAGGTCGAAGCCACCTTCCCCGATGGCACCAAGCTGGTGACCGTCCACAATCCTATTCGCTAACAAAGGAACACTGAGATGACCCGTATGCTTTTCCCCGCCCTGATCCTCGCCGGTCCCGCAGCGGCCCACAACGGCACCCATATCCACGCGCATGGCTCGGATTATGCCACTTTGGGGGTTGGTCTTGCCGTTGTCGCACTGGCCGCCATCGCATTGATGGTAAAGCTGAACAAATGATCCCCGGCGAGCTGTTCCCCGCCGAGGGCAAGATCACCCTGAACGCAAGTGCCGAGGCGATCACCCTGATGGTCGCCAATACCGGCGACCGCCCGGTTCAGGTCGGCTCGCACTATCATTTTGCCGAAACCAACCCGGCGCTGGATTTCGACCGCGCCGCCGCGCACGGGCTGCGTCTGGACATCGCGCCGGGCACTGCCGTTCGGTTCGAACCCGGTCAGGCGCGTGAGGTCTTGCTGATCCCGATCGGAGGCGCGCGCAAGGTTTATGGGTTCAATCAAAAGGTCATGGGGTCGCTCTGATGCCAGCAACAATCAAACGTTCTGACTATGCCGCCATGTTCGGTCCCACCAAGGGCGACAAGCTGCGGCTGGCCGATACCGATCTGGTCATCGAGGTTGAACGTGACCTGACCACCTATGGTGAAGAGGTCAAATTCGGCGGCGGCAAGGTGATCCGTGACGGGATGGGGCAGTCTCAGGCCACGCGGGCCGAGGGGGCCGTGGATACGGTCATAACCAATGCGCTGATCGTGGATCACTCGGGCATCTACAAGGCCGATGTCGGTCTGAAAGACGGACGCATCGCCAAGATCGGCAAGGCCGGGAACCC
The DNA here is from genome assembly GCF_056540685.1 of Ruegeria sp. AM2. NCBI lineage: Bacteria > Pseudomonadati > Pseudomonadota > Alphaproteobacteria > Rhodobacterales > Roseobacteraceae > Ruegeria > Ruegeria sp. AM2. The sequence continues at coordinate 71,322 of NZ_JBQFXE010000012.1, read as the reverse complement.
CGATACCCAACCCGGCGTCGATATCATCATCGGCCCCGGCACTGAGGCCATCGCGGGCGAGGGGCGCATCCTTACCGCAGGAGGCTTCGACAGCCATATCCACTTTATCTGCCCGCAACAGATCGAGGATGCTTTGCATTCCGGCCTGACCACCATGTTGGGCGGCGGGACGGGCCCTGCGCATGGCACTCTGGCCACCACCTGCACGCCCGGGCCTTGGCATATCGGGCGGATGTTGCAGGCAGCGGATGCGTTCCCGATGAATCTGGCATTTGCGGGTAAGGGCAACGCCTCGCTGCCCGCCGCGCTGGAAGAACAGGTCAACGCGGGGGCCTGCGCCCTGAAACTGCACGAGGATTGGGGGACGACCCCCGCCGCCATCGACTGCTGCCTCTCGGTGGCCGATGCGATGGATGTGCAGGTCATGATCCACACCGACACGTTGAACGAATCCGGCTTTGTGGAAAACACCGTTGCTTCCATGAAAGGCCGCACCATCCACGCTTTCCATACCGAAGGCGCGGGCGGCGGCCATGCCCCGGACATCATCAAGATCTGTGGTGAAAACCACGTTCTGCCGTCTTCGACCAACCCCACGCGCCCCTTCACCGTGAACACGGTCGAAGAGCATCTGGATATGCTGATGGTGTGCCACCACCTCGACAAATCCATTCCCGAGGACGTGGCCTTTGCCGAAAGCCGTATCCGGCGCGAAACCATCGCGGCAGAAGACATCCTGCATGATATGGGCGCATTCTCGATCATCGCCTCGGACAGTCAGGCCATGGGCCGGGTCGGAGAGGTTCTGATCCGCACCTGGCAAACCGCCGACAAGATGAAGAAACAACGCGGCCGCCTGCCCGAGGAAACCGGCGAGAACGACAATATGCGCGTGCGCCGCTATATCGCAAAATACACGATCAACCCGGCGATTGCGCATGGCCTGAGCCATCAGATTGGCAGTATCGAGGAAGGCAAACGCGCTGACCTTGTTCTGTGGAATCCGGCGTTCTTTGGGGTGAAGCCCGAGATGGTTCTGCTGGGCGGCACCATTGCATGTGCGCAGATGGGCGACCCCAATGCCTCGATCCCGACACCGCAGCCGGTCTATAGCCGACCGATGTTCGGGGCTTATGGGCGGTCAGTGGAACACTCGGCGATCACCTTTGTCTCGGGCGCGGCGCAGGCTGCAGGGATTGGTGATTCACTGGGGCTGGCGAAACAAACAGTTGCGGTGCAGAACACCCGCAATATCGGCAAGCGGGACTTGCTGCTCAACAACGCTACACCCGAGGTCGAAGTTGACCCCGAAACCTATGAAGTGCGCGCCGATGGTGAATTGCTGACCTGTCAACCGGCCGAGGTTCTGCCGATGGCGCAGCGGTACTTTATGTTCTGACCAAAATTTGCGCTGCGTTGCGGCATATGCAACGCGGCCATGACCAAAAACCCACTACTCAGTGAGGATGATATGACACCATATGATTGCCATGGGAGGACCAACGTTCACGAGGGTCCAAATGGCACATTCAGTACATCACGCACAAGCGGGCTTTTCGCTGCCCGGCTTGATCTCATCCATCGGGTCGTCGATCTATGCGTTCCTGATCAAAATGGCCGAGGCACAATCGCGGGTTCAGCAGGTCGAATATCTGCACGCGCTCAGCGACGAAGAACTGCAAAAACGCGGATTGACGCGCGACCGCATCGTGCATCGCGTCTTCGCGGATTCCATCTGGCTCTGACGCCATCTCGCACAAAGAGGGCAGGCCAATGACCGTCCTCTTGTCGACAGCACGTCAGTATTCAGACCACACACATGGTGATCCCGCAGATCAACTGTCGTTGACCTACGAAGATCGGTTCTTGCGCCGCAAAGTCCTGACCTGTGACAGCGGTGAACAGATTCTGGTCGATCTGACACAGACAACTTCGCTTGATCATGGCGGGGCGCTGGTGCTGGATGATGGGCGCGAAGTCGTTATTCAGGCCGCGCCTGAGGCTCTGCTGGAAGTCACCGCCCCGGATCTGACACGCATCGCCTGGCATATCGGAAATCGCCATACGCCGTGTCAGGTCGAAGCTGACCGCCTGCTGATCCAAATCGATCACGTCATCCGCGACATGTTGCTGAAGCTCGGTGCGACGGTTCGGGACGTATGCGAGCCATTCACGCCAGAAGGCGGAGCCTATGGCCACGGCAGGACCCATGGTCACGCCCACTGACACAGATATTCTGACACTTACGCAGTGGTTTTCGCCCGCTTACCCGGTGGGTGGGTTCGCGTATTCGCACGGTTTGGAATGGGCGATTGAAAGCGGCGGTGTCACAAATGCGGTGCAGACAGGTGAGTGGATTGCGGATGTTGTCGCGCACGGCTCGGGGCGCAATGATTGTATCTTTCTGGCTGCGGCGTATGCGGCCGAAACCCCCGAAAGGCTGTTCGCAATAGATCAAACCGCGCGCGCGTTCTGCGCGTCTTCCGAGCGGCTGATGGAAACACGGCTGCTGGGCGAGGCGTTCAGTGGCGTGACCGCCGAAGTCTGGGCATTGGACAATCAAACCCTGACTTACCCGGTCGCAGTGGGCTATGCCGCGAAACTGCGCGGCTTGCCTTTGCCCCTTACGGCGCAGATGTTCCTGCAGGCGTTTATGTCCAACCTAGTCGCCTGCGCGACCCGCCTGGTGCCTTTGGGCCAGACGGAAGGTCAGCGGCTGATCCGAGACATGACGTCTCGGTGCCAACGCGTGGCGTCCGAGGCGCTGGGCGAAGACTTGAATGACCTAGGATCGACCGCGTTTCTGTCCGACATCGCGTCGATGAAACATGAAACTCAATATTCAAGGATGTTCCGAACATGAGCAGCATGAACGGCCCTCTGCGCGTGGGCATTGGCGGCCCCGTTGGCGCAGGTAAAACCACACTGACCGCAGCATTGTCCGAAGCTCTGCGTGACAAGGTTTCGGTCGGCGTGATCACCAACGATATCTACACGCGCGAAGACGCCGAGGCCTTGATGCGGATGCAGATTCTGCCGCAGGATCGGATTATTGGCGTGGAAACAGGGGGTTGCCCACACACAGCGATCCGCGAGGACGCCTCGATCAACCTGGCTGCGGTGGCCGAGATGCAGGCGCGTCATCCCGATCTGGATGTGGTGCTGATCGAAAGCGGTGGCGATAACCTGTCGGCCACGTTCAGCCCGGAACTGGCGGATGTGACGCTCTATGTGATCGACGTCGCGGCCGGAGAGGAAATCCCGCGCAAGGGTGGCCCGGCCATCACCAAATCGGACGTGCTGATCATCAACAAAACCGATCTGGCCCCGCATGTCGGCGCGTCGCTTGAAGTTATGCAGCGTGACGCCACCAAAATGCGAAGTGGACGCCCGTTTGTGTTCACCTCGCTACGTCATCGGCAGGGTGTGGCCGAGATCGTAGACCTGTTGGCTCAGATTGGCGGATTGAACGTCGCGCCGGACCCGGCAGCGCTGGCGGGTGAATAAATCAGGACGCCAATGCTGATTTCAGGGCGTGGTACGACGCTTTGGGGGTCCGCTCCAGGGTGTCGAAATCCACGTCCACCAGGCCAAACCGTTTTTCATACCCCAACGCCCACTCGTAATTGTCGAGCAGCGACCAGATGAAATAGCCTTTGACTGGCACGCCCTGATCCAGCGCGTGCTGGACCTCGGTCAGGTGCTGGTTGAGGTAATCGATGCGGTCATCATCCTGCTGCCGCTCGGGGCTGGCCATGCCGTTTTCCGTGACAAAGATCGGCAAGTCTCCGGTGTATTCCTGCTTGGCACGGATTAGAAATCGAGACAGTGCGGCGGGTTCGATCTCCCACCCCATCTGGGTTTTTGGCAGCGGGCCGGGGACCTCTTTGTAGCTGGGCCACGGCGTATCAGCGGGCGCAATAAGTTTGCGGGTGTAATAGTTCAGGCCGCACCAGTCGACCGGAGTTCCAATGGTGTCAAAATCGCCCTGCCAGCCGGTTGGAAGATGGGGCTCCAACCCCTCCAACACATTCGCTGGATAGGCTTTGTTGAACACACCGCCCAGGAAAAAGCGGTTGTAGACGCCGTCATACAGCGCCGCCGTTCTCTGCGCCTCGTCGCTGTCATCGGCGGGTTCGGCCCATTCCAGATTGAACACCGCGCCAAGGTTGCCCATCCCCAACCCGCGCATGGTTTCGATCGCTCGGCCATGGGCCAGCAGAACGTGATGCATCGCCCGCGCGGTGGCGCGAATGTCGCGCAGGCCGGGGGCGTGGTGGCCGTCGAAATGGCTCAGCCAACTGACACACCACGGCTCGTTGATCGGGGCGACGCTGTACATGCGGTCGCCGATGCGCCCCATGATCACTTCGGTGAAATCCGCAAACCATCCAGCGATGTCGCGATTGCGCCAGCCCCCCAGATCGGCCAGCGGCGACGGCAATTCCCAATGGTAAAGCGTCGCGCAGGGCTTGATGCCGCGCTCCAACAGCGCGTCAGTCAGCCGGTCGTAATAGTCCAGACCGTCCTGATTGACGGCACCGCGCCCCTCAGGCAGTATCCGCGCCCAACTTGTTGAAAAGCGGTAGCAATCCAGCCCAGCATCCCGGATCAGGTCAAAATCCTGTTCGAACCGGTGATAGTGGTCGCAGGCCAGATCACCATTTTCGGCATTGACCACATTGCCCGGAGTGGCGGCGAAACTGTCCCAATGAGTCCGCCCCGCGCCACCCTGCGCATGTCCTTCGATTTGATAGGCCGAGGTTGCGACGCCGAACAGAAAACCGTCTGGAAAATCACTGCGTTTGTATTTCATGTCAGGACCTTTGTGGGGCAGGGCCGGTGGAACTTCCGACGACCAGTTCAGCTTCGAGAAGGAGGGTTTTGGGCGGGTCATTGGGGTTATTGATCCGCTCAATCAGCATTTCCGCAGCCAGCTCTCCGGCATGTCTGACCGAGGATCGCGTGGCGGTGAAAATCGGCACATCCATGCCGTTGCGCATATAAGACAGCTCATCGTCGTGGGCGATAACCGAAACATCGCGCCCCATCCGCAGACCGCGCTCGTCAATCGCGCGCCGCACACCGACAGCCGCGATGATGGACGACGCCAGAATAGCCGTGGGGGGATCATCCAGATCAAGCATTTCACTGGTGGTCCGGTGGCCGTATATCTCGGTCATTTCCGCGCTGCGCAGCAGCTGAGGATCAACCGGCAGTCCCGCTTGCTCCAGCGCGGTGACATACCCGTTGCGGCGGCGCTGGGCGAAATCCATGTCTTCCAGCCCGTTGATCAGTGCAATGCGGCGGTGGCCGAGATCAATCAGGAACTGCGTGGCACGTTCAAAGGACCGCTGATTGTTGACGTCGATCCAGTCATAGGGCTCCTCGACGCCCGTTGAGCGGCCATGAACGATAAAGGGAACGCCCATACGCGAAAGGACCGAAATTCGAGGTTCATTAACCTTAGGACCCTGCAGGACGACTCCGTCTACGGCGCCGCGACTGAACAGGCTGCGATACGCCTCTTCGATGGATGTATCGGCGGCATGGGTGAACATCATGTCATAATTGTTCTCGCCGTACTTCTGCACCGCGCCGGCAACGAAATCCCCAAAGATCGGATTCACCATCTCATGAGTCGATGAGCTGGGAATCACATGTCCGATGACCATCGAGCGCCCTGTGGCCAGCCCTTTGGCGCGGCTGTTGGGGCGGTAGCCGTGCTGATCCGCGGCCGCCTGAACCCGTAGCCGCGTCTTCTCATTCACCTCGGGATACCCGTTCAGCGCACGGCTGACCGTGGTCTGCGAGAGCCCAAGAATTTCTGAGAGTTGCTTGAGATTCATGTCTTTCAAAGCGCCTTCAAAAATTCACCTTGCTAAGGAATGAGGGCATATTTCGTCTCCGTAAATTTCATGGGCGCTTACTGCTGGTATATTAATAATATTGGGGTTTGGAAACTCTTTATTGACAGAACTTGAATGTTAGCGGATAAAGTCGGTCATTCAAAGCGCTTTGAAAATTGAGTCTCATGCGCGTGAAAACTTTGGGAGGATACTTCATGAAACACTCGCTTTACGCAGGTGCGGCCACGTTCGCCCTGATGGCGGGCGCGGCGCAGGCCGACAAGGTCACCGTGTTCGGTCCGTGGCTGGGGCCGGATCAGGAAAATGTCGAAAAGGTGCTGGATGGCTTTGCTGCCGCAACCGGACATGAGTACGCCTATGTCGGCTCGGACAGTTTCGAACAACAGATCCGCATCGACGCCGAGGCGGGCTCGGCTCCGAACGTTGCGGTCTTCCCACAGCCAGGTCTGGCCGCTGACATGGCCAAGTCCGGGTTCCTGACGCCTTTGGGGGATGGCACAGCGGATTGGATTCGGGACAACTATGCTGCCGGTCAGTCATGGGTCGATCTGGGGACGTACCCCGGCGCGGACGGTGCAGATCACCTTTATGGATTTTTCTACAAAGTCGATGTGAAGTCGCTGGTTTGGTATGTGCCGGAAAACTTCGAGGATGCCGGTTACGAAGTGCCAACCACCATGGAAGAACTCAAGGCGCTGACAGATCAGATCGTGGCGGATGGCGAAACGCCATGGTGCATCGGTCTGGGTTCCGGTGGCGCAACTGGCTGGCCCGCGACCGACTGGGTCGAAGACATGATGCTGCGCACGCAATCGCCCGAGGATTATGATGCATGGGTCGCCAATGAGATGAAGTTCAACGACCCCAAAGTCATTGCGGCCATCGAAGAATTCGGAGCGTTCGCCCGCAATGATGACTACGTTGCCGGTGGCGCGGGCGCGGTCGCCACAACCGATTTCCGCGATAGCCCCAAGGGCATGTTCAGCTCACCACCGCAGTGCTATCTGCACCGTCAAGCCTCGTTCATTCCGGCTTTCTTCCCGGAAGGCACTGTCGTTGGTGAAGACGCAGATTTTTTCTACTTCCCGGCATATGAAAGCAAGGATCTGGGTAGCCCGGTGCTGGGTGCAGGAACGCTCTGGGCGATCACCAATGACAGCCCCGGCGCGCATGCTCTGATCGAGTATCTTCAAACGCCCGAGGCGCATGAGACCTGGATGCAGCTGACCGGCTTCCTGACCCCGCATAAGGGCGTAGATACCTCGCTGTTCTCTGACCCGACCTTGAAGAAGATGAACGACATTCTTCTGGGCGCGACCACGTTCCGGTTTGACGGGTCTGACCTGATGCCGGGTGGTGTCGGAGCAGGTACGTTCTGGACCGGAATGGTCGACTATACCGGAGGAACTTCGGCTGAAGAAGTTGCCGACGAAATCCAATCCTCCTGGGACGCGCTGGACTAAGCGCCCCTGACCCGGGCAACCCGCAAAGCCGGGTTGCCCCACCCCATCGTCGCAAGGGAGACGCGGCATGCATCCGGCATTGCAGGGCCTGCTGACCATCGCCATCGGCGTGTCAGGTTGTGTGGGCTATTTCTACCTTTCCAACCAGTTTCTGGACCGCGTCCTGTTCCCGGCAAAGGGCCCGAACGCTGGACGCAATATCAACCGCGCCAATATGATCCGGCCTTGGCTGTTCCTGTTTCCAGCGCTGGCCGCCCTGGGTCTGTATCTGGCCTATCCGGTCGTTGAAACGCTGCGCCTGTCGCTGACGAACCGCATTCCGGGCGGTGGTTATGAATGGGCCGGACTGGAGAACTACATCCAGATGGCCAACGAGCCCAAGTTCTGGGAAGCCATGCGCAACAACATGTTCTGGCTGATCATTGTACCTGCGATGTCCACCGCTCTGGGGTTGCTGGTGGCGCAACTGACCGATCGCATCCGCTGGGGCAATGTCGCCAAGTCCCTGATCTTCATGCCGATGGCGATTTCCTTTGTGGGTGCCTCGGTGATCTGGAAATTGGTCTATGACACCCGCCCTGCCGAGCAGGATCAGATCGGCATGCTGAACGCGCTGTATATCTTCTTTGGCGGGACGGACGCACAGACATGGCTGACCATCCCGTTCTGGAACAGTTTCTTCCTGATGGTCGTCCTGATCTGGATTCAGACCGGGTTCGCCATGGTGATCCTGTCCGCCGCGTTACGCGGCATCCCCGAGGAAACCATCGAGGCAGCCATTCTGGACGGCGCCAACCCATTCCAGATTTTCTTCCGCATCAAGGTGCCGCAAATCAAAACCACCATTCTGGTTGTCTGGACCACGATCACCATCACCGTGCTCAAGGTCTTTGACATCGTCTTCGCCATGACCAACGGCCAGTGGGAGACGCAGGTTCTGGCCAACTACATGTACGACAAACTGTTCCGCGCCAATGACTGGGGCGTGGGGTCCGCCTCGGCCATGGTGATCATGTTGCTGGTTACGCCAATTCTGGTCTGGAACGTGCGCAACGCGCGCAAAGAGATGGAGTGAGGCCATGAGCGATATTGCAGGAACCAAACCGGCCCTACGCTGGGTCGTGCATGCCTCGGTCCTCTTCCTGGTGGTGTTGTGGGTTGTCCCGACATTGGGGCTTTTGATCTCTTCTTTCCGGACGGCCGATCAGATCGCCACGAGCGGGTGGTGGAAGTCTTTGTTCCCGTCCGAGCAGAACCTGACCTTGCGGTCCGCAGCGCCTGACACTCAGGTGCAGGAAAACGGGATGTACGTGATTGAGGGTAACCTCTTTGACGCGGGCACCCAGGCCACGATTTCGCAATGGGGCGTCAGTTCGCGTGCCGTGGATGAGTATGTGCCGGGTGACACGGCAGAACTGCGTCGGGGAGGCACGATTACTGTCGATGCGCAGGGCAATTACCGGATGGAGAATTCCGAAGAATTCACCGGCAGCCGCGGAGCGCGAGTTTTTGTGACGGCTGAACTGCCGCCCGAATTCACGTTGGACAATTACCACAAAGTCCTGCTGGCCGAGGACAGCACCGACAGTATGGGGCGGGCGTTTTTCAACACGCTGACGGTGACTATCCCGGCGACGATTATCCCCATTTTGGTTGCGGCGTTTGCGGCTTATGCGCTGGCGTGGATGGACTTCCCTGGACGTGCCCTTTTAATCGCTGCGGTCGTCGGCCTTCTGGTCGTACCGCTGCAACTGGCACTGATACCGCTGCTGAAATTCCACCTGAACATCGGGATCGGCAAAGGGTATCTGGGCGTCTGGATGGCCCATACCGGGTTCGGGATGCCGCTGGCGATTTACCTGCTGCGGAACTACATGGCTGGATTGCCCCGGGACCTGATCGAGAACGCGCGGGTCGATGGCGCGACCGAGTTCCAGATCTTCACCAAACTGATCCTACCGCTCAGCTTTCCTGCGCTGGCGTCCTTCGCGATCTTCCAGTTCCTTTGGACATGGAACGACCTGCTGGTCGCCAAAGTGTTCCTGATCGACGCGTCCGGTCAGACCACCGTCATGACCAACCGGATTGTCGAGCTATTGGGCACACGCGGCGGCAATTGGGAAATCCTTGCCACGGCGGCCTTCGTTTCGATTGCCGTGCCGCTGGCTGTCTTCTTCGCAATGCAAAAATACCTGGTCCGCGGTCTGTTGGCCGGGTCCGTCAAGTAGAGGCGTCTGATGAACGTGCAGAACACAATGGAACTCTCCAAAGCAACCAAGGCGACCGCTGACTGGTGGCGCGGTGGGGTGATCTATCAGATCTATCCGCGCAGCTTTCAGGACAGCACTGGCGACGGAATTGGCGATCTGAAGGGAATCACGCAGAGGCTGGGCTACATAGCCTCGCTGGGTGTCGACGCAATCTGGATTTCGCCGTTCTTCAAATCTCCGATGAAAGATTTTGGGTATGATGTCAGTGACTATCGCGACGTCGATCCGATGTTCGGCACGATGGAGGATTTCAAGGACCTGCTGGACCAAGCCCATGGTCTTGGACTGAAAGTGATGATCGACCTGGTGTTATCGCACACATCGGACCAGCACCCGTGGTTCACGGAAAGCCGTGCCAGCCGGGATAATCCAAAGTCGGATTGGTATGTCTGGGCCGACCCCAAACCCGACGGAACACCGCCCAACAATTGGTTGTCGATCTTCGGCGGCTCGGCCTGGCAGTGGGACTCACGACGTTTGCAGTACTATCTGCACAACTTCCTGACATCGCAGCCGGACCTGAATTTCCATTGTGTGGACGTTCAGGATGCCTTGTTGGATGTGGCCCGGTTCTGGCTGGAACTGGGTGTTGATGGGTTCCGTCTGGACACGATCAACTTCTACTTCCACGACGCGCAACTGCGCGACAATCCCGCCCTGCCGATGGAGGCGCGCAACGCCTCGATCGCGCCAATGGTGAACCCCTATAACCATCAGGATCACCTCTATTCCAAAAGTCAGCCTGAGAATATCGCCTTCCTCGAACGCCTACGCGCCCTGACCGACGAATACGAAGGTCGCGCCTGCCTGGGGGAGGTCGGCGATGCGCAGCGCGGGCTCGAGATCATGGGCGAGTATACGACCGGCGATAAGCGGATGCATATGTGCTACGCTTTCGAGTTCTTGGAAAAACGCCCCCTGACAGCCGCCTATGCAAAACAGGTGTTTGATCAGCTTGAGGCCAAAGCGGGCGATGCTTGGCCGTGTTGGGCGTTCTCGAACCACGACGTGCAGCGGCACGCCTCGCGTTGGGGCTTGGACGATGCAGCCGTCCGACAGCTTGCCGTACTGATGATGTGTCTGCGCGGTTCGGCTTGCCTGTATCAAGGTGAAGAACTTGGCCTGCCCGAAGCCGATGTCGCATTCGAAGACCTGCAGGACCCGTATGGCATCGAATTCTGGCCCGAATTCAAGGGCCGCGATGGATGCCGCACGCCGATGGTTTGGGCAGCACAGGATGAACAATCGGGATTCAGCACCGGGCGGCCCTGGTTGCCGGTCAGCTCGCCTCAGGCCGAGCGCGCCGTGGACCGGTTAGAGCAGGACCCCAATTCCATGCTCCACCATTATCGTGCCGCCATCGCTTTGCGCCATGCGCACTCCGCACTGATGGCGGGTGCGCAAACGGATATGACCCAGACCGAGTCAGTTTTGACATTCCTACGCGAGGATGATCGCGAACAGGTATTCTGCGCCTTCAACCTGGGCACAGAAACGTCTGACGTCAGTTTGCCGAGCGGCAACTGGCACATGATCGGGGAGGGGTTGGGCAGCGTCATGGGGACGGGGACCGTGTCTCTGGATGCTGCCCAATTCTGTTTGATGGCCAGAGAGAAGGGATAAGCCATGTCGGAACTCAATCTCACGGATGTGGCCAAAACCTATGGCAGCATCGATGTTTTGAAGAACATCAATCTGGACATCGAGACAGGCGAATTGATCGTCTTTGTCGGCCCGTCAGGCTGCGGCAAGTCCACCTTGCTGCGGATGATCGCTGGTTTGGAGAAAATCTCGGGCGGGACGCTTGAGATCGAAGGGCAGGTAATGAACGACGTGCCCCCGGCACAACGTGGCATCGCCATGGTGTTCCAGAGCTACGCGTTATACCCGCACATGACCGTGCGCGAAAACATGGCCTTTGCGCTTAAGATCGCCAAGATGCCCGCTTCTGAAGTCGATGCGTCCGTCGAACGCGCAGCCAAGATTTTGCAGCTGGAGCCGTTTTTGGACCGCTTGCCTAAAGCGTTGTCCGGTGGGCAGCGTCAGCGCGTTGCCATCGGACGGGCCATTGTGCGCGACCCAAAGGTCTATTTGTTTGACGAACCGCTTTCGAACCTCGACGCTGCGCTGCGTGTCGCGACCCGGATCGAGATTGCGCGCCTGAAAGAGGCGATGCCCGACAGCACGATGATCTACGTGACCCACGATCAGGTCGAGGCGATGACACTTGCCAGCCGGATCGTGGTTCTGGCCAACAAAGGGATCGCGCAAGTCGGTACTCCGCTGGAGTTGTATGAGACGCCGGACAATGAGTTCGTTGCGCAGTTCATCGGCTCACCGGCGATGAACCTGTTGCCGGGCACGATCACCGGAACGGGCGAGACGACAACGGTGACGCTGGATGACGGCGGCGTCGCCATATCGTCCATTCCGACCGATGCTTCTGACGAAGGCAAGAAGGTGAATGTCGGCGTCAGGCCCGAGGATTGCGTCGTGACCGAAGACACTCCGATCTATTCAGGCGTCGTGGATTTCACCGAAGCGCTGGGCGAGGTCACGTTGCTCTACTTCGCGGCACCCGAAGGCGCGGACGCTGTAATCGCAAAACTGCCGGGTGTTCAGCGCAATATGCGCGGGCAAACCGTGGCCGTAACCGCTGCGCCCGAAAAGGTGCATTTGTTCCACGAGGGGAAATCTTTACGAAAGTAAAACGGTTAATGGCGAGCCAGGAAGTCCGACACCTTCGCCAGCCCCTCACGAAGAATGGATGGCGTGTTCGCATAGCCGATGCGCACGCATCCTTCCAGACCCAAGGCCGAGCCGGGCGTGAACATCACACCGGTGTCCTGCAGCAAACGCACACAAAACTCACGGGACGGGATCGGAAGATCATAGTGCAACAAAGCTGTGGTGCCGGCCTTGGGTTTGACCCATGAAATGCGCGGCTCATTCTCGACCCAATCTGCCAGCATCTCCAGGTTTCCGCGTGTGATCGCATGGCTGCGAGCCAGAATTTTCTCGTTGTTTTCCAGCGCGAGGGCCGCGAAATGGTCGTCGATCATGCCCACCGAAATTGTATCGTAGTCGCGGTGGATTGAGACGGCTTCGATCAGCTGGGCAGGCCCCGCAATCCAGCCCAACCGGAGTCCGGCCAGAGAAAACGCCTTGGACATACCTGCCGTTGAGACGCCTTTTTCATAAAGGTCGGCAATCGCGTCGGTCATGCCCGAACCTTCTTGCGCCGTGCCGCGATAGACCTCATCGCAAAGAAGCCAGGCACCGGCCTCACGCGCGATCTCAACGATCTGGAGCAGAAAATCCCGGTCCATCACCGAGCCTGTGGGATTATTCGGATTATTGATGGCAATCAGCTTGGTGCCGGGTTTTGCAGCGGCGCGCAGCTCGTCCAGATCGGGCAGATACCCGTTCTCGACCCGCAGATGGACCTGCGTGACCTCCGCACCAATGCTGGCAGGAATCGAATAGTGCTGCTGGTAAGTTGGCACAACGGCCACCACATGATCGCCACTTTCGACCAGCGTTTTGTGCACCAACATATTGGCACCGATGGTTCCATGGGTGACGACGACGTTCTCGCGCTTCTGCTTTTCGTACAGGCCGCAGATCGCATCCCGCAGCCGGTCCGAGCCTTCGATGGCCCCATACGTCATCTTCATGCCAAGCAACTCGGACAAATCCTCCGAATTCCGCCCGGTGATCTGCAACAATTCGGCGATGGTCAGGCTTTCGACGCAGGTTTCGGCCAGATTGAACGCGCATTTGGTTTCCCACTCGTTCATCCAGATTTCGACACCGAACGGCTCGATCTTCATCGCACTATCCCATTTGCTGAAACGCCAAAGCGGCTCGGGTTCATCGATCCCACGCGTTGCGCACAAGGTCAACCAACAAGCTGCTAGCTGGCTTGCAGCACTTCGACGGCGTCCAGAACGGCCGTGTGTGTCCAATCCAGATCGGCCTGCGTGATTGCCAGAGAAGGGTAAAGCTTACCCGGCGCTTTGAAAATGCCATTGCCGCGCAGGCTGGCATTGTATTGGGCATTCATTGACGGGTCGTCGTGATTTGCGCTGCGATAATCACGGCAGCTGCTCGACGTGAAATAGATGTCGAACAGGGTCTCATCCCCGCAGATTTGATGCGCAATCCCTGCGGCGTTCAGCGCCTGCGACTGCATGTCCTGCAGGCTGCGGCCAATGTCACGCAAGCGGTCATAGGTACCGTCGCGCGCCAGCACCTCCATCGTCTTCAAACCCGCCGCTGCCGCAACCGGATTGCCCGAAAGCGTTCCAAGCTGCATCAGCCACTTGTCCGCCCCGACCTTCTCCTTGTCGAAATGCTTCATGATCTCAGCGCTTGCGCCGGTCGCGGCAAGGGGAAACCCGCCGCCAATGATTTTGCCCAGAGTGCAAATGTCCGGCACTACGCCGTATCGTTCCTGCGCACCGCCATAGGCCAGCCGGAACCCGGTGACGATCTCGTCGAAGATCAAAAGAACATCGTGCTTATCGCAGAGATTGCGTAGCCCTTGCAGGTAGCCGGGTTCGGGCGGGATGATCCGCTGAAGCGGTTCGACCATGATCGCTGCGATATCTTCATGCTCATCCAACAATGCAGCCACAGCCTCAAGGTCATTAAACGGTGCGATCAACATCTGGTCGGCTACCCCTTGCGGAATACCGGCGCTGTCAGGAACAGCTTGCGGGAAGTTGACCCGTTTGGAGGGCGCAAGGCTCATCTGGGCCTCGGCGCTCATCCCGTGATAGCCGCCTTCGAATTTCAGAATCTTGTCCCGTCCGGTATAGGCGCGAGCCAGACGGATGGCGTACATATCCGCCTCACCGCCCGAAGCAACGAAACGCACCTGCTCGCAGCAAGGCACCGCTTCGATGATGGCCTCGGCCAGTTCGATCCCTTTGCTGTTATTGGCAAAGAAAGTCATGCCAAGAGGCAATTGCTCCAGCACGGCCTCCATGACTTCGGGATGGCCGTGACCCAAAAGCATTGGGCCCGACCCGATCAAATAATCGATGTATTCCTTGCCATCTTCATCCCAGACATGGCTACCTTCGCCGCGCGCAATAATGATGCCAGGATCGAAATTGCCGAACCCTCCGGCAGGCAGAACCTCTTGCGCGCGGGCGATCCATTCGTCTTGGGTGTGGGTTTTCAGCATGTGTCAGGCCATTTCCAAAACAGGAGATCCAAGAATATCGAGGTCCGGTGAGACACCCAACCCCGGACCTTCGGGCGGGGCGATCCTGCCATTCTCGCGGTTCGGGGCGTCCGGGCAGAGGCGCGGTGAGACGTAAGACGCCAGATCGCAGGTGTTCAGCAAAGACCCGCGCGGTGTCGAAGCCGCGAAATGCAGCGAGGCGGCGGTCACGATATCCGACCCCCAGGTGCATTCGGCGCAAATCTCGGCGCCCAGATGCACGGTCAGATCGCGGGCTCGGCGCATGGCGGACAGACCTCCGAACTTGGACAGTTTCAACGCAACCGCGTCCAGACAACCAAGTTCGGACGCGCGCAAAAGCGAGGCCGCATCATAGGCGCATTCATCGATTTTCATGGGCAATCCGGTCGCCTGCCGCACGGCGGCGCAGTCTTCGAGCGTCTTGCAGGGCTGTTCCAACATGATGTCCAGATGGGCCACAGCCCGCCCCGTCCGCGTCGCGTGCAGGCGCGATGCGCCGCAGTTCCAGTCCCCGTATACCAGAGGGCCAGCGCCGATGGCCTCGCGGACCTTTATCAACCGTTCGGCATCGGTCTGCCAGCAGGCATCGGTTCCAAGCTTGACTTGGAACTGGCGGATTCCCGTGGCGTAAGCCTCGCGCGCGATCCGTGCCATGTCATCAGGTGCGATACACGTGATCGAATGATAGAGCGGCATGTCCTTTCGAGTCCGTCCGCCCAGCAGGGTGTAAAGCGGCAAGCCGGTGGCACGCCCATAGAGGTCCCACAGCGCCATATCGACAATAGACTTGGCGTATTCATGACCCATGAGCAGCGCATCCAGATCGCGCATCTGTGCGTCGATCCCAACGGGGGTTGTTCCCAGTATGCCAGGTGCCATTTCCGCAACCGCGCTGGGCACGCCTTTGGCAAAGGCGGGCAGGTATTGGGGAATGGGGCAGACCTCACCCCAGCCTTTCAGGCCGGTATCTGTTTCCAGGCACAGCACATGGCTTTCGACCGTGGCACAGGTCTTGCCTTCGGCCATATAATAGGTCTCGTGGCTGGTCAGTGGCACGGACCAAAGCGTTATGCGGTTGATTTTCATGCGTAGACCGCCACGGCATCGCCCAGTGCGTCCTCATCCGGGTGAACGCCGAGGCCCGGCGTTTCAGGCAGGTGCAGATGGCCGTCAACGTTGCGTGGACCTCGACCGCCCGCGATATCGACAGTGATCATGTCCTGACAGGCCCAAACCGCATGGCAGTTCGCAGCCGGGACCGTCGCAGCCAGATGCAGAGCTTCGGTATCGGCCAGAACCGTGCCACCCGTGGCCATCACGAACATGTCGATCCCATGCGCCAGAGCGACGTCTCGCATGCGCGCAGCTTTCGTCAGGCCACCAACACGGTTGAGCTTGATCCCAAAAACCTCGGCGATTCCATCCCTGGCAATACGCGTCGCGTCCCGTAGGGTCACAAGGCTCTCGTCGACCGAAACCGGCGTGGCGTGCTTGCCCGAAATCGCGGCGATATCGTCCAGCGTTTCACAGGGTTGTTCGATCATGACGTTCAGGTCTTCGACCGCGCTCATGACCCGCAAAGCCTGCTGCCGGGTCCAGCCGCGATTCACGTCAAATAGCATTATGTCGCCGGGAACGCGCAGGGCTTCGACGTCGCGAATTCGGGCGATATCCCGTTCGACATCCCCGCCGATCTTGACCGAATGTGCGATGTAGCCGCGCTGACGATACCGGTCGATGACCTCGCGTGTTTCTTCCACGTTCTTGGCTCCGACGGACGAGGCGATGGGGCGGGGTGTCCGCGAACCGATTCCCATCAGATCAGCGATCGGCATCCCAGCAGCCTGACCGGCAATATCCCAGCACGCCATATCGATCGGGCTTTTGGCATAAAGATGCCCCGGCAACGCAAGGTCCATCGCCCGTTCGACATCCATTACACGGCGAGGATCAAGGCCCAGTACAAACGGTGCCATTGTCTCGATCCCGGAACGAATGCCCGGACCGTGGGCGGGGACGTAGGTGTGACCCCAAGGCGTGCCCTCACCCCATCCGATCAGCCCCGCGTCGGTTTCGAGTTTCACCAGCGTGGCGTCCAGCGTCTCAAAATTCAGCCGTCCGCCGGACAGCCAGTATGGGTGCTCCAATGGGAGGTCGACATGATAAACGGTGATGGTCCTGATCTTCATAGCCGGTACTCTGCCACCGGCTCACCGAGGCTTTCTAAGTCAGGAACGACACCCAGGCCCGGCGTATCTGGCGCAAACAACTTCCCGTCGCGCGCCACAGGTCCGCCGATTCCGGTGGAACGGGTGTTGTAGTTCATCAGGTCGGTGGTGTTCTGCAGGTAATCCGCGGGCGTTGAGGTCGCAAAATGTGCAACGGCTGACGTGGCAATCTCGCCGCCCCATGTGTCCTCGCTGACGACCGGAATACGGTTCTCGATCAGGTAGTCGCGGACACGTCGCGCTTTGCTGAGCCCGCCGAGATTCGAGATTTTCAGGCAGCAAATCTCGGCGCCGCGATCTGCGACGATCCGCTGCGCCATGTGCATGCCGGTCAGACATTCGTCCAGTTTCATCGGCTGATCGGCGACACGCCGCACTTGCTGGCATTCCTCATAGGTGCGGCAGGGTTGTTCGAGTATGAAATCCAGATCGTTGGTTGCGCGCGCCACCCGGATTGCATTGTCTACGCGCCATCCCTGATTGGCGTCGGCCATCGCTGTTTCACCTGGCTTCAACAAAGGAACCGTCGCGCGAATTCGGTCGATATCGGAAGACCAGTCGCCACCAACCTTGATCTGAAACTGGCGATACCCCTGGTCGCGGTATCTGTTCATTTCAGCCACGGTTTGCTCAGTCGTTTTTTGCGGTGCGACACGATACATCGGGGCACCATCGGTCAGTTTGCCGCCAAGCAGCATCCAGACAGGTTGATCGCAGGCTTGTCCCAGAATGTCCCAACACGCCGCATCGAACGGAGCCTTGGCGTATCCATGCCCTTGCACGAGATGATCCATGAGCTGTTCGATCCTTCCAACCTGCCTTGGGTCTTCACCCAGCAGCGCAGGTGCAACAAGTTTTGCCAACGCAGGAACGCCCTGAGAATGCGCGACCATGTAGTTTTCACCGCAGGGCGTGAACTCTCCGCATCCTTGAAGACCGGCGTCTGTGTCGATGACCACGACCGAGGCGATGGCCGTATCAATGGCGTTCCCTGCGCCCCAAACATAGGCGCCACCTACATAGGGCAGCTGGGTTTGGAAAACTCGGACGCCAGTGATCTTCATGCCGCATCCATCTTGGGCAAACCATCCATGCCTTCGCCGCGCCATAGGACAAAAGTCAGGATCGGCGTTGCGGTGGTCGTCATGGCGTGGCTTTGCCAGCTCTGGTGCTTTTGAGTCTGCCCGGGACCTACGAAAGATTCTTGGCCCTCGGTTCTGAAGACGGCTCCTCCGGCCAATGTCAGATAGATTTCCTCGGCCTGATGCCTGTGCCAGTCGTAGTTCAGGCCAGCCCCCCAATAGCCGACATATCCGCGCAACTGGGTCGAGCGAAAGTGCCCTGTTGGACCAAAAAGCTCATAATAACAGTAGCTCGCAAGGAAATCCGCGCCGACTTCGTCTGCACTATACGTGTGTTTCCAATGGGCCAGATGTGCCGTCGCCGATATGGCCGAAACCAATTCTTGCGTTTTGGACGTGCCGAGCATTTCAAGGTCGCGCACCTGCGCAGTCGCCGGGAGGTTTTGCGGCCTTACGCGCGCCTCGATCAGATCATTCGGCCATGCGCCGAATTCGGATAAATCCGAGTGCGTCGCGTGCACCTGTCGTGCTGCCTTTAGAACATCGGTCATCTTCATGGGATCACCACGATGTTGCCGGTGTGCTTTTTCGCAATGAATGCGGCCTGAGCGTCGCGCAGTTCGTGCAGCGGATAGGTCGCGGCCAATGCGGGTTTGACCTCTCCGGCCTCGATGTAGCAGACAAGGTTCTGTATGACTTCGGGGTCAATGACGGTCGAGCCTGTGAAGGTCAGATCCCGCAGGTAGAAGGTGCGCAAGTCGAATTCGACAATGGGGCCGGCGATCGCACCCGAGCACGTGTAACGTCCTCCCCGCTCAAGGATATCGATGAGCTTCGGCCAGTAAGGGCCGCCGACAATGTCAGCGACCACGGTTATCTTTTCGTCGCCCAAGGCGGCTTTCAAGTCCTCGGGACCGCGTGGCAACATACGATCTGGTCCCAACGCGGCCACATCCGCATGTTTGGCCTCCGACGCCATTGCAATGACGCGCGCGCCGCGGCGTTTGGCGAGTTGAACCAGCGCGCCACCAACGCCGCCCGACGCACCGGGGACCAGAACCGTGTCTTTGCCGCTGACATTGGCGCGGGTCAGCATGCCCTCAGCCGTGGAATAGGAGCAGGAAAACGTGGCCAACTCCGCGTCAGACAATGAGGATTGAATCGCAATCGCGTTCCGGGCGGGGATCGTTGTGTATTGAGCAAAACCGCCGTCACGCTCGGACCCGAAATACCCCGTTTTATCCTTGTTGTGCGGATCCTTTGGATCGCGCAGCCAGCAATCGGTAATGACCCTCTCTCCGATACGCGCGGGGTTCACATCCGTGCCGACTGCAACGATTTCACCGCAGACATCGGCACCTTGAATGCGCGGGAAGGACAAAGGCGCGCCGCCCCAGGTCGGGTCGTCTTCTCCAACCGCTTCAAAGGCACCGCCGGTGGTCGCATCGCTAACCGTTTTTGAGTACCAGCCCGAGCGCGTGTTCACATCCGTATTGTTTAACCCGCACGCGCCGACGCGGATCAGGACCTCATCGGCTGCCGGCGTTGGGCAGGGCCAATCTTCGTGCCAGACCATCTGATCCAGATCGCCATGGCCCATGGTGACCATCGCTTTCATGGTTGCGGGTTGGGTCATTCGGCCAACTCCAAATGCACGTCGGTACGCGGCAAAAGGCTTTGCGGGTCATAGGCCGGTTCTCCCAGAACGCGCGCTGGTCTTGGTGTGCCGTGGATGACCACCTGCAGGTCCGTGCCGGATGCGGCGGCTTCGGGCTTGATATAGGCAAAGGCCAAAATCTTTCCGACGGTGTGGCCATAGGCAACCGACGCAGTAGAGCCGACAACGCGGTCGTTGTGCAAAACGGCTTCGCCGCCATGTCCGTCGAATTCTCCATCCGGTTCGATTTCAAGATAGGTGCAAACCCATGGCAGATCGGTGTTCAGGGTTTTGTCCTTGCCCAGATAGTCCTTGTCGTTGCGCGCAAAACGCAGCACGTCTGCTTCTGCTAGCGTGACTTCGTTGGTCAATTCTCCTGCGCCTTTAAAGCCTTTCTCCATCCGCATGACGTTCATCGCGAAGCTGCCATAGTCGACGATGCCAAAGCGCTCACCAGCGGTCCAAAGGGCGGAGTACACATCGAGGCAGGCCGCATTGGGCATATGGAGTTCCCATCCCAGCTCACCTGCATAGGACATCCGGAAGGCCCACACCTCATGGCCCGCGATCTTGATCTGCTGGGCAGAGAGCCAACGGAAACCCGCATTGCTTAGGTCAGCGGACGTACACGCGCCCAGCACGTCGCGGGCGCGCGGACCGTTGAGTGACAAGGCGGACCAATCTGCAGACCGGCTGACGATGTTGACAGAATTTTCGTCGAAAATTCTTGCGCCGTGCAAATGATCGAGCAACCGCTGTTCAAAGAACGCGGCACAAACGAGGTAAAAACGATCCTCGGCCATGCGCACGATGGTTGTTTCCAGTTCGATCCGACCGCGCCTGTTCAGCATATGGGTCAGGGTGATCGAGCCATCCTTTTGCGGCATCCGGTTCGCGGTCAGCCGGTCCAGAAGGGCATAAGCATCCGGTCCCGAGACCTCGACCTTTGTAAAGGCGGTGACATCCATGATGCCGACCCGCTCGCGCACGGCTTTGACTTCGTGTGCAACCATGTCGTCGGCGACCGTTCGACGGAACGAATAGTGATCGCGTTGTTCGACATCGCCGCGTGCAAACCAGCGGGGGCGTTCGAAGCCGTAGACCTCCTCATGTACCGCGCCCTTCGATTTCAGCACCTCATGCAGCGGTGACGGTTTGATCGGACGACCCGCCAACCGATTGAAATGAGGGAAGGGGATTTCGTGGCGTAGGCAATAATCTTCCTCGGCCTTGATGACCTGCCAATCCTTGGCGGCGTAGCTGCCAAAGCGGCGCGGATCATACTCGCGCATCGAGATATCCGCAGCCCCGTGCACCATCCACCGCGCCAGTTCGCGCGTCAGGCCCGGCCCCCATCCGATCCCGATCTGCGTGCCGCAGCAACACCAGTAGTTTCGCACGCCCGGCGCAGGACCGATCAGCGGGTTGCCATCCGGAGGATGGCTGATTGCGCCGTGCACCTCGCGCTGAATGCCCAGTTCCGCAAAGATCGGCATGCGGTTCAGGCTTTCCTCAAGCCACGGCATCACCCGGTCGTAATCCGCATCGAACAGCCAGTTCTCATAGTCCCACGGGCAATGATCGTGCCAGACGGAATTGGGGTTCTCTTTCTCGTAAATCCCGATCAGTCCGCGTTTTTGCTCCATCCGGATATAGCCCGACACCTTCTTGTCGTCACGGATCACCGGCAACTCTTTTTCCAATGCTTCGAACTCGGGCACCGGTTCGGTCACGAAGTAATGGTGCGTCATTGAAGTCATCGGCAGTTGCAGGCCGGACCATTCGCCCATCTGCCGGGCATAGGTGCCGCCCGCGTTAACTACGTGTTCGCAGGTGATCGTGCCCTTTGGCGTCTCGACCGCCCATTCTCCGTTGTCGGCCTGCATGATGTTGGTCGCTTGGCAATACCGGATGATCCGAACGCCTTTCTGACGCGCGCCTGCCGCCATGGCCATGGTCACGTTCGTTGGGTCCACATGGCCGTCATCCGGCGTATGCAACGCGCCCAAAACGCCATCCAGATTGTAGAACGGATGCAACTCGGCCACCCGATCCGGGCCGACCAGGTCTATGTTGAAACCCAGCGACCGGCCAACAGACAGGGTGTGGCGCAGCCAGTCCATCTCGTCCTCGGTATAGGCCAGCCGGAACGAGCCGCAGCCATGCCACGTTACGGCCTGCCCGGTCTCGGCTTCCAATGCGCCGGAATACAGACCGATATTGTAATCGACGCATTTGCCCAGACCAAAGCTTGAGGTCGAATGGGTGATCTGCCCCGCCGCGTGCCATGTGCTGCCGCTGGTCAGTTCGGCCTTTTCCAGCAGCACGGTATCTGCGCCCCATCCTTCGTGCCCAAGGTGGTAAGCAAGGCCCACGCCCATCACCCCGCCACCCACAATAACCACGCGTGCGTGGGTCGGGAAATCAGATGCCATCGGATCACTCCTCTGAGTCGATTTTGTCTCGACAGCGTAAGCAAACAAAAGTACCATCGTCAATCATGAATGGGACAAATGTATCAAATACGATTCTCGAACGGTTGGCGGATGAGTTATCCGAGCTGACGCCGGAGGCGCGCAAGGCCGCCACTTATGTGCTGGAAAACCCGCGCGATGTGGGGGTTTCGACAGTGCGAGAAATTGCCGAGGCGGCAAATGTGAAGCCCAACACCATTGTCCGCATGGCGCGGCAGGTGGGGTTTGAAGGCTACGAGGATTTCCGGGTTCCCTTCCGTGAGGCGATCCGGCGCGGGCAGGCCGACTTTCCGGATCGTGCCCGTTGGCTGCAGGACATTCGCAAGTCCGGCAACATGGGCGGGCTTTACGCCGATATGGTTCAGGACGCCCTGCGCAATGTCGAGGAAACCTTTGCCAATATCTCGTCCGAGCAATTGAAAGCGGCTGCCGAAGACATCTGGAACTCGCGCAACGTCTTCGTGCTGGGCGTGGGCGTGAATAACTCGAATGCGCGGAATTTTGTCTATCTGGCCTCGACCGGGATGGTGCAATTTCACGCGATCCCGCGCCCCGGTTCAAACCCGATCGACGATCTGGCTTGGGCGGACAAGCGTGACGTTCTGATCGCCATGACCTGCAAGCCTTACCGCAACGAAGTGGTCGAGGCGGTGCAGGTCGCGCGCGAGCAGGGTTTGAAGATCGTCGGCCTGTCCGACAGCCCGGCCAGCCCGATCCTGCGCGCGGCTGACCATGGCTTTGTCATCTCGGCAGACACGCCTCAGTTTTTCCCGTCTTCGGTCAGCACGGTTGCCTTGCTGGAAACGCTGCTGTCTTTCGTGATCGCCGTTGCCAGCGATGAGATCGTCGAACGGGTCGAGACTTTCCACAAACGTCGCCATCAGCTTGGCCTTTATCATGCGGAGGATATGTGACTGCACCCATCCAATCCCTTGCTGCACGGTACTACACGGACGCAGCTGTGTTCCGGGCCGAGTCCGAAGGCCTGTTGGCGCGAACGTGGCAATTTGGCTGTCACGCGTCCGAGCTGGGTGAGCCCGGTTCCTACGTGGCTTTTGAAATCGCGGGGCAGGATTTGTTTGCCATCCGTGGTCGGGATTCCAAAATCCGCGTCTTTTACAACGTCTGCCAGCACCGTGCACATCAACTGGTCAGCGGCACCGGTACAACCCGCGTTGTTGTCTGCCCTTACCACGCCTGGACGTATGAACTGACCGGAGAGCTGCGGGCCGGGCCCAACCTGAAGGCCATTGAAGGGTTCGACAAATCCAGCGTTTGCCTTAACGAAGTGCGCGCCGAAGAATTCCTGGGCTTTGTGTTCGTCAACCTGGACCCGGATGCCGCGCCGATGGATGACTGGTTCCCAAACGCCCGTGCCGAATTGGAAGACTGGGTGCCCAACTGGGCCGAATTGCGACCCCTGGAATGGGTGGAGATTCCCGAGAACTGCAATTGGAAGGTCTCGGTCGAGAATTACTCGGAATGCTACCACTGCTCGCTGAACCATCCGACCTTTGCGAATGGCGTAGTGCGGCCTGAAACCTATGACATTCAACCGCAGGGCATGTGCCTGCGTCACACGACCGAATGTCAGAGCCTTGAGAACATGACCTACGACATAAACTCGGGGTTCCAGCATTTCGACGAATATTCAAGCTGGTTCCTGTGGCCGATGTTTTCGTTTCAGGTCTATCCGGGGAACGTGCTGAACACCTATCACTGGCGCGCCGTTGACGCGGACCACGTTGTGGTCTGGCGTGGGTGGTATTCGGTTGATGGCGTGGATGATGAGAAAATTCGGCAACTGGCAGCGCAAGACCGTGCCACGACGGTTGAAGAGGATATTCGGTTGGTTGAGTCCGTGCAGCGCGGGCTGCAATCTCGCGGCTACAGGCCGGGACCGCTGGTGATCGACCCCAAGGGCGGCGTGAACTCCGAGCATCCGGTCATGCATCTGCAACGATGGATGCGCGAGGCTGTTGATGGTCAGCACCAGTAGAAGGATTTGAAGATGAGCGCATTTGACGAAGACCTGTTCTTGCGGGGTTTGGAACAACGCAAAGCGACGCTGGGCGCGGAATATGTCGACAAAAACCTTGCTGCGGCGGATGATTTTACACGTCCGTTTCAGGAGGCGATGACGGCCTGGTGCTGGGGTTTTGGCTGGGGCGATGATGTGATCGACGCCAAGACGCGCTCGATGATGAACCTCGCAATGATCGGTGCGCTGGGCAAGATGCACGAATGGGAAATCCATTGCCGAGGGGCGATCAACAATGGGGTAAGCACCGAAGAAATCCGCGCGATTATCCATGTTGTCGGCATCTATTGCGGCGTGCCCCAGGCGCTGGAGTGCTTCCGTGTGGCGCGGAAAGTGATCGAAGAACAGGGCTGATCCCGCAACGCGAAACGCTTGCCAATTGCCAGTGCCTTGATAGCGTGGGTGTATTGCATCCCCTATCGGAGTCCCAGTCATGCTTGCCGCACTTATCCAACGTTTTGCCGTCATTCTGGCCTTGGCTATTGCGCCCGCCGCCTATGCGGACGAAGGCGGTGGCTTCCCGCAGATCGTGGGAACGTGGCACGGCACCTACCTTGTGGCTTTCGCCAAATCGAATCCGAACCATCAAAAGGGTCTCCTGAAAACCGAAATGGAGCTTGAGATCACCAAGCTCGACGGCAACCTGATTACGGCGACCAACCGCTGGCGGCGGATTGGTGAGACTGAGTGGATCGTCGAAGAGGCGATGGGAACCTTCGCGCTTGACGACCCGACCCGCTTTGTTTTGGCTGAAGCCGGGATATCAGGCGATGACGTGTCGTCAGGGATATTCAATGGCGTTTACTTGGATGACGTGCTGATGGTGACTTACGCGGGGCCGGGCACCGGCGTGGCCTTTGCGGCTCAGTTGGTGAAGAAAGACAAAGGCGACTAGGCCGTCATGCGAGTCGGCTCGTGTCGGAAGCGCCAGCCCCAAACCCGCGAAGTAGGCGAAACATAAGAACGGCTTAGCGCACGTATACAGCCGCGCTATCCACGGCTTGCCCGGAAGCCGTGCGCGATGCAAACTTGAACCACAAGGAGATGCGCGTTTCACCGCAGGTTCGATGGAAATCGTGCCAAAGCGGTCGATTGGGAGGAATAGTGATGACATCCAAAGCCGCAGGTCCCACGCCGCCAGAGAATCTAACGCCGCAAGCCATACCTACAGTCAACACGGTGACGTCTGACGACATCACTGCTTCGCTGAAGGCCGGGTTTTCTGACTTTCTGTCGCGCCCGTTCCTGAGCGGTTTTTTCGGCCTGTTCTACGCGGTCTTCGGAATCCTGATGGTTTGGCTTTTGGTCGGGCTGGGCAAGATTTGGATGATCATTCCTGCCATCGTGGGCTTCCCGCTGGTCGCACCTTTTGCCGCCGCCGGACTTTACGAAATGTCGCGCCGGTTGCAGAAGGGCGAAAGCTTCGGCTGGACGGACATCTTCACCGTCATGGCGAACCAACGTAAGCGAGAGATGGGATGGATGGCCTTTGTCACCCTGTTCATTTTCTGGGTCTGGGTTTACCAGGTTCGGCTTTGGCTGGCGATTATCCTGCAGAAAGCATCCTTCTCGGATTTTGACGGGTTCCTGAACACGGTGTTCTTCACTCCGCAGGGCTGGACCTTTCTGGCCGTCGGCACCTGCATTGGCGCGTTCCTATCTGCCGTTTTGTTCTCGGTGACCGTCGTTGCCATGCCAATGTTACTGGATCGGGAAACAAATTTCGTATCCGCCATGCTGACGTCTCTGCGGGTCGTGGCCGAAAGCCCGGTGGTCATGCTGGGCTGGGCGGCGATCATCTCAGTTACAATGCTGCTATCGCTGGTTCCGGCATTTCTGGGCCTGATCTTCACCTTGCCGATCCTCGGCCATACGACCTGGCATCTTTATCGGCGGGCGGTGCCGCCGGTGGACAACTGATCGCTCGATCATCGCGTTGAATGAGCTCGTCCAACAAGAAAAAGGCCGCCCCAAACAGGACGGCCTAAATTCACTGTCTCTCTTTCAGAGGATCAGGCGGTCAGAGCAGCCTGAGCTTTGGCGACGATCGCGCCGAACGCTTCCGGTTCGTGCACGGCCAGGTCGGCCAGAACTTTGCGGTCCACTTCAATACCGGCCAGGTTCAGGCCGTTGATAAAGCGGGAATAGGTCAGAGCCTCGTCATGGCTGCGCACAGCCGCGTTGATGCGCTGGATCCACAGGGCGCGGAAGTTGCGCTTGCGGTTCTTACGGTCACGGGTTGCGTACTGGTTGGCCTTGTCAACGGCCTGGGTGGCAACTTTGAAGTTGCTCTTGCGACGACCATAATAGCCTTTGGCGGCTTTGATGATCTTCTTGTGACGGGCGTGAGTTACGGTTCCACCTTTAACGCGGGACATATCGGTATCTCCTCTTAGCGGTCGTAGGGCATGTAGCCCTTGACGATCTTGGCGTCGGGGGCGGACAGGGTGGTGTTGCCACGGGCATCGCGGATGAATTTCTTGGTCCGCTTGATCATGCCGTGACGTTTGCCGGCCTGGCCAGCAAGGACCTTACCGGTCGCAGTCACCTTAAAGCGCTTCTTGGCGCTCGACTTGGTCTTCATCTTAGGCATTTCCGTCTCCTTTTCCGGGTTCGGTTTCAGACGCGACTCGGCATGCCATCTCGGCCGGTCACGCAACAGATGCGCCGTTTACGCAAGTTCGGTCATACTGGCAAGGGGGTTTGGACCAGAATCTGCGGAATTCGCAACGGTCAGGCACCGGGGCAGCATAAGGCCGCCCCGGAGAATTGGTTTAGTGGCCGAATTTGCGGATCTCACCGCTCTTCAGCCGCTCGGCGTAGGAGGCCAGCTCTTGCCGCACCACTTTCATCAGGAAGTAGAGCGCAAAGACGTTCACAACCGCCATGGCAAAGATCGCCGCATCCGAGAAGTCGATGACCGGGCCAAGGTTGGCCGCCGCACCGATCACCACGAAGATGCAGAAGATGACCTTGAACACCAGTTCTTTGGTCTGACCCTCGCCGAACAGGTAGGTCCAGGCCTTGAGGCCGTAGTAGGACCAGCTGATCATGGTTGAGAACGCGAACAAGACCACGGCAATCGCCAGCACATAGGGGAACCAGCCAAAGGCGCTTGCAAAGGCGGCGGAGGTCAGGCTGACGCCCGAGTTGCCGTCTACGGTCGCAATCGCATTGCCTGCTTCGTTCAGCAGGTAGTTGCCGGTATCCGGGTCGATGATCAGCTGCTGGGTGATGATGATCACCAGCGCCGTCATCGTACAGATCACGACCGTGTCGATGAACGGCTCAAGCAACGAGACGAACCCTTCGGTGATCGGCTCTTTGGTCCGAACCGCCGAGTGTGCAATCGCCGCAGAACCCACGCCCGCTTCGTTCGAGAACGCCGCACGACGGAAGCCCTGGATCAGCGCACCGACCATGCCGCCAGCTACGCCCAGACCCGTGAAGGCCCCTGCGAAGATCTGGCCAAAGGCCCAACCGATCTGATCTGCGTGCATGATGATGATGACCAGCGCGGCCAGCACATACATGACACCCATGAAGGGCACGACTTTCTCGGTCACGCGTGCGATGGATTTCAGGCCGCCCACGATCACAGCAAAGACGATGCCTGCAAAGACCAGACCAGTGATCCAGCCAGGGTAATCGCCGGTGATGCCTGCAATCTGCTGATGCGCCTGATTGGCCTGGAACATATTGCCCCCGCCCAACGCGCCGAGAATACAGAAAATCGAGAACAGAACCGCGAGTATCTTACCGCCCGGCAGGCCAAGTTCGTTGAACCCTTTGGACATGTAATACATCGGACCACCGGAAACCGTCCCGTCCTCGTATTCATTGCGGTATTTCACGCCCAGCGTACATTCGGTGAATTTCGACGCCATGCCCAACAGGCCCGCAACGATCATCCAGAAAGTCGCACCCGGTCCGCCGATGCCGACGGCCACGGCCACACCGGCGATGTTGCCAAGGCCCACCGTGCCAGAAAGTGCCGTTGCCAGCGCCTGAAAGTGACTAACCTCACCCGCATCGTTGGGGTCGGAATAGTCGCCTTTGACTAGGCTGATCGCATGGCTGAAGAACCGCAGCTGTACGAACGCAAAGTAGAGCGTGAAGACCGTAGCCGCGATCACCAGCCAACCCACGATCCATGGGAACCCGGTTCCCGGGAACGGCGCAAAGATGAAGCTGACGAAAGGACCCGTGAAATCTGCAAAGGCTTGGTTGATCTTTTCGTCCAAACCCATTGCCTCTTGCGCGGCGACTGGGTTTGCGATCAGGGCAGCCGCTGTGGCGAGACCTGATTTTTGAAGGATATTCATTTTCTCGCTCCCCTTCAATTCACTACGGTGACCGGAACATCGGCATGCATGACCAGATTCTGGGTCGAGCTGCCAAAGAGCCGTTTCTTGAACCCATCAGCCGAGGCGCGCCCGACGATGATCTGTGTGCCGCCGTTTTCGACCGTAATCGCGTTCAGCGTCTCGGCCACGTCGCCGTGGCGCACGATGCCGTGCGCGGTGAACCCGGCGGCGCTCAAGGCCTCTACCGCCGGCGTCACAACCCGCTGGGTCGCCAAGGCGACTTCCTCTTCGCGCCGTTTGTGGCGCAAGGCGTTTTCTTCCGGTGTCTGGAAAGTGAAAGGGGACCATTCGATGACATAGACCACCAGCAACTCGCATGTTCCGATACGCTCGGCCAAATCCTTGGCAAAAGCAATCGCGCGCTCTCCGGTTTCTGTCCCGTCCAGCCCTATGACAATTTTCGTTGTCATGATGTTCCTCCATTATTGTGATTGTACCGGGGCCCGTGCCCCCGGCTGGGCAGCCGGAACCTGGAACTGAAAAATGACTGCCCTAAGGTAAGTATCTGAAAAAACTGCAGAGATTTGGAGAATTATTTGCACAATTTTCAAGCAAAACGGGTTTCCCTTTGAAAACAAAGGGAAATACACGCCTTTCTGGCAAGAATTAGCCCAACATTTAGCCAGTCGTTTCTTGAAAAACCCGGACTTAGCCCGGGTCGGTGTTATAGATCAAACGCTCGTCACAAGGCGCAATGCGCAGAATGTTGGTGGTGCCGGGCACGTTGAACGGAACACCGGCGGTCACCACAATCTGATCCGCTTCGGAGGCGAAGCCACCGGAACGTGCAGCGCGGGCTGCGCTGACGACGGCCCCTTTGAAGCGTTCCTGTTCAGGGGTCATAACGCAGTTACATCCCCAGCTAAGGCACAGGCGTCGCGCAGTACCTGAGGCGGGGGTCATGGCAATAATCGGCACGCCGGGACGCTCGCGGGCCGTCAACAATGCCGTTGTACCGCTCTGCGTAAAGCAGCAAATGGCCTTAATGTCTGTTTTTTCAGCAATTTCACGGGCGGCGGCGACGATACCATCTGCAATTGTGGTTCCTTTGGCTGTCCGAGATGCGGCAATGATTTGCGTGTAGGTCGGATCCGCCTCGACTTCGATTGCGACCTTGTTCATCGTCTCAACCGCTTCGATGGGGTACGAGCCTGCCGCCGATTCCGCGCTGAGCATGATGGCATCCGTGCCTTCATAGATGGCCGTAGCCACGTCCGAGACTTCGGCGCGTGTTGGCATAGGGCTTTCGATCATGCTTTCCAGCATCTGTGTTGCCACGATGACCGGCTTGGCCGCCGTCCGGCACTTCCGAACCAGACGCTTCTGAATCGGCGGCACAGCGGATACCGGCAGTTCAACGCCAAGATCACCACGGGCAACCATGATACCGTCGGAGGCGTCGAGAATATCGTCAAACGCCTCGACCGCGGCGGGCTTTTCAATTTTCGACAGGATCGAAGCGCGGCCATCGGCCAGCGACCGGGCCTCGAACACGTCCTTGGCCCGTTGAACGAAACTCAGGGCCAGCCAATCGACGCCCAATTGGCAAACAAACTCCAGATCGTCGCGATCTTTCGCGGACAAAGCCGCCAGAGGCAGCACGACGTCCGGCACATTGACACCCTTGCGATTCGAGATCGTTCCCCCGACCTCAACGGTGCAGTTCGCAAAATCCTGGCCGCAGTCCTGAACGATCAGACGAATCTTACCGTCGTTGACCAGCAGACGCGCCCCGGGTTCGAGCGCTGCAAAAATCTCGGGATGCGGCAGGCAAACGCGGTTGATGTCTCCGGCCTCGGGGTCGAGGTCCAGCCGAAACGCCGCGCCTTCTTCCAGTTCTTCGGCGTCATTGGCAAAGACACCCACACGCAGTTTCGGCCCCTGAAGGTCGGCCAGAATGGCGATCGGGCTGTCCAGATCCTTTTCAACTTGCCGGATGATCCGGTGGCGTTCGCGAATCTCATCGTGGCTGCCGTGGCTCATGTTCAGACGGAACACATCTGCGCCTGCCTCGTGCAGCGCGCGGATGGTGTCATAGTCATTCGACGCCGGTCCCAGCGTCGCCACGATTTTCACATTTCTCAGGCGTCGCATTGGTGGTGCTCCCTTCACGTCGGCTTTCAGCAGGTAAAAATGTTACCGCAAACATTGGTCAGGCTGCTTATTGCGCAATTCCCTTTTCAAAGCAACTGCCCTACACCTGCGACAAACTAGATGACAGGCTTATGACGTATTCCCCGTTTTTTATCCACGGCGCGGATCGCCCTTCCCGCTGGCTGATCACATGTGACCACGCGACCAACATTGTGCCACCAGACGTGAACGGTGGGGACCTCGGCCTGCCGCGCGAGGATATGGAGCGTCACATCGCCTATGACGTCGGCGCCTATGAGGTGTCCAAGCATCTGGGAGAGGTTCTGAACGCGCCGGTGATCGCCGCCAATTTCTCGCGCCTTGTGATCGACCCGAACCGGGGTGAGGACGATCCGACCCTGCTGATGAAGCTTTATGATGGGACCATCATTCCCGCCAATCGACATGCAGACGAAGCCGAACGGGAACGACGGCTGAATGCCTATTATCGCCCGTATCACGACGCGCTTGAGCGTATGGCAGCATTGCCGCACGCTGTGATCGTGTCGATCCATTCCTTTACGCGTCAGCTGCGCGGTCGTGACCCGCGCCCTTGGCACATCGGCGTTCTGCACACGCCGGATGAGCGGTTTTCACGGCCCTTAATTGAACGCCTTCGGGCCGAAGGCGATCTTTGTGTTGGCGTGAACGAACCCTATACCGGCGTGCTGCCGGGCGATGCGATTGACCAGCACTGTACCGCCTATGGTCGCCCCAACGCACTGATCGAACTGCGCAACGACCTGATTGCTGATCACGCGGGCCAGAGGGCCTGGGCGGAGCGTCTGGCGGCGATCCTTGAGGATGCATTGGACATCAGCGAAATCTAAAGCTTCATTGAAACAAGGCCGCCGGATTGCTACCTCAAGGATCGACCCGCCATTTTCCCGGAGCCAGACCATGGACAAGCAAACCGAGATTGAACTTCAGGCCGCCGCGTTCCGTCGGCTGCAAAAGCACCTGATGGAAGACCGGACCGACGTTCAGAATATCGACATGATGAATCTGGCCGGGTTCTGTCGCAACTGCCTGTCGCGCTGGTATCAGGAAGCGGCCAATGAAAAGGGCATCGAGATGGGCAAGGACGAGGCCCGTCAGATCTTCTACGGCATGACCATGGATGACTGGAAAGCCAATTATCAGACAGAGGCAAGCCCCGCGAAACAGGCTGCTTTCGAGGTCGCTTTTGAAGAAAACGTCGGAAAGACAGACTGACGAAAATTGGCCCGCCAATGCGGCGGGCCGTTTCGATCAGATTGCGGCTTTGCGGCTTTCGTCCAGATAAATCTCGCGCAACCGCTTGGCGATCGGACCGGGCGTGCCGTCGCCCAGAGCCTCTCCGTCAATCTCAACCACAGGCATGACGAAGGCACTGGCCGAGGTGGTAAAGGCCTCATCCGCCTCTTTCGCTTCATCGATGGTGAACAGGCGTTCTTCGACGACCATCTGAGCCTCGGCTGCCATGCGCAAAACGGCCTTGCGGGTAATGCCGTGCAGGATATCGTTGGACAGTGGGCGGGTGACGATCTTGCCGTTCTTGACAAAGTAGGCGTTGTTGCTGGTGCCTTCAGTGACATAGCCATCTTCGACCATCCACGCATCATCGCAGCCAGCAGCCTTGGCCATCATCTTGCCCATCGAGGGATAGAGCAATTGCGTGGTCTTGATGTCGCGGCGACCCCAGCGGATGTCGTCGATCGAGATAATCTTGGCACCCTTCTGGGCCGCAGGGCTGTTGGCCAGTCCCGGCTTGTTCTGAGTGAACAGCACCAGCGTCGGCTGGGTGTCTGCGGATGGGAAAACAAAATCCCGGTCGCCGTCGCTGCCGCGCGAAACCTGCAGATAGACCAAGCCTTCTTCGATCCCATTCAACTCGACCAACTTGCGGTGGATTTCCAGCAATTCGTCTTTGCTGCAAGGCTCGGCCATCTGCAGTTCGTCCAGCGACCGTTTCAGGCGCACCGCGTGGCCCTCAAAGTCGATCAGCTTGCCGTCCAGCACGCTGGTCACTTCGTAGACGGCATCGGCCATCAGGAAGCCGCGGTCAAAGATCGAGACTTTGGCCTCGGTCTCGGGCAGGTACTCTCCGTTCACGTAAACGGTGCGGGTCATGTCGTTCTCCTCAGCCCCAGAGCGCGCTTGAAGGGGGGTGCACTCCGGCATCATCAAAAATCAGCGGGTTGTCGCGGTCTTCGGCCAGAAGAAGCGGCCCGTCAAGGTCCGTTACCATCGCACCCTGCGCCAACAGTGTCGCCGGTGCCATTGCAAGCGAGCTGCCGACCATACAGCCGACCATGATGTCGTACCCTTCGGCCATTGCCTGTTCACGCAGGGCCAGCGCTTCGGTCAGCCCGCCGGTTTTGTCCAGTTTGATGTTCACCACATCATACTTGCCCTTCAGCTTGGGCAGGCTGGCGCGATCATGGCAGGATTCGTCGGCGCAAACGGGCACCGGGCGGTCCATCCCGATCAGGGCGTCATCCTCACCCGCAGGCAAGGGCTGTTCGACCAGCGCCACGCCCAAGCGCACCAGATGCGGGGCAAGATCGGCATAGACGTCCGCCGACCAACCCTCGTTGGCATCGACGATGATTTTTGCTGTGGGAGCGCCGGCGCGAACCGCCTCAAGCCGCGGCATGTCATCCGGGGTACCCAATTTGATCTTTAACAAAGGCCGATGCGCATTTGCCGCAGCCTGTGCCTCCATAGCTTCTGGCGTGTCCAGCGACAGGGTATAGGCGGTGATCTCAGGCCCTGGAACGGGCAGTCCCGCCAGATCCCAGGCCCGTTTTCCGGCACGTTTGCATTCCAGATCCCAAAGGGCGCAATCGACCGCGTTGCGCGCAGCGCCAGCGGGTAGCAGGTCCATCAGCCGCGCGCGATCAAACGTTTCGGGAAGACCGGCAATTTCGGCCTCAACGGACTCCAACGTCTCATCATACCGCGCATATGGTACACATTCGCCCCATCCATGATACTGACCATCCGACACCCGGACTGTCAGCACCTTGGCTTCGGTTCGGGAACCACGCGAAATGGTAAATACCTGAGCTAGGCGGAAAACATCACGAGAGACTTCAATCTGCATTTGTTCACCATTGCCAATCCGTGCGGCCAAGATTTTTCGACGAAAAATCTCGCTTGGCGGAGATCGTATCGCTTACAGTGCCGCCAGAGCATCAACCAGTTTCCCCGCGCCAAAACGATACGGGTCGGTGGCTGGCAGGCCCATTTCGGCTTCGACTTTAGCGATGTAAGCCTTGGCCTCATCCTCGCTCAGATGCTGCGTGTTGATCGAAACACCAGCCACTTGACAGGCCGGATTTGCAATCCGGGCCATTGGCAGGGCGGTATCGCGCAGTTCAGACAGCGTCGGCAGAGAATACTCGGGCAAGCCGCGCATATGAGTACGCGTGGGCTCATGACACAGGATCAGCGCATCCGGCTGACCACCATGGATCAGGGCCATGGTCACACCGGAGTACGAGACGTGGTACAACGACCCCTGACCCTCGATGTGATCCCAGTGGTCCGCGTCATTTTCAGGCGTCAGATATTCAACTGCGCCAGCCATGAAATCTGCAACCACCGCGTCCAAAGGAACGCCTTGACCCGTGATCAATATCCCGGTTTGCCCGGTTGCGCGGAAGGTGGATTTCATCCCGCGATTTCGCATTTCCGCATCCATCGACATTGCGGTGTACATCTTGCCCGCCGAGCAGTCCGTACCGACCGCCAGGCATCGCTTGCCGCTGCGTTTGCGACCGTTGGCGATCGGGTAGCCTACCGTTGGGACTCGCACGTCGTGCAGGGTTCCGCCATGGGTTTGCGCTGCGGCGACCAGATCACCCTCGTCGCGCAGCAAGTTGTGCAGACCCGAGGCCAGATCATAGCCCATCTCAAGCGCCTCGATCAGAACCTCTTTCCAGGCGGCGCTGATTATGCCGCCCCGGTTGGCCACGCCAATGACCAGCGTCCTTGCTCCGGCGGCCTGGGCTTCGGCCAGCGTCATGTCGGTCATGCCCAGATCGGCCTTGCACCCTTCCATTCGGTACTGACCCACGGCGTTTTCCGGACGCCAATCCCGGATGCCGATGGCAACCTTGGCGGCCAGTTGGTCGGGGGCATCGCCCAAAAACAGCAGATACGGTGTTTCGATCATTGCGGTGCGCTCCTTTGATTCTGACGCAGGCTAGAGGACCAGCCTGACGAGAGTTTCTCGATTTCACTCAAGCGGGTGGTGCAGGTCGGGAGATTCTTGCACGTTTTCCTAGTTTCACGCAAAAACCTTCCAAGTTTGCAAAGCGATTAAACTTTAACCGCCCGAGACGTGACGTATTGCGGTGAATGCTGCGATTGCATTGCCGCAGTTGCACAAAGGTGCTTGCGAAGCATTGCGCAATTTAATACCCCATGAGGCAAGAAAATCGCAATTTCCTTTCTTGCATGAGGTCCCGATGAGCTTTCGCATTCAACCCGCCGCCCCCGCGCGCCCCAATCGCTGCCAACTGTTCGGGCCGGGGTCGAACACAAAGCTATTTCCGAAAATGGCCGCGTCGGCAGCGGATGTCATCAATCTGGACCTTGAGGACTCGGTCGCGCCTTCCGATAAAGATGTCGCGCGCGCGAACGTGATCGAAGCGCTGAACACCATTGATTGGGGCAGCAAATACATGTCCGTGCGCATCAACGGGTTGGACACGCCGTATTGGTATCGCGATGTGGTCGATCTGATGGAACAGGCCGGTGGCCGTCTGGATCAGATCATGATCCCGAAAGTGGGATGTGCGGCTGACGTCTATGCCGTTGACGCCTTGGTCACCGCGATTGAGCGCGCCAAGGGCCGCGCCAAGCCGGTAAGCTTTGAAGTCATCATCGAATCTGCGGCGGGTATCGCGCATGTTGAAGAAATCGCAGCCTCGTCGTCGCGTATGCAGGCGATGAGCCTGGGTGCGGCGGATTTTGCGGCCTCGATGGGGATGCAGACCACGGGCATCGGTGGCACGCAAGAAAACTATTATATGCTGCGCGAGGGTGAAAAGCACTGGTCTGACCCGTGGCACTGGGCGCAGGCTGCCATCGTTGCGGCGTGCCGGACACATGGCGTGTTGCCGGTCGATGGGCCGTTTGGCGATTTCTCAGACGACGAAGGCTACATCGCTCAGGCAAAACGGTCGGCCACGCTGGGTATGGTTGGCAAATGGGCGATCCATCCCAAACAAATCGCGCTGGCCAATCAGGTCTTTACCCCGTCGGATGAAGCAGTGTCAGAAGCGCGCGAAATCCTTGCCGCGATGGAGCAGGCCAAGGCCAACGGAGAAGGCGCGACCGTCTACAAGGGACGTTTGGTTGATATCGCATCGATCAAACAGGCTGAAGTGATCGTGGCGCAAGCCGAACTTATTGCGGCGAATGACTAATTGAAAGAGGCGCCGCAACGGCGCCTCAATTACCGCCCGAAGACGTCGTTTGGCGTCCAGGTAAACCGCTCACCCTGTTTGCCCCATTTCATCATCAGGCAGGACGTGCCGTATTTCTGAAAATACTTGATCTTCAATGGATACCACCCGGCCTGCGGCACCTCGACCTCGGTCCGTTGGTTTGCCTCGCACCCCTGACGTCCGTTGAAATACCCGATCTGCTGACCACCGACCCAGGCGTCGATACCGTCGTTAGACCAGGTTTCCAGCTCATAAACGCCGGGTGAATCGAAACGGATATAGCCGGAGATGTCGGCGGCGACGTTAAAGCCCTCGTTATAGGTCAGAACCGGATCGCCTTCAGAGGTGTCGCGGTAATCCAACCCGCGCAGTGGTTGGCCAGGCTTGGCTTTCTTGAGCAAGAAATCCACCTTTGACAGGTTCTGGATTTTCCGGGGCGGGTTTCCCTCCCACGCGTATTTTACATCCAGCCCGGCCTTGGGGCTGGGCTGAGGGCTGGCTGGTTGCAATTTCAGCGGCGCCGAAACGCCCACACTGGCGATCAACGCAAAGGCTGTGGCAAGGGCACCTGTCCTAAAAATTGTCATGTTGTTCTCCCTGAATGCGGCATGTCTGGGTTTTCCCCTTGTTCTGGCCGAGTGATTGAGATGACAGTAGGACGTGAATTTTTGCCCTGCAAGACGGTTAAACTTCACAAATGCGCTGTCAGGCCCGCAGATCCTTGGGGGAATCCATCACCACATAGGTCGT
This sequence comes from Ruegeria sp. AM2, assembly GCF_056540685.1. Classification (NCBI taxonomy): domain Bacteria; kingdom Pseudomonadati; phylum Pseudomonadota; class Alphaproteobacteria; order Rhodobacterales; family Roseobacteraceae; genus Ruegeria; species Ruegeria sp. AM2. Next base: position 34,331 of record NZ_JBQFXE010000012.1, on the reverse strand, counting down.
GATGGAGGTCACATGCGGTAGGGTGCCCAGCACATCGGTGTGGAAGGTTTTGTAGGTCGGCAGGTCGGCGCATTCAACGCGCAGCAGAAATTCGATGGTGCCGGTGATGTTGTGGCATTCGACCACTTCCGGCGCATGTTGCAGGGCGCGTTCGAACCCTTCCTGGGCAGCCTTGGTGTGTTCGCCCAGACCAACGCCGATATAAGCGACAAAGCCGACACCCATTGCAGTTGGGTTCAGAACCGCCCGGTAACCGGCAATGACTCCAACGCGTTCCAGATCCTGCACGCGGCGCAGGCAGGCGGACGGAGACAAGCCGACCCTGTCGGCCAATTCCAGATTACTGATCCGTCCATCGCGGGACAGTTCGCGCAATATATGACGGTTTGTGGCGTCCAGTTTGATCATTTGTTGTGATATTTGACATCAAGCGCACGAAAACGCAATTTCCTTTCCCTTTTTTACTGCAATTATACGTGTCATGAGTTACGACATTCTTCTGGCGCTGATCGCGTTCGCTTTTGTCTCGTCCATCACGCCAGGGCCAAACAATCTGATGCTGATGGCATCAGGCGCAAATTTCGGGTTTCGGCGTAGCGTTCCGCATATGCTGGGGATCGGGCTAGGATTTACCTTCATGGTACTTCTGGTCGGGGCTGGTCTGGTCCAGATCTTTGATCGCTATCCGGTCAGCTATTTGGTGTTGAAGGCCGCATCCGTTGCCTATCTTCTGTTTCTCGCCTGGAAGATCGCACATGCCGCGCCCGCAAATGGTGGCGCAGCCACCGGAGAGCCAATGACATTCCTGCAGGCGGCAGCGTTTCAGTGGGTCAATCCAAAGGCTTGGGCCATGGCCCTGACTGTGACCACCGCCTACACGCCGAACCAGACTTTGGGTGCGATTGTTCTTGTTGCCTTGGTGTTTGGTGCGATCAACCTGCCGTCCGTCAGCATCTGGACGATACTCGGACAGCAAATGGCGCGGATTCTGACAAACCCGCGCCGATTGCTGGTGTTCAACTGGACGATGGCGTTGTTGTTGGTGACCTCGCTCTATCCCGTTCTTTGGCCTGCCTGAGTTATTTCAACGGCAGGCAGATTTCGGTCAGAAGATCCTCTGGCGCTGTGTCGCGAGGGTTGTTGAGGTATACCTCATAGCAAGGCTGATCTGCTGGTTCTTCACCTGACGCCGGCAACCAGTTGCCGAACAGGCTGTGATAGGCGGCGTGGATGCCCGCGTAAGGTCCTTTGTAGGTCAATACGGCGGTTTTGCCGCCCCGGATGGTCAAAACTTCCATGCCTTCGGGTGTTTCGCTTCCGCAATATTCGGCCCCGGCGAAGCTGCGCAGTTGATCTTGTGGCACCTCGTCCGGGCTGTCGAGATAGACGCCCAGAACTGGCCCGAGATGCGGCCAGAGCTGCCGCGACTCGCAGAGCGCGCCAAAGGTCTCAAAGCTTTTGCCAATCTCGGCGTAGTTGCCCTTGTGGGGCACGGCGACAATCCGGCGTGCGGGTTCAGTTCGGGTTGTGACAGGATGCATGGGATATTCTCCGGTTTTGAAATGTGGATTTGCCGGCAGAAATTGCCCGGCCTTGCGAAAGGTGGCAGGGCTGCTGCCGTAGGCCTCGGAAAAGGCCCGCGCAAAGGATTTCAGGTTGGGATAGCCGATATCAGCCGCGATACGGTCAACAGACCTGTCAGTTTGCACCAGCCAGCTTGCCGCCCGGTGCAGCCTGATCCGGCGCACTGCCTGGGCGCATGTCTCACCAGTGATGGCGCGAAAAACGCGGTGCCAGTGAAACCGGGACATGGCAGCGACGTCCGCCAGCGCATCCAGCGACAAATCGCCTGCGGGGTGGTCGTGGATATAGGCCAGAACACGTAGAACGCGGTTTTCGTAGCTGGTTGCCATCGGCCCCCTACCTTTCCTTTGCCAGATCAACCTGGCATTTTCGATGACCACAAATCTTGCTGAGTTGCATCCGGCGCGACCACAGGTCATATAGCAGAGATTATCCGCGTGAAGAGGCGTCATGACCCAGTATCTGGATTTCGAAAAACCCCTGGCCGAGATTGAAGGCAAGGCTGAAGAGCTGCGCGCACTGGCGCGCGCCAACGAAGAGATGGACGTGACCGATGAGGCTGCCGCGCTTGATGCCAAGGCTGCCAAACTGCTGGATGAACTTTATGCCGATCTGACACCTTGGCGGAAATGCCAGGTGGCTCGTCATCCTGAACGACCCCATTGTCAGGACTATGTCAAAGAGCTGTTTACAGAGTTCACTCCATTGGCGGGTGACCGGAACTTTGCCGATGATCTGGCTGTGATCGGTGGTCTGGCGCGGTTCAATGATCAGCCTGTTATGGTGATCGGCCACGAAAAGGGCAGCGATACCAAATCGCGGATCGAACGGAATTTTGGCATGGCCCGACCAGAAGGCTATCGCAAGGCCGTGCGCCTGATGGAGATGGCGGGGCGTTTTGGTCTGCCGGTGATCACCCTGATCGACACCGCAGGCGCCTATCCCGGCAAAGGGGCCGAGGAACGCGGCCAGTCCGAGGCCATTGCCCGATCGACCGAGATGTGCCTGAAAATCGGCGTGCCGCTTGTGTCAGTTATCATCGGCGAAGGCGGCTCGGGCGGGGCGGTGGCCTTTGCCACGGCGAACCGCGTGGCGATGCTGGAGCATTCGGTCTATTCGGTGATCTCACCCGAGGGTTGCGCCTCGATCCTGTGGAAGGATTCCGAGAAGATGCGCGAAGCCGCCGAGGCGCTGCGCCTGACCGCCCAGGACCTGTACAAGCTGGGTATTTGCGACCGGATCATCACTGAACCCAAGGGCGGCGCGCATCGTGATCGCTCGGCTACATTCGAGTCGGTCCGTGCAGCCATTGGCGGGATGCTGAACGATCTTGAAGGCAAGGACGGGGCGGCGCTGATCAAAGACCGGCGCCAAAAGTTCCTGGATATCGGCTCCAAAGGGTTGGCGGCCTGATCCTTTAGCCGCCCAGCCTGCGCAACAAATCCACCGAAGGCTCACCGGTCACCGTCAATCCATTGGCACGTTGATACGCGCTGATGGCCGATTGCGTGTTCTTTCCGATCACGCCGTCCGCGCCTTGTGTATCGTAACCGTACGACGTCAGACGGCGTTGCAGGTCTTTACGATCTTCTAACGTCAAACCTGTGGCGTCCGGTCCGAACGACGCCTGAAATGGCGCGCCGCCGGCGATCCGGTCAGACAAATGACCGACGCCGATCGCATAGCTGTCCGAGTTGTTGTAGCGTTTGATCACCTGAAAATTGCGCAAAACTGCGATGCTCGGCCCGGGTTTCTGCGGCTGTAGAACAGCCACCGGCGTGCCCGAAACCGTACCGGCTTCGCCGCCCCAGGGCTGACCACGAACCCAACCGGCGCGCGCCAGATAGGCGGCCGTCGACGCCAGCGAGTCCGCTGGGTCTTCGGACCAGATATCGCGTCGACCATCGCCCGTGAAGTCAACTGCATAGGCCAGGTAAGAGGTCGGAATGAACTGCGTGTGCCCCATGGCTCCGGCCCAACTGCCGGTCATGTTTGCGGGTGAGGTGTCGCCCTCTTGGATAATGCGAAGCGCGGCGACCAACTGCTTTTCAAAGAACGCACCGCGCCGCCCGTCATAGGCCAGCGTGGACGTTGCCGAGATCACCGGAACGTCGCCCCGCCGCGCGCCATAACGGCTTTCCAACCCCCAGACGGCGACGACCACTTCTTTGTCGACCCCATACTTGGCCTCGATCTGCGATAGGGTGCCGGCGTGGCGCACCATCATCTGCTGGCCGGTCTCAATCCGCTCGTCCGAGGCGGCGATGGCCAGGTAATCCTCAAGCGAGCGTTTGAATTCGACCTGATTGCGGTCCCTTTCGATGACGTCGGGCAGATAGCCCGCGCCCTGAAAAGCCTGGTTCAAGGTGGCCTGCGAAATGCCCTGAGACGCCGCGCGGGATTTGAAACTGGCAACCCAGGCGTCCCAACCGGCGTTCGGCACCGCGCGCATGCGCGAAGCGGGAGCGTTGGTTGGTGCGCCACCGCCGGAACAGGCCGCCAGCAGGCTGGAGCCAAGACATAAGGAAAACGTGCGTCGGGTAATCATGTCTGAAATCTGCTCTTGTTTTTGATTGGATTCAGAATAGCGCGAACAGGCCGTCCGGGCCAGAACTGCCTGCGCTGAAATGCGCATTCCGTGGTGCTGAGCAAAGAGCCGCCTAGCTGACCAGCAGACGCAGTCCTTGCGTGACGTCCGAGCGCACCGCAAGACGTAGCCCGGGCTCATCGCCAGCTTTGAGCGCGGCGATGATCAGGCGGTGGTAATGCGGCGGTTCGGTGCGACGCAAACGGCCATAGAGCGCCCGCATGGTTGGACCCAACTGCAACCAAACGGTCTCGGCGATGGCCAACATTGCCGGGGCCTGAGCCCGCAGGTACAGCGTGCGGTGAAAGTCCAGATTGGCGCGGATATACCCAACGGCATCGCGTTTTGTGACCATTTCGGCCACGGTCATATTGATGCTTTGCAGCCGGTCGATCAGGGCCATGTGCGCGCGGGGCAGGGCGCGGCTGGCCAGTTCAACCTCCAGCAAGGCGCGCAGGGCGGCCAGTTCCTCGATCCGATCAGCGGTCAGTTCAGGTGTCGAAACCCGCCCGGAGGTAGACAGAAACAATGCCCCTTCAGCCGCCAACCTGCGCACCGCTTCGCGGGCGGGGGTCATTGAGACGCCAAACTCCTTGCCGATCCCGCGTAGCGTTAAGGCCTGACCAGGCGCGATCTCGCCATGCATGATGCGCGATCGCAGGGTTCGGTAAACCTGATCATGGGTCGGGGCCTGAGACTCGGCTGGTCGTGGATTCAACATGGTCTTATGTGATCACAAAATCAGGCGGCGTCAAACCGATACCGGTGCAATTCGGCCCCATTGTCGCGCAACCAACGGCGTGGTTCTTTGTAGGGCCCATAGATTTTCTCGACCTCGGCCCAGAATGCGGCGGAGTGATTCATCTCGGCCAGATGCGCAACCTCATGTGCGGCCACATAGTGCAGAACGTCGGGCGGGGCCATGATCAGCCGCCAGGAAAACATCAACCCGCCCGCAGAGCTGCACGAGCCCCAACGCGACCGTGTATCCCGCAAGGTGAGGGTGGAGTATTGGCGACCCAGCATGGCGGCATAATCATCGCACGCCCCGGTCAGCCGGTCGCGGGCCAGTTCCTTTAGAAATCGCGCCAGCCTGCGCCCTTCGGACCCTTTGGGAACGCCAATGTCATCCGCACTCAGAACGACCCTGCGGCCTGAGGCTGCAACGATTCGCCTTGGCCGCCCCTCAACGGGAATGACCTGGTTGATTTGCGCTGATGTCGGATCTGGTCGGTCGTCCAGATGCTGTCTGATCCACCCTTCCTTCTGATGCGCAAAACGCAAGGCTTCGGTTTCGGCAACACCTTGCGGGTAGGTCAGCGTAACCCGCCCATCCAGTTGAGAAATCCGCAAGCTGATCCGCCGCGCCCGCGCCGATTTGCGTAGCGTGAGCGGCACCGGAGGCGTGCCGGGCAATGCATGTCGCCCCATCGTGCGATCTCCCTTGCGCAAAGGCTTTGACAGTGCCTGCCGCATGTGGCAGGTGACCTGAATCATTATTGAGATTCACCTGATATCAAGGGGATTTGATATGCCCAAGGAAGAATGGGGCGTAAAGCGTGTCTGCCCGACAACCGGCAAGCGGTTTTACGACCTGAACAAAGACCCGATCGTCAGCCCCTATACCGGCGAGATCGTTGAGCTTGAAACCGGCAAGAGCCGGATGATTGCCGCCGACGCGGAAGATGCTGCATCGGTCAAAGCGCGCGAGGCGTCCTCGGACGAGGACATCGTGCTGGACGATGACGATAACGTTGACGTCGAACTGGACGATGATCTGCTGGACGACGAAGACGACAGCGACAACGTCTCGCTGGATGATATCAAGGACATGTCGTCAGAAGACGAGTCCTGATCTGGCCAGAGGCGGCCTAAGCCGCCTCAACCTTTCCCGGGTGTTTAGGGCCCGGAAAGAATTTCGCGGTTTGCGTTTTTGGACTTGCACTCGGATGCCGCGTCTCATAAACGTCCGTCCACCGCCAAGGCGGTACCTGTATGGGGCCTTAGCTCAGTTGGGAGAGCGCTTGCATGGCATGCAAGAGGTCAGGGGTTCGACTCCCCTAGGCTCCACCAAAACCTAACAACACAACTAGATAGCAAGCATTAGAGCGGTGTGACACACAGATGTGACACAAAATGAAGCTGCATGCGTATCTCTCTCTGTCCCGGCACGACACCTACTACTTTCGTTGGCCAATACCCGACACGCAATAAGATCCGCAGGCTAGACCAACCCAATCAGAGAAGCCGAAGACAACGTGTTGTGCAATCTGCTGGAGAGGGTTCTCTGTCAGGCGGTGCCGAAATAGCCGACATTCTTTGCTTGGACAGTCTCGATTATTTTGGGCTCGAACCGGACGTGCGGCGGCGCAGCGTAGTGAACAATCGATCAGAAGGCGGCAAATAGGTTTTTGCCGCCGTCCACGTTCCAGGGTTGCACTGTCGCAAACTGCGCCTCCTGGCCATTCGCGCGCGGCGAAGGAACCGATTTGTTAGGTCCGAACCAACCATTCAAGCCATTCATCAATACGCGACTTTTTGTTGATGTGCCATCGCCATTGCCCCATAGAGGCAGAGCGCTGGGTGCTTGTCAGGCCACGCGCCCAGAGGGCAGGCAAAGAAAGCCAAACGTAGGACCCTTGTGACCATCACACGAAAAGCAACACTTGCAACGGAATCCATGTCACTCCAACCTCCGAACAAACGAGCCGTGCCTTCGGCCATAGACTCAACTGGCTTGCGCATCATAAAGCGCGCAGTGTTGTTTCCGCTTGGCCCTTTTTATTTCCTCTACGTTGCGTTTGTGCCCTTACTCTGCAGCAAACGGCGAGGCTTTCGCGGCTGGTACTGGCGGCTGGTCAAACGCGCTTGTTCCCGGCTTTTGTGGTTTCTGAGCATCCGGACGGAGATGACACAAGCAGAAGTAGCAACGTTGGCCGCCGACACTGGCAGCATCATCGTGATCAACCACCGCAGCCACCTGGATGGCTTCGCCCTGATGGATGCTTTGCCGGACGCCAAGTGGATCACTTTTGCCGCTAAGAAGGAACTCTGCGACGCGGTCCTTTTACGCCGTGGGTTCAAGGGCGCCGGGCTTGTTGAAGTCGACCGCAAGAGCGGCAGTGTAGCGCTTGAAACACTTACCGCTGCTATCCATGCAATGCCCGCACGCTGCTCTGTCGTGCTGTTTCCTGAAGGCACGCGCACCCGCTCCGAAAGCCTTGGCGCGTTCAAGGCGGGTGCGGTATTGGCCGCGCGCAATACGGGGCGGACAATCCGGCCCATCGTCATCCACGATTCTGACCGCCTGCTGCCACGCGGCAAACACCTCCCTAAAAGTGGGACGATCCGGGTCGAGGTACTGCCGTCATTCGAATGCGACCTGTCCGATTCAGTAGATGAGGATGTGTCTCGATTGAGAAATGCTATGATGGCCGTTTTCGAAGATGGGATGCGTCTTTAATCATCCAAGAGACCTTTTGTGATGCCAGTAGATCGATACGTGTCCTAAAGCCTTCCTCTCAGCAATTACTCTCGCCGATTTGGTCTTCTATTGGCTATAAATCCTGAGCCAAGAGCAGTGTGACACAAAATGAAGCCGCATGCGTATCTCTGACTGTCCGGACACGGCATCTAGTGTTTCCGGTGGCCCCTAACCGTGATTTGCAGTCAGTCGCTGCGAGCCTGCCTTGCTCATCATCAAGAGCTCGATTCACCCATTAGTTGCGCAAAATGGTCCAAACGTGTAGACTATTGCAAGTCGATTGACGCTGTGGGGGCTTGGATGAAAATCGTACTCACCATCGCATTTCTGACTGTGGCTGGCGCTGCAAGCGCTTTGACCACGACTTTTGACGCTTATGGCGGGCTTGCGGTTGCGTCCGAGCGCGGCTCAGGCAGCCTGCGTTTGTTTTTTGATCGTCGCGAGAATGCACTAAACAGGAACGAAAACAGACGCGATCGCAATATACGTGATCGGGAACGTGCCGGGGCCGCCTGGCAGTCCGATCAGCGTGAACAAGAAAATCGGCGTTCTAGAATATCGCGGGAATTTAAAGAAAAGGGTCTGATCGAAAAAAATGGCTCGAAACCGGTAGTTGACTACTGTGAGTTGTGGTGCAACGAGGGCAAGGGGAAAGAGTCAGACGGTCAACCTGAAGTGTCAGCTGTCCCTCTCCCACCAAGCGGATTTCTGTTGATCGGTGTTCTGGCTGGACTTTTTGGGTTTGCTTACAGCAGGGAGGCCCGAACAGCATAGGTGCTTTTCGGGCCACGCAAAATTTTCTGGGCGGCGCGCATGGGCGTGTTGTTTTTCAAAGACATTTATTTCGCCGGGCGAAGTTGACGTCGCCCGGCGGATTTATTTCTGACGGCTGGACGAAGGCTTTTGCCCACTAGCGGAGCCTCACGCTTTTCGCGAATTAGCGCGCGAACTTCTTGTGCTTCAACCGCTTGGGTTCTAGCGCGTCCGGACCCAGGCGGCGTTTTTTGTCCTCTTCATAGGCCTCGAAGTTGCCTTCGAACCATTCCACATGCGCATCACCCTCAAAAGCCAGAATATGCGTGCAAATCCGGTCGAGGAAGAAGCGGTCGTGTGAGATGACCACGGCGCAGCCGGCGAAATCGACCAGTGCGTCTTCCAGCGCGCGCAGGGTTTCGACGTCGAGGTCGTTGGTGGGTTCGTCGAGCAGCAGGACGTTGCCGCCCTCTTTCAACAGGCGGGCCATGTGGACGCGGTTGCGCTCACCACCGGATAGCAGCGAGACTTTTTTCTGCTGGTCGCCGCCTTTGAAGTTGAACGATGAGCAATAGGCGCGGGAATTGACCTGCGCGTCGCCCAGCTGGATGATCTCGGCACCGCCGGTGATCGCCTCCCACACGGTTTCGTTGTCTTTCAGGTCGTCGCGGGATTGGTCGACATAAGACAGCTCGACCGTGTCGCCCAGCGTGATGGTGCCGCTGTCGGGCTGTTCCTGACCGGTCAGCATCTTGAACAGCGTCGATTTACCAGCCCCGTTGGGGCCGATGACGCCGACGATGCCGCCGGGGGGCAGGGCAAAATCCAGCCCTTCGATCAGTTGCTTGTCGCCCATGTGTTTTGACAGGCCCTCGACCTCGATCACCTTGCCGCCAAGGCGCTGGCCGTTGGGGATGACGATCTGAGCGCGGGTCAGCTTTTCGCGTTCGGACTGTTCGGCCAATTCGTTATAGGCGTTGATCCGGGCCTTGGATTTGGCCTGACGGGCCTTCTGGCCCTGACGCATCCATTCCAATTCGCGCTGGAGGGTCTTTTGCTTGGACTTGTCCTCGCGGGCTTCCTGCTCCAGACGTTTGGCCTTTTGTTCCAGCCATGCGGAGTAGTTGCCCTCGTACGGAATGCCGCGGCCGCGGTCGAGTTCGAGGATCCAGCCGGTGATGTCATCCAGGAAGTAACGGTCGTGGGTGACGATCAGGATGGTGCCCTTGTAGTCGATCAGGTGCTGTTGCAGCCATGCGATGGTCTCGGCGTCCAGGTGGTTGGTCGGCTCATCAAGCAGCAGCATATCAGGCGCTTCGAGCAGCAGCTTGCAGAGCGCCACGCGGCGTTTCTCACCGCCCGAGAGGTTGGCGATGTTGGCGTCGTCGGGCGGGCAGCGCAGCGCCTCCATCGAAACGTCGATCTGGCTGTCGAGGTCCCAGAGGTTCTCGGCATCGATCGCGTCCTGCAGGGTTGTCATCTCCTCCATCAGCTCGTCCGAGTAATTCTCGGCGATCTCCATGGCGATCTCGTTGAACCGGTCGACCTTGGCCTTTTTCGCGGCGACGCCCAGCATGACGTTTTCGCGGACCGTCAGCGATTCATCCAACTGCGGTTCCTGCGGCAGATAGCCGACCTTGGCGCCCTCGGCGGCCCAAGCCTCACCGGTGAAATCGGCATCGAGGCCCGCCATGATCTTCATCAGCGTCGATTTACCCGCGCCGTTGACGCCAACAACACCGATTTTCACACCGGGCAGAAAGCTCAGGTGGATGTTTTCAAAGCACTTCTTGCCACCGGGATAGGTCTTTGAGACACCCTGCATGTGGTAGACATATTGATAGGCGGCCATGTCGCGTCCTCTGGGTCGGGGAAATTGGGTTGAAACGCTGGATATCCGAGCCGGGCGGGCGGGGCAAGCTGGTGGTTTTGTGAATTCCATTCGAACCGGCCCTGGGTCGTTTTATGAAACTAAGGGAAGGAGTTGATATGCCGGAACTGTCCAAGCTGATTGCCGGTTGGGCGCAGCCTGGGCGCGTCGACTGGATAGGTGTCAGGCCTGAGCGACGTGCTGAGATGGTTGCGCTGGGTGAAGTGTCTATTGCCGGGACTGGGCTCGACGGCGACCGTGCGCGTGCGGGAAAGCGGGCAGTGACCTTGATCCAGCAGGAACATCTGGCGGCGATCGGCTCGTATTTGGGAAAAGCCCCGATTGGGCCTGACCAACTGCGGCGCAATCTGGTTGTATCAGGGATCAACCTTGCGGCGCTCAAGGGGCGTGAAGTGCAGGTGGGCGAGGCGATTTTACGCTTTACCGTGATCTGCGCGCCGTGCAGCCGGATGGAGGAAGCGTTTGGAATAGGTGGCTATTCGGCGGTGCGCGGCCATGGGGGCTGGTGTGCCGAGGTCGTACGGGCAGGTCGGGTCAGGTTGGGTGACAAGGTGCAACCTGTTGATTGACAATTGGGCTTAGATTTGGGCAACAGCGAATAATGGAGCGAAACTGCATTCCGTTTGCCCGACCGGGACAGGTTGTGGGTCTTTTGGGTGGATCGTTTGATCCCCCGCACAAAGGCCATGTGCACATCACCCGTGAGGCGATGAAAGCCTTTGGGCTGGACCGGGTGTGGTGGCTGGTGTCTCCGGGCAATCCGCTGAAAGAACGGGGCCCTGCGCCTCTGGCGCAACGCGTCGCGGCCGCGCGGGCTATGATGCGACATCCGCATGTTGACGTGACGGATATCGAAGCGCTGACCGGGACGCGGGCGACGGCAGACACCTTGGCTGCGTTGCGGCGGCTGTACCCGGACGTCAAATTCGTTTGGCTGATGGGTGCGGACAATCTGGCACAGTTCCACAAATGGAAAGACTGGCGTCGGATAATGGATGGCGTACCAGTCGGAGTTGTTGCGCGACCGGGAGATCGGATTTCTGCAAGGATGTCGCCCGCGGCGCGGCTGTATGCCAAATACCGTATCGATGGTCAGGCACGGCATCTGCTAGGCCGAGCGCAAGCCCCGGCGTGGTGTTTTGTCAATGTTCCGATGGTCGATGTCAGTTCGACCGACATTCGCACCCGCGGCGATTGGGCCAATCAGGTGTTGCCCGAATAGCTCCTGCAGGCGCATAGTTTCAATCACCTGTTGTTTGCCCGCGATGTCTGGGATTTTATTTGAGCCATGGTTAATCGTATTTCACGACGTATTTTCCTTACCGGTTTAGGGGCCACGATGCTCCCTGTTGCGGGGATTGCTGACGCCCCGCTGACGTCGCTGCGGCCCCAACTGCGTGGAAAAATGCCAAGCGGGGCAGAGCGTCTCATTCGCTCGGCCGGTTTGAAGGGTGAAGTTGTTTTTGCTGTTGCTGATGTTAAAACTGGTACCTTCCTTGAGGGCTTTGATGCGGATCAGGGTTTGCCTCCGGCCAGCGTCGGCAAGGCGCTGACGGCGATGTACGCGCTCGACGTACTAGGGCCGGATTTCCGCTTTGAAACGACCTTGGTGGCTGATGGGACGATTGAGAACGGCATTCTCAACGGTGATCTGATCCTTGTGGGTGGCGGAGATCCTTTGCTGGACACGGATGCTTTGGCGACGATGGCCGCCAACCTTCGCAAAGCCGGGATCACAGAGGTTCGCGGTGCGTTCAAAGTCTATGACGGGGCGCTACCTTATGTGTTCTCCATCGACCCCGGACAGCCGGACCATCTGGGTTACAGCCCGGCGATCAGTGGTATCTCGCTGAACTTCAACCGAGTGCATTTCGAGTGGAAACGGGCCGGGGCGAACTACGAAATCTCGATGGATGCGCGAAGCACGAAGTACACGCCTGCAGTTGATATGGCCTCGATGGATGTCGAAGCGCGGAGCTTGCCGATCTACACTTACGAACCCAGTGCCCGTCAGGATCGCTGGACCGTAGCCAAGGGTGCGCTTGGCAATGGCGGTGCGCGATGGCTGCCGGTTCGTAAACCCGCGCTTTATGCAGGCGATGTTTTTCGAACCCTCGCGCGGGCCAACGGGATTTTGCTTGGACGGGTGCAGATCACGAGTGAAGCACCTAAAGGCACGGTTTTGGTGTCGCACAAGAGCGATCCGCTGAATTCCATTTTGCGTGGAATGCTGAAGTATTCGACCAATGTGACGGCGGAAATGGTCGGTATGGCCGCATCAAAGCACCGGGGTGCTGCGATACGCTCCCTGTCGGATTCTGCGGCTGAAATGAACCGTTGGGCGGCCGAGACCTACGGTGTGCGTGGAATTGCCATGGCGGATCATTCAGGTCTGTCTGATGCGTCCCGCGTGGCACCCGGCGACATGGTTGGCGTACTCGTGGCCGCGCAAAACTCGGAAGAATTGCGCCCGCTGCTGAAACCTTTCGCGCTGACGGACAGTCAGGGACGGACGGTCAAGAACCACCCGATAAAGGTGGACGCCAAGACTGGTACGCTGAATTTTGTTTCTGGTTTGGGTGGGTTTCTGACAACGGCGGACGGGTCGGACCTTGCCTTTGCGATATTCACTGCCGATGTCGAACACCGCGCGACGATTCCAAGAGCTTTGCGCGAGCGACCTGAAGGCGCGCGCAGTTGGAACCGCAGGTCGCGTAAATTACAGCGCGCGTTGATCGAAAGATGGGGCGCGCTGTACGGCAGCTGACGTCAGACGGTGTGACGGGCCCTGGCTCCGCGCTCAATCCCGGCGGCGTGAAGACGGTCAATACTCAGCTCATAACGAATTTCTTCCAAAAGCCGCAGCTCGGTTTCCGCAAGCGATCCGTCTGCTGCGGCCACATCGCAGGCCAGCGCGTAGGCGGTCTCGTTCAGCCGTTCTGGAAGGTTGTCTCGGATCAGACCAAACAGGGCGTCCAGGCCATCTTCCTGCTCAAACAGATCGAACACGATTTGCGAAACCCGGCGAGTACGGTCGATATCGTAACCGGCAAAAACCGGCAGCATATTCACCGCACCTTCGATCTTGACCAGTTCCGCCGTCCGGATGGTTTCGTCAGATGCAGAGACCGCGACCATGATCGCCACAAGGCAATCCTGCGGAGACATCGGGTGAGGGTTTTGATCGGTCATGTACCTGTCCTGATAAGGGCCCTTTGATCGCGCACGATATGAGCCGCCGCGCTCAGGTTCAACACCTTGTTTGTCGAACGGGTCCGGCCAGTGGAACAGGCGGCAGGAGCAGGAAATTGCGCGGGCTTTGTTGACTCATGCTGCAACGGCACAATAGGAGAGGCGGGCTGGTCGCACTGGGCGGTCGGTGCGTGTCCCGGATGGAGATCAAAACACATGTCTGAACTGCGTGAAACCGCCATGACGTCAAAGGCCTGGCCTTTTGAAGAGGCGCGCCGGTTGCTCAAACGCTACAGACAGGGCGCTCCGGAAAAGGGGTATGTGTTGTTCGAGACGGGCTATGGCCCTTCAGGCCTGCCGCATATCGGTACGTTTGGCGAGGTGGCCCGGACAACGATGGTCAAACGCGCGTTCGAAGCGCTGTCCGATATTCCGACCAAGTTGATCTGCTTTTCGGACGATCTGGACGGTATGCGCAAAGTGCCCAGTAACGTGCCGAACCCCGAAGCTTTGCAGGAGTACCTGCAATGCCCGTTGACTTCGGTCCCGGACCCGTTTGGCGAATACGACAGCTTTGGCGCGCATAACAATGCAATGCTGCGGCGATTCCTCGACACTTTTGGGTTCGAGTATGAATTCTATTCTGCACGGGATTTTTATCGCTCGGGGCAATTCGATGAGATTTTGAAGCGGGCGGTGGAACGCTATGACGACATCATGGCGATCATGCTGAAAAGCCTGCGCGAAGAGCGTCAGCAAACCTATTCGATTTTCTTGCCGATCCACCCCGAAACGGGCCGCGTTCTGTATGTGCCGATGAAAAAGGTCTGCGCCGAGACCTATACGGTTACATTCGATGACGAGGACGGCAAGGAATGGACCGTGCCCGTAACCGGCGGCAATGTGAAGTTGCAGTGGAAGCCGGACTTTGGTGCGCGCTGGGCCGCGTTGGGCGTTGATTTCGAAATGTATGGCAAGGAACATGCCACAAACGAGAAGATTTATGACGCCATCTGCCGGGGTCTGGGTGGCCGTGCGCCAGAACATTTCTCGTATGAGCTGTTTCTGGATGAGAATGGTCAGAAGATTTCCAAGTCCTCGGGCAACGGCGTGTCGATTGATGAGTGGCTGACCTATGCGCCGACCGAGTCGCTGGCCTATTTCATGTATCAAAAGCCGAAAACCGCAAAGCGGATGCATTTCGACGTCATTCCGAAGGCTTATGACGAATATCACCAGCAGTTGCGTGCCTATCCGGGGCAGGACCTGAAAGCTCAGTTGAACAATCCTGTTTGGCATATCCACGGTGGAGATGTGCCCGCATCGACGCTGATGGTGCCCTTTGCGATGCTGTTGAACCTGGCCTCGGTGTCCGGTGCAGAGGACAAAGAGGCTTTGTGGGGCTTTATTCGCCGTTATGCCCCTGAGGCAACCGCGCAAACGCATCCCGATCTGGATCAAGCGGCTGGGTTTGCGGTTCGCTATTTCAACGACTTCGTCAAACCGACGCGTCAACACCGCGCACCGACGGATCAGGAACGTGAAGCTCTGGAAGCCCTGAAAACCGCATTGCAGGCCTATGACGGGCCGGTTGAGGATGAAGCGCTGCAATCTGTTGTCTACGCCGTCGGTCGCGATCGTTTTGATCCGCTGCGAGGGTGGTTCACCGCGCTCTATGAGGTGCTGCTGGGGGCCTCACAGGGACCTCGGTTTGGTGGGTTCATTGCGCTCTATGGGGTGCCAGAAACCGTTGCTCTGATCGACAAGGCGCTTGCAGGAGAACTGGCCTGATTTGACCTGACACAACATGGGGCTACTCTTGGATCAGGAGGTAGTCCCATGCGTCGTCTATTGCTTGCCGTAACCCTGATTTTCGGGCTGTCCTCAACTGCGTTTGCTCAAAGCGCTGAGATCGAGGCCAACATAGCGGCGCAGATTCAGGCGTTCCGAGCGGACGATTTTGGAACCGCCTTTACCTTTGCCAGCCCCAACATCCAGCGCCTGTTTCAGACCCCCGAGAATTTCGGAGCCATGGTTCGCAACGGGTATCCCATGGTCTGGCGCCCTGCCGATGTGCGATTTTTGGAACTGCGCGAAATCGCAGGAAATCTTTGGCAGAAAGTCATGGTCGTGGACGGTGACGGTCGTGTTCACATCCTGGACTATCAGATGATTCAGCTGGAAAACGGCTGGAAAATCAATGGCGTCCAACTGCTGGGCAACTCGGACCCGTCGGCCTGACGCAACACCACCGTCACGGTCGCAAGACCGCCGGTTAATCCCTTTTCGATACTCAGAGCTTCGCGTTCGGGACTGACCCGGACCGAGGGTTTTGGCGTCCGCAAATTTTTTACGGCGCATTTGGGAAAGGGATCTCTATGAATAAGGCAGTCACCGACGGAATCGTTTTCATGCCTCCCGCCTTTGCCGACGGGTTGGGTGTATGGTCCAGCGGCGATGGCACGCCCGGCTCACCCACATACGAGGGGTCTGGGTCCGGCGTGTTCGTTCCGGCAGACGCTGATTTTGCAGGCTGTCTTGAGGTTTACAAGACAGCCGCCACGCAGCAATTGCGGTATATGGGCCAGACCCAGCTTCTGCCGGGCTGCTATTTGCAGATCAAGGCGCGGGTCAAGGCCATCAGCGGACCGCTGCCATCAGTGCGCATTGCGGGATGGGCGGGCGGAGCTGGAGATGCCCATATTGCCGGCTTGGTCGAGCAGGGGCCGGCCACACAGCTAACGGGGTACGGGACGGTCCACGAGATCACCGCCATTGTTGGCACGGGCCTGCGGTCGGGTGTGGACATGTCCTGGGGCGCAGCCGCGCTATACGGCCATTTTGGCCTGGATATCGAAGGCGCCAACGGGGCCGTTGTGCGGGTCGATGACCTTCAGATATCCGACGTAACCAGCGTTTTCCTGCGCGACATGATCGGCATTGTCGATGTGCGCGATTTCGGGGCGGTTGGCGATGGCGTCGCAGACGACTCGGCGGCGTTCGAAGCCGCAGATCAGGCTGCGAACGGAAGGCAAATCTATGTGCCCCGAGGCACTTACCATCTGGCTCAGACCACCAATTTGGCGTCTGAGGTCGTCTTTGATGGCACCGTGACAATGCCCGACGATCAGATGCTGCTTCTGACCAAGAACTTTGACCTGCCTGCCTATATCTCGGCCTTCGGGGACGAGACCTTGGCGTTCAAAAAAGCCTTTCAGGCATTGCTGAACGGTTCGGATCACGAGTCTCTGGACCTGGGCGGCAGAAAGATCGAAGTGAGCGCCCCGATCGACATGGCTGCCGCGGTGCCGAACCGGGCGGGCTATGCCACACGGCGCGTCATCCGCAATGGTCAGTTTGATGTCAAAAGCAGTAGTTCCTGGGACACCGAAAGTTTCACCTCGGTCGCGACCTACACGCCGAACGATCCTTATAAACTGTCCAACGTGGCCAACATAGCCAATATTCCGGTCGGTTGCTTGGTAGAAGGCAGCGGTGTGGGGCGTGAAATCTATGTGCGGTCCAAGGATGCGGGTGCAGGTGAAATAACTTTGAATGCCCCGATTTATGATGCGGCAGGGACGCAGACCTTTACGTTTTCTGCTTTCAAATATGCGTTGGATTTCAGCGGCTTCAGCGCGCTGCAGAAGTTCAACATGGAAGGCATCGAATTTCAGTGCAATGGCCGGTCCAGCGCGGTTCGATTGTCCCCCGGCGGCAATACCTTTGTGCTGAAGGACTGTTTCATCAGCCGCCCCAAGGATCGCGGGATCACGTCAATCGGTCTTGGGTGTCAGGGCATGCTGATCGATGGGTGCCAATTCCTGTCCACCGAAGAAAGCCTGGACGTGGCGGACCGCAGTTCGATCGCATTAAACAGCAACGCCAATGACGTGAAGCTGCGCCATAACAGGGCCACACGGTTCCACCATTTCGCGGTTCTGGGCGGCGACAATAACCTTGTCCTCGGAAACCATTTCTTCCAGGGCGACAGCGTTCCCAACGGTATCCGCAATGCCGGTCTGGTTCTGATCGGCGGCTACAACAGCTCATCCATTGCCGAGAACTATGTCGACAATTGTTCCATTGAGTGGACAAATGAACGGGATGCCAATCCGGACTATACGACAGGTTTTTCCTTTAGTGCGCTCAGCGTGACGGACAACATATTCTATTCCAGCGATGTTGCGCCTTGGTTCAGCTATTTCGTGATCCGTCCTTATGGCAGTGGTCATTTTCTCAACGGCCTGACCGTGACCGGTAACAAGTTCCGGGTGAACAATGTCAGCATCGACAGGGCCGAGCGGGTGGACACCAGTTTTGCCGACCTCAATTCCGACCGGCATCTGAACGTGAATTTCGAAGACAACACGTTTCACGGGATTGCGGCCAAAAGCTCGAATCCTCTGAGGCTGCGCCTTACGCAGAATTCGGCCTCCTCGGCCTGGTTCGCCGATTCTCAGGACCGGCTGCCCTTTGGTGGAAAAGCGCGCAGCTGTGACGCCGTTGTGGTGCTGGGGCCGCTGCGAACCGCTTTGAACCAGACACGTTTTTTGACGCCCTATGTCGAACTGAATCAGGGTTCTGATCAAAGCGGCGTCAGGTTGCGCTGGTCCGAAGCGGTACGAGGTGCGGCTTCGGTGATTATGCGGATCGAAAGCTGATCTGAACTGCAACTGGTCGCTTCATCCAAGCGGCCAGTTTTTCCGTTGGGACATCAACCGCAAACTTTCGCAGAATCCGATGGCGTTTTCCAAAGCTGTGCTAGGCTCGGGCCAGCCATAGGAGATTCCCGATGCCAACGATATCCAAAAACAACACCACTCAGACCGTCATCACCACCTTCGAAATGACCCCTGGGACGTGTCAGGATCTGCTTGAGGCGCTGACAGACGCCTATGCGAACTTTATCTCAAAACAGCCCGGTTTCATCGCCGCAGGTTTGCATGTGAACGATGCTCAGACACGGATCGCCAACTACTCGCAGTGGGAGCGCCGCGAAGACTTTTTGGCCATGCTGCGCGACCCCGAGATGCGCGACCGCAACCGCAGCATCAATGAATTATGCAAGAGCTTCGAGCCCGTCATGTACGATGTGGCTGAAACATTTGGAGAATCCTGACATGGATCAAAGCCGCCGTCGCAAACACCCGTCAGGGTGATCACGGATTAACGGAGGCGCATGTCATGTATCACAAAATCCTTGTTCCCATTTCCTTCGATGCCGAGCGTGATATTTCAGGCCCGCTGAAACTGTCGCAACTTCTGGCAACACCCGGCGCCGAGATCGTTCTTCTTCATGTGGTTGAGCATATTCCGGATTATGCGATCTCGTACATGCCGACCGAGTATCTCTCAGAGGCACGCAAGGCCATCCAGACCGAGCTGGACGAGTTGGCGGCAGGATTGCCAAATGCACGCGGGCTGGTGATCGAGGGTCACTCGGGGCGAACGATCCTGGATTGGGCCGAAGAGAACGCTCCCGATCTGATCATCATGGCGTCGCACAGGCCCGGCATGCAGGACCTTCTTTTGGGCTCAACCGCAGCGCATGTGGTGCGTCACGCCGCTTGCGCCGTGCATGTTGTAAGGTAGCCACTTCTGACTCGATCCGCTTTGCTGTGCGGAAAGGTTTTTTTCGCGGGCGGTGTCCTGCTATGGTCACGGGATTGCCACATAGCTGGAACATAGTTTGCCGCATGCAGGCACAATCAGACCCAGTCCAAGATGGCAAGCAGTCACGCAGAGCGAAAAAGCGTCAACAGCGCGCCGAAGTTCTGCGCCGCAAGGCTTTGTCGCCGTGGCGTATTCTCTTGATGATTTTGGCATTGCCGCTCAGCGTCGCGCTAGTTTCGATCGGGGTGTTTGTGCGAGTCAGCGCATTTGACCGCGAAGGTGCCGTGATTCATTTGATCGCAATGGCCGGTTGCGACGTGGCTTGGAAGATGGGAATTGGACCGTTCTATTCCGGTGGACCGGGCTACCACACGCGGTACGATCCGGACAACAACGGCGTCACTTGCGAACCGCCGGGGTTTGCGGAAGCTGGCTTGAGTGGCCAAGCATCTACGTCAATCGAAGCACCGCCGCAAAATGCATCGCCGAAACAACGCACCCTTGGAACAGCCAAATTTCTGAAGCCCTAAATGCGCTCGATAATAAGGTGGGAATGGTGGGTGATGAGAGACTCGAACTCCCGACATCTTCGGTGTAAACGAAGCGCTCTACCAACTGAGCTAATCACCCGTGAGGGCTCATGTAGCCAAGCCCGCGCGGAGGTGCAAGAGGGTCTAGAAGAAATTCTTACTTCTCCCAAGCGGAAATCTATTCAGGACCGCATTTCGTTGAGCGCGGTGAGAAGCTGGGCCACCTCTTGTTCCGTGTTGTAATGGCACAGTGAGATGCGGATGCAATCTGTCAGGCCTAAAGGCGTCAGGACGTTACCGCTGTAATGGTCGGCTTTACGGGTGTGCGTCCGGATGCCTTGGTCGTTCAGACGCGTCACCACTTCGGGTGAAGCAATGCCACGCACTGTGATCGACACGAGGGCTTCGCGAGCCGGATTGTCGTCACCGGCAAGGATTGAGATATGGTCCATGTCGCGCAATCCGGGTAGGTTTCCGCTCCCGTTGATCATGGCGTTTGTCAGGTGGGTTTCATAGGCGTGAACGGCCTGACCGGCGGCTTCGATCCGGCTGCGTCGGTCGTTTGCATCAGATACTTGTGCGCCGAGCCAGTCAAAATAGCTGACGACATCGGACATTGTGGCGTAGGCACCGGTATCACGTGTCCCGAACTCCCAACCTTCTGCGGGCGCGTCGATAAGTTGGTCATGGGGCAGCGCGGTCAGGCGGTCTGATATCCAGGCGATGCCGTAGCCGTGGCGCGAAAACACCTTGTAGGGTGAGATGGCGTAGCCATCGATGTCATAACTGTCCAAATCCATCTGACCGTGGGCGGCATGTTGGATGCCATCGACGATGATGAAGCACTCCGGGGCCACCTCGCGGATTACTTTAGAAATGGCGGCGACATCCATTCCCATGCCCGTCACTGGTGACGCATGCAGGATCGTCGCAACCGCGACATCCGGTGTCATGTAGGTGCGATAATCCTTGGCTGTAACAAGGCCGGTCGCATCGTTATGCGGGACGTTGACATAGTCCAGACCGGCGATCCCGGCCCAACGGCGCGCGGCGCTGCGGCTGGCGGGGTGTTCGATGGAACTGCCGATAACCTTTCCACCTTTTGGCGCATTGACGCAGGCCGTACGGATCATGCGAAACAGCAGTTCAGTCCCGCTCTCGCCCACAAAGAACTGACCGCCAGAGGCATTCATGAACACGGACAAATCCGCCTTGGTCTGATTGATGATGTCGACCAGCGCATGGCTGGCAACATTGTCGCGCCCCTGATTGTCGGGGATTGCCGCGAATTTGGCCGAGGTTTCGACCACCGAGTTCAACGTTAACGCGCCGCCTGCATTCTCAAAGAAAACACGGGGACCCTGAAACGGGCACGCCTCGACATGGGCGAACTTTGCACGGATCGCGTCGATCAGGCCGGGGATTTGCTGCAGCATCTTTGGGTCCTGTCTGGTTCAATCTCACAGTCAGCCGTTTCTCACGCTGAGATCAATCCCTTTTGCGACGTGACTTGCCGCCCTTGGAACATGCGAAGCCCCCGGCAATGGGCCTTGCTTGTGGCTTGTCCCCTCGGATATGCCCAAAGGAGTCGCA
Source organism: Ruegeria sp. AM2 (assembly GCF_056540685.1). Lineage (NCBI taxonomy): Bacteria > Pseudomonadati > Pseudomonadota > Alphaproteobacteria > Rhodobacterales > Roseobacteraceae > Ruegeria > Ruegeria sp. AM2. Next base: position 13,101 of record NZ_JBQFXE010000012.1, on the reverse strand, counting down.
ACCCTTTGAACCGGAGGCACAAGATGATCGGCGCGTGGCGTAACCTGTTTGCTATGTCAGCCATTTGTGCCGCCCTTTTGGTGCCGACTAAGGCCGTGTCCGACGAAGTTTTGGTTTTTGCTGCGGCGAGTCTCAAGACCGCTCTGGATGAGATCTCAAAAGAATTCGCGAAGAATACCGAACAGGACGTTGTGATTTCTTATGCGGCGTCATCGGTTTTGGCCCGGCAGATTCAACTGGGGGCTCCTGCTGATATCTTTGTCTCGGCCAATGCAGACTGGATGGACGTGTTGCAACAGCAAGGGCTGATCGATACCGCCTCACGGGTCGATTTGCTGAGCAACCGGTTGGTGCTGATTGGGACGCCTGACAGCCCGTCACTTTCGATTCCAAACGATCTTGATCTTCGCAAGCAATTGAAAGGTCGCCACCTGGCGATGGCACTGGTCGAGGCTGTTCCCGCCGGTATTTACGGCAAGGCCGCCTTGCAGGGTCTGGGGCAATGGGCGGGCGTTGAGGACCGGGTTGCACAGACCGACAACGTCCGGGCGGCTCTGGCGTTGGTTGCGACCGGTGCAGCCCCTTTGGGTATTGTCTACATCTCTGATGCGGTGGCTGATGATCGTGTGCGGGTTGTGGCTGAGTTTCCATCCCATCTGCATCCGCAGATCATTTATCCCGCGGCTTTGACGTCAAACGCACGGCAGGGCGCCGCGGGTTTTCTGGACTTTCTGCAATCAAAGGCAGCCGAGGCCGTTTTCTTGAGGCAGGGATTTACCCTGCCGAGCGGGTAAGCCGATGGGATGGCTCGGACCGGCAGAGCTTGAGGCGCTGAGGCTGTCCTTGCGCGTGTCCTTCTGGGCCACGCTGATCACTCTGCCATTTGGGATATTCATCGCATACGCGCTGGCCCGTTGGCGGTTTCCTGGGCGACAGGTGCTGAACGGGTTGGTGCATCTACCACTGATCCTTCCTCCGGTGGTAACAGGGTACTTGTTGTTGTTGACGTTTGGGTTGCAGGGGCCGCTCGGCAAGCTGCTGGCCGAACTGGGCATTGTTTTTGCCTTTCGCTGGACGGGTGCTGCACTGGCAGCCGGAATTATGGCGTTTCCGCTGATGGTGCGCGCGATTCGGTTGTCGATCGAAGCCGTTGATCCAAAGCTGGAACAGGCGGGTGCAACCTTGGGTGCTTCGCGCGTTTTTGTCTTCGCAACAGTAACCCTGCCGATGATCTTGCCGGGTGTCATTGCAGGCGCAATTCTGGCCTTCGCCAAAGCCATGGGAGAGTTCGGCGCAACGATTACCTTTGTGTCCAACATCCCCGGTCAGACGCAAACCTTGCCCTCTGCCGTCTATGCTTTTTTGCAGGTCCCCGGAGGCGAAAGCGCGGCGATGCGGTTGGTGATCGTTTCTGTCGCGATTGCCATGGGCGCGCTGCTGTTGTCGGAATATGTGGGCCGCCGGGTGGCCCAACGGGTGGCCGGATCATGAGCCTGTCCGTCAGGATAAAGCACGCGTTGCCTGGTATTGCGCTGGACCTGGATTTTGATGCGCCCTCTGGTGTGACCGTTTTGTTCGGTCGTTCAGGCTCGGGCAAGACAACGATCGTGAACGCCGTTGCAGGTTTGCTGCGACCGGGTGCCGGTCGGGTCGCGATCGATGATTGGGTTCTGTTTGACACCGATCAGGGTAATTGGCTACCGCCGCATCGGCGGCGCCTGGGTTACATTTTTCAGGAAGGGCGTCTGTTCCCGCATATGACGGTGAAGCAGAACCTCGCCTATGGCCGGTGGTTCGCACCGCGTGATGCAAGGCGGGAAAACCTGGATCATGTGGTCGAGATGTTGGGCGTCGGGCACTTGTTGAACCGCCGTCCGGCGATGCTGTCAGGGGGCGAGAAACAACGCGTCGCCATCGGGCGTGCCTTGCTTGCCAGCCCGAGACTGATCCTTGCGGATGAACCTCTGGCCGCCTTGGATGATGCGCGCAAATCTGAAATCCTGCCGTATTTTGAGCGTCTGCGAGATGAGGTCTCGGTTCCGATCCTCTACGTGACACACTCTGCCGCCGAGGTCGCCCGATTGGCCACGTCAGTTGTGGCCTTGCAAGATGGCAAGGTGATCCGCCACGGCCCGGCATCGGATGTTCTGTCAGACCCATCGGTCGCCCCGGCTGGTGTGCGAGCTGTGGGCGCGGTGCTGCAGGTTCGTGTGGCCGCGCATCACCAGGATGGGTTATCGGAGTTGGACGCCGGAGGCGCGCGCCTGTTCCTGCCACGCATACCGCACCGGGTCGGAGAAGCTTTGCGCATCCGTATCCCCGCACAGGAAGTTATCCTGTCGAGCAAACCTCCGGAAGGTTTGTCTGCCCTGAATGTGCTGTCCGGACATGTCGAGGCCATCCGCGCCGGTGACGGCCCTGGGGCCATTGTGGCGGTCAAAACGCCAGCAGGGGTGGTCTTGGCCCGTGTGACTCGCCGGTCCGTCGCCGCGCTTAGGCTTGAACCGGGCCGCGCGTGCCACGCGGTCATCAAGACCGTCGCGCTGTCGCCTCAAGATGTGGGCGGACGCGTTCATTCAAACTAACCAGAAGAAACCGGACACATAATTTCCTTGAAAATCAGGGGTTCTGTCTGTTTTCTGGCAATAGAAAATGCAGTTGAGTGATTTCGCATTTGGGTAGGTGATCATGCGCATAGTCAGAACCGCCGTATTGGCGGTCACAGTCTTGGCACCAGGTGTGGCGCCGGCCGTTGGGGTTGGGGTCGGTTCGTATCCGGCATTTCGGACAACAGTGACACCCCTGAGCAACGGCAATTATGAGGTCGCGGCATCCGGTACATCGGCACCGGTGGCCTATTGGTGCGGGATTGGTGATTATGCCATCCGCACGCTCAGAACCCAGGCGAACCAGCGGATTTACATCTCGAAAGCCTATGAGCGCGGCGTCAGGACGGTACAGTTTTCACTGACACCGCCTGAAGGGGCCGATACCTCACCCAGCTACTCGGTCGGTGTGAAGCGTGTAGGAGAGAACATGACCGCAGCAACGGCGCAAGGCTACTGCTATGACAATTTCCTGGACTTCGGCTTTTGATGGACGGCTTCACCTGGTGATCGCTGCAAACAGCGGCCACATCAAATCGTGGTCAAACTATCAGACCCATTTGGCCAGAGGCGGCAGGCTCATCAGAACGGCATCGGGATCATGCCCGGTCTCCAGCCCAAATTTTGTCCCGCGGTCATAAACCAGATTGTATTCCGCATAGAGACCGCGATGGATCAGTTGGGTTTCTTTGTCGGCCTCTGAGAAATCCTGAACCCTGCGCCTTTCGACCAAAGGCAAAAACGCGGGTAGGAAAGCGCGACCTATGTCCTGTGTCAGGGCAAAATCCGAAGACCAGTTGCCGGTGCAAAAATCATCCATGAAGATGCCGCCAACACCCCGGGCGCGCTTGCGGTGTGGGATGTAGAAATACTTATCCGCCCAGTCTTTGAGGCGGGGGTAATGCGCGGGTCCGTGTGGGTCCAGGTGCGCCTTTTGCGTGGTGTGAAAGTGCTCGGTATCCTCGCCATACTCGATGCATGGGTTCAGATCTGAACCACCTCCGAACCACCAGGCATGCGGTGTCCAGAACATCCGCGTGTTCATGTGAACCGCCGGGACATGCGGGTTTTGCATATGGGCCACGAGGCTGATGCCCGAAGCCCAAAAACGCGGGTCTTCAGTCATGCCGGGAATACCTTTTCGCGCCGCCATCGCCGCCTGCGCGCGCGCGCCTAATGTCCCATAGACGGTCGATACGTTTACGCCGACCTTCTCAAAAACCCGGCCACCACGCATGACTGACATCAGGCCACCGCCTGCATCTGTTCCGTCGTCTGACTGCCGTTTGGTTTCCTTGACCTTGAACCGGCCCGGCCGGTCATCGGAAAACGGTCCGATGTCGTGACTGTCTTCCAGTGCTTCGAACGCGGCGACAATGCCGTCGCGCAGTTGGCGGAACCAGGCTGAGGCGGTGGATTTTTCAGTGTCAAACATGGTGCTTAGTGGGCTGGCGCAGCAACGGGGTCAAGCAGAGTGCGACCGCCATCGATCGTCAGGATTTGCCCGGTCATGAACCCCGCCGCATCCGAGGCCAGAAACTGGGCCGTTTCGGTCAGCTCTGTCGGCGCGGCGATGCGCGCCAGTGGCGTATGCTTTTCGATGTCATTTCGAAAATCGCGATTTTCCTTGAGGGTCGATTGCAGCGAAGCGCTCATGACCGACCCCAGCGCGATCGAGTTCACGCGGATGCGATTCGGGGCAAGTGCGACGGCCAAGGAACGCGTCATCTGATCCAGCGCTGCGGTTGAGACTGAATAGGCCATCAGATCGGGATGCGTTCGGCGGGCTGCGATGGAGGATAGGTTAATGATCGACCCTGCCGGGTTGTCGTTGTTGTTACTTGCCTGTTTGATCATGCGTTTCGAGACCAGCTGGCTCAGTCGCAATGCGGGCATCAGATTCTGATTCAGCAAAGTTCGGACCGAGTCGTCATCCGGGTCCAGCGGGTCGGACGGGATGACCTGTCGTGAGCCATTGATCAGAATATCAACCTGATCGAACGCATCCAGCGTTGCCGAAAGCAGGTTCGCAATCGTCAGCCTTTCGCGCAAATCGCCTGCGAAATAGCGGATATTACTGTCGTCCCTCTGCTCGCCCAATTCATCAAGCAAGCGCTTTTCATCCATGTCCGCAAACACAACATTCGCACCTGCATCCGCGAAGTGGCGACCAATGGCCAACCCGATGCCATTTGCTCCACCGGTAACGATCGCGGTTTTGCCCGCTATGGAAAACGACATGCGAATCCTCCTGAGTTGTGGTGCAGGTTAGCGGCCCTTATCGCTTAGGGCGAGAGGCGTGAAAAACCTTGAACCGGTTGTCGCCGGCCACCTCTGCGACCTTTACGAAAACTTCGGCCAATGTCGCCTCATAGGGCAGGTGGCGGTTCGCAACCATCCATAGGTTCCCGCTGCGGGTCATGTTGCGCGCGGCAGAGGCAATGAACCCTTGTCCCAACGCCGGATCGGCGCTGCGAGATGTGTGAAACGGCGGGTTCATGACGACGCTGTCCAAGGGCTCAGCCGCTTTCCATGTGACGGCGTCGGCCCAGTGAAGCTGCGCGCGTGGGTCCTGGACGTTGGATCTGGCACAGTCGAGAGCGATGTGATCGGCTTCAACCAGATGCAGTTGTTCAAGTCCCTGGGCGTTCAACAAATGGGCCGACAGATACCCCCAGCCAGCCCCTAAATCTGCAACACGGGCACCCAGGCTTGTGGGCAACGAGGTCAACAACAGTTTTGATGCCGGATCAGGACCGTCGGCGGAGAAAACACCCGGCGCGGTTTTGAAGCCATCGACCACCTGTTGATCCGGCTCTGCCCAGTCCGAGAACGCGTGGGGATCGGATGTGAACCAGAAAATCTTGCCGTGCGCTTTTGAGATGGGTCCTTCAATCGCAACCCGTTTGCGAATGTCTTTCAGTATACTGTCAACGCCATCAGTTTTGGCCCCGTCCACGACAATTGTGCCATTGGCGCGGGTGCAGGCACGATGGACCATCGCGCGCGCCAGCGCCTTGGCGCGGGGCAGGAACACGATTGCATCCTGGCAAGACACGTCCGAGATCGGAACCGCGTCAAACCCCAGGTTTTGAAAATGATCGTGAAACGGTTTGAACGCCTGAACGATCTGGGCATCGCGCGGCAAGGCCGACAGATCATGTTCAGGATTAGGCCCCAAAACGCTAAGCGGAGACGACAGGTTAAGGCCACTTTGCAGGGCCAGGTCTAAACGAGGGGACATGGGCAAATCCGGACAGAGCGCGCCTTACTCTTCGCGTTCCATTGTGCATTGAAGAGGGTGTTGATGCCTGCGCGCGAAATCCATCACCTGTCCCACCTTGGTCTCGGCGATCTCATGGCTGAACACACCAACGACGGCAACGCCCTTCTTGTGAACGGTCAGCATAATCTCGAACGCCTGAGCATGTGTCATGCCAAAGAACCGTTCGAGCACATGCACTACAAACTCCATCGGGGTGTAGTCGTCGTTCAGCAGTAGCACCTTGTACAGCGGCGGGCGTTTTGTTTTCGGACGCGTTTGCACCAGGACAGACGCGTCACCGTCGTCATCCGGGTTATCGGACATCGTCCATTGGTTTTCCAGTGTCGCGTGCATTCGTTTGATTCAGGCTTCGATTTATCTGTGCGTTTATATAACGTCGAATACGCCGGAGAAAAGAGTAAGTGGACGTATTGGGAATGGGTGAAAAACTGACAACAATCGGTTTCGACGCAGACGACACCCTATGGCATAACGAGAGGTTTTTCCAGATCACGCAGGACTATTTCGCGGATCTTCTGGCCGACCACGCAGAGCGCGATCATCTGATGGGCCGTTTGCTGGCCGCGGAGAAACGCAACATTCGACATTATGGGTATGGCGTCAAAGGCTTTACGCTTTCAATGATTGAAACGGCGATCGAAGTCACCAACGACCGAGTGCCCGCTCGGGTCATCCGGCAGCTGATCGAAGCGGGGCAAGAGATGTTGGCCTATCCGATTGAGTTGTTGCCCCATGCCAAAGAAGCTGTCGAAGAGGCGGCCCGTTCGCGGCGTGTCATACTGATCACCAAAGGCGACCTGATCGATCAAGAGCGGAAGCTGGCACAGTCGGGACTGGGTGAACTGTTTGACGAGGTCGAAATCGTGTCTGAAAAGACGGCCCACACTTACCAATCAATCTTCTCTCAACATGGAGATGGACCTGAGGCTGCGATGATGATTGGCAATTCGATGCGCTCGGACGTGGTGGCCCCGATTCAGGCCGGATGCTGGGGCGTGTATGTCCCGCATGGGTTGGTTTGGGAGGTCGAGCAAGCCGAAGCCCCCACTGACAACCCGCGATTCCGGGAGCTGTCAGATTTGGGCGAGTTATCATCCCTTGTGCAGTCGATGCCCTGACCTGTTGCCGATTGGTCTCAGTTCAGAATTTTCCGCGTCGCCAGTGGCCGGAATTCTGACACTTTCGCCTGTGTAGTGCATTTCAGGCGGGGTGCTACAATATATGGTGTCGAACTAAATGAAATTGTGAAGCCGCAAAACTGAGCTTTCGGTTTCTTTGAAGGCACCTCTGTGTTAGCCTTGAGATTATCAAAATAAAATCAACCGACCGGGAAAATCCGGCGGACCGAGGCAGACAGAGGCAAAGATCGTGCAGATTCGGCGGACAGCTCCGGCCCGAATGGGCTTATTCCTTATCGCGGCATTGTGGATGCTGGCTTTTGCATCTGTGCAAGCGCTCGCCGCCCCATATGCGGCGATGGTCATCGACGCCCGAACCGGGGAAGTTCTGCATTCGCGGAACGCAGACACACGGTTGCATCCGGCGTCGCTGACCAAAATGATGACGCTCTATATTGCGTTCGAGGCTGTCAGAAATGGCGAGATCGAACTGGACACCCAAGTGCGCATCACCAAGAAGGCGGCGGCAGAGCCTCCGTCCAAGCTGGGTTTGCGCACAGGTCAAAGAATTGCATTTCGGTACCTGATCCGCGCGGCAGCGGTGAAATCGGCCAATGATGCCGCCACAGCCATCGGGATTGCGATCAGCGGCTCCGAAGCTGCTTTTGCGCGCCGCATGACGCGCACTGCCAAGGCAATGGGGATGAGCCGCACGACCTTCAAGAACGCCCATGGCCTGACGGAATCGGGGCACTTGTCCACCGCACGGGACATGACCACGCTTGGCCGTCATCTGCTGTATGACTATCCGCAGTATTACAATCTGTTTTCGCGCCAATCGACCCATGCAGGCATCAAGACAGTTCCAAACACCAACCGCCGGTTGCTGGCCGCCTATAAAGGCGCAGACGGGATCAAAACCGGATACACCCGCGCGGCAGGGTTCAACCTTGTGGCCTCGGCCAAACGTAAGGACGAGCGCATCATTGCGACCGTGTTCGGGGGCAAGTCGGGTGCATCGCGCAATGCCAAAGTAGCAGAGCTGCTCGACATGGGATTCCGCCGCGCACCCTCGCGAGCACCGATCCGTAAACCTGCGCGACCTGTCTATGCAGGGAATGCGGGTCTGAACGCCAAGGTCGCCCGTCTGGTTGCGGCGCCGACCACCAGCCTGCGTCCGGTGTTGAGACCAGGCGCTGGTGCCGCGGTTCAGGTCGCTGGAAATGTGGCGGCAACGGCGGCCAAGAACGGCGCGCGTATCCAGGACGGAATCGCTGCGGCCATCGCCGCTGCTGATATCCAGCCCACGGATGCAAACGGCGCACCGCGCCCCGCGCAACGCCCGGATGATTTGGTGTTGGCGTCGACTGATCCCGCGGTTCTGCCCGAACCAGAACCCGAGGTCGTCACACGTTTGTCGACTTCAGGCGGTCACCTTTGGGGCGTCAATGTCGGTCGATACACCACCCGGTACGAAGCCGAGAAAATCTTGCTGAAGACAGCACTTTCAGAAATGACGACGCTGGAAGGCACGCTGCGCAAGGTAAACAAAAGCTCAAGGGGCTTTGACGCGACATTTCAGGGCATGACACGCGAACAAGCCGATCTGGCTTGTCGCAGGCTTCAAGCCCGCAACGTCACCTGTTTCATGATCGGGCCGTCATAAGATCCGACATACTCTCCTGGATGGGTCTGGGCTGTGAGGGGACTCGCAGCCCTTTTTTCAATCAAAAACGTGCCCGTGCTCGTATTGCTCATCCTGCCCGGCAGCAGCGGTCAGGGCGGCCACGTTGTCCTTGGTGAAGAACCCGTCGTAATGGTGGCAACGCTCAATATACTCGGTGATCAGCAGCGTGTGTTTCGAGTGCTTTGAGAAGATCTGTTTCAGGTTTGGATCGTCTTTGCACTCGCCCACCACATGGGCCAGAAACGGCACGCCCTTGTCTTTGAGCGTGTTCACCACGAAATCGACGTTCTTTTCACCCGCGCCATGATCGCCATCTTGAATTTCGACTGCCATATGATGCAGGCGGCGGCCAAAATTGCGCACAAAATCCTCGGTCGGCATGGGCAGTTTGGCGAAAGAGTTGACGAAGGATGGCGTATTGTTGGCCGTGAACACCTTGGCCGGGGACTTCTTGTCATCGTCCACATTGGCGTTCCGATTGACGTTGGTCGACGAGTTCATGTCGAAGATGTTGTACGCCCCCCAAAAGTAGTAGGGCACCATTGTCAGAAATTCGAGGATCGCGTCCTCTCGCTCACCGGCCAGAACGCGGGTTGCGAGGTGGTCGATACCCAGCATCAGCGGTGCGATCTTGCTGTCTGATCCGAATGCGGCGGCTTGATCCAGTTTTGCCTGTTCCGCATCGCTCAGCAATACGCGGTCGCCGAGGCCCAGACTATCGGGATCGTTGAAATCCAGCGTCGAATATCCGACGCGGTTGCAGGTGAAGTCCGATGGCGTGGTAAACCGGAACCCGTTGAGCGTGTAGAAAGGGTTTTCGGTGTCTCCAGAATATTCGAAACGGATATTCTGATCCTCAAGCGTTTTGCTCAGTGCGGTAAGGTCCGAGGCGGCAAAAACCTCGCCCACATAGCGCGTCTGCGGCGTCCCGCGCGCCAGTGGATACATGCGGTTGATGCGTGGAATGAAGTCCTCGAAAGACGGGCTGAGCGGGGCCATCAAAATCAGTGCCGGATAGTCCGGGTGCGAATGCATCACCGAGAATTTGTGTGTCGGCCCCAGATAACTGGATGTGTGGCGGTAAGGCGTCATCACATAAAGTTCGACCAGAGTGTCGAACAATGCGTCCGGCTCGACCTGAATGACGATGGCCCGCATCGGTCCGACTTGATCCGCCACACCGGAGCTGGCGCGTCGTTCATAGATCATTGGCAGATATTCGTGAAAAAACTCCGAGTTCGTTTTGTCACCCCGGGGTTGGTATGACATCAGGTCCAATGACATTGACGATCCTCCTCGCTCATGCGCCGCTGGCACATGTGTCCATCCGGATTTGTAATATTCAGAACATATACTTGCGTGTATGCTAGGGTCTGCGACCGCTGCGGGCAACAGTCTGAATATAGGCAGATGGTCTTACGCCAATATGATCAGCGGATGAACTTTGTCACCTCAACCCCGCTCGCGATCAGGTTTTCCCGCACGGACCGGGCGATCTGGACCGCAGTTGGGCCATCGCCATGCAGGCAGATCGTGTCGATGGATGCCTCAAGCCGTTTCCCGGATTCGGTGATGATTGCGCCCTCGCGGACCATATTCACAATGCGCGGCCCCGCGATGTCCGGATCGTGGATCACAGCGCCAGGCAGGCTGCGATCAACCAGAGTTCCATCGTCGTTATAGGCGCGATCGGCAAAAATCTCGCCGACCCATTTGCACCTCAGCTCGCGCACGGCGTCTTCCTGTTTGGTTGCAGCCAGGACCATGATTATGATGTCGGGGTCAACGTCCAGCGCCCCCTGATAGCAAGCCCGCGCCATGTCAATGTCGACCGAGCACATATTGGCCAGCGCCCCGTGCAATTTCAGGTGCCGAACGGTGGTGCCTACCGCCTTGGCCATGCCCATCGCCGACCCCAGTTGATAGCGCACCAGATTGCGCAAGCTGTCGTGGGGCACTTTCATATTGCGGCGCCCAAAGCCCTGCAAATCGGGAAAGCCGGGATGTGCGCCGATCCCCACGCCGTTTTCGGCAGCCAGAGCCATCGTTTTCGCCATAACGTCTGGATCACCTGCGTGAAAGCCGCAAGCGATATTGGCCGAGGTAATGATCTTGAGCAGGCTTTCATCATCACCCATTTTCCATGGGCCAAAGCTTTCCCCCATATCTGCATTCAGATCGACGCTTGGCATCGGTGCAACTCCTTATTCGGTGGCGGAGATCATTCCGCTGATCAATTGGTAGGACAGAAGGTCGGGGATGTCATGCGGGTCCCGCACCAAAGGTTCGACCCGATCTGACAGACGCGCCAGTTCGGCCATGTGCGCGCGATTCAGTGCGACCGCCTCTTCCAACGACACAAATTCAAAGCGGACGGAGGCTCCCGCCGCCGTTTGTGCGGCGCGCGGCATGTCGCAAAGCAGTACAGTTGCGATGCGGGGATAGCCGCCGGTCGTTTGGCATTCGGGCAAAAGGATAAAAGGGTTTCCGGTGCCCGTCATTTGAATATCGCCGGGAGTGATCACCTCAGACAAAATATTCAACTGATCTTTGGCGGCGAAGCCTTCGCCAGGGCTCTCCAATTGCATACCCATCCGATTGGCCCGAGCGCCTCGGCGGAACTCGGTCCGGGAAAAGCGATCCAGCGTTCCTTGATCGAACAAAGAGGTCTGAAAACTGGCCACCACGCGCAAAACACCGCCCGAGAACCGGTCGTCCACTTGCAGTTTCCACCCCGATCGACCTGACCCCGATCCCGCATGCAACACGTCGCCGGCTTGAATTGTTCGTCCGATCGTCGCTGTCAGATGGGTCGCGCGCGAGCCCAGAAATACTGGGGCATCTATTCCGCCGCCCAGATGCAGATACCCATAGCTTCCTTTTGCGGTGGCACCAATGACCAGACGCTGCCCGGCCTCCAACAGGTGTGCGGCGTTCCAGACCACGGGGTTGCCATCAACGCTTGCTTGCATGGGCGCACCAGTAAGCGCGATGTGAACAGGCTGTGTCGCTTCGAACTCTCCGCCCATACCTCCCATTTCCAGAGCGGCTAGAGATGGGTTTTGGCCTAGCAAAGCAGCGCCCTCGTGCAGCGCCAGCGTGTCTGCAGCACCCGAACGGGACAGACCCTGATCCAGATATCCGGCTCGTCCCAGATCCTGTACCGTACAGGCCGGAGCAATGCGGTGGACCATCAGGCTCATACGGTGATCTCCTGACACACGGCCCCACCTGTCCCATCTGCATTATCGGCGAGGATGGTTTCCAACTCATCACGCGAGACCGGTAGAAATTGCATCTCGTCTCCGGGCCTAAGGGCAAAGCTCTGCTCTGCATCCGGGCGAAAGCAGCGAAATGCCGTCTGACCGATATGTCGCCACCCGGTCGGTGTAGGGCCCGAGAACAGTACAAATTGCGAGATAGCCAAAACCAACGCGCCTTCAGGCACCATAGGTGTCAGTTCCTTGAGGCGAGGAATGTTGAACTCGGGCCCCAATGGCCCGAGATAGGGCTGCCCCGGCGCAAAACCGATTGTCAGAACGCGGACCCGAGTTGCACTGAGCCGCCGGATCGCCTCAGCCGTGGTCAGTCCTGCGGCCTCGGCGGCTTCGTCCAATTGCGGTGCCAAGCTGCCGCCGTAGACTGTCGGAACGCGCCACAACCGACGGCCGGTGGGCAAGGGGGCCTTGTACCAGTCCTGCTGTGACAGCAGTTGCCGGACCCGGTCTGAAATTTCTGTGTGGGGCGTCTGTTCGGGATCAAATCGGATATATGTCGATGCAAGAGACGCCGATGTCTCGATTACCCCGTCCCAGTGCGCGGACTCAACAGCACTCTGAAAGGCCAAGGCCGCGCGGTTCGACGGTTCGGCCATTTCGCTGGAAAAGGAAATCAGAAAGCCGTCAAAGCCAACTGTATTGATACGCGGAAAAGGGTTGTCGATCATGGTGCGGTGAACTCGGGCATTCCTAATCGGCGACCTGACCGCATCCCACGCAAGAGCGCAAGGGTTGGCTATCCATTGTTATCCAGTTTTCGAGGTCTCCCAATGGAATTGGCGACGGAATCGAGTCGGATCATTGATGCCCGTGCCATCGAGTCTTGTAGTTTGAACACGTGACTCCGCAATATATAGCGTCCTTACAGATCCGAGCATGGTCCAGGTCCTATATTGATTCCTGCGTTTTGGCTCGTCTCGTGTTGTTTGGTCAGTCGTTGCTTTGTTTAAATACTTGGAAAGTAACAAAAAAAATGAAAATCGCAAAAAAAGTTCGCAGTATGTAATTTTCTGCTTGCAGCCTGTGTTCGTAGCGCTTAGAACGCCCTTCACCGGCGCAGCTGAGGTTGTTGTTGGGGCGCTGGGAACGGCGCGGACGCATCGGAGAGACGGTGGGACGCTCGGGA